>NZ_BAAAQK010000025.1:295070-478296 GCF_039531635.1 Pseudonocardia ailaonensis | reverse complement strand
CGGGCTACGTCAAGACGCAGGCCCCCACCACCTACACCGATGTCCCGGGCGTGTTCGCCTGTGGAGACCTCGTGGACCACACCTACCGGCAGGCCATCACCGCGGCCGGTTCGGGATGTTCCGCCGCGATCGACGCCGAACGCTGGCTGGCCGAGCAGCCGGTCACCCCGGAGCTCGCCGGCGGCGGCTACGGAACCGACGCCGCGAACGTCGCGGCCTCCGTGCACTGATCCCCACCCACCTCACCAAGGAGTACGCGATGGGCAACAACACCGTGGACGTCACCGACGCCTCGTTCGAGGCGGACGTCCTCAACAGCGACAAGACCGTCCTGGTCGACTTCTGGGCGACCTGGTGCGGGCCGTGCAAGATGGTCGCGCCGGTGCTCGACGAGATCGCCGGGGAGCACAAGGACTCGCTGACCGTCGCCAAGCTGGACATCGACGCCAACGGCAAGACCGCCCAGCAGTACCAGGTCATGTCGATCCCGACCATGATCCTGTTCAAGAACGGCCAGCCGGTGAAGACCATCGTCGGCGCCAAGCCGAAGGCGGCACTGCTGTCGGACCTGTCCGACTACCTGGCCTGATCCGTCCCCTCCCGGCGGCGCTTGCTGAATCGTCGCCACCTGTGGGGATCCGGCCCCCCGGCCCGAGGGCGACACGGCCCCCGGCCGGAGGGGATACGGCCTCTCGGCGATCCCCGGGCACGCCCGCCGATCCGCCGGGCGGGCCTCCCCACCGCTCGCCGCGTGTCCCGGCCGCTGACGGCCGGGACACGCCCGTGTACGCCCCGCTGTCCTCCGTCGGGGGCCGCGCAGGGCACAATGGTCGGCGGCCGGGACCCGGTACGACCGGGCCAGTGACGAGCTTCGAGCGAGGGGTGCATGCAGCTGCTCCGCCGCGGTGACCGTGGAACTGCGGTCGTCGAGATCAGGACCATGCTGCGAGGGTTCGGCCTCCTGACGGCCGGCGCCCCGGGTGCCGAGGACCAGTTCGACCTGGATGTCGAGCAGGGTGTGCAGGCCTTCCAGCAGCGGCGCGGCCTCATCACGGACGGCATCGTCGGCCCGGACACCTACCGCGCGCTGCGCGAGGCCGGCTGGACCCTCGGGGACCGCATGCTGGCGCTCCTGGTGTCCGCGCCGATGAGTGGGGACGACGTCGGCCAGCTGCAGACCCGGCTCCTCGAGCTGGGCTACGACCCGGGTCGCCCCTCCGGTGTGTTCGACGACCGCACGGAGCAGGCGCTGCGGGCCTTTCAGGGCGACTACGGCATGGCCTCGGACGGCGTCTGCGGGCCCGCCACGCTGCGCGCGCTGCGCCAGCTCGGCCGCAAGGTCACGGGCGGCCGACCGGGCCTGCTGCGCGAGCAGGAGCTGCTCCGCCGGGCCGGGCCGCGGATGCGCGGCAAGCGGATCGTCGTCGACCCCGGGCACGGCGGGCTGGACCGCGGTGTCCAGGCGTCGGGAGTGTGCGAGGCCGACCTCGTGTGGGATCTCGGCCGCAGACTCGTCGGGCGCATGTCGGCCACCGGTATGGAGGCGCTGCTCTCCCGCCGCGAGGACACCTGCCCCGGCGAGGCCGAGCGGGCCGCGTTCGCGAACGAGGCGAACGCCGATCTCGTCCTTTCTCTTCACACTGACGCGAACCGCAGCATGTACGCGCAGGGCCTCGCGACCTTCCACTTCGGCAACGGCTCCGGAGCCACCTCGACGGTGGGGGAGGCGCTCGCCGGGCTGATCCAGCGCGAGCTGCTCACCCGCACCGCGATGCTGGACTGCGGGAGCCAGGGTCGGACCTGGGAGCTGCTCCGGCTGACCCGGATGCCCACGGTCCGGGTGGAGATCGGCTACCTCACGCACCTGGGCGATCGGCAGAAGCTGACCGACCCGGCGTTCCGGGACGTGGTGGCCGAGGGGATCCTCGTCGCCGTGAAGAGGCTGTACCTGCTCGGCCAGAACGACCAGCCGACGGGCACCTTCACGTTCTCGGACGTCCTGGCCCACGAGATCGGCCGGAACCAGACTCAGGCCATCTGATCCCCTCAGCGGGGATCTCAGGCCCGGGAACGGCATATTCCCCTCACCCGGGCCCCTGACTCACAGGCTTGTCATTCGGGCCCTCAGCGGGCCGCACAGCGCGCCCTCAGATCGCGCGTACGACCGCACCGGCGGGAGCCGGGACGCGGGGTGCGGGCTGCCCCACCGGGGCCGCGGCCTGCATCGGGATGGTGATCGTCCCGAGGAGTTGCTCGAGCGCATGCTCGACGTCCTCCTTCCACGTGATCCCCGAGCGGAGCTCCATCCGCAGCCGGGGCCACCGCGGGTGCGGCCGGACCGTCTTGAAGCCGACGCTGCGCAGGAAGTCCGCGGGGACGACGCAGCCGGGCTCGCTGCCGGGCTTCGCCTCGCCGAACGCCTCGATCGCCTTCACGCCGCGGCGGGTCAGGTCCTTCACCACAGCCTGGGCGAGCATCCGCCCCAGCCCTTCGCCGGCGAACTCCGGCATCACCTGGAGGGTGGTCAGCAGGACCGCGTCTGCACTCACCGGGCCCGTGGGCATCTCGGTGGCGCGGGGGACGGCCGACGGCGGTGCGTACATCACGTAGCCGGCGGGCGCCCCGCCCATGTAGACGATCTTCCCGCAGGAGCCCCACTCGAGCAGGATCTCGGAGACCCAGGCCTCTTTCTCGAGCTCCGTCGTGCCGAAGTCCTCGGCCTGCTTCGCCAGGTGCGGCGCGAGCTCCCAGAAGACGCAGGAGCGACAACGCTTCGGGAGATCCCCGAGGTTGTCGAGATTGACCGCCGCGACGTGCCAGGACAACGTGCTACCTCCGGCGGTCCACACTGGGTTCCGCGTGGTCGTGGGCCCCCGCGTGATCACGAAGACGGTCCGATGGTAGGTCGAGAACCCCCGAATCCGACACCCCGACGACGACGACCGGTTCCCCAGCCTCGCCGAAGGGCAGGAGGTACACCCTTCCTGGTTACACTCAGCTGTCATTCTCAGCCCCGGACTTCGCGCCCGCGTGACCGTCCGGCATCGACCAGGAGGATCCCTCGTGACGATCCCGCCGTCCCCGCACCGCCCCGACGCCGTCGAGCGGACCGGGGCGGCAGCGGCGGCAGCGGTGCCCGTCCCGCCCACGGAGCGGTTCGCGGCGCGCACGTCCGGGATGGTCGCCTCCGAGATCCGGGCACTGTTCGCGGTGGCGAGCCGGCCCGAGGTCGTCTCCCTGGCGGGCGGCATGCCGAACCTGGCGGCCCTCCCGCTCGACACCCTCTCCGCGGAGATCGCCGATCTGGTCGCCCGTGAGGGCCAGGTCGCCCTGCAGTACGGCTCCGCCCAGGGCGTCCCGTCGCTGCGCGAGCAGATCTGCGAGGTCATGCGCGAGGAGGGGATCGAGGGCGACCCGAACGACGTCGTCGTGACCGTCGGCTCCCAGATGGCGCTCGATCTCGTCACCCGGCTGTACTGCGACCCGGGCGACGTGGTGCTCGCCGAGGGCCCGTCGTACGTCGGGGCGCTGGGCAGCTTCGCGGCCTACCAGGCGCGCGTGGTCCACGTCGCGATGGATGCGGAGGGGCTCGTCCCCGAGCTGCTCGAGGAGGCCCTGCGCACTCTCGCCGCCCAGGGGATCACCCCGAAGTTCCTCTACACGATCCCGAACTTCCACAACCCCGCCGGCGTCACTCTCGCGATCGAGCGGCGGCAGCGAATCCTCGACCTCTGCGCGGAGTACGGCGTCGGCGTGGTCGAGGACAACCCCTACGGCCTGCTCGGGTTCAGCAGCACCCGGTACCCGGCGCTGCGCTCGCTCGACCGGGACGTGGTGTACCTCGGCTCGTTCTCCAAGACCTTCGCCTCGGGCCTGCGCGTCGGCTGGGCGCTGGTCCCGCCGGCGGTGCGGGACCGCCTGGTCCTGGCCGCCGAGTCGGCCACCCTCTGCCCGCCCAGCTTCACGCAGATGATCGTGTCCCGGTACCTGGAGAAGCACGACTGGCGGGCCCAGGTGAAGACCTTCACCGAGCAGTACCGGGAGCGCCGGGACGCGATGCTGTCCGCACTGGAGGCCTACCTCCCGGAGGGCTGCACCTGGACGGTCCCGGACGGCGGCTTCTACGTCTGGGTCACCCTCCCGGACGGCATCGACGCCAAAGCGATGCTGCCGCGTGCGGTCACCGCACGGGTCGCCTACGCCTCCGGTACGGGCTTCTACGCCGACGGCTACGGCAGCCGCCAGCTCCGCCTCTCGTACTGCTACCCGACGCCGGAACGCATCACCGAAGGCGTCCGCCGGCTCGCGGCGGTCATCGAGACGGAGCTGGAGGTCCGCCGGACCTTCGGCCTGCCGGGCACGGCGCCCGAGCTCCGTCGGGGAGCGCACACCCCGGCGCCTGACACAGCCTGATCCGTCCTTCGCGACGGGCGGGGCTCGTCGAGTCGCTGCCCGTCGCGGTGGGGTACGTCGTCGCCCTGCGGCTGGTGCAGGACTCAGCGCGCGGTGCGACGAGCATTTGCCCGACTCGATGACCATCCGCGATGTCGAGCCGCCGGCCGGGTGCGCTGCCTACCGGTCGGGCCCGTGGCCATGCGGCTGTCCTCGATCGTCAGCACCCTCGGCGGACGCCTTCTCTCACGGCAGGGCTCGCCGTTTGGGACAGCTGCGCATCGGCATCAGCTGGGGCCGGCAGGAGGCCGCCTGCGGGGCCGGCAAGGTGTGTTTCACGTGGAACAGCGGGCCTGTTGGTAGCGCCGTCGCGCGTCGGAATCGGCACTGGCCCTTCCTCACCGGGACCGCTCGCAGGCCCGTCGGGTGTTTCACGTGGAACGGAGTCCGAGCGAGCCCGCCGTCCTGATCCAGTCCTCGCGCCCGCCCGGCCCGCCAGTCCTCGCGCCCGCCCGGCCCGCGAATGTCGGACGATCGGCGTGCCGACGACCTTCCCAGGACTCGAACCGGAGAGGCGACCGCACCGTTCCACCCGGCCGCGCCTCGCTCGCACTCGTTCGGAGGCACTCGACAAGTCGTCGCCGCGGCCGCCGGCCACGATGTCGTCCTGGCCGACCGGAGACATGTGGACCTGACGTGAGTGTGGATGGAGGCTGAGCCGGCTCAGCCAGTTCTCACGCGGTCCTCGACGCCGCGAGCGGGGTCAGCCGGCACTCCGTGTACCGCATGGCCGCCGCGGGGTAGGTCAGCTGGGTGCGCTCGGCGCTCTGCCGCTCACCGTCGCAGAACAGGGTGGGTCGTTGCCCCGGGAGCCGAAGTTGCCCCGACGCCGCGTGGTCGACCTGCGCGAGCGGCGACACCCTGCTCGTCGCCGCCAGGCAGCTGCCCGGCCTCCGCTCGGACTCCGAGGGCGAGCCACCGACTCGTCCCCGTGGCGCGAACCTCGACCGCCTGTCCTGTTCCTCACGGGCGGCACAGCCTCGGACGCATCGGGGATCGCGTTGTTTCACGTGGAACACCGCTGCAGCTCGCCTCGCGTCGATGGCGCAGAATGCCCGCGTGAGCGATCGAATCGTGGCCGTACTGGCGGGTGGACTCTCCCACGAGCGCGAGGTGTCCCTGCGATCCGGACGGCGCCTGGCGGGTGCCCTCCGCGGCGCGGGCCACGACGTCCGGGAGTGGGATGCCGACGGCGCCCTCCTCGACCGCCTGCGCTCCGAGAAGCCCGACGCCGCAATCGTCGCTCTCCACGGGGGAGAGGGGGAGAACGGCGCGATCCAGGCCGTCCTGGAGCTTCTCGGCATCCCCTTCGTCGGTACCGCAGCGAGCGCGTGCCGGCGGGCCTGGGACAAGCCCACGGCCAAGGCCGAGCTGGCGCGCGCGGGTCTGAACACGCCGGACTGGGTGGCCCTCCCGCACGCCACGTTCCGCGAGCTCGGCGCCCAGGCGGTCCTCGACGCGATGGTCGAGCGCCTGGGGCTACCGCTCATGCTGAAGCCCGACCAGGGCGGCTCAGCCCTCGGCGCCCAGGTCGTCCGCTCCGCCGCCGAGCTGCCGTCGGCGATGGTCAGCTGCCTGGCCTACGCCGACACCGTCCTCGCCGAACGCTTCGTCTCGGGCACCGAGGTCGCCGTGTCGGTCGTGCACGACCGCGACGAGCCGCGCGCCTTGGCACCGGTCGAGGTCGACGCCCCGGGCGGCGTCTACGACTACAGCGCCCGCTACACCCAGGGCGCCGCCACCTTCACCTGCCCGGCCCGCCTGCCGGAGGAGACCCTCGCGCTGCTTCGTACCACCGCCCTAGAGGCACACGCTCTTCTCGGCCTCCGGGACCTCTCCCGCATGGACGCAGTCGTCGATGCCGACGGACGCGTCCAGATCCTCGAAGTGAACGTCTCACCGGGCCTCACGGACACCTCCCTGCTGCCGACGGCGGTCGCCGCCGAAGGAAGCGACCTGGGCACCGTCTTCACTGCCCTCGTCGAGCGGGCGGTCGCGCGGGCGTAGCGGATCCCCGGCCCGCCGCTCAGGCGCCGGTAGGCCGACCCCGTCGGCCGGACCGAGGGTGCGACAGCGCCTCAGTGGCCATGGGATCGAGCGGGTCGCGCAGCCTGCCTCGCCCGGGCGCCCTTCTCCTTCGCTGAAGCACGCGGTGTTTCACGTGAAACGCGGAGGCATCAGCACGGTCGAACGTTTGCCGGGGCGGATGGCGTCCGGGCCCGCTGGTGTCGGCGCCTCCGATCCGCACACGGCTCCGGAGCAGACCACGGACGAGGCATCGGCTCGACGCCAGCATCCGTGGTGGCGGAACGGGGGTCGTTCTCCGTCAGTGGGCAGGTGCCGGGGCGGCGGTCGGCCGCCCCACAGAGTCGCCCGGCCAGTATCCGGCGCACATCACCACGCCTCCGACAGCTGCCCGCCCAGAGGCCCACGGAGACAGTCGTCGGCGAAGACCGTCCACATGGAACGCACGGGCGGGCCTACCGGAGGGAGTGCGTCAGGCCCGCTCGATCAGGCCGGCGATCCGCTCCAGGTCGTCGGCCGACCCGAACTCCACCACCAGCCGGCCCTTCCGCGCGCCCATCTCGACCTTGACCGTCGTGTCGAAGCGATCGGCGAGCCGGTCTGCGAGGGCGGTCATCCCGACCGTCGGCTCCGGACGCCCACGGGCCTTGCGCGCCTTCCCCGGGCGGCGCTCGTTCCGCGCCAGCATCACGGCCTCTTCGGTCGCCCGCACCGACAGCCCCTCCGCCACGATCCGCGCCGCGAGCTCTTCCTGCGCCTCGATGTCGTCGAGGCCGAGCAGGGCACGGGCGTGGCCGGCGGAGAGCACGCCTGCCGCGACCCGCCGCTGGACCGGCACCGGCAGTTTCAGGAGCCGGATCATGTTGGTGACCACCGGCCGGCTCCGGCCGATGCGGTCGGCCAGCTCCGTCTGCGTCACGCCGAACTCGTCGAGCAGCTGCTCGTACGCGGCTGCCTCCTCGAGAGGGTTCAGCTGCACGCGATGGATGTTCTCGAGCAGCGCGTCCCGCAGCATGGCGTCGTCGTCCGTGCGGCGCACGATCGCCGGCACGACCTCCAGATCCGCGCGCTGCGCCGCCCGCCACCGGCGCTCGCCCATGACGATCTCGTAGGTCTCCGGGAACGTCTCCCGGACGACGATCGGCTGCAGCAGCCCGAACTCACGGATGGAGTGCTCGAGCTCGGCGAGGTGTTCCTCGTCGAACTGCGTGCGGGGCTGCTTCCGGTTCGGGCGGATCGCCGTCAGCGGGATCTCGCGGTAGACCGCGCCGGCCGGTGTCGGCTCCGGGCGGTCGGCGGCACCGGCCACCGGGTAGACGATCGGGCGCAGGTCGGAGGGAGTGCCCGCCATCGGCCCCCTCGTCGGCGTGTTCGGATCCGCCGACGTCGGGATCAGCGCGGCCAGGCCGCGGCCCAGTCCACCCCTGCGCTCTGCCATCTCGTCCCCTCTCGAGCCCGGACGCTACTTCGACCCGCCGGCGTCCGCGTCGTCCGTGCGAGCGCCGTACTCCGCGATCTCCCGGGCGGCGTCGACGTAGCTCATCGCGCCGCGCGAGCCGGGGTCGTACGCCAGGACGGTCTGGCTGTATCCCGGGGCCTCGGAGACCTTCACGCTACGCGGAATGACCGTTCTGAGGACCGTTTCCGCAAAATGCTGACGCACTTCGGATGTCACCTGGTCGGCGAGCTTCGTGCGGCCGTCGTACATGGTCAGCAGGATCGTGGAGACGTGCAGCGCCGTGTTGAGGTGCGAGCGAACGAGATCGATGTTGCTGAGCAGCTGCCCGAGGCCCTCGAGGGCGTAGTACTCGCACTGGATCGGGATCAGCACCTCGGCCGCGGCCACGAGGGCGTTGACGGTGAGGAGCCCGAGCGAAGGCGGGCAGTCGATGAACACGTAGTCGACGTTCAGCTCGTCGAGCACCCGGTCCGAGAGTGCCTGTCGCAGCCGCGACTCACGGGCCACCATGCTGACGAGCTCGATCTCGGCGCCGGCGAGGTCGATCGTCGCCGGGACACACAGAAGATTCTCCGACGCGGTGCTGTGCGCGGCGGCCTCGACCAGACTGATCTCGCCCAGCAGGGCCTCGTAGATCGACGGCGTGCCGGCCCGGTGCTCGACGCCGAGGGCGGTGCTGGCGTTGCCCTGGGGGTCGAGATCGACGACCAGCACGCGGACGCCGTGCATGGCGAGGGCCGCGGCCACGTTCACCGTGCTGGTGGTCTTGCCGACGCCGCCCTTCTGGTTCGCGACCCCGATGATCCGGCGCCGGGTCGGGCGTGGCATCGAGTGGCGATCGGGATGGCGGAGGCGGGCGGCGCGCTCCGCCTCCTCGGCGATAGGGGTCCAGCCGATGCTCATCGAGGGGGACCTTCCTGACGATGTTTCACGTGGAACGCTTCTTCCGGGAGCGACCAGTCGGCCGCGTCTCCCGCTCGACGGAGATGACGGTGCTCAGAGGATCGACGATCCCGTCTCCGCATCGCTCGATGCTCGGGGCGCCGCCGCCGAGGCGGTGGACCTCCGCGGCGTCGCGCTCGATCTCCTCCGCGGCCGACGCACCCTTGACGGCCAGCAGGCGCCCGCCGTCCCGCAGCAGGGGCAACGACCAGCCCGCGAGGCGGGCCAGCGGCGCGAC
This sequence comes from Pseudonocardia ailaonensis, assembly GCF_039531635.1. NCBI lineage: Bacteria > Bacillati > Actinomycetota > Actinomycetes > Pseudonocardiales > Pseudonocardiaceae > Pseudonocardia > Pseudonocardia ailaonensis. Next base: position 469,180 of record NZ_BAAAQK010000025.1, on the reverse strand, counting down.
GGCGCGAGCTGTCACCACGTCGGCCCCCTCCCATCGGCGCTTGATGGCATTCTCCTCGGCCCGACCACGCTCGACCGTGAGCGACAGGCCGAGATCGTCGAGGATCTCCTGCAGCCAGTCGACCCGGCGGGCCAGCGGCTCGACGAGCACGATCCGCAGGTCCGGTCGGGCCAGCGCCAACGGTATCCCGGGAAGACCGGCACCCGACCCGACATCCACCACATTCGCGCCGTCCGGCACGAGTTCCGCGACGACGGCACAGTTCAGGACGTGCCGGTCCCAGAGCCGATCCGTCTCCCGCGGTCCGATCAGCCCGCGCTCGACACCGGACGTCGCCAGGTGTCGCACGTATCGCTCGGCCAGCTCGAGACGCTCACCGAAGACCTTCTCGGCCGCAGCGGGGGAATGTTCCACGTGAAACCGTCCAGGAGAGAGGAGGGGCCGAACACGGCAGCGCCCTCCGGTCCGAAGAGGACGCGGAGGGCGCGGGCGCGTCGGCCGTGGGCGACTACTTGTCCCGAATGACGACGACCTGCCGGCGGGGCTCCTCGCCCTCGCTCTCGCTCGAGACGCCCTTGACCGCGGCGACCGCGTCGTGGACGACCTTGCGCTCGAAGGGGGTCATCGGACGGAGCCGGACCGACTCGCCCGACTCCTTGACCTCCTCGGCGGTACGGGTACCGAGCTCGGTGAGCTCGTCCCGGCGACCCTGTCGCCAGCCCGCGATGTCGAGCATCAGCCGGCTGCGGTTGCCCGAGGACTGCTGCACCGCCAGCCGGGTCAGCTCCTGCAGCGACTCCAGCCCGGCGCCCTTGTCTCCCACCAGCTTTGCGAGGTCCTCGCCGCCGTCGATGCTGACGATGGCGCGGCCTGCCTCGACGTCGAGGTCGATGTCACCGTCGTAGTCGAGGATGTCGAGCAGTCGCTCGAGGTAGTCCCCGGCGATGTCGCCCTCCTGGATCAGCTGGTCCTCGCCGGACCCGCCCTCCGCGGTCTTGGGCACGTGTATCTCCTCTCGGCGTTGCGCTCGTCCGCACCACCCGGAGGCGGCGCGGACGACGTGAGCGGGCGAACCCGCTCGAAGGTCTGTGGCGCCTATCGGCGCTTCTTGCCCTTGCGGGCCTGGGTGCGGTTGCCGCCGCCGCCCGCCGGTCTTCCGCCCTGGGAGGCGGGCCGGTTCGCAGGCTTGCCGGACACGGGCTTGGCACCCGGCTTGGGCTTGTTGACGGGCTTGGCACCGGGCTTCGGGGCGGGGGTGGTGTCCGCGTCCACCACGTCGTCGTCCTCGTCCGCGGCGGACCCGTTGGGGGAGACACCGTTGCGCTGCGGCTTCTGGCCGGGCTTCGGGGCGAGCGAGTTCCGCTGGGCCGTGGCCTGCTGCTTCTTCTCGGCCTCTTCGGCGTCGATCTTCTTGTAGACGAGGTACTGCTGGCCGAGCGTCCACAGGTTGTTCGAGACCCAGTAGAAGAGCACCGCGAGCGGCAGGAAGGGGCCACCGACGACGACGCCGATCGGGAACACGTAGAGCATCAGCTTCTGCATGATCGCGGTCTGCGAGTTCGCCACGGTCGCCGGGTTCGCGGCCTGCCGGGCGACCGAGTGCCGCGCGGTGATGTGCGTCAGGATGCCCGCGATGATCATCAGCGGGATCATGACGGTCAGCTGGCTGGTGAGGTTGCCGCCCAGGTCCGCGAGGCTCGTGGTCGAGTACTGGGTGTTGATGACCGCGGCGCCGAGCTTGGCTCCGAAGAACGACGACTCGTTGAAGGAATGGACCTCGGCCGCGCCGAAGAAGTAGTTCTCCGTCTTGTAGGGCTGGAACTCGCGGAGCACGTGGAACAGGCCGATGAACACCGGCACCTGCACCAGGACCGGAAGACAGCCGCCGAGCGGGTTCGCCCCGTTCTCCGACTGGAGCTTCTGCATCTCCTGGGCGAGCTTCTGCTTGTCGTTGGCGTACTTCTTCCGGAGACGCTGCATCTCCGGCGCCATCTCCTGCATCTTCCGCATGGAGCGGACCTGCCCGACGAAGGGCTTGTACAGGATGGCGCGCAGCGTGAAGACCAGGAAGATCACGGCGAGCACCCAGGAGATGCCCGCGTTCTCGCCGAAGACGAAGCCGAACGCCTTGTGCCAGACCCACATGATGAAAGACACGGGGTAGTAGATGAAGTTCAGCACGGCGCTTGCTCCTCGCGCTTCTCAGCGCTGTCGTCGTGTGGGTCGGCGTTCGGGGCCGGGGTGCGTGGGGGCACCGGGTCCACCCCGCCAGGGTGCCACGGGTGGCAGCGCAGGAGGCGGCGTACGGCCAGCCAGGTGCCCTTCGCCGCGCCGTGGACCTGCACGGCCTCGAGGGCGTACGCGCTGCAGCTCGGGTAGAACCGGCAGGTCGGGGGCAGCGCGGGGGAGATGAACCGCTGGTAGAAGCGCACCGCGCCGATCAGGGCACGGGCGGGCAGCGAGGTGGCGCTCATCGGGCCGGCTCCGCGGCACGCGACTTCTTGAGCGCCGAACGGAGGGCCGAGTCGAAGTCGCCCCCGAGATCGGCCGAGCTCGCCTCGGCGGCCGGCGGCAGCGCCCGGACGACGACGAGGGCACCGGGCGGCAGCGCCTCGATCCGATCCGCCACGACATGGCGGAGACGGCGCGCCACGCGATGGCGGACCACGGCGTTCCCCACGGCCTTGCTCACGACGAACCCGGCCCGCGCCGAGGGCGGGGCCGGGTCGGTGATGGTCTGGTCGGCCATGGGGTCGGCTATGTGAAGGTGCACGACGAGCCGGTTGCGGCCCGCGCGGCGCCCTCGACGGATCGTCGTGGCGAAGTCCGCCCGACGCGTCAGCCGGGCGCCGGCCGGCAACACTCCGACGCCGGCGTGATCAGGCCGAGAGCGCGGAGCGGCCCTTGCGGCGACGCGCCGAGAGAATCGCGCGCCCGGCGCGCGTGCGCATCCGCAGCCGGAAGCCGTGCGTCTTGGCCCGGCGGCGGTTGTTCGGCTGAAAGGTGCGCTTGCTCACGGTGGTATCTCCCGGACGGTGCCGGCCGCTGGTCACGGCCGCCGTCGCAATCTGCTCGGTGGTGCTCGGATCGTGCGCGGACCCGAGTCGCGGCACACAGCGGTACCGACGCCGGGACGCGCCTGGGGTCAAGGGTACGCAGCCCGTTCCGAGAGGGTCAAACCACCCCCGTCATGCCGCCGACCTGCACGGGAACGGTACGCGGAGGGTCACCCACCGGTCACCCTCGGGCCCGGCCGGGCCCGACACGCAGGCGACACGCCGAACCCCTTCACGCCCCCGACCTGCGCACCTTGTGGCGGCGGGCCGGTCGTTGTTAGCGTGCGCCCTTCGCAGTTCCCATCCGGGGGGATCGGGACACGCTCACGAGCGCAGCACCCCGTCCAGCGGGCCGTCGTCGGCCCGCGGATCTCCCCTGCGTAGGGTCTACGCACATGTGTGGATAAGTCTGGGGATACCCGGGCGCCCGCGCGAGTCGACGACAGCCAGCAAGTGAGATCGTGCCCGGCCTGCAGGTCAGCGGCATGCGGAGAGGGAGCCGAGTGGCCGACCAACCCCGCGATCTCGCCCAGGTCTGGAACCTCGTCATCACCGACCTCGCCGGCCCGGCCACGGATGCCGGTTCGCCCGGGCTCTCCGCGCAGCAGCGCGCCTTCCTCCGGCTCACCCGCCCGCTCGGCCTGCTCGACGGCACCGCGCTGCTCGCCGCGCCGAGCGAGTTCGCCAAGGACGCGATCGAGCGGATCCTGCGCCGCCCGATCAGCGACGCCATCGGCCGACACCTCGGGGTCACCGTCAACCTGGCGGTCGTCGTCGACGCGTCGGCGGCCTCCGGAGGGACAGACGTCCCCGATCCGCCGTCACGCGCCGCCCGCGTGGGTGCGCCTTCGCTCGGTGAGATCGCCGACGCCGGGCGCGGCTTCCCCGCACCCGGCGCGGACGGCGTCGGCGAGGCCACCCCGCCCACCGGCCTCCCCCTCGACGGGGCCGGCCTGCCCCTCCCCGGCGGAACCGACGGCGCGGCCCTGCCCGGCAACGACTTCGGCCCGAACGACTCCGGCTTCGGGCCGAACGACTCCGGCTTCAGCTGGGCCGGCGCCAACCGGTCGGGCGCCAACGGGTCGGGCGTTCCCGGCGAACCCGCGCCCAACGGCGACTCGACCCGGCCCGAGGTCTGGCCCACCTACTCGGCCCCGAAGGCCGGCGATCCGGTCGCCCCTCGATCGCAGACGCGGCTGAACGAGAAGTACACCTTCGACACCTTCGTCATCGGGGCGTCGAACCGCTTCTCCCACGCGGCCGCGGTCGCCGTCGCCGAGGCGCCCGCCCGCGCCTACAACCCGCTCTTCATCTGGGGCGAGTCCGGGCTCGGCAAGACCCACCTGCTCCACGCGGTCGGGCACTACGCGCAGCGGCTGTTCCCCGGCATGCGCGTGCGGTACGTCAGTACCGAGGAGTTCACGAACGACTTCATCAACTCCCTGCGCGACGACCGCAAGGTCGCCTTCCAGCGCCGCTACCGGGACGTCGACGTGCTCCTGGTCGACGACATCCAGTTCCTGGAAGGAAAGGAGGGGACGCAGGAGGAGTTCTTCCACACCTTCAACACCCTCCACAACGCGAACAAGCAGATCGTCGTCTCCTCCGACCGCCCGCCGAAGCGCCTCGAGACCCTCGAGGACCGGATGCGCACACGGTTCGAGTGGGGCCTCATCACCGACATCCAGCCGCCCGAGCTCGAGACGCGGATCGCGATCCTCCGCAAGAAGGCGGCCCAGGACCGGCTCGCGGTCCCCGGGGACGTCCTGGAGTTCATCGCCGAGCGCATCGAGCGCAACATCCGCGAGCTCGAGGGTGCGCTGATCCGCGTGACGGCGTTCGCGTCGCTCAACCGGCAGCCGGTCGACACCCAGCTCGCCGAGATCGTGCTGCGCGACCTCATCCCGGACTCGGCCGCCTCGGAGATCACCGCGCCGACGATCATGGCCGCCACGGCCGAGTTCTTCGACATCACGATGGACGAGATGTGCGGGCCCGGGAAGACGAAGGCGCTCGCGCAGGCCCGTCAGATCGCCATGTACCTGTGCCGCGAGCTCACCGACCTCTCCCTGCCGCGGATCGGCCAGATCTTCGGCGGCCGGGACCACACCACGGTCATGCACGCGGACAAGAAGATCCGCAACGAGATCTCCCTGCGCCGCAAGACCTTCGAGCAGGTGCAGGAGCTCACGGCCCGCATCAAGCAGCGCGCACGGCACTGAACCCGCGCCCGCGGCTGTGTCCCCGCGCGGCTGTGTCCCCGCGCATCCACACCCGGATGTCGTCGCGACGCTCTGCCCCACCCCGATACGCGGCCCCGGCTGATCGTCGTCCGTGTGCCCGCACGCATCGGAGACATACATGTGCACACCGGTTCGCCGATCATGACCGCGTGACGGTCGCCGCCGGGGTCAGCGAAGGTCAGATCGTCGTCTGAGTGCTCCCGCGCAGTGGCGCCCTGCTCCCTGTGCACCGCTTCCTCACTGTGCACCGCTCCGCCGATCATGGAGGCACGGCGCCGCGTGGCACCCGGTGAGCCTTCTCTGATCGCCAGCTCTGTGTCGACAGGCAGCATCGAGCTGCGTGAGCGCACCGAGTCGCCGATCACTGCGTCCTTCCGGCCCCATGCCGAGCCGCCGGCTTCACCACCTTCAGGTCCGCTTGCCCGCGCTGTCGCATCAGATCCGGACTGCAGCAGGGTGCGCCGGGCCTTCGTCCGCGGCGCCTGGGCACTGGTGTCCGGGCCGGCGTTGAGGCAGAACCCGCGGACCCCACGCCCCGGATGTGCGCAGAAGGAAGGCGGCGGCTCCCGATCACGGCCGGCTGTGGCCGCACCCCGCCGACTGCCTCACCACCGGTCGAGCCCTGATGATGCTCGTCAGAATGCAGACCCTGCCGGCGGTCCGCCGTCCGCCTCGCTCACGCGACCGTCTCGCTGACGGCAGGACCTCGCACACAGCGCCCGTCACCGCCACCGCGGCCGCCGCCGTCAGCCTCGGGCCCAGCATCAGCCGCGGAACCGCCGTCAGCCCGGGGACCGCTGTCAGCAGCCGAGACCGGGCCCCTGCGAGGGGTACATCGACGTCCATGTGTTCTGAGGCAGGGCCGCCCCGTGTCAGAACACCGAATCTCCGATCACGGCGCGCCGCCGGCCGAAGCGGGGCGGCTGATCCCGGCGGCGGACCGCGGCGGAGGACCGATGCCGTTCCGTGACCATCCCCGTCACGCTCCCCACACCCACACGGAGCAGCGGCCCGCCCGGATCGGGCTCTCAGATCGCGTCTCCCGGCCGTTCCCGGTCCGCTCCGAGTGATCGACTCCCCGCTCCGGAACGACCACAAGGCGCGCCGAGGGTCTCGTTCCGGTCGAGATCGAAAGTCACCGCGTGTCGCTCCCACACTGACCACTCGTCGTCCGGTAATGGGCATTCGGCGCACCACCCAGCGCAGACAGCTCGACGCCCGTGACCCAGCTCGTCACTGTCCGTTGCAGTTCGTGTGCAGGGCGGGACTTCTGAGGGTTCCGACCGTCGCCACCGGGTTGTTGCGAGGACGCCGACCGGTCGCACAGCGTGGACGCACGGCCACGCTTCACCCACATCTGGGGACAACTCTGTGGATTGTTGCGTCGAGACCGGTGGACGGATGCCCCCGAAACCGTGGACAACTCGCCTCCGAGCCGGGGACGGAGCTCGCACAACCCGGCGCCGTCGGCGTCCATCCACCGTCGCCGGCTTCCGTCCCCGCTCCGTCCGCAGGCTCCCTCCCCAGGACGCCACACCGTGCGACCTGCGACGACAGCGGCAATCCACACTGTCCACAGGCCCTATCTCTGCTACTGGAGTTCTCTTCTTCGAAGAACTACAGAGAAACAAGGGGGTGGACAGACACCCGACCGTGGCCGTCGCGACGCTCCGCCCGACGGCCGGGAAGCACGGACCGGGCGACGTGACACCCGGGCGCGGGAGGCTCTACGGTGAGTCGGCCGATCCCGGACACCCCGGAGCCGGCGGGCCGACTCCGAGCCCGCCGTCCTCCCGAAGCCCCGGGACTGCGCACCGTGTGCCCGCCTCCGGTCACACCCCAGTGGCCGCCGGTGAAAGGTCCTCCTCGTCATGAAGTTCCGGGTCGAACGCGACGTCCTCGCCGACGCTGCCGCCTGGGTGGCCCGCAGCCTGCCCGCGCGGCCTCCGGTGCCGGTCCTGGGCGGCGTCCTGATCGACGCCACCTCGGCCGAGGGCGGCGACCGGCTCACCGTCTCGGGCTTCGACTACGAGACCTCGGCCCGCGTCGAGCTCGACGCGACGATCGGGGATCCGGGCAAGGTGCTCGTCTCCGGCCGGCTGTTGGCGGACATCACCCGCGCGCTGCCGAACAAGCCGGTCGATCTCGTCGTCGACGGGGCGCGCGCCACGATCAACTGCGGCAACAGCCGCTTCTCGCTGCCGATCATGCCGGTCGAGGACTATCCGCAGCTGCCGGCGATGCCGCAGCGGGCGGGCTCGGTCGACGCGGCGGAACTCGCCGGTGCGGTGGCCCAGGTCGCCGTCGCCGCCGGCCGGGACGACACGCTCCCGATGCTCACCGGCGTCCGGCTCGAGATCGAGGGCAGCCGGCTCACCCTGGCCGCCACGGACCGGTTCCGGCTCGCGGTGCGCGAGCTCGACTGGCAGCCGGAGGACACCGGCGTGTCGACCGCCGTGCTCATCCCGGCGAAGACCCTCTCGGACGTCGCGAAGACGCTGGCGGGCGCCGGATCCGTCGAGATCGCGCTCTCCGCGGGCGACGGCATGCTGGGCATGACCGGCGGCGGCCGGCGCGCCACCACCCGGCTGCTCGACGCCGAGTTCCCCCGTTTCCGCCAGCTGATCCCGGCCGAGCACACCACGGCCGCGGAGATCGGCGTCCAGTCGCTCGTCGAGGCGATCAAGCGCGTGTCGCTCGTCGCGGACCGGGTCGCGCAGATCCGCATGGAGTTCGGCGAGGACGGGCTGCGCCTGGCCGCCGGCGGCGAGGACGTGGGCAGCGCCGAGGAGGAGCTCCCGTGCATCCTCGACGGCGGCGCGCTCACCATCGCGTTCAACCCCGCGTACCTGCTGGACTCGCTCGGCGCCCTGCACACCGAGAAGGCGCAGCTGACCTTCACCACGCCGAACCGGCCCGCGCTCGTCCGGCCCGTCGTCCCGCCGGCCGACGGTGACGACGCGCCGCCCGCCACCCCGGGCTACCTCCACCTGTTGATGCCTGTTCGGCTGCCCGGCTGATCGCTCCGCCCTCCCGTCGATCGGGGTCGGCCGGGATGCGGCACGATGGCGCCGTACCCACGATCGACTCATGAGGAGCGGGACGTGCAACTCGGACTGATCGGCCTGGGCCGCATGGGCGGCAACATGCGGGACCGGCTCCGCGCCGCGGGCCACGAGGTCGTCGGGTTCGACCCGCGCCCGGAGGTCACGGACGTGCCGTCGCTGGCCGAGCTGGCCGCGGCGCTCGAGGCGCCCCGCGTGGTCTGGGTGATGGTGCCCTCGGGCGACCCGACCCGGTCGACGGTGCGCTCGCTCGCCGAGATCCTCGAGCCCGGCGACCTGGTGATCGACGGCGGCAACTCCCGCTACACCGACGACGGCCCGAACGCGGAACTCTTGTCCGCCAAGGGGATCGGCTACGTCGACTGCGGCGTCTCCGGCGGCATCTGGGGCAAGGACAACGGCTACGGCCTGATGGCGGGCGGGGCGCAGGAGCACATCGATCTCGCCATGCCGATCTTCGACGCGCTGCGCCCCGAGGGCCCGCGCGAGGAGGGCTTCGCCCACGCCGGCCCGGTCGGCGCCGGCCACTTCTCCAAGATGGTGCACAACGGCATCGAGTACGGCCTGATGCAGGCCTACGCCGAGGGCTTCGAGCTGATGGAGGCCGCGCCCCTGGTGGAGAACGTGCCGGCGGTGATCCAGGCCTGGTCGCGAGGCACGGTCGTCCGTTCCTGGCTGCTCGACCTGCTGGTCAACGCGCTCAACGAGGACCCGCACCTCACCGAGCTCGAGGGCTACGTCGACGACTCCGGCGAGGGCCGCTGGACGATCGAAGAGGCCATCACCCACGCCGTCCCGCTGCCGGTGATCTCCGCCGCCCTGTTCGCGCGCTTCGCCTCGCGGCAGGACGAGTCGCCGGCGATGAAGGCCGTCGCGGCGCTGCGCAACCAGTTCGGCGGCCACGCGGTGAAGAAGTCCGCCGGTCCCGCGGGCGCCCCGGGCGACCACGCCGGCCCCAGCTCCGGGTCGGGCTCGACCCACTAGATGCACCTGCGGCGACTGGCCGTCGAGGACTTCCGCTCCTGGGAACGCGCCGAACTCGAGCTCGAACCGGGCGTGACGGTCCTCGTCGGGTCCAACGGCGTGGGCAAGACGAACCTGGTCGAGGCGATCGGGTACGTCGCCACCCTGGGCTCGCACCGCGTCGCCAACGACGCCCCGCTGATCCGGCGGGGCGCCGAGCGCGCCATCGTCCGGGCGCAGGTGATCCACCACAGCCGCGAGCTCAACGTCGAGCTCGAGATCACCGCCGGCAAGGCCAACCGGGCGCGGGTGAACCGCGCGCCGGTGCCGCGGCCGCGCGAGATCCTCGGCATCCTCCGCAGCGTGCTGTTCGCGCCCGAGGACCTCGCCCTGGTCCGCGGCGACCCTGGCGAGCGCCGCCGTTTCCTGGACGAGCTGCTGGTCGCCCGGTACCCGCGGTTCGCCGGCGTGCGCAGCGACTACGAACGGGTGCTGCGCCAGCGCTCCGCGCTGCTCAAGACCGCGCGCCACCGCAACGCCGATCTCTCGACGCTCGAGGTGTGGGACGGGCACCTGGCCCGCCACGGCGCCGCGCTGCTGGCCGGCCGGCTCGAGCTGGTCGACGGGATCGCACCCCACGCCGAGAAGGCGTTCTCCGAGGTGGCACCGAGCTCGGACCCGCTCACCCTCGCGTACAAGTGCTCGATCCCGGGCGAGCTGGACCGCGCGAACCTCGAGATCATGCTGCTCGACGAGCTGGCCCAGGTCCGCCGCCAGGAGATCGAGCGCGGGGTGTGCCTCGTCGGCCCGCACCGCGACGATCTCGTCCTCGGCCTCGGCGAGGGACCGGCCAAGGGCTACGCGAGCCACGGTGAGTCGTGGGCGATCGCGTTGGCGCTGCGGCTCGCGTCCTACCGCCTGCTGAAGGCCGACGACGTGGAGCCGGTCCTCATCCTGGACGACGTCTTCGCCGAGCTGGACGCGCAACGGCGCCGCGCGTTGTCCACGGTCGCCGCAGAGGCGGAACAGGTCATCGTGACGGCGGCGGTCGAGGAGGACGTCCCGACGGAGCTCCGGGGTGTCCGTTTTGCGGTGGGCGGCGGGCAGGCGGTCCGCGGTCCGGCGCCCGTGGAGCCTCCGAACGGCACCTGACGTGCAGGGGAACGCAAGATGACGAGCGCCTCGGCAGGAGGCGCCTCTGGGGACAAGGTTGTGGATACTGTGGATAACCCACGCTTCACCGGTGACTCCCGTCACGGCACACCGCCGAACGCGACGGATCGACCGCCGACCCCGGATTCTGCCCACAAGCCTGTCCACACCCCTGGGGACACCGCGGAACCGACCGCTCGCCGTGAGGACGGGGGGACGGGGGAGAAGCGTGGGTCGGACCTCGCCCGTGACGCCCTCGCCGCGGCCCGCGAGGCCACCGCGCAGAAGCGCGCGCAGCAGGCGTCCGAGCAGCGCGGTGCCCGGCCGAAGGGGTTCGGGCGGGGCCGCCGGCGCCGCTGGTCGGGTCCCGGACCGGACAATCGTGACCCCCAGCCGTTCGGCAAGACGGTGTCGCGGGTCGCGATGGACCGTGGCTGGTCGTCGCGGCTCACGGACGCGAACGTGCTGGGTCGCTGGAACACCCTGGTCGGCCCGGACATCGCCGACCACTGCACGCCGATCTCGCTGCGGGACGGCGAGCTGATCCTGCAGGCGGAGTCCACGGCCTGGGCGACGCAGCTGCGCACCCTGCAGCGCCAGCTGCTGCAGCGGCTCGCCGCGGCGGTCGGCCCCGACGTCGTCCGCCGGATCCGGGTGACCGGACCGCAGGGCCCCAGCTGGCGCCACGGCCCCCGACACGTCCGCGGCCGTGGCCCCCGTGACACCTACGGCTGAGCCACCGGCCGCGGTGAGCGAACGGCCCTCTCGCTCGTACCTAGTGAGCGAACGGGCCGCTCACCGGGGGCCGGGAGGGTGCGCCGAGTGAGCGAACGGGCCGCTCGTTCACTCCCGCCCGTTCACTCCCGGGTGACCGTTCGCGTCCGCCAGAGGCCCGCTGAGCGCCACATGACGCCGCGACAGCGCCGTTCGACCCCCATTTCCGCCGTCGGGACCCGATTCGGAGCCCGATCGCGCGGCTGTGACGGTTCTGGACGTGTCCTAGCCGCCTTTCTGTCGGAGCGGACCGGTAGAATCAACGGTGTACCGAGTCGGGCCCCGTACCCGTCCCGGTCCTGTTGCCGGTTCCCGCACCCGGGCGCCGGCTCTCGTGGCGAGGAGACCAGCAGCCCGTGGCGGAGAAGAAGAGCGGCTACAGCGCATCGTCGATCACGGTCCTCGAGGGCCTGGAAGCCGTCCGCAAGCGCCCCGGCATGTACATCGGCTCCACCGGTGAGCGGGGTCTGCACCACCTCATCTGGGAGGTCGTGGACAACGCCGTCGACGAGGCGATGGCGGGGTACGCGACCAAGGTCGAGGTGACCCTGCAGGACGACGGCGGGATCAAGGTCGTCGACGACGGCCGCGGCATCCCGGTCGGCATGCACCCCGTGGAGAAGAAGCCCGCGGTCGAGATGGTGCTGACCATGCTGCACGCCGGCGGCAAGTTCGACAGCGACTCCTACGCGGTCTCCGGCGGCCTGCACGGCGTCGGCGTCTCGGTGGTGAACGCGCTGTCCACGGAGCTGGACGTCGAGATCCACACCGACGGGTTCGTCTGGCGCCAGCACTACACGCGCTCGGTCCCCGGCGAGCTGCACAAGGGCGAGCCCACCACGAAGACCGGCACCACGATCGTCTACTGGGCGGACCCGGGGATCTTCGAGACCACCGTCTACAACATCGAGACGATCCGCCGCCGGCTGCAGGAGATGGCGTTCCTCAACAAGGGGCTCACCATCGTCCTGAAGGACGAGCGCAACGGGCACTCCGGCGAGGAGGCCTCCGACGACACCGAGCCGGACGCCGAGGGCTTCGTGGCGAAGGTCAAGGAGAGCGTCTTCTGCTACCCGAACGGGCTGGAGGACTTCGTCGCCTTCCTGAACAAGGCGAAGGACCCCATCCACAAGAAGCTGGTGTCGTACTCCGGCGAGGCCCCCGGGCACGCCGTCGAGGTCGCGATGCAGTGGAACTCGGGCTACTCCGAGTCCGTCTACACCTTCGCCAACACGATCAACACCCATGAGGGCGGCACCCACGAGGAGGGCTTCCGCTCCGCGCTGACCACCACGGTCAACAAGTACGCGCGGGACAAGAAGCTGCTCAAGGAGAAGGACCCGGCCCTGTCGGGCGACGACATCCGCGAGGGTCTCGCCGCGATCGTCAGCGTCAAGGTCAAGGAGCCCCAGTTCGAGGGGCAGACCAAGACCAAGCTGGGCAACACCGAGGTCAAGTCGTTCGTCCAGAAGATCAGCAACGAGTGGCTCACGGACTGGTTCGAGCGCAACCCCACCGAGGCCCGGATCATCGTCAACAAGGCGGTGTCGAGCGCCCAGGCCCGGCTCGCGGCCCGCAAGGCCCGTGAGCTGGTGCGCCGCAAGAGCGCCGGCGACATCGGCGGCCTGCCCGGCAAGCTGGCGGACTGCCGGTCCACGGACCCGACGCGGTCCGAGGTCTACATCGTGGAGGGCGACTCCGCGGGCGGCTCGGCCAAGTCCGGCCGGGACTCGATGTTCCAGGCGATCCTGCCCATCCGCGGCAAGATCATCAACGTCGAGAAGGCCCGGATCGACCGCGTCCTCAAGAACACCGAGGTCCAGTCCATCATCACGGCGCTGGGCACCGGCATCCACGACGAGTTCGACCTCGCCAAGCTGCGCTATCACAAGATCGTGCTGATGGCGGACGCGGACGTCGACGGCCAGCACATCCGCACGCTGCTGCTCACCCTGCTGTTCCGCTTCATGCGGCCGCTGGTCGAGGCCGGGCACGTGTTCCTGGCCAACCCGCCGCTGTACAAGATCAAGTGGGGCGGTCGCGGCTCCGAGCCGGAGTTCGCGTACTCGGACGCGGAGCGGGACGGGCTGATCGCCGCCGGCCGCGAGGCGGGCAAGAAGCTGCCGAAGGAAGAGGGTGTGCAGCGCTACAAGGGCCTCGGCGAGATGAACGCCAAGGAGCTGTGGGAGACCACGATGGACCCGAGCGTCCGGATGCTCTCCCGCGTCACCCTGGACGACGCCGCCACGGCGGACGAGCTGTTCTCCGTGCTGATGGGCGAGGACGTGGAGTCCCGGCGCTCGTTCATCACGCGCAACGCCAAGGACGTCCGGTTCCTGGATGTCTAGCGCAGACGTCTGATTCATACGTAAGTCTCATACGAACGTATAGATAGCGAGCTCTCGTGACAGACACCCTGGACCCCCCGCTCCCCGGCGCAGGTGGTGGCGACCGCATCGAGCCGGTCGACATCCAGCAGGAGATGCAGCGCTCCTACATCGACTACGCGATGTCGGTCATCGTCGGCCGGGCGCTGCCGCTGGTCGAGGACGGCCTCAAGCCGGTGCACCGGCGCGTCCTGTACTCGATGGGGGAGAACGGCTTCCGGCCGGAGCGCTCCTACGTCAAGTGCGCCCGCGTCGTCGGCGAGGTGATGGGTAACTACCACCCGCACGGCGACTCGGCGATCTACGACGCGCTCGTCCGGCTCGCGCAGCCGTGGGCGCTGCGCTACCCGCTGATCGACGGCCAGGGCAACTTCGGCTCCCGGGGCAACGACCCCGCGGCGGCCATGCGGTACACGGAGTGCCGGCTCACCCCGCTCGCGATGGCGATGCTGCAGGACATCGACGAGGACACCGTCGACTTCGCCGACAACTACGACGGCAAGACGCAGGAGCCCCTGGTCCTGCCGGCCCGCGTGCCGAACCTGCTGATCAACGGTTCCGTCGGCATCGCGGTCGGCATGGCCACGAACATCCCGCCGCACAACCTGCGCGAGGTCGGGGACGGCGTCGTCTGGGCGCTGGACAATCCCGAGGCGAGCGACGAGGAGCTCCTCGACGCGCTGATGGCGCGGATCAAGGGCCCGGACTTCCCGACGGCCGGCCTCATCGTCGGGCGGGAGGGCATCGAGTCCGCCTACCGCACCGGCCGCGGCTCGGTGCGCATGCGCTCGGTCGTCGAGGTCGAGGAGGACGCCAAGGGGCGCACCATCCTCGTCGTCACCGAGCTGCCGTACCAGGTCAACCCGGACAACCTGGTCGAGTCCATCGCGAGCATGATCCGCGACGGCAAGATGACCGGCATCTCCGAGATCAACGACGAGTCCTCGGACCGCATCGGCATGCGGATCGTGTTCACGCTCAAGCGCGACGCGGTGGCCAAGGTCGTCCTGAACAACCTCTACAAGCACAGCCAGCTGCAGACCGGCTTCGGCGTCAACATGCTGGCGATCGTCGACGGCGTGCCCCGCACGCTGCGCCTCGACCAGGTCATCCGGCACTACATCCGGCACCAGATCGAGGTCATCGTCCGGCGCACCCGCTACCGGCTGCGCAAGGCCGAGGAGCGGGCCCACATCCTGCGTGGCCTGGTCAAGGCGCTCGACGCGCTCGACGAGGTCATCGCGCTCATCCGCGCGTCGCAGACCGTCGACATCGCGCGCCAGGGCCTCATCGAGCTCCTCGAGGTCGACGAGATCCAGGCCCAGGCGATCCTCGACATGCAGCTGCGGCGCCTCGCCGCCCTCGAGCGCCAGAAGATCATCGACGAGCTGGCCGAGATCGAGCTCGAGATCGCAGACTACGAGGACATCCTGGCGCGGCCCGAGCGGCAGCGGCAGATCGTGCGCGACGAGCTCATCGAGATCGTCGAGAAGCACGGCGACGAGCGCCGCACCCGCCTGGTCGCGGACGACGGCGAGGTCACCAACGAGGACCTCATCGCCGTCGAGGACGTGGTCGTCACGATCACCCGCACCGGCTACGCCAAGCGCACCAAGACCGACCTCTACCGGGCGCAGAAGCGCGGCGGCAAGGGCGTGCAGGGTGCCACGCTGAAGCAGGACGACATCGTCGCCCACTTCTTCGTGTGCTCCACGCACGACTGGATGCTGTTCTTCACCAACAAGGGCCGGGTCTACCGGCTCAAGGCCTACGAGCTGCCGGAGGCGAACCGCAACGCCCGCGGCCAGCACGTGGCCAACCTGCTGGCGTTCCAGCCGGGCGAGGAGATCGCCCAGGTCATGCAGATCAAGGACTACCAGGCGTCACCGTATCTCGTCCTCGCGACGAGAAACGGCCTCGTGAAGAAGTCGCGCCTGGAGGACTTCGACTCGAACCGGTCGGGCGGCCTGATCGGCATCAACCTGCGCGACGAGGACGAGCTGGTCGGCGCGGTGCTCTGCAGCGCCGAGGACGATCTGCTCCTGGTGTCCGCCGAAGGCCAGTCCATCCGGTTCACCGCCAGCGACGAGGTGCTCCGCCCGATGGGCCGCGCCACGTCCGGCGTGCTCGGGATGAGGTTCAACTCGGGCGACCGGCTGCTGTCCATCGGTGTGGTCCAGGCGGACACGTTCGTGCTGGTCGCGACGGCCGGCGGGTACGCCAAGCGCACCCCGATCGAGGACTACCCGGTCCAGGGTCGCGGCGGCAAGGGGGTGTTGACGCTCCAGTACGACAGGCGGCGTGGCACGCTGGTCGGTGCGCTCATCGTCGGGATCGACGACGAGCTGTACGCGATCACGTCGACCGGCGGCGTCATCCGGACCTCGGCCCGCGAGGTGCGGAAGGCGGGCCGGCAGACCAAGGGGGTCCGGCTGATGAACCTCGGCGAGACGGCCACACTGCTGGCGGTCGCGCGCAACGCCGAGGACGATGCGGACGAGGACGGCCCCGAGGTGACCGGCTGAGCCGGTTCCCCTGCATCCGAGAAGTCGAGGAGAGCACCACCTCGTGAGCGAGAACGACAAGTCGGCGCCGTCGCCGGAGACCGGCGACGGCAAGCCGCGCGACAACGGACGGATCGCGACGGACTCGCCGCTCCTGCCGGAGGACGGTGCGGCCGCTGCTCCGGCAGAGGCCGCCACCGAGGACCGCACGACGCCGGCGGGAGCGACCCCGGGTAGATCCGGGAACGGGTCCGCAGGCTCGGTCTCGCCCGGGAACGGGTCCGCACCGGCCGGCAACGGGTCGGCTGCCTCCTCGTCGGGAAGTGCGTCGTCGGGTACGGCGGCGACAGGTGCCGGTCCGGCCGGCACGCCGTCCACCGACGCGGCGTCGTCCGGTTCCAGGGCGGGCGAGCCCGCCCGCCCGGTCCCGCACCCCCGTCCCGAGGGCGTGGCCCCCGCAGCCGCGGCGGCGAAGCCCGCCGCGGACGAGGACCAGACGGACATCGTGTCCGCCCCGCCGCCGTGGCGGCGGGCCCCCGGCGACGAGGTCACGGAGCGGGGTACCCGCCCCGCCCCGGCGGCCCCGGCGAGCGTGGATTCGCTCCTCAGCGACGCCCCCACGGCCTACATCGACCGGGGCAAGGCCGGCCTCCCCGGTGCCGGCGCCGGAGCGGCCGCGTCGACCGCCACCCGGGAGCGCGAGCACGTCGAGATCCCCGCGGTGGCCAGCCGCGCGCCGCGCCAGGCGCTGCTGCAGGTCAAGCGGTTCGACCCGTGGTCGGTGCTGAAGCTGGCCCTCGTCCTGGCCGTGGTGCTGTTCTTCATCTGGCTGGTCGCGGTCGGCGTGCTGTACGGCGTGCTCGACGGCATGGGCGTCTGGGACCGCCTCAACGGCACCTACGCCGACCTGGTGTCGGGCGGCCAGCAGGGCGGCGGCGCGTTGATCAGCGCCGGCAGCGTCTTCGGCATCGCCGCGGTCATCGGGGCGATCAACAGCCTGCTGTTCGCCGTCGCGATGACGGTGGGCGCCTTCGTCTACAACGTGTCCGCCGACCTGGTCGGCGGCATCGAGGTTACGCTCTCCGAGCGCGACTGACCCCCCGTCGGGCGGCGTGCGGAGGTCCTGTAAAGTTCTGCACGCCGCAGGGGCCTATAGCTCAGTTGGTTAGAGCGCATCGCTGATAACGATGAGGTCGCTGGTTCAAATCCAGCTAGGCCCACTTCCCACCGGCACCAGTTCCGAAGGTGATCTCCATGAAGAAGCTCCTCGTCCTGGTCGCCGCTGCCGGCGCCGCGTTCTTCGTCCTCCAGAAGGTCAAGGCCCGCTCGGCGCAGGACCCCTGGCAGGACGCCACCCGCTGACCCGGCCACGGGGTAGCGTGAGGGCCCCGGGGACGTAGCTCAATTGGCAGAGCACCGCCTTTGCAAGGCGGGGGTTAGGGGTTCGATTCCCCTCGTCTCCACCACACTGAGCTGCGGTGATGCCAGTTCCAAGGTCACATGATGATCATCTGGCACTGGTCCGACGGGACAGTGTGCTGCCGCCCTGTCCATGGCCGGTTGGCTTGTGTGTAGAGGTCGGACTCCCACAGGTGCCCAGCCCAGCTGGAGCAGGTCGGAGTCGGCCCTCGCGCCGGTACGCTGCCTCATGACGCGTCTGGATCGCATCGCGTCGGACCCGGCGGTGTGCCACCAATAGCCGGCGGTGCGGGGTCTGCTCTACACCGTCGAGAGCCTGCTCGAGCTGTGGTCAGCCGGGATGAGCATCGACGAGGTGCTTGAGAACTACCCGACCTCGAGCGTGACGATCTGCTCGCGGCACTGGAGTTCGGCGCGTTGGCGGTAGGTCGCCGTCGGGGGGTCCCGCTCGGCGCCGCGTGAGGTTCCTCGTCGACGCGCGGCTACCTGCGAGACCGGCACGAGCCTTGTCCGGCGCCGGCCACGATGCGCTGCACACCACCGATCTGCCGGAGTGCAACCGCACGACGGATGCGTAGATCGCAGTTGTGGCTGACCGGGATGGTCGTGTGCCGCGTGAGGACGGTCCGGACCGTTTGTCGTGACATCAGGCTGCCCGGCTTCGGGCGTAGTACGTCAACCTCGCGACGCTCGCGACAGGTTTCGAGCTGCGGCTAGAACTGCCTCAGGTGTGCGCTGACGATGGCAATGAACGCTGGACGGAAGCCGCCACTGGAGGCAACCACGACACGTGTCGCGACGTGAACCAACGCCCCGCCCCTGGATCCGCACCGCCCCCTGTGGGCCCGGCCCGACGGACCGCGAGGTCCGTCAGAGAGACTGGGGGTAAGTGCCCGCCCTCTCGACCTGGAGCCTTTGATGTCGCAGGGAACCGTCCGTTGGTTCGACACCGAACGGGGTTTCGGCTTCCTCGCGCCCGAGGACGGCTCGCCGGACGTGTTCGTGCACGCCTCCGAGATCGTCGGGGACGGCAGCGCGAAAGTGCTCCGCGAAGGTCAGGCTGTCGTGTTCGAGCTCGGCGAGAACGACCGCGGGCCCCAGGCGCTGCGCGTTCGCGTCACTGCCGATGCGGCCACCGACAGCGCCGTGGGCATGCTGGGCACCGTCAACTGGTACGAGCCGGGCAAGGGGTACGGCTTCGCGACGCCGGACGGCGGCGGAGCCGACATCTTCGTGCACAGCTCCGCCATCGTGACCGGCGGCGTGGTCACCGAGGGGCAGCGGGTGGCCTTCCTGATCGTCGAGGGCGAGCGCGGCCCGCAGGCCGGGCACGTGATCCCGCTGGGAGCGGAGGCCGGCCCACCCGCTGCGGCCGGCACCGCGGACGGTGCCGACGGCACGGTGGCCTGGTACGACGAGGACAAGGGTTTCGGCTTCATCAACCCCGACTCCGGCGCGGGGGACGTCTTCGTGCACGTCCGGGCCCTGGCCGAGGGGCTGACGTGGCTCGCGGAGGGCGACCGCGTCGGCTTCGAGGTGACCAACGGAGACAGGGGCCCGCAGGCCCGCGACGTGCATCTGGTCCGGGAGCCCCCGCCGGCGCCGCGGCGGTCGGCACCGGCCGCAGGGCCGGCGGCGCGGAACGTGCCCGTGCGAGGCGGCGAGGGTGTCGTCGCGCGCTACGACGGCGACCGCGGCTTCGGCTTCATCACCCCGGACGCAGGCGGCGACGATCTCTTCGCCCACGTGTCCGTGGTCATGGGCTCCGAGCCGCTGCAGAAGGGCGACCGGGTGCGGTACGCGATACGTCAGAGCGACCGGGGCCCGCAGGCCGACCGCATCGAACGCCTCTGAAGAGGCGGCCCCACCTATGGCTGATCACCTCCCGACGAGAGTGCTCGTTCATCCCCGTCCACCATGGACACAGTGGCGCTGACGATGGCAAGGAACGCTCGTCAGACCCTGACACTGGAGGCGGCTCGGGCAGCGGCTGCGACGCTCTGACCTGCCCTCCGGCGGTCGATCTGCTTCGGGAAGGCCTCGGCTGCCGCGGACGCTCCGCCGGCGCCGCCAGACTCAGGAGAGGTCGACGACGTCGGAGTCGCCGCCGTCGTAGCGCTCGCCGGTCACCTTGGCCTTGGCGAAGCTGATCGCGGAGGCGACCAGGCCGCCCGGGGTGTCCCAGTACTCGCCGGCCTCGGCAGTGAAGTGGACGAGGGTGAGGTCGGGATCGTCCACCCCGCCGGGCATCCACGCCTCGACCATGGAGTTCCACAGGTCCCTGGCCTTGGCGCGATCGTCGACGAGCTCGGCGGTGCCGGACAGGGACACCCAGGTGCTGGCGGAGCTGAGACTGACACCGGTCGTCGGTGAGGCGGCGATGTTCTGTGCGGTGCGGGAGTCCTTCTCGACGAAGAACCAGAGGTCGCCGTCGAACTCGGTCTCCTGCTGGGCCATCGGCCGGGCGGTGAGGTGGCCCGCCGGATCGACGGTCGTCAGCATCGCGATCGAGATTCCGCGGGTGAGCTCCGCGATCTTCGCGACGGCGTCGGGGCTGGTGTTGGCGGTCATGGTCGCGGATGCCCGTCGCGGGGTGGGGCAAACGGGAGACCGGCTCGTGAACCCCGCCCGCAAAGGTTCCGCTCGTCTCGTCACGCGGCCTGCGCGCGCGACCGTGGTGTCTCACCGTCGGGGCGGCGCGTCGGTCACGGGTTGTCGAAGGATCGTGCGGAGCCTCGCCGGGGCGGTCCTCCGCGGGTCACCGAGGTAGATCTCGTGGTGCTTCCCCGCCGGGGCCAGGCCGTGGGCCGGGATGAAGTCGTGGTGGATGTGCCGGAGGAGCGGGGCCTCGTCGTCGTAGGGGCCGATGTGGAGGGCCTGCACACAGCGGCCCTCCGCCAGCGTCTCCAGGCGGAGGTCGCCGAGGCGAGCGGGCCGGCTCCTCGCGGTCACCCGGGCGACCGCGTCGTCGAACAGCTCCGGTGTGACCCATTCCGGGACCATGATCATCATGGTCCAGTCCCAAGCGGTCTTGTCGCGAGCCGTGGTGAAGGTGGACATGTCGTCCGCCCACCACAGCCCCTCCAGCGGCATCACGACGTGGTCGCGCCCGACCTGCTTGCCGGCGAACTTGAGGGCGTAGGCCACCGGGTACAGCGCCTCGACCGCGTGCGTGTAGACCTGCGTGTTCGGGTCGCCGTGGCCGTCGATCATGAGGTACTGCAGGTCGGGCACGTCGAGGAGCTGCGGCGTGTCCCGTCTCGCCCGGTAGCACGCGAGCTCCCGCTTGAGGTCGCGCTTCGTCACGAGGCCGTCCGCAGCACCGCCGCCCGATGGCGCGTCCCGTCGGCGTCGAGCCAGGTGGCCGACACCGCACCGGACGACCCGGACACGAGGTGGCGGACGAACTCGACGTCCGCGGCGTCCGGCACGGGCTCGACGTGCACGGTCCGGTCGACGGTGTTCGACTCCGACTGGGCCTGCGGGAGCACCTCGCCGCGCAGCAGCGCACGGGCCTGGGCGCGGAGGACCGGATCCGTCGGGCCGTCGTAGGTGTGGCGCAGGCCGAGGACGCCGTGCTCCATGGTCCCGACGGGCGTGCCGCCCGCCGGCGCGGCCCGGTAGGCCAGGGGGACCAGGTAGGCGTCGACGTCCGGGCTCGCCGTGTCCGTCACGATCATCAGCTCGATGCCGACCTCGCCGGCCGGGTCGTCGAGGCGGAAGCCGCCGGCCTTCGTCAGCGCGGGGTCGCCGATGCCGCGGTACCAGTCCTGGCCGGGCAGCCAGGCGGCGAGCAGCTCGAGCTTGGTCGGCGTCAGGATCGTGCGATGGACGATGGCCACGGGCAGAGGCTGCCACAGCGGGCCGGGATCAGGACCGGGGACGACGCCGCGCAACCGCCTCGGCACCGCGATGGTCGCCCACCGACCGCAGGCCCTCGATCACGCCGTCGACGTCGGCCGTCGGCCTGTTCTGGCTGAGCTTGACCTTCGCGTCGATCCGCTCGATCCGCACCTCGACGCCGACGATCGCCCGCAGCTGTCCGCGGACGAACCTCTCGGGCGCGTCGTCGACGCTCCAGGAGGGCTCCCGACCCGACTCGTGCAGGTCGGTCAGGCGCCGGACGACGTCCTCGACCCACTCGACGTCGTCATGGACGACCACGGTGCCGTGGATGTGGGCGGTCAGGTAGTTCCAGGTCGGGACGACGCGGCCGTGCTCGGCCGTGGACGCGTACCAGGTGGGGCTGACGTAGGAGTCGGGGCCGCGCATGATGACCAGGCCCTGCTGTCCGTCGGCGCGCGTCCAGTGGTCGTTGTTGCGGGCGACGTGGCCGAGCAGCCGGTCGCCGTCGTGCACGAACGGCAGGAACGTCGCCTCGAGACCGCCCGGACCTGCGGTGATGAGGTCCGCGGCGCCGTGGTGGTCCAGCAGGTGCTGCACGTCCTGGTCGTCGGGCGCGAAGTGGGCGGGTACGTACACGGTGCTCCTCGGCGGTCGTCCGGCTGCTCCATGATGCGACGGGTTCCGGCCCGAGTCGGAGGAATATCGGGGGCCGCTGCGCCCCGATCCGGATCGACCGGTCACCGCGCTCTGACGGCCCGCGGCTCAGCCGGCGAAGCCGCGGAACACGCCGTCCTCGGTGGACCCGGCGAAGTCCCGGAAGTCCAGGTTGGAGATCGAGAGGTTGTTCTCGACGCTCCACAGCTCGCGGGCCACAACCCGGAAGGTGCGGCCGCGGTCCTCCCGCCGCAGGCCCACCACCAGCACCGGCAGGTCGTCCGACGCCAGCGTCTCGCCGTCCACGACGAACAGACAGGCCCAGTTGCGAGACCAGCTCGGGGTGGCGAGCTCCAGCAGGTCGACGACGGTCGCGCCGGCGAACCGCTCCTCTTCCAGGACGGCCAGGCTCGCGACGAACCCGGACTCGTTCGGCGTGGTCAGGCGGGTCACGGCGAGCGCCCAGGCGGCGTCGTCGGCGAAGTCGGTGCGGATGAGCGCGGTGGCGTGAACGGCGGGGAGGGAGGGGCGCACCGGCCGGTCGCGGAGGACGATGGTCGGGGCAGGACCGGCCTCCCAGAGCCTGATCAGGTACTGCTCCTGGCCGCCGCTGCCGCGGCCCGCGGCGTGCACCCGCGCCCGCACCGGGCCCGGCCACGGGAAGGCGAGATCCCGGGCGTCCGGCCAGGTGGTCATGGGCTGTCCGAGGAGCCGGGACGATCCCGCGCCGTCGTAGCTCAGCTCCACGATGTGCTCCCAGTCGTCGCCGTGCGGGGAGGGCTGCGTGTCCGCCTCGGGGCCGTGCTCGGTCGTCTCGACGATCACCGAGACAGGGACGTCACCGACGCCGGTGTGGACGACCACGCCGCCCGCCACCGCCGCGACACCATCCGCCGGCGCGGGCAGGTCCGGGATCGCGTCGCCCTCGGGGCCGAGGAGAGCGATACGCCCGCGATCGGCGCGCAGGGAGATCGCGGTCATGTGGGGCAACCGGAATCCGGCTCTCCGCTCGGCCTCCCGGGCGACCGCCCAGGTCGGCGGCATCGGTCGCTCGCGGAGCAGCTCGGCGGCGGATCGCAGGGCCAGGCCGACGACGAGTGCGGCCTCGCCTCCGGGCGTCGGACCCGGCTCCGCAGCGCGCACGACGACGGCCGCCGCGACGACCGCGACGGCGAACCAGCTCCGGCCGTGGTCCGCGGCGACGGCCCCGGCCGGCTCGGAGGTATGGACGGCGAGGAAGTCGGCGACCGGACCGGTCGCCGAGAGCGCGCGCAGGAGCGCGGTCGTCATGGGGCCGGCCGCGGGGATGCGGAAGCCGGCGAGCTGCAGGGCGAGGTCGAACGCGTCGTGACCTCCTGCCACCCGCGCGATCGCCATGGTCCCGTCCGCTGCTGCCGTCCCGGCGGTTGAGCCCAGCACGTCGGCGACGGAGGCGGCGAACCCGGTGTCCGGCAGCGAGGTCTCGACGGCACCGAGGAGCCGGTGCGCGAGGGCGCTCGGAACGCTGCCCGGTAACCCGGAGCCGGAGGAGTCCACGACGGCCGCCGGCGGCGGCGGGAAGACCGCGTGAGGGGCCGCCACGGCGCGCCGGGGTCGGCGCCGTGAAGTGTTGTCGCCGAGCCGCCCCAGCGCCTCGGCCGCCCCATCGGACACCCGCGCCGCCACCGGACGAGCGGCGGTCGCGACGGGCGGGCCCAGCGGCGTGGCGACCAGAGTGGCGACTCGCTCGAATTCCGGCGTCGCTCCCGAACCAGACAGCACCGGATGATCCTGTCATCGCCGCCGAGGGCATCGGGCCGCGAGGTGAGCAGCCTCGGCGGCGTAGCCGAATCGGCCGACGAACGGTGAGGGAATCCGACGGCTGTCCGCCGGGCGGAGCACGCGGTGGAAAGCGATCTCTGGTGTCGGTCGTCGAG
This sequence comes from Pseudonocardia ailaonensis, assembly GCF_039531635.1. Taxonomy (NCBI): domain Bacteria; kingdom Bacillati; phylum Actinomycetota; class Actinomycetes; order Pseudonocardiales; family Pseudonocardiaceae; genus Pseudonocardia; species Pseudonocardia ailaonensis. The sequence goes on along the minus strand of NZ_BAAAQK010000025.1, from coordinate 445,201 downwards.
CGGACGACCATCGGTTCGATGAGTCAGAATGGGCAAGTGGAGTTCGAGGACGAGCGGGCGGCGCGACGGGATGCGCGCACCGTGGCGATCGTGCGGCTCGTGTTGCTCGCTTGTGTCGTCGCGTTCCTGCCGCCGTTTCTCGTCACCGTGGCGGGGTGGGTGTTCGGATTCGGTGGGCCTCGGCGGGGGGATGTGCGTACGGCGGTGCTCGTGCTGTCGCTCGTCGGCGCGGCGGTCCTCGGTGGGTTCAGGATCGTGGCGATGCGGCGAGAGGGACTGTGAGCCTTCGCCGGTGGTTGCCGACCTGGTCGGCGCGGCCGACTCGATAGGGCACGGTCCGCTCGTGGAGATCGAGGAACTCCGGCCACCCCTCCATTCACGTCTCCATGTGGTCGGACGTCCTGACCTTCCCGACTGCGGAATGGGTCTGTTCGTCGGGACGGACGATCAGCACGTGGTCGAGTACTCGCTGATGGGCGGCCCGTAGGCGGCGCTCCCTTTACTCGCGAGCTGATGGGGTGGAACGGTGAGACGGGGGATATCGGGCACCGGATGTCCGGGAAATGGGGGGAGTGCGGTGGGTTTCTTCGACGAGGCTGTTCCGGACGGGGTGCTGGAGCCGCCGCTGCTCCGTGCGCGGCAGCGGGATCAGCGCTATCAGCCGCCGCGGGACTGGGTGCTCCCGGCGGTTCTGCCATGGGGCCGGCGGCTCGCGGAAGGATCGGCGACGGTGATCGCGCTCGATCACGTCGAGTGCTGGCCCGAAGGGGCGACGCTGCAGCTCCGGGCGATGATGCGGGACGGGTGGGACGGGGCGAGCGGGCCGCCGGCGCTCCGGCATCCGCGGGCGGACGGGTGGCACGTCGGCCTCGAGTTCGCGGACGGGCGCCGGGTGGTCCATCTCGACGGGTCACACCGAGGCCCGCAGGTCCGCGAGGTCCCGCCGGACGAGCCGTTGCTGGTGATGGGGGCCGGGAGCTCCTGGGGCCCCTACTTCCGGACCCTCTCGCTCTACCTGACGCCGCTGCCGGCGGGGCCGTGGAAGCTGGTGACCCAGTGGCGGGAGCGGGGGATCGAGGAGACCGTGGTGCCCCTCGACGGCGACGCGGTGCGGGAGCGGGCGGCCGAGGCGATCGAGGTGTGGACCGACCTGCCGGAGGCGCCGCCCTCCGCCTCGACGGTCACCGGCGGCGGGACGAGCGTGTCGGCGAGGCCCGCCGTGCGTCGGGAGCGTCCGGATTAGGCGGTCGGAGCGGCGGGAGCCGGAGCGTGGCGACCGCCGAGCGAGCCTTCCGCTCCGCACCCGATGATCGTCGGGTGCGGTGCGGTGGCCGCGCTGGAGCGGCTCCTGGACCGACCGTAAGCCGGTCAGCCCCCGAGGACCCGCTCCGTGAGCTCGGCGAAGGCCCGGCGGACCTCCTCGGGCCGCTCGAACCAGAGGAAGTGGGCTCCGCCGTCGACGGTGCGGCGCAGGACGTTCGGGGTGTCGTAGCCGGGGCGGTCCCACACCGTCTGCACGACGATCCGGTCGGCCCCGCCACCCAGGACCAGCACCGGGAGGGTGGTGGGCCACCAGGTGGCGGCGTAGACGTCGTCGAAATGGACGTCGGACCAGGCGACGGCGTCCTTGTTGTAGGGCATCCGCGCCAGGAACTCGCGGCCGCGGTCGACGGTGCCCGCCGTGAAGTTCCACTCCGCGGAGGCGACCGCGATGGCCCCGAGGTTCTCGTTCGTCGGATCGGCCTCGTAGCGGCGCGTCGCCTCGTCGACCGCGGGCAGCGGATCGCGCTCGGTCATGGCGACGAAGGCGGGGCGCCATGTGGCGTCGGGCGACGTGCTGACCAGGGCGAGTCCGCGCACGAGACCCTCGAGCTCGGGCGCGGACAGCAGGTACATGCCGCCGGTGGAGTGGCCGACGTACACGCAGTCCGGCAGCAGTTGCGCGGCCTCGACCAGGACGCCCGGCCAGGTCGCGAACGGGTCCGGCGCGACCCCGGGCGGCGTGACGTTGTCGGCGTCGCCGGGCAGGTCGACCAGCCAGACGGCGCCGGGGACGTCGATCGCGTCGGCCAGGCCGGCCAGGCTCACGGCCCCGATCCCGGGACCGCCCGGCAGGAGCAGCCAGTTCAGCTCGCCGGGGCTCCGGGAGTGCAGGCGCAGCCGGACACCGGACGGGGTGAAGAGCTCGGTCATGACGACATCCTTCGGGAACGGGATGGGTTCGAACCCGGCGGGACGGGGACGGGCACGACGGGATCGGGCCGCGAACGGCCGCGGAGGCGGTGACCTCATGACCGTGCCGCCGAGGGCGCCCGGAAACATCCGCCATCCCGCTGAGCGACCGCGAACGTCGTCACCACCTGATGTCGAGATCGGGCGCCCGTGCTCCGACCGGGAGGCATGGACTTCGCCACGCACTGCACCCAGATCCGCACCCAGACCGAGCTCCTGACTGCCCTCGACGGCGCCGACCTGCGGGCGCCGGTGCCCTCCTGCCCGGGCTGGACGCTCGGCGCCCTCGTCCGCCACGTCGGCGGCGGGCACCGGTGGGCCGCCGAGCTCGTGCGGACCCGCGCCACCGAGTTCCTGGACGACGAGCAGGTCCGCAAGGTCGACGGGGACGACTCCGGCCCGCTCCCGGTGGACTGGCTGCGGGCCGGGGCGGACGAGCTGGTCGCCGCGCTGCGCGAGGCCGGCCCGGCGGCGAAGGTCTGGGTGCCGTTCCGGTACGACAGCGCGTCCTTCTTCGCCCGCCGCTTCGCCCACGAGACCCTGCTGCACCGCGCGGACGCGTGCCTCGCCGCCGGCCGCGCGTTCGAGGCGGGGCGCGAGATCGCGCTCGACGCGGTGGACGAGTGGCTGGAGCTCGACGCGATCCCGGAGCACTTCGCGCTGACCCCGTCGAAGCGGGAGGTCCTGGGAGCCGGGCGGACCCTCGTCCTTCAGGCGAGCGACTCCGGGGTGAGCTGGTTCGTCGACCTCACCGGCGACGTGATCACCTGGCGGCGCGGGTCCGGCGGGGCTGCGGCCGGGCTGCGTGCGCCGCTGACCACCCTGCTGCTGGTGCTCTACCGGCGCCTCCCGCTCGACGCGGCCGAGGTCACCGGCGAGCGCCCGCTGCTCGAGCTCTGGCGGAGCCACGCCGCTTTCGCCTGATTCGGTTACCCCGAACGGCCCAACTCTCAGGCGTTCGGCGTGAGCTGTCGACCGGTCACTGCGTCGGGGAAGCGCGGGCCGCACCCCGCAGCCGGGCGCGCGCGTTGGGCCGGGTGGCGGACGAGATCGACCACTCACCGTCATGGAGCAACCACAGTGCGTCGCCAAGCGTCCTCCGGGACGGAGGACGACCACCGAGGACGGGAGCGGCGTGAGCAGGCGGATCGGGACGCGCAGGGCGGTCATCGCCATCGTGGTGGCAGCGGTCGGACTGGGCGGTGCGGCGGTGGCCGGTCCCGCCTTCGCGGCATCGGGAGCGCCCGCCGCGGCGCCCGCGGCCCAGGCCGCCTGGGCGGAGCCGCTGGTGCCGGGCACCCCGTGCTCGATCTCGGCGAAGGCGTGCGTCGACCTGGAGTCGCAGCAGGCCTGGCTGATCCAGGACGGCAAGGTGACCCGCGGTCCGGTGAAGATCGCCTCCGGCGGCAACGGGCAGGAGACCCCGGTCGGGCACTCCCTGCGCGTGTACCGCAAGGAGCAGAACCACCTGAGCCAGGAGTCGCGGCTGGCCAACGGCGACCCGGCGCCCATGCCGTGGTCGGTGTTCTTCGAGGACGGCGGGATCGCCTTCCACAGCGGCAGCCCGAACCGCTCGTCGGCCGGCTGCATCCACCTGGACCCCGCGGACGCCGAGGCCTGGTTCAACTACCTGCAGATCGGCGACAAGGTGCAGGTCGTGAGGGCGTCGGAGGAGATGAAGGCGCGGGGCCTGACCCCGGAGGGCCAGCCCGCCCCCGCGCCGGCTCCCTCCTCGGCTCCGGCCCCCGCCGTGGGGTAGGCGCGGCTACTCGCCCGTCTATCGCTCGTCGGTAGACATGGCTACCATCCCGGCTCGTGGGCACGCTGACGCCGGCCGTCGAGGACTACCTCAAAACGATCTTCCTGCTGTGCACGCGCGGCGAGGAGGTCACCACGGGCTCGCTCGCCCGCGAGATGAGCGTGTCCTCGCCCTCGGTGTCCGCCATGGTCAAGCGGCTCGCCGAGGGCGAACTGGTGGAGCGGGGCCGCACCCTGACCCTCACCGACCGGGGTGAGCGGGAGGCGCTGCGCATCGTCCGCCGCCACCGTCTCCTGGAGACGTTCCTGGTCTCGGTGCTGGAGATGTCCTGGGACGAGGTGCACGAGGAGGCGGACCAGCTCGAGCACGCGCTGAGCACCCGCCTCGAGGAGCGCATCGACGCCGCGCTGGGCCACCCGACCCACGATCCGCACGGCGACCCGATCCCGAGCGCGGACGGCCAGCACGACGAGAGCTGGGCGCAGCCGCTGTCGGCCGCGCCGCGGGGCTGCCGCTTCGAGATCCAGCGGGTGTCCGACCGGCGCAGCGACGCCCTGCGCTACCTGGGCGAGCGCGGGCTGCGGCCCGGCGTCGTGGTCGACGTGGAGGAGTTCGAGCCCTACGGCGGGCCCCGATGGGTGCGGATCGACGGCGAGCGGGTGGCGCTCGCGCCGATGCTGGCCGGCCTGGTGCACGGGCGAGTCGTGTCGTGACGGCGATGAGGCCCACGACCGTCGCGGAGATCCGCGCCCGGGGCCGTTTCCGTCGCACCCTGCCGTTCCTCGGACCGGCCTTCGTCGCCGCCATCGCCTACGTCGATCCCGGCAACTTCGCGACGAACGTCGCCGCAGGCTCGCAGTTCGGCTACCTGCTGCTCTGGGTCATCGTCGGGGCGAACCTGCTGGCCATGCTCATCCAGGCGCTCTCGGCGAAGCTGGGCCTCGCCACGGGGGAGAACCTGGCCGAGCAGTGCCGCCGGCACTTCCCCAAGCCCGTCTCGCGGGGCCTGTGGGTGCAGGCGGAGGCGGTCGCGGCGGCCACCGACCTGGCCGAGGTGATCGGTGGCGCGGTGGCGCTGAACCTGCTGTTCGGGCTGCCGTTGTTCGTCGGCGGCCTGGTGACGGGTGCGGTGGCGTTCGCGCTGCTGGCGCTGCACGGGCGCGGTTACCGGCCGTTCGAGCTGGTGATCGCGGGGCTGTTCGCGGTGATCCTGATCGGGTTCCTGCTCACCCTGATCCGGGTGCCGATCGAGCCGTCCGAGCTGGCCGAGGGCCTGGTGCCGCGCCTGCAGGGCCAGGACAGCCTGCTGCTCGCCGTCGGCATCCTGGGTGCCACGGTGATGCCGCACGTCATCTACCTGCACTCGGCGCTCACCCAGCGCCGGATCACGGCCGAGACCCTCGACGAGCGCCGCTTCCTGCTCCGCCACCAGCGAATCGACGTGTTGCTGGGCATGGGCCTCGCCGGGCTCGTCAACGCATCCATGCTGATCGTCGCCGCCGGCCTGTTCTACGGCCACGCCTACGACGGCACGGACACCCTCGAGGGCGTCCACGCGGCGCTCGGGCAGGCGCTCGACCACAACGCCGCGCTGCTGTTCGCCATCGCGCTGCTGGCGTCGGGGCTCGCGTCGTCGGGCGTGGGGACGTACGCGGGACAGGTCGTGATGCAGGGGTTCATCAAGCGGCGGATCCCGCTGACCCTGCGGCGGGCGCTGACCCTCGCCCCGGCGCTGATCGTGCTGGGCTTCGGCGTGGACCCCACCGCCGCGCTCGTCGTGTCCCAGGTGGTGCTGTCGTTCGGGATCCCGTTCGCGCTGGTCCCGCTCGTGATGCTGACCGCCCGCAAGCGCGTGATGGGGGCCCTGGTCAACCGGCCCGTGACGACCGTGCTCGCCGGTGGGGCCGCGGTCCTGGTCAGCGGGCTCAACGTGGTCCTGCTCGTGCGCACGTTCTGGGGCTGAGCCCGGAAAGCCGGAAACGCCGGTCCGGCCCTGTGCGGGCCGGCCGGCGTTCCGGAATGGGTGCGCCCGGCTTCGGGGTCCGGACGCGGTGGGGAGCGGACGTCAGCCCGCGAGGGAGGCGATCTGCGAGGCGAGGTCGTCGAACGACGGCGCCGCGAAGTCGCTGGCCGCCGGGGCGTCGCTGGTGTCGAGCGACTGGTTGGCCGTGGCCGGCAGCGGCAGGGCCGGGGCCTGCGGGCCGTCGACCGGCACCGAGGCGAACGGGGTGGCCAGCTCGCCACCGGTGTTCGGCAGGGACGGCACGTCCGGCAGGGCGGGGAGCGCGTCCGCACCCGGCAGGGAGGGGACACCGGGCAGCGACGGCACCGCGTCGGTCGCGGACTGGTGCGAGGCCTGCGGCATCGCCGAGTCGGCCACCGAGGCGTCCTGGTCACCGTCGGGCGCGGTGCTGGTGTTCACCGTCGGCACCTCGAAGTTGAAGATGCCGGGGATGTGCATCGGGTCCACCTGCGGGAGCGAGTCCAGCGACGGCGCGCCCAGGTCCGGGACGGCGGCCGCGTCCGGCGCTGCGGGCAGGGAGGGCAGGTCGGCGGCCAGTGCCTGACCCGCGAAACCCGCACCCAGGGCGGCGATGCCGGCGAGGGTCGCCGAGGTGCGGAGGGTGCGCCTCGCGAGGCTGCTCATAGCGGGTGGTTCCTTCCGATCGGGGGAGAGTCGGACTCGTGTGATCTCGGTTGCCCCAACGACCCCGTCGTTACCGGGTTGTGGCCGAAGCGCCCGCTTCACTCGAACCGGTGGGAAGGAAGACGCAGGTCACACAGGCATCACCGGGTCGGGGGACGGGGCGGTGCTTGACGAGTGCACGATCTCGGTCCCGTCACGAGACCCTCGGGTCCGGCCGGGCCCCCGGGGTCCCGGGTCGACCCGGGGGGTCGTGGTGGCCGATGATGCGGCCGTGCGAGGAAAGACGGCGGCCGGTGCGCTCGGAGCGGGGCTCGGGGCGGGACTGGCGGGCGGGGCGGTCGCGATCGGGCGGTACTACGCGACGGTCCTGCTGGACCCCACCCGCGTCGTCGCCTACCCGGAGCGGGTGCTCGGGGTGGGCGACGGGACCGTGACGCTGGCGACGAGCAGGCTGGTGCGGCAGCCGGGGGTGTGGGGGCTGCGCTGGACCGCGCCGCCGGCCGACTCGGCCGGCGTGCCGGTGGTCGGCTCGGCCGGCGTACCTATGGTCGGCTCCGCCTCCGTGCCGATGGTCGGCTCCGCCTCCGAAGGTCTCGCCGTCGTCGGGGACATCCTGCGGGACGACCGGCACGGGGTGCGCCGCCGGCTGCTCTCCGGGCCGGTCCCGCCCGTCGGCCCCGCGGTGGTCGACGCCGGGCCCTACGACCCCGATCCCGGGGCCCGCGGACTGGAGTTCACCGAGGTCACGGTCGACACCCCGCTCGGGCCCGCCCCGGCCTGGGAGATCCCCGCCGAACGGGACGTCTGGGCGATCGCGGTGCACGGGCGGGGCGGGCGGCGGCGCGAGGCGCTGCGGATCCTGCCCACGCTGCACGCGCTCGGCCTGCCCACGCTGGTGATCAGCTACCGCAACGACGACGAGGCCCCGCCCAGCCCGGACGGCGCCTTCCACCTCGGCGACACCGAGTGGGAGGACCTCGAGGCCGCCGTCGGGTACGCCCGCGGGCGCGGGGCCCGGCGGATCGTGCTGGTCGGCTGGTCCATGGGAGCCGCGATCAGCGGGGCGTTCCTGGACCGCTCGCCCGCCGCCGACCTCGTCGACGCCGTGGTGTGGGACGCGCCGCTGCTCGACTGGCGCGCCACGCTGCGCCGCCAGGCCCGCAACCGCCTGCTCCCGCCCGCCCTGGTGCCGATCGCCGAGGTGTCGGCGCGGCGGCGGATCGGCATCGACTTCGACCACTTCGACCTGGTCCGCCACCCGCCGGCCCGGCGCCCACCGACCCTGGTGATCCACAGCGTCCCGGACACGGCGGTGCCGATCGGGACGGCCCGCACGCTCGCGGCGCGCAGCCGCGACCTCGACTGGCCGGTGCGGCTGCTCGAGGTCGACGGCGTGGAGCACACGGGCTCCTGGAACGCCGACCCCGAGCGCTACGACCGCGCCGTGACCGCCTTCCTGACCGACACCCTGTGAGTGGTCAGGGGGACGGTCGCCGGCGGGATGGGTGAGCTCGGCCGCGAGAGCGACCGAGCTCGTCCACGACTCAGGACTTGCCGTTGCGGGTGGCGTGGGCCGGGGTCTCGGCCTTCAGGTCGAGGTCACCCGGCGGGGTGCGCGGCGGGGGCTCGGTGCCCTCGACCGCCTGGGGCCGCCGCGACAGCAGATACCAGACGGCGGCGGACCCGGCCGTGAGGACGACGACCGCCACGATCCACAGCCAGCGCCGCTGCGGCGGGCCCGGGTCGATGCGCTGGGCGAGCTCGCGGCGCGCCGCGAGGACGCCCTCGTCGAGCTTCCCGCCGGACTCCTCCAGCAGCTCCCGGGCGGTGCCGGCCAGCTCACCGGCCTTCTCGCCCAGCTCGGCGGCCTTCTCACCGGCCTTCTCGGCGAGCACCGGGAGGGCCTCCTCGAGCTTCTCGACGGCCTCGTGCGCGAACTCCTCGACCGCCTCACCCAGCGAGTGCAGGGTCGCCCCCGCGTGCTCGCGAGCGCGGACGAGCGCCTCCCGCGTGGTGTCGATGGTGGGCGCGCTCATGCTGCCTCCGGGGTTCTCGGTGGTGTCGCGATCGGTGCTCCGGTCGCGTCCACTTCCGACCCTGGCACGATGGACCGCGTGACTGCACCAGGCAACTCGAAGCAGACCGCGACGCTGCGGACCTCCGAGGGCGACATCCGGATCACGCTCTTCCCGGACCACGCCCCCAAGACGGTGGAGAACTTCGCCGGTCTCGCGACCGGGTCGAAGGCCTACACCCAGCCCAACGCCGCGGGCGGGACCAGCGGGCCGTTCTACGACGGCTCCATCTTCCACCGCGTGATCAGCGGCTTCATGATCCAGGGCGGGGACCCGACCGGCACCGGCCGCGGCGGCCCGGGCTACCAGTTCGGGGACGAGTTCCACCCCGAGCTGAAGTTCGACCGCCCCTACCTGCTCGCGATGGCGAACGCCGGGCCCGGCACCAACGGCTCGCAGTTCTTCATCACCGTGGGCCCGACCCCGCACCTCAACCGCCGCCACACGATCTTCGGTGAGGTCGCGGACGCCGAGTCCCGCGCCGTCGTCGACGCGATCGCCGCCACCACGACGGACCGGGGCGACCGCCCCCAGACCGACGTCGTGATCCAGCACATCGACATCGCGGAGTAGGACACGTGACAGGTCCCGCCGGTCCGGTCGGGTTGCCGGCATGTGCCCGGCACCCCGACCGGCCCACGGGGCTGAGCTGCACCCGGTGCGGCAGGCCCGCGTGCGTCGAGTGCCTGCGGGACGCCTCCGTCGGGCAGCAGTGCGTCGACTGCGTGCGGGAGGGCTCGCGCGGATCCCGGCGGGCCACGACCGTCGCCGGCGCACCGCCCGGCGGGAAACCACTGGTCGTCCCGGTGTTGATGGCGCTCAACATCGCGCTGTTCGTGTTCACGGCGGCGCAGGCGCGCAGCATCGGCAGCAACGACCGCGCGGCGCTCTTCCGGGAGTGGGTACTGGTCCCCGGCCGGGTCGACACCGACTGGTGGACACCGCTGACCTCGGGTTTCCTGCACTACGGGCCGCTGCACCTGGCGTTCAACATGTTCGCCCTGTGGATCATCGGGCGGGACCTGGAGCTGGTACTGGGGCGCGGTCGGTTCCTCGCCGTGTACCTCGTGGCGCTGCTCGGCGGCTCCGCGTCCGTCCTCGTCTTCACCGCCCCGAACACGGCCACGGCCGGCGCCTCGGGGGCGGTCTTCGGCCTGATGGGCGGCTACTTCGTGGTCGCGCGGCGGCTGCGCGTGCCGACCCAGCAGGTCGTCACGCTCATCGCGATCAACCTCGCCATCGGGTTCATCCCGGGGAGCTCGCTGTCCGTCGCCGGGCACCTCGGCGGGCTGGTGGTCGGCGGGCTGGCCACGGCCGCGATCGTCCATGCCCCCAACGTGCGCAACCGCACGCTGATGCAGGTCGGCGCGATCGCCGTCCTCACGATCGTGGTGCTGTCGGTCATCGTCGGCCGGGCGGCCGTCGTGGCCTGACGGCCCGCCTGAGCAGGCCGGGGAACGACGTCGGTCCCCGGCCGGGTGGGGCTACTCCGGCTTGCTGCACCCGCAGCCGGTGGAGCAGCCGTCGGTTCCGCGCATCGGCGTCCTGGCGATCATGGTGATCTCCTCTTCTCGTCGGCCCGTCGAGCGTAGGAAGCGCGACGCCCTTCGGGCGATCCTCCGACCGTGGGTGATCGCCCGGCCGCCCTCGCCCCGCGTCACCCTTCCTGCGCCACCCGGGTGACCCCCCACCCGCGAGTCGGCACTTCTCGGAGGGTGAGTCGCACGCTCACGGCGCGCGCGAACGTCACCTACGGCCTCCCGAAAGTGCCGACTCGCGGGGGTTGGGTGTGGGGGGCGTGGGTCAGCGGGTGGGGAGGTAGGGGCGGACGGCGTCGGCGACGTCCTCGGGGTCCGCGGCGAGGTCGAGGCGGCCGAGGACGACGAGGCGCTCCTCGCCGCCGATCAGCAGGTCCAGCTCCAGGAGCGAGGTCTCCCGGCCGAAGCGGCGGGTGCGCAGCACGCGCACGTTCTGCACCGCCGGCCAGTCCACGTGCCGCCGGCCCGTGAGCCCCCGGATCTCGAGGCCGTGCCCGTGCAGGGCGAGCCTGGGACGGGCCACGGTGCCGAAGAGGGCGGCCACGCCCAGACCCAGGGTGACGACGGCCGCGAACAGCTGCCCGGCCGGGTCCGCCGCCCCCAGAAGGAGGACGACGAACCACGCGAGGGCGCCCGCGGTGCCCAGCCACGCCAGGACCACCAGTCCCGGTGCCGGGCTCCACCGCTGCTCACCCACTGTGATCACGCCAGTTGTCCACAGTGTTTATCCACACTGGGGATGAATCACACCCGTGTAGTTTTGGCTGCTCAGGGTGATGATCACGAACGTTTCCCCTGGATTACGCTGAGTGATGTGAAGATCGACTAGCGCCAACGCATTGACATCAGCAGTGCGATGACGATCAAGCCGAAGCCGATGAGGAAGTTGAAACCGCCCAGCGTGCCCATGAACGGGATGGCGTCCCGGCCCAGGTAGTCCGTGATCAACCAGGCCAGCCCGAGGATGCCGACGGCCAGCATGATGATCACGTACGCGGGATGGGTCGGCCCGGACACCTTGACCGGCTGCCGGCTGACCGGGGCGGTGTAGGCGGCCTTCTTGCGGACCTTGGACTTCGGCATCGGAGGAACCTCGTCAGGGCGGCGGGGATCCGGGCACCAGGCGCACCGGACGTACTCGGACACCACCGTATCGCGAACCGGGCCCCTCACGAGCGACGAGCGTGACGAGCGGCGCGCCCGAACCGGATCGGTGGGCCGGAAAGGGACGGATCAGGCACGCTCGGGCGTGCTCAGGTGTGCGAGGTGAGCGCCGCGACCTCGGCGCCCAGCCGCGCGACGATCTCCTCCGGCACCTCGTGGCCCGCCGAGGACAGCCAGTTCGCCAGCATCCGGTGCCCGCCCTCGGTGAGCACCGACTCGGGATGGAACTGCACGCCCTCGAGGGGCAGGTCCCGGTGCCGCACCGCCATGATCAGCCCGGACTCGGTGCGCCCGGTGACCTCCAGCTCCGGCGGTAGCGAGTCCGGCCGGATGGACAGCGAGTGGTACCGGGTGGCGGTGAAGGGCTGCGGCAGCCCGCGCAGCACGCCGACGCCCTCGTGGTGGACCAGCGAGGTCTTGCCGTGGAGCAGCTCGGGCGCCCGCTCGACGATCGCGCCCCACGCCACGCCGATGGCCTGGTGGCCGAGGCAGACGCCGAGCAGCGGGATGTTCCGCTCGCCCGCCGCGCCGATCACCGCGATGCTGCGGCCGGCCTCCTCGGGCACGCCGGGGCCGGGGCTGACCAGCACCGCACCGACCTCGTCCAGCTCGTCGAGCTCCACGGCGTCGTTGCGCCGCACGACCGTCTCGACGCCCAGCTGGGCCAGGTACTGGACGAGGTTGTAGACGAAGCTGTCGTAGTTGTCGACGACCAGGACGCGCATCGTCAGTTGCCGCCGTTCCCGTTGCCGCTGCCGTTCCCGCCGCCGTTGCCGTTGCCATTGCCGTTCCCGCCGCCGAAGACGCTGGACTGGCCGATCACCAGCGTCACGGGGTTGTTCGGGTCCACGCTCTGCCCGGCGGCCGGGTTGGTGGAGACGACCTTGTTGTTCTGCGAGCTGTCCGACACCTGCTGCTGCTGGAGCTGGTAGCTGCGGATGCCGGCCGAGCGCAGCTGGCTCACGGCGTCGGACACGGACTGGCCGACGACGTTCGGCATCTGCACCTGGTTGCCCTTGGACACCTGCAGCGTGATCGTGGTGTCCTTCGAGATCTTGCTGCCCGCCGCGGGGTTGGTACCCACGACGGTGCCCGCCGTGCCCCCGCCGTCGACCTGCTGGGCCTGGATCGACGTGAAGCCCGCGTTCTGCAGGGTCTGCTGGGCCTGGGCCTGCGGCTGGCCGCTGACGTCCGGTACCGCGACCGTCGTCACCTTGGTGCCGATGACGACGGCGACGGCGCTGCCGCCGGGCGCGTCCACCCCGGCGGCGGGGGTCGAGGAGATGACCTTGCCGACGAGCGTCGAGTCCGTGGTCTCCTGCGTGGTCTGGTCGCCCAGCTTGAGGCCGCGCTGCTGGAGCAGGGTGGACGCGTCGTCCGGGGTCTTGCCGGTGAGCGCCGGGACCGTGGCGGAGGCCGGCCCGGTGCCGACGAAGATCGTGACGGTGGTGCGCTGCGCGACCTGCACGCCCGCCCCCGGGTCGGTACGGGTGACCTTGCCGGCCAGCGTGACGTCCGACGCCTCCTGCTTGAGGTTCGTGAGCAGCCCGGCGCCGGTGATCGCGGCCCGCGCCGCGTCCGGATCCTGGCCGGTCACGGCGGGCACCGCGACCTGCGTGGGCTTGGCCGGGCCGCCGAAGATCTGGTAGCCGACGAACCCCAGCAGCGCGAGCACCGCGACGACCCCGGCGACGATCGCGATCGTCCGACCGGTGCGCCGGGGCTTCTCGTCCTCGTAGTCCTCCCACTGCTCGTGCGGGGGAGGGGCGGTGTGCCGGCCACCGCCGGAGATGCGGCGGGTGGCGCCGGTCTGCTCGGCGAGCAGCGCGGTGCGCTCGTCCTCGCCCATGACCATCGGGGCGAGGGGCTGCTGCCCGTTGCGCACCCGGATGAGGTCCTGCCGCATCTCGGCGGCGGACTGGTACCGGTTGACGGGGTTCTTCGACAGCGCCTTGAGGATCACGGCGTCGAGCGCCGGCGTGATCGTCGGGTTGACGTCCGACGGGCGGCGCGGGTCCTCCCGCACGTGCTGGTAGGCGACCGCCACCGGGGTGTCCCCGGTGAACGGCGGCTCGCCGGTGAGCAGCTCGAAGAGCACGCAGCCGGCCGCGTAGACGTCCGAGCGCGCGTCGACCTGCTCGCCGCGCGCCTGCTCGGGGGAGAGGTACTGCGCGGTGCCGATGACGGCGGCGGTCTGCGTGACGTTCTGGCCCTCGCCCAGCGCCCGGGCGATGCCGAAGTCCATCACCTTCACCGCGCCACCGGTGGTGATCATGATGTTCGCGGGCTTCACGTCACGGTGGATGATGTGGTGGCGGTGGCTGAAGTCCAGCGCCGCGCACACGTCCGCCATGACCTCGATGACGCGCTGCTGGGACAGCGGCCCGGTGGTCTTGACGATCTCCCGCAGCGTCTGCCCGTCGACGAACTCCATGACGATGTACGGCAGCGGACCGAACTCGCTCTGGGTCTCGCCGGTGTCGTACACGGCGACGATGGCGGGATGGTTCAGCGCGGCCGCGTTCTGCGCCTCGCGGCGGAACCGGAGCTGGAACTGGGGGTCACGGGCGAGGTCCGCGCGCAGCACCTTGATGGCGACGTCCCGGCTCAGGCGCGTATCCGTGCCGAAATGGACCTCGGACATGCCGCCGTAGCCGAGCGTGTCGCCCAGCTGGTAGCGCTCGGAGAGCAGCTTGGGGGTGGTCATCGGGTCCGGTTCCTGAGGGGGACGTGGGTGGGCTTCATCATGCCGGGGTCCGGGGCGGGTCCGGGTCGCGGCCACGCCCGGCCTGCGCCGGGCAGGCGCCTGCGAGGGCTCACCGGACCTCCTTCGGGCCGATCGGCACGGCCGTGACGTCGTTCGGGCCAGTCGGGCCCTCGTCCACCGCCGGTCGCGTGCGGACGACCCCCCGGCCCGTCACGCTACCCGGCGCCGCGAACGAGCGGGTCATGGCCGGTCCGGGGCCCGTGCCCGGTTCCGGTCCGGCGGCGAACAGCTTGGGCACGGTGAGGGCGGCGACGATCACCGCGGCGACGATGAGCACCACGAACGCGACGAGCAGCACGGTGCCCGTGCGACCGCTGTGGCGGGGCGCGGTGATCCGCAGCGGCTCGGTCGGCGGGGCCGGCGGGGCCTCCGGACGGAGCGGCGGGCGGGGCGGGACCGCGCGGGGGCCGGCCGCGGACGCGGTGGTGGAACCTCCGCGTGAGGCCGAGCGGGGATCGGACCCCGAACGGGAGGAGGGTGCCCCGCTGCCGGGCATGCCGGCGAACGGCTGGGGGACGGGCGCCGCGCCGCCGCGGGAGCCGGCCTGGCCCGCACCGGTGCTGCCCGTGCCCGGCCGGGTGGCGCCGGTGGTTCCGGCGGCCGGGGTGCCGGGCCGGGACGCGCCCGTGGTGCCGGACGCACCCGGACGGGACGGGTCGGAGCCGCCGTCCGGGGTTCCGGGGGGTCGGGACCCGGTCCCGGGGGCACGGGCGGGCGCCTGGCCGGAGGCGCCGGGACGGATCGGCCCGGAGCCGGTTCCGGGGCTGCCGGGCCGGATCGGGTCGGACGACGGTCCGGGGCCGCTCTGGCGGACGGCGCCGGACCCGCCGCCGGGGGTCCGGGGGCGGATCGGCCCGGATCCCGTGCCGGGACCGCCGGCGCGGCCCGCGCCGGGGCGCGCGGTACCGCTGCCGCTCGTGGAGCCGCCGGTGCCGCCGGACGTCCGGGCGGGGGTCCCTCCCGGCCGCTCCGTGTTTGCCGGTGGACGGGTCCCCGCGGGGCTGCCCGTGGCCGCGCTCGCCGCGCCCGGGCCGCCCGCGGCGAGGCTCGACGGGGTGCTCGACGGGGTGCTGCGGTCTGCGGGCGGTCCCGCGGCCGGCGAGGGCCCGGACTCGACGTCGGTCGATCCCGCCCGGGCGGTGGAGGCCTTGTTCCGCGCCGCGCGGCGCTCCTTCTTGCTCCGCCGCCGGTGCGTCGTCGGCGCCTCGGCCGGGGTCGCCTCCGGGCTCGCCGCGGCCGGCGTCGCCCGGGCGGTGGCACCGCCCGGGTCCGGGCCCAGCGACAGGCCCTGCGCGGCCATCCGGCGCGGGGTGGGCAGGGGCTCGTCCCGGCGGATCGCGGCGACCGCGGCGGCCAGCTCCGCGCCGTCGGCGTAGCGGCGGTCCGGGTCCTTGACCAGGATCGTCTCGATCAGCCGGCGCACCCGCGCGTCGACCGTGCCCGGCAGGGGTGGGGGCGCGTCCCTGACCTGCATCATCGCGACCGCGACGGCGTTGTCGGCCCGGAACGGCCGGTGCCCCGCGAGGCACTCGTAGCCGACGATGCCGAGCGAGTACACGTCCCCCTCGGGGCCGGCCTCGCCGCCGCTGGCCTGCTCCGGGGCGATGTAGTGGGCGGTGCCCATGACCATGCCGGTGCGGGTGACCGGCACGGCGTTGGCGGCCTTGGCGATGCCGAAGTCCGTGAGCTTCACCGTGCCGTCGACGCGGATGAGGATGTTGCCGGGCTTGACGTCCCGGTGCACGAACCCGCGCTCGTGCGCGGCATGAAGGGCGTACGACGCCTGCTCCATGATCCGCAGCGTCTCGGCCGTCTCGAGCGGCCCACGGGCGATCACCGCGGACAGCGGCTCGCCCCGGACCAGCTCCATGACGAGGTAGGCGAGGCGGCGGCCGTCGTCCGCCGCGTCGTCCTCGCCGTAGTCGTGGATGGAGGCGACGCCCGAGTGGTTCAGCGAGGCGACGGTGCGGGCCTCGATGCGGAAACGGTGCAGGAACTCGTCGTCGTCCGAGAGCTCGGCGCGCAGGACCTTGAGGGCGACGTTGCGGCCGAGCCGCTCGTCGAGCGCCTCCCACACCTCACCCATGCCGCCGACGGCGATCCGGCGCTCGAGGCGGTACCGCTCCGCGATCACCCGCCCGGCGGCGAAGGAGTCCAGCGGGGTACTCACTGGCCCCCCCGGAGCGCCTCCGCGATCACGGCCCGCCCGATCGGCGCCGCGACGGAGCCGCCGGTCGCCTCCAGGGCGCGGTCGCCGCCGTTCTCCACCAGCACGGCCACCGCGACCTGCGGGTCGTTGGCCGGGGCGAAGGCGACGTACCAGGCGTGCGGAGGGGTGTTCTTCGGGTCCGTGCCGTGCTCCGCGGTGCCCGTCTTCGACGCGATCTGCACACCGGTGATCTTGCCGCCGCCCTGCGTGCGGTTCTCGGAGCCGATCATGAGGTCGGTGAGCGTGGCGGCCACCCCGGCGGGCATCGAGCGGCCGAGCCGGTCCGGCTCGGTGGTGTCGATGACGTCCAGGTCGGGGCCCTGGATCTCCTTGACCAGGTGCGGCGCCATGGTCTGCCCGCCGTTGGCGATGGAGGCGACGATCATGGCGTTCTGCAGCGGGGTGAGCCGCACGTCCCGCTGCCCGATCGCGGACTGCTGCGCCGCGGCCGTGTCCGGCATGTCGCCCACGGCCGACGCGGTGACCGGCATCGGGATGGTCAGGTCCGAACGCCCGATGCCGAAGGCGTCCGCCTGGGCCCGGATCTTGTCCGCCCCGAGCTCGCCGCCGAGCTGCGCGAACGCGGTGTTGCAGGAGCGGGCGAGCGCCTCGCGCAGCGACGCCGTCTGCCCCGTGCCGCACTGGGTGCCCGCGTAGTTCTCGAGCGTGGTGTTCGTGTTGGTCAGCGTGATCCGCGGGGCCGCGGTGAGCTGGCTGTCCGGCGTGTAGCCGTTCTGCAGCGCGGCCGCCGTGTCGACCAGCTTGAAGGTGGAGCCGGGGGGGAAGGTCTGGTCGATCGCCCGGTTCGGCAGGGTGGCCGGGTTCGCCGCGTTGTCGGCCTTCCAGGCCTGCTGCTGGGTGGAGCTGCTGTGGCTGGCCAGCGGGTTCGGGTCGAACGACGGCGTGGAGACCATCGCGAGGATCGCGCCCGTCTTCGGGTCGAGGGCCACCACCGCGCCCTCGTACCCCTTCGCCGTCATCTGCTGGTAGGCCTTCTCCTGCACCGACGGCTTGATGGTGAGGACGACGTTGCCGCCGCTGGGGTCCCGGCCGGTGATCAGGTCCGAGAGCCGGCGGGCGAAGAGCCGGTCGTCGCTGCCGTTGAGCACGGGATCGGCGTAGCGCTCGATGCCGCTGGAGCTGTAGATCACCGAGTAGTAGCCGGTCAGGGGCGAGTAGACGGGCCCGTCGGCGTACTGGCGCTGGTACTTGAGCCGGTCGTCCGTCTCGACGCTCTGCGCGAGCACCTGCCCGTCCGCGCTGATCTGGCCGCGCTTGCGGGCGTACTCGGCGAGCAGGACGCGCTGGTTGCGCGGATCGTCCCGGTAGTCCCCGGCCTTGACGACCTGCACGTAGGTGAGGTTCCCGAGCAGCAGCAGGATCAGCACCATCACGGCGATGGCGATACGGCGGATGGGCGTGTTCACGAGTCCGCCGCCCCCGGTCGCGCGACGAGCTCGGTGCCGGCGTCCGCGATGGCGACGGCCGGGGCGGCGGGGCGGCGGGTCAGCGGCGCCCGCGCGGCGTTGGAGATCCGCAGCAGCATCGCCACCAGGGCGTAGTTCGCGACGAGCGACGAGCCGCCGTAGGACAGGAACGGCAGCGTCAGGCCGGTGAGCGGGATGAGCTTGGTGACCCCGCCGATGACCACGAAGATCTGCAGCGCTACCGCGAACGACAGCCCGGTGGCCAGCAGCTTCCCGAAGCTGTCCCGCACCGCGAGCGCGCTGCGCAGGCCGCGGGTGATCAGCACCAGGTAGACGATCAGGATCGCGGCCAGCCCGATCAGGCCCAGCTCCTCGCCCAGCGAGGACCACATGAAGTCGCTCTCGGCGAAGGGCACCAGGTCCGGGCGGCCCGCGCCCAGTCCCGTGCCGCCGACGCCGCCGGTGCCCAGCCCGAACAGGGCCTGCGCGAGCTGGTAGCCGCGGTTGTCGTAGTCCGCGAAGGGGTCCAGCCAGATCTGCACGCGCACCTGCACGTGCCCGAAGAGCTGGTAGGCGATCACGGCGCCGACGACGAAGAACGCCAGCCCGATGAGCATCCAGGACACGCGCTCGGTGGCCGCGTAGAGCAGCACCAGCAGGATGCCGAAGAACAGCAGCGACGTGCCCAGGTCGCGTTCCACGACGAGGACGCCGACCGAGAGCCCCCAGGCCACGATCAGCGGCGCGAGGTCGCGCGCGCGGGGCAGCTCCATGCCCAGGAACCGCCGGCCCGCGGTGGAGAACAGGTCCCGTTTCTGCACCAGGAACGCGGCGAAGAAGATGATCAGCAGGATCTTGGCGAACTCACCGGGCTGGATGCCCACGCCGCCCACCCGGATCCACAGCTTCGCGCCGTTGACCTCGGAGATCGACGACGGCAGCAGGCCGGGCAGGGCGAGCAGCACCAGGCCGGCGAAACCGCAGGTGAACGCGTAGCGGGCGAGCGTGCGGTGGTCCTTGACCACCCACAGCACCGCGATGAACAGGGCCAGCCCGATCGCCGTCCACGCCACCTGCCGGGCGATCAGCGCGCTCGGCGGGGCGTTGCCGAGCAGGGCCGCCCGGTCCGCGTCCGCCAGGTCGAGCCGGTGGATCATCACCAGGCCCAGCCCGTTGAGCAGGGCGACCGCGGGCAGGATCAGCGGGTCCGCGTACGGCGCGAACCGGCGCACCGCGAGGTGCGCGATCGTGAGCACCACGAGGTACGCGGCGCCGACGTAGAGCAGCGAGGTGGTGAGCTCCTGCTCCTGGTTGGCCTCCACCAGCACCAGCGCCCCGGTGACCAGTACCGCCGCGAACACGAGCAGCAGGAGTTCGATCGTGCGGCCGGTCGGGAGGCCGGGGGCCCGCCCGGCCGGTGCCGGGTCCGGACGGGGCGGTGCCGTGCTGGGGAGACCGGCCGCCATCAGCCGGCCGGCCGGCAGGTCGTCCCCGGCACGGGGGTGGCGCTCGGCAGGGGCGTCGAGTCGGGCTGCTGGGTGTCCGCGGGCGGCGCGTTCGGGTCGGTCGGGACCGGGGGCGCGGTGGTGGCCGGCGTGGAGGCCGCGGTCGGGCAGACCGGCAGCATCCGCGACTCGAGCCGCTCGACGGTGCCGCGGGCGCCGTCGATGCCGCTGCTGGCCGAGAAGCCGCTGCGCAGGTTGTTGCGCGCGTCCTCGGGCAGGTCCGAGAGCTTGATGTCCGAGCGTTCGGCGACCTGCTGCAGCGGTACGCCCAGCACGCTGCCGCGGACGCCCTGGTAGATCACGACCTGCTCGGCGTCCAGACCGACGTAGTACTGCTGCAGCACCCAGCTGCGCGCCAGCAGCCCGCCGACGACGAGCAGCACGGCGACGACGCCGACGGCGATCGCCACGCGGACCGCGGTGCGCCGGTGCGGGCGGTCCCGGCGCCCGGCGGCGGCCGGCTCGACCTGGCCGGGCTCGACCCGGCGGGGGAGCGCGCGCGGCAGCGTGGTCGCCGAGGCCCGCGACGCGGCGGTGTCGTGACCGGAGAGCCCGTCGTCGCTGCCGTCCCCGGCGGCGCCGCCGATGATCGGCCGGTCGTCCCCGTAGTCGACGTCGAGGACGTCCGCCACGATGCAGGTGATGTTGTCCGGGCCGCCGCCGCGCAGCGCGAGCTCGATCAGCCGGTCCGCGCACTCCCGGGGATCGGTGTAGCCGCGCAGCGTCTCGGCCAGGGTCTCGTCGCTGACCGGCCCCGACAGCCCGTCCGAGCAGAGCAGGTAGCGGTCCCCGGCGCGGGCCTCGCGGATGGTCAGCGAGGGATCGACGTCCGCCCCGGTGATGGCGCGCAGCAGCAGCGAGCGCTGCGGGTGCGTGTGCGCCTCGTCCTCGGTGATCCGGCCCTCGTCGATCAACGACTGGACGAACGTGTCGTCCTTCGTGATCTGCTTGAAGTCGCCGTCGCGCAGCTGGTAGGCCCGCGAGTCGCCGATGTGGACCATGCCGAGGCGGGTGCCGGCGAACAGGATCGCCGTGAGCGTGGTGCCCATGCCCTCGAGGTCGGGGGACTCGGCGACGTGCCGCGTGATGGCGGCGTTGCCCTCGAAGGTCGCCTCGCGCAGCTCGGCGAGCAGGTCGTCGCCGGGTTGGTCCTCGTCCAGCGGGGCGAGGGCGGAGATGACCAGGGACGAGGCCACCTCACCGGCGGCGTGCCCGCCCATCCCGTCGGCCAGGGCCAGCAGCCGCGGGCCGGCGTAGACCGCGTCCTGGTTGTTCTGCCGGACGAGCCCGCGATCGCTGCGGGCGGAGTAGCGCAGGACCAGCGTCATGAGCGCAGCTCGATCACCGTCTTGCCGATACGGACAGGGACCCCCAGGGGCACCCGGGTGGGTCCGGTGACCTTAGCCCGGTCCAGGTAGGTGCCGTTCGTCGACCCGAGGTCCTCGACGTACCACTCCTCGCCCTGCTGGCTGATCCGCGCGTGGCGGGTCGAGGCGTAGTCGTCGTCGAGCTTGAGCGTGGAGTCGTCCGCCCGGCCGATCAGGATCGGCCGGGAGTCCAGGGTGATCCGGGTGCCCGCGAGCGGGCCCTGGGTGACCTGGAGCTGACGTGCGGTGCGGCTGCGGCCCGTGCGCCGTGCCGTCCGGCCACCGCCGGGCAGGATCGCCCGGAGGCCGGAGGCGGCGTACAGGTCCGACCGCACGACCCGTAACGCGACCAGCACGAACAGCCAGAGCAGGGCGAGGAAACCCGCTCTGGTCAGCTGCAGCACCAATTCGGGCACTCGCCGCGCACTCCGATCTCAACCGATGGGCAGGACGGATCCAGGGGACGGTGCAGGGTACCGACCCCTCGACCGTGGCCCTCCC
This sequence comes from Pseudonocardia ailaonensis, assembly GCF_039531635.1. Taxonomy (NCBI): domain Bacteria; kingdom Bacillati; phylum Actinomycetota; class Actinomycetes; order Pseudonocardiales; family Pseudonocardiaceae; genus Pseudonocardia; species Pseudonocardia ailaonensis. Next base: position 424,010 of record NZ_BAAAQK010000025.1, on the reverse strand, counting down.
GCCGGATCAGGCCTGGGTGCGGAACACCAGGCTCGAGTGGCCGACCCGGATGACGTCACCGTCGTTGAGCTGCCACTGCTGCACCGGGTTGCCGTTCACCGTGGTGCCGTTGGTCGAGCCGAGGTCCGACAGCGTGGCGCCGTGGCCGTCCCAGCTGATCTCCAGGTGCCGGCGCGAGACGCCGGTGTCCGGGAGCCGGAAGTTCGAGTCCTGGCCGCGGCCGATGACGTGCGTGCCCTCGGTCAGCGGGTAGTTGCGGCCCGAGCCGTCGTCGAGGGTGAGCGAGGCCTGCAGGGCCTGGCCCTGCTGTCCCCAGCCGCCCTGCTGCTGCCCGCCCCAACCCTGCTGCTGGCCGTAGCCCTGCTGGTCGTAGCCGCCGTCGTAGCCCTGGTCGTACTGCTGCTGCTGGCCGTAGCCGTCGTAACCGGGCTGCTGGTAGCCGGGCTGCTGGTAGCCCTGCTGGCCGTAGCCGGGCTGGGCCGCGCCGTAGCCCTGCTGCTGGCCGCCGTACTGCTGGCCGCCCTCGTAGCCCTGCTCGTAGCCGCCCTGCTGGTAGCCCTGCTGACCCTGCTGGCCGTAGCCACCCTGCTGGTAGCCCTGGTCGTACCCCTGCTGCTGGCCGCCGTACTGCTGCTGCCCGTAGCCCTGGTCGTACCCCTGCTGGGCGCCGTAGCCACCCTGCTGGTCGTAGCCGCCCTGCTGGCCGTACTGGCCCTGCTGGCCGTATTGGCCCTGCTGACCCTGCGGGGCCTGCTGGCCGTAGCCAGGCTGGCCCTGCTGGTCGGCCGGCGGCGCGTAGGTCTGCTGACCATAGGGGGCACTACGGTCGTAGCCGTACTGCCCGTTCTCCTCGGGGTGGCCCGGTTGCTGGCTCATGGGTGCTTCTCCTGCGTTGCGTGCCCGGGTGGCGGACCGACGGGAAGCGTCGGGATCCACGGCCGAGCGGGTGCGGAACTGTCCCGTGTGCAGCGCCTCGGAGCGCTCCAGGAAGACTACGACCTCGCCATAGGTGTCCCACCCCTGGTCGGCGAGTTGGGCGGCCACGTGTGCGGAGAGCGAATCGACGACCTCCGCGTGGTCGCCCGCCATGCGGTCCAGATCGGCGGGGCTGAGCTGGACGGTGTAGGCGTTGGGTGCGAGCACCCGGCCCCCCGCCAGCTGCCGTAGATGGTCTTCGGCTTCCCTGAGCAGCGCCTGTGCGACTTCCTGGGGAACGACACTGCCTCCGAAGACCCGCGCGAAGGCATCGTCGACCATCCCCTGGAGACGGCGTTCGAAGCGATCGACACGGCCCACTCGATCTTCCTTTCCTCCGCGTCGGCGTGTTACCGGCGCTCCCGATCGTATCCGTGCTACGCCGCGCCCCGGTGACACCCGACCCGGTGGTGCGGTGACCGTCCGCCCGCGCGCGCCGGATCGCGGGCCCCGATGGTCACTTCCGTGCACTCCGACCCCCCGTGGATCGGGTGATCAGTGTGCGTGATAGCTTTCCTCCCGTCGCTCGGGCGAGTGGCGGAATGGCAGACGCGCACGGTTCAGGTCCGTGTGTCCGAAAGGACGTGAGGGTTCAACTCCCTCCTCGCCCACAATCCTCAGAAGGCCCGCCGTCGGCGGGCCTTTCTTCTTTCGCCGAGTTGCACCCGGGGTGCGGTGAACGACCATCCTCACCCCCGCATCGCCGGCCGCTCCGGATGATCGGCCATCACCAGAACGTCCGCCTCGCCCTCCGGGTTCCGCTCGCGGGCGTAGCGCTCGAACACGGGCAGGGTCCACCGCTCGTCCTCACGCGTGCGCCTGCCCAGCGCCGCGCGCCCCATGTGCAGGTGCGCCACGACCTCGAACGGCAGGCCCCGGCCGAGCAGCAGGGCCCCGGAGAGGACGACGACGCCGGAGTCCCCCAGATCGACGTACTCCTCGCGGTAGGCGCGGTCCCGCTCCGCGTCCCAGAGCCGGGGCAGCACGCGGGTACCGGCGGGCTCGAGGACCTCGCGACGCAGGGCGCCCTCGTCGAGCCATCCGTCGAGGAACATCTCCTCGTCGTGGTGGCCGTACTCGAGCCGCACCGACGCCGGGCGCAGGAAGTCCGCGGCGCGCACGGCCAGCGCCGTCCGCCCGCGCAGCCGCAGCTCCTCGACGACGGCCGCCGCGAGCTCGTCCGGGGCCGCCGGCGGTGGCCCGTCGATCGCGAGCCGGATCCGGCCCGGCCGTTCCTCGTACTTCCGTTCGACCCGGTCCGCCAGGTGCGTGGCCAGCAGCGCGCGCGAGACCGGCCGGATCGCCGCCGTCACTGCCGGTAGTTCTCCACGACGGACTCGGCGCGGGTGCTCGCCTCGTCCGGGTCGAGACCGGCGGCGCGGCGGGCGTCCCGCTGGCGCAGCAGGTCCCAGCAGCGGTCCAGGTCCACGTTGATCTGCCGGAGGCGGGACTGCTCCTCCTCGTCGAGGGCCTTGCCGACATGGGCCCGCTCGAGGCGGTGCTCCTCGTCGACCAGCTCGGTGATCCGGTGCCGGAGCTCGGCATCGTCGGCCATGATCGCCTCCGTGTGGGTGCCGCGGGGTGGGTGCTTGCCGCTGGGTCGCGTCGGCGCCGACACTAGTCGTGTGACAGGGCAGGGCGGCTCCCTCGCACGGGCACTGCGGGTGCTCGAGGCGGTCTCGGTGCTGGGCGACGGCGTGACCGCCAAGGCGATCGCGCGCCGGCTCGGCTGCCCGCTGCCCACCGTCTACCGCGCCCTCGCCACCCTGGTCGAGGAGGGATACCTGGTGCGGCTCAACGCCGTGCGCGGCTACGGGCTGGGCTACAAGGTCGCCGAGCTGCACCGCGGGCTCACCACCCAGGTCCGGCCCCCGGCCCCGGTGCGCGGCCTCCTGCACGAGGTGCACGACGGCATCGGCGCCGCGGCCTACCTCGCCGTGCTGCGGGACACCGACGTCGTGGTGGCCCATGTGGACCGCTGCGCGGACCATCCCGGCGCGCTGGGGCTGGTGGCCGGGGAGCCCGCCCCCGCGCACGCCACGGCGCTGGGCAAGGTGCTGCTCGCCGGGCTCGGCCCCGCGGAGCTCGGCGAGGTCCTGGAGGGGCGCGCGTTCACCGCGTTCACCCCGCGCACGGTCGCGGACCGCCGTGGCCTCGATCGCGAGCTGCGCCGGGTCCGGGCGGCGGGGGCCGCGGTGGAGGTCGAGGAGTTCCACCGCGGCGTCGCCGGGATCGCGGTGCGGGCCGGCAGCGGGGCGGCCGTCGGGGTCGCCGTCAGCCGCGCCGAGTTCGCCGCCCGCCGCTGGGAGCTCGAACACGCCGTCCGGGAGACCGCGGAACGCGTCGGACGGGCCCTGGCTAGTTGATCAGGTTCGCGAACGCGTCGAGCTCGGCCAGCGTGGCGTCGCGCGCGCCCGGACCGTCCTGGTCGGTCAGGGCGTACAGCAGCCGGTCCGCCCCGGCCTCCACGTAGGACTCCAGCGCCTCCGGCGTCGGGACGGCACCGAAGATCGTCACCGAGCGGTACCGGCCCGCGCTGCGGTCGCGCAGCTCCCGGACCCGCGCGGCGAACGCGTCGAGCTCGGAGAGCCTCAGGCGCAGGGGGATCCAGCCGTCGCCGTGCTCGACGACCCGGTCCAGCACGGTCGGCCCGCCGCCCCCGATGAGGACCGGTGGCACCCGCGTGGGCTTGGGCCAGGACCAGATCGGGTCGAAGTCCACGAACTCGCCGTGGAACTCGGCCTCGTCCTGCGTCCAGATCGCACGCAGCGCCGCGAGCCGCTCGAGCATCGCCGCCGTCCGCCGCGCCGGGTCGACGCCGTGGTGCCTCATCTCCTCGGTGTTCCACCCGGGCCCGATGCCCAGCTCGAACCGGCCGCGGGAGATCCGGTCGACGCTCGCGACCTCCTTGGCGAGGTTGACGGGATGGTGCTGGTTGATCAGCGACACGGCCGTGCCGAGCGCGACCCGCTCGGTGACGGCGGCGATCGCACCGAGCGCGACGAACGGATCATGGGTGTGGGCGTACTTCCGCGGCAGCTCGCCCCCGCCGGGATAGGGCGAGCGGCGGCTGACGGGGATGTGGGTGTGCTCGGTGAGGAACAGCGCGTCGAAGCCGCGCTCCTCGACCGCGCGCCCCAGGTCCACGGGCTCGATGCCGTAGTCGGTCAGGAACGTGGCGATGCCGAACTGCATGGGGCCCGACCCTGCCACCCCGGCCGCCGAGCCGCCGGGGTGGCGGATCGCCGTGCCACCGGGCTGCTGGGTCGCCGTGCCGCCGGACCGCCGGACCGCCGGACCGCTGGACCGTCGGGCTGCCGGGTCGCTGGACCGTCGGGCTGTCGGCCGTGGGGCTGCTGGCCGTGGGGCTGCCCGATCGTCGGGCCGCGGGCCTCAGGGCTGTCGGGCCACTGCGACGATCGGGGACCATGGCCGCATGGTCGTGCTGCACGCCGACGTGGACCAGTTCCTCGTCGCCCTCGAGCGCCGGCGGGACCCGGCGCTGGTCGGGCGGGCGGTGATCGTCGGCGGGACGGGCGACCCGACGGTGCCGCGCACGGTCTGCATGTGCGCCTCCTACGAGGCCCGGGACCGCGGGATCCGGGCGGGCACGCCGCTCCGGGTCGCCCACCGCCGGCTCCCGGACGCCGTTTATCTCCCGTACGACGAGAAGGCCTGCGCCGCGGGATCCGTCGAGGTCATGGACGCGCTGCGGGAGCTGGGGGACGTCGAGGTGCTGGGGTGGGAGGAGGCCTTCGTCGCGCCTCGCGGGGGCCGGCAGGTGGCACTCCGCGAGTCGGGCCCCGGCACGGCGCGGGTCGGCGGCCCACGCGGCACGCCGCACGAGTCGGGAGCCGGCCCGGGGCGAGCGGGGACTCCCACCGACCGGACCGCGGAACCGCCCGACTCCCGGGCCGCGGCTGCGCAGGTCGGCGAGGTGTCTCGCCCCGCCTGCGCTGCGTCCGGGTCGCCTGCCGACCTCGCCCGCGCCGCTCAGGCCCTCGTGCTCGCCCGCACCGGACTCGTCTGCTCCGTGGGCGCCGGGGACACCCCGCTGCAGGCGAAGACCGCCACCGGCTTCGCCAAGCCCGCCGGCACGGCCGTCCTCTCCACCGCGACCTGGCTGGGCACCATGGGCGACCGTCCGACCTCGGCGCTGTGGGGTGTCGGCCCCCGGACGTCCACACACCTGGCCGAGCTGGGGATCACGACTGTCGGCGAGCTGGCGGCCGCGGACGCCGACCGGCTCGTCGCCCGCTTCGGCGCGACGGGCGGGGCGCACCTGCTCGACCTCGGCCGCGGCGGCAGCCCTCGTGATCTCGTCACTGAGCCGAGAAAGGCGGTGTCACGTGGCCACCAGGAGACCTTCGCCGCGGATATCGTCGAGCCGGCCGTGATCACCGAGCAGCTCGTCCGGCTGGCCCGGGAGCTCGCGGCGGAGGTCCTCGGCGACGGCCACACCGTCGCGGAGGTCGGCGTCACCGTCCGCACCTCGACCTTCTGGGAGAGGACGAAGACGCGCCGCATCACCCCGGCGACCACCGACCCGTCCGTCATCGAGGAGGCCGCACTCGTGGCCCTGGGGAGGTTCGAGATCCACAAGCCGGTGCGGCTGCTCGGGGTGCGCCTGGTCTTCGGCCCCGAGTGATCGCCGTCCCGGTGCTCGCACGGCTGCCCCGAGATGCCTGAGCGCACCGAAGCGCCGATCACCGCGCGTGGCGGAGCTGCGCTGCCGCGCTCGGCCCGGGACTGATCGCCGTTCCCGTGCTCGCCCGTCTGCCCCTATGTACTCGACCGCACTGAATCGTCGATCTTCGTCGGCTCTCGGGCCCGGTCGCAGGGCTCCTGCGGGTCTACCGTCGGTTCATGGCGCCCCGCACCGAACCTCCGTTCCGCGCCGACCACGTCGGCTCCCTGCTCCGTCCGAAGGCCCTGCTGGAGGCCCGGGAGCAGCACGCCCCCGGCTCGCCGGAGCTGGTGGCCGCCGAGGACGAGGCGATCCGCGAGGTCGTGCGGATGCAGGAGGACCTCGGCCTGCGCAGCGCCACGGACGGCGAGTTCCGCCGCACCTCCTGGCACATGGACTTCATCTACGGCCTCGGCGGCGTCACGAAGACTGACGAGCAGATCCGCGTGCGGATGGTCAACGCCGACGGCGAGGACTCGTTCACGAGCGCCGGCCTCGCGATCGCCGAGCGGGTGCGGCTGGACGAGCCGATCTTCGCCGACGCCTTCCGTTTCCTGTCGCAGCAGGTCACGACGGCCACGCCGAAGCTCACCATCCCCAGCCCGAGCATGGTCCACTACCGCGGCGGCACCGCGGCGATCGACCGGAGCGTCTACCCGGACGTCGAGGAGTTCTGGGCCGATCTCTCCGCGGCCTACGCGGCGGAGATCCGCGCGATGGGTGAGCTCGGCTGCCGCTACCTGCAGCTCGACGACACCAGCCTCGCCTACCTCAACGATCCCGCCGAGCGCGAGGCGCACGCCGACGCCGACCATCACCGCTACATCCGCCAGATCAACGCCGCCATCGCCGACCGGCCCGAGGGCATGCGGATCACCACCCACATGTGCCGCGGCAACTACCGGTCGAGCTGGGCGGCCGAGGGCGGCTACGACTACGTCGCCGAGGCCCTGTTCGGCGGGCTCGCCGTGGACGGCTTCTTCTGCGAGTTCGACGACGAGCGCTCGGGCGGCTTCGCCCCGCTGCGGTTCGTGCCTCCGGGCACGCAGGTGGTGCTGGGCCTCGTCACCACCAAGAACGGACGGCTGGAGGACGCGGACGCGCTCAAGCGGCGCATCGACGAGGCCGCGAGGTACGTGCCGCTGGAGCAGCTCTGCCTCTCCCCGCAGTGCGGCTTCTCGTCGACCGTGGAGGGCAACGCGCTCACGATCGAGGAGGAGAAGGCGAAGCTGCGGCTGATCGTCCAGGTGGCCGAGGACGTCTGGTCCTGATGATCATCCCTGGTGGAGATCATCAGGACCGTGCTGTCGGATGATCACGGAAATTCCGCGCTCAGGTCCTGATGATCACCGGCGGGAGGGCGGCGGGCGCGGAATACTCCCGGCATGGGCTATGACGAGGGGCTCGCCGCGCGGATCCGCGACCTGGTGCCCGGCGCCACGGAGAAGACGATGTTCGGGGGCCTCGCCTTCCTGCTGAACGGCCACATGGCCGTCGCGGCGAGCGGGCGTGGCGGGCTCATGGTCCGCGTGGATCCCGCGCGGGCGCCGGAGCTGCTGGAGAGGCCCGGCTGCACCCGGATGGTCATGGGCGGCCGTGAGATGGACGGCTGGCTGCGCGTCTCCGGGTCCCCCGAGATCGACGAGGTGGACGGCCTGGAGGACTGGGTCGCCGAGGGTGTCGGCTTCGTGCGCACCCTTCCGCCGAAATGAGCTCCCCCGAGGGGTGGGGCGAGCCGCTGTACGACCGCGTCCTGGCCGGGATCGCACCGGGTTCGAGCGTGCTCGACGTCGGCTGCGGCCCGGGCGTGTTCGCCGCGTTCGCGCAGGCCAGGGGCATGACCGTGCACGGCGTCGACCTCTCCCGCGCGGCGCTCGCGCAGGCCGAGCGGACGGCCCCCGGCGCCACCTTCGCGATCGGCGACGCCCACCAGCTCAGCGGCGAGTACGACGTCGTGGCGCTCGTCCAGGTGCTGGCCCACGTGACCAACCCGGTGAAGGTCCTCCAGGAGGCCGGCCGGGTCGGAGGCGCGGTGCGGGCGACGGTCTGGGGCCGCGAGGAGGAGTCCGACATCCGGCTCTTCGGCGAGGCCCTCGAGCCGTTCCTACCGCCGAAGGACCAGCGCCGCACGCCCGCCGGCCCGCCGCCGCTCACCGATCCCGACCGCTTCCGCAAGGTCGCCGGGCTCGCCGGGCTGGAGGTCACCGCGCTCGACGAGGTGCGCAGCCCCTTCGCCTACCCGGACGAGGATTCGCTGGTCGGGCCCCTGCTGCAGTCCGATCTCGGCCGGTACGCGGCGAACCGGGCCGGCCCCGCCGCCGTCCGCACAGCGGTGCTGGACACCTTCGAGCCCCGCCGCAACGGGGAGGGCTACCGCCTGGAGAACCTGTTCCGGGTCATGGAGGCCCGCGCCGCCGGGTGATCGGTGCCCTGTGATCCGCGTCATGTCCGGTGCGGTGGAGCGACCGGCGTCCGTAACTTGAGTTCGTGAAGAAAACTCAGGGCGTGACGGTCGCCGCCGCCGCGCTCGCGCCGTTCGTGGTGTTCGCGAGCTTCCCGCTGCCGATCGTGGCGCTCCCGGCCATCGGCGCGGACCTCGGCGTCGGCCTCTCCGAGCTGAGCCTGCTGGTCAGCGGCTATGCGCTCGGCCTCGGCGCCCTGTTGCTGACGGGCGGGGCGCTGGCCGACCGGTTCGGCGCGGCCCGCGTCTGGATCGGGGCGATGGCGGCGTTCGCCGTCCTGTCCGCCGCGTGTGCCCTCGCGACGACCGTTCCGCTGCTGGTCGGGGCCCGGATCGCGCAGGGCGCCGCCGGGGCGGCCCTGATGGCCTGCTCGCTCGGCCTGATCGCGCGCAACGTCGAGCCGGCCCGCCGGGGCGGCGCGGTGGCCCTCTGGGGTGCCGCGATCGGCGCCGGGCTGTCGTGCGGGCCGGTGGGCGCCGGGCTCGCGCTGGAGTTCGGGCGCTGGCGTCCGGCGTTCGCGGTGCTGGCTGCGGTCGCGGCGATGGCCGCGCTGGTCGGCGTGGTCGCGCTGCCGACCCCTCGGGGCACGGCGGGCGGCCGGTTCGACCTGGTCGGGACGGTGCTGCTGAGCGTCGGGCTGGGCGGTCTGATCCTCGGGGTGAGCTGGGTCGGCTCGGGATTCTCGATGCGGGTCGGGATCGCGTTCGGGCTGGCCGTGGTGCTGCTCCCACTGTTCGTCGCGACGCAGCGCGGGCGCGAGGTCCCGATGTTCGACGTCGGCCTGCTGCGGATCCCCAGCTATACCGGCGGCCTGGTGGCGGGCCTGGCGATGGCGCTGTCGATCCTCTCGATGCTGGTGCTGATCGGGCCTTTCCTGCAGGTGGTGTTCGGGCTGTCCGCGCTGCAGGCCGGGCTGTGGTTCCTCCCGGCGACCGGGCTGTCAGCCGTCGTCGCGCTCTTCGGGGCGCGGATCGGCGCGAGGTTCTCGCTGCGGACCCGGCTCACCACCGGGCTCGCGCTCGCGGCCGCCGGACTGGCCGCGCTCGCGTTCGCGCGCACGGACTGGACGTTCGCGCTGTTCCTGCCCGGGTTCGTGCTCTCCGGTCTCGGGGTCGGGCTGGCGAACCCCGCGCTGGGTGCGGCCGCGGTCGTCGGGGTGCCGCCGGAACGCGCGGGGGTCGCGGCCGGCGCCGCCAACACCGCCCGTCAGCTGGGCAACGCCCTGGGCATCGCCGCCCTCGGCGCGATCATCCACGCCGGCGCGCTGGCCTCGGCCAGGGGCGAGCTGCCGATCGCCGCGGACCTGCTGGCGGCCGGGGATCTGCGCGGCGCGACGGCGGTCGCCCCCGCACAGGCGGTACAGGCGGCCTACGCGATCTCGCAGACCACCGGGATCCGGCTGGCGCTGGAGGTCTCGGCCGTCCTGGCCCTGCTCGGCGCGGTGGTCGCGGCCTTCCTCCTCCGCCCCCGCCCGGCCCCCGAACAGGTCGAGATGAACGTGGGCCACGTCGCGGAAGCGCAGGCAGGGCGCTGAGGTTCATCTCGGGTTCATCTCGGCGCGGACCCGCCGTCGTCGGCCGCCGCCCAACCCGGCCGAGATGAACCTCAGGCACGTTTCGGAAGCGCTCGAAGCGCCCTGAGGTTCATCTCGGCCGGGCCGGAGGCGCGCATGCGGACGGCCCTCCCGTGCGGGATCGCCGCCCGGGAGGGCCGTCGGTGGTGGGTCAGGCGCGCGCCTTGGCCTCCTCCGAGTACCGCGTCTTGAGCAGGCTCTTGCAGTACTCCCCGTTGGTCTCGATCCCCACGCGCTGCAGCCGCGCCCGCCGCAGGTGCAGCGGGACCTGCGCGGCGGTGACGCGGCTGCCGTCGCCGTGGATCAGCAGCGGTGCCTCGTCGTCGTAGGGCAGCCCGATCGCCATCCGGCGGTCGCGCAGCCTGCGCAGCTCCATCGAGTCAGGGACCTCGGCGAGGGTCATCGCGGCGAGCTCGTCCGGGCCCACCCCCTCGTCGACCAGCGGCCGGGCCAGATGGTCCTGACCGGCCAGTGCGGCCTTCGAGAGGAAGACGTGGCGCAGCTCGTCGAGCTCCGCGGTGGCCTCGCCCTCGAAGGAGCCGACGAACCCGGAATGGGCCGCGACCCCGCCGTTGATCTCCTCCGACGCGTGGTGGTCGGCCAGTGCGACCACCGCGCGCGTGACCCCGGGGACCGCCGACACCGCGTCGTAGGCGTCGGCGACCATGAGGAAGGAGAAGTTGGGCGCGCAGAAGAACGTCGGCAGGCGCAACCCGACGGAGACCTCCCCCGTGGGGGAGACGGTGCACGACTCGACGAAGTCGAGGTCCGTGATGGGCTCGTCCAGCTCCGGGTCGAGCACCGTCCCCAGCGCCCGCCAGACCTCAGCGGGCAGATCGGTCATGCCTGGGCACCCGCCTTGCCCTCGACGAGCTCCTCACCCGGGGCCTCGGCGTCGCCGGCCGAGGTCTCGAGCTGCAGCTCCGCGGGCACCGGGATGTCGTAGAGCTTCGCCGCGTTGAGCCCGAGGATCTTCTTCTTCGACGCGGTGGTGAGGCGCGGGTAGTCGGCGAACTGGTCGTCGTCGGGCATGTTCCAGTCGACGAGGCCCTCGACCTGCCACTTCGGCACCCAGATGTTGTAGTCGCCGCCGAAGAGCATCTTGTCCTCGCCGACCCAGAACAGCAGCTCGCCCATGACCTTCGCGAAGAACTTGGGACGGGCGTGCATCAGGCCGCCGACGACGACCGACAGGCCGGCGTAGACGTTGGGCTCCTGCACCGCCATGAAGCAGAAGTCCTCGATGCGCGGCAGGCCCACGTGCTCGACGATGAAGTTCAGGCCCTGGAAATCGGTGGCGGCGTGGTCGACGTCGGCGACGTCGAACGCGTCCTTGTCCAGCGGCCAGATCGTCGGGCCCTTGTGGACGTGGACGTTCTTGATGCCGAGCTCCTGCGCGGCCTGCAGGAATTCGTAGCATTCGGGGTCGGTCAGCTTGTAGCCGCGGGAGGCGCCGTTCCATTCCGCGGTGTAGAGCTTCACGCCCTTGTGCTTGTACTTCTTCACGTCCGCCTCGAGCTGGCGGAGCCCGGCGTCGCCCTCACGCGGGTCGAAACGGCCGTTGACGATCAGCTTGTCGCCCCAGCGCTCGAGCAGCTCGGCGTTCTGGTCGACGGTGTTGAAGCCGTTCTTGTACCACTCCTTGAGGTACGTCGACTGGAAGATCGCGTAGTCGACGTGGCCCTCGATGAACATGTCGCGCTCGAAGTCCTCGGGCGTGACCTTGAGGTAGTGCTCCCAGTCCCAGTGGGTCTCGGGCGGGCCGAGCTGGTGGTAGCCGTAGAAGCAGTCGATCCAACCCTTCGCGAACTGCTCCTTGCCTTCGACCCAGTTCTCCTTCGACGCGTCCCAGAAATGGCTGTGGGAATCGACGACGAAGTACTTCTCTCCGTCTTTCTCGTACATGTGGTGGTGTCCTTTCCGTCAGTTACGGAACGAGGATCGCGCGGCCGCGGACCCGGCCGGCGTCGAGATCGTGGAGGGCGTCGAGCGCCGCATCCAGGGGGTACTGCTTCGTGTGCAGCGTGACCTTCCCGGCCTGCGCCAGGACCATCAGTTCGGACAGATCGGCGTAGGTGCCGACGATGTTGCCGATGACGTTCTTCTCGCCACCGACGAAGTCGAGCGTCGGGGCCTTGAACTCGCCGCCGTAACCGAGGACGTACTGCGATCCCGCGGGGGCGGTCATCTGCCAGGCATCGAGCTCGGCGCCCTGTTCGGCGACGAAGTCGAACACCACGTCGCCGCCGCGGCCGTTCGTGAGGTCCTTGACGGCCTCGATGTGGTTGCCGTCGGCGAGAACGGTCTCGTCCGCACCGATCTGCTTGGCCAGCGCCAGGGCATCGGGGTTGCGGTCGACCACGACGATCCGGGTACCGGTGATCGCGGCGAGGGCCTGGACCGCGATGTGGCCGAGGCCGCCCACGCCCTGCACGACGGCGGTGGTGCCCGGGTAGAGGTCCGGCACCGCCTTGCGCACCGCGTGGTAGGCGGTGATCCCGGCGTCGGCGAGCGCGGCGACGTCGGCGGGATTGGTGCTCGGGTCGAGCTTGATGCAGGCCCGCGCGGTCGTGCGCAGGTACTCGGCCATGCCGCCGTCGTTGTTCGACAGGCCGGGGAAGAAGGCGGCCTCGCACTGCATGTCCCGGCCGCGCCGGCAGGCCAGGCAGAGTCCGCAGCTCGGTTGCGGGTGCAGGATCACCGTGTCCCCGACGGCGACGTTGGTGACGCCGTCGCCGATCTCGTGCACCCAGCCCGCGTTCTCGTGGCCGATCACGTACGGCAGATCCGGGTTCTGGGCGTCCTTCCAGTCGCCGTTGATGATGTGCAGGTCGGTCCGGCAGACGCCGGCGCCGCCGATCTTGATGATCACGTCGAGCGGGCCCTGGAGGGTGGGCTCCGGGATGTCGTCGATCGTGGGATCGGAGTGGTACTCGTGCACCCGGACGGCTTTCACGCCGTACCTCCTCGCGAGTCGGTGTGGTCGCGATCACCGTCAGCCAGGGGTGGGCGGCGTCACAAGGCGCCCTCTTCCGCTATTCGAGAAAACGGTCATATCGGGCAGTTGGTGGCCCGCGGTGCTCGGATGCGGTTCGCGCCGCAGGCCCTCTGAGCTGCGGCGATGGTCGTTCGGCGGACCTTCGTGGGCCTGGGTGGCCGGTGTCTCATCCTGCGACGCACTCCCCCAACGGAGGAGGAGCTGAGCCCGACCTCACGCAGGGTGTTCCACGTGGAACATCGGCGGTGTCCGGCCCGAGCGTCGGCGCGCGGCGCGCTAGCGTCGCGGCCATGCGCATCGTGATCGCCGGCGGCCACGGCCAGATCGCCCTCCGGCTCGCCACCCTGTTGACCGCCCGGGGCGACGAGGTGACCGGGGTGGTGCGCAATCCGGACCACCGGGCCGACGTCGAGGCCACCGGTGCGTCGGTGGCGGTTGTGGACCTCGAGTCGGCCGCCGCAACGGATCTCGCACCGCACCTCGAGGGCGCCGACGCGGTCGTGTTCGCGGCCGGGGCGGGGCCGGGCAGCACGGCGGAGCGCAAGGACACGGTCGACCGCGCCGCCGCCGAACTGCTGGCCGACGCCGCCGCGGCCGCCGGGGTCCGCCGCTACCTGTTGGTCTCGGCGACCGGGGTGGACGCCGAGCCCGATCCGGCACGGGGCGAGGTGTGGGTCGCGTACATCCGGGCGAAGAAGGCGGCGGAGGACGCCCTGCTCGGGCGCACCGATCTCGATCTGACGATCCTTCGTCCCGGCACGCTCACCAACGACCCCGCCGTCGGCCGGGTGGCCCTGTCCACCGGCTCGCTGGAGCGGCGCGAGGTCACCCGGGACGACGTCGCCGCGGTCCTCGCCGCGCTGCTGGCGGCGCCGGGCACGGACGGGCTGACCCTGGAGCTGATGGGTGGGGACAGCCCGATCGCCGAGGCCGTCGCGGCGGTGGTCTGAGTGGTGTGCCCGGTCGCGCCACGGCGCGGCCCGCGGGACTGTGAGGTGCGGCGGGGCGTCGCAGGGTGTGGCCGCGGTGTCGGGAGCGAGGGTGGTGACGCGCCGTGGCGTCGGGCCGCACCGTCGCGCCGTCCGTGCGCACCGGCGATGCCGCTGCGGGCCCGGATGGCTGTCGGCCCGGGATGTGAGTGGTGGGGCGGGCGGCGAGGTCTCGCCGTGACGGGTGAGCGACTGGCCGGAGGCGAAGGATGACCGAGTTCGACGTGATCGTGATCGGGGCGGGACCCGTCGGGGAGAACGCGGCCGACTACGCCCACCGCAGCGGGCTGTCCGTCGCCCTCGTGGAGGGCGAGAAGGTCGGCGGCGAGTGCTCGTACTGGGCGTGTATCCCGTCGAAGGCGCTGCTGCGGACGCCGAACGCGGTCGCCGCGGCCCGTCGGCTCGCGGGCGTCACGGCGACCTTCGACCCGAAGGAGGTGTTCGCCCGCCGCGACGCCTTCACCGGCCGTGGCGACGACTCGGGGCAGGCCGAGTGGGCGGCGTCGGCCGGGTTGACCCTGGTCAGAGGGCATGCTCGGCTGGCGGGGGAGCGGACCGTCGAGGTCGGCGACACGACGCTGACCGCGCGGCACGCCGTCGTCGTGGCCACGGGGAGCGTGCCGGTCACGCCGCCGATTCCCGGCCTGTCCGACGTCCGCAGCTGGGGCTCGCGCGAGGCGACCTCGGCCGACGCGGCGCCCCGCAGGCTCGGTGTGCTGGGCGGCGGGGTGGTCGCGTGCGAGCTCGGACAGGCCTACCAGCGGCTGGGCTCTCAGGTCACCATGCTCGTCCGGGACCGGCTGCTCGCGGCGCTCGAGCCGGTCGCCGGGTCGCGGGTCGCCGACGCCCTCCGCGCGGAAGGGGTCGACGTGCGCATCGGCGCCCAGCTCGAGTCCGTCGCGGCGGCCGGGGAGGCGATCGCCCTGACGGTCGGGGGCGAGACGATCGAGGTCGACGAGCTGCTCGTCGCCACCGGCCGCCGCCCGCGCACCGCCGACCTCGGCGTGGACGCGGTGGGTCTGGAGCCCGGGAAGCCGCTCGCGATCGACGACTCCGGCCTGGTCGAGGGCGTCCCGGGCGGCTGGCTGTACGCGGTCGGCGACGTCACCGGTCGCGCCCCGCTCACCCACCAGGGCAAGTACCAGGCCCGGATCGCCGGCGCCGCGATCACCGCCCGCGCCGCCGGCACGGCCCTCGACACCGCGCCGTGGGGCGAGCACTCGGCCACCGCGGACCACGTCGCCGTCCCGCAGGTGGTGTTCACGGATCCGGAGGTCGCGCACGTCGGCCGCACCGCGTCCGAGGCCCGGGAGGCGGGGATCGAGGTCCGCGAGGTGTCGCTGGACATCGCGGTGGCGGGCTCGTCGCTGCACGCCGACGGCTACGAGGGCACCGCGGTCCTGGTGGTCGACACCGCGCGGGAGGTGCTGGTGGGCGCGACCTTCGTGGGCCAGGACGTCTCGGAGCTCCTCCACTCCGCCACGGTCGCGGTCGTGGGGGAGGTCCCGCTCGCCCGCCTCTGGCACGCGGTCCCCTCATTCCCCACGATCAGCGAGATCTGGCTCCGCCTGCTGGAGGCCTACCGCGCCTGACCCACCGCCCGACCCCGCGAGTCGGCACATTCGGGAGGCCGAATGTGCGATGTCGGGAGAGGTGGCGTGAGCCCGGATCGGCTCGACCCGGGGCTCGACCCGGTGGGCTCGGTCGGTGGGTGCTCCGGGTGGGGCGCTGCTCGGTGGTGTGGCTGGTGTGATCGCTCCTGGTGGTGTGGTGCGGCCACCCGCGGCCCGCGGCGCAGCGCCGGTGATGATCATTCGGCGAGCGCGTGGCGGGGACGTGGCGATCTGGCCCGGGTCGGCGGGATGGGGAAGGTGTGGCGGGATGGGGAAGGCGTGACGGGCCGGGGGAGACGTGACGGGCCGGGGGAGACGTGACGGGCCGGGGGAGACGTGACGGGCCGGGGGAGACGTGACGGGCCGGGGAGACATAGCAAGGGCATGGCGGTCCGGCAGGGGGTGGCGGGCTGGGGAAGACGCGGCGGGCTCGGGAAGACATGGCGGTCCGGGGAGACATGGCGAGCTGGAGGGCGTCCCTCGCGGTGCGGGACGGCCGTGGGTGGCCGCTGTGCACCGCCGGCGTCGATCACCGGGTGGGGTCGTGATGCGCGGCGGCCGGGCGCGCGTCGGTGTGGGGCAGGCGCGGGTGGTGATCACCGTCGGCGGGCGTAGCGTCGGGCCGTGATCGGCGTCGAGGACCTGCGGGCGGACTGTTCCCGCTGTACGGGACTGTGCTGCGTGGCTCCCGCCTTCGCGCGGTCCTCGGACTTCGCCTTCGACAAGCCCTCCGGGACCCCCTGCCGCAACCTCGGCGAGGACTCCCGCTGCGGTGTCCACTCCGAGCTCCGGGAGCTGGGGATGGTGGGCTGCACCGTCTTCGACTGCCTCGGGGCGGGGCAGGTGATCGCGGCGACGGGGGACTGGCGGACCTCCCCCGAGCTCGCCCGCGCCCAGTTCGACGCCCTCCCGGTCCTGCGCGCCCTCCACGAACTACTGCGCTACCTGGACGAGGCCGTGGGGCTCGACGGCGCGGCCGCGGGGCTTCCGGGAGTGGCCGGCGAGGATGATCAGGAGGGAGCTCGCGGAGCCGGTCCCCGGACAACGGTGTCCGGTCAGTCGGGGTCGCGCGGGAGGTCCGATCGGACGGGGGCGTCCCCGGCGGGTGCCGATCCGACCGGGTCGCGCGAGGACGGCGCTGTCTGCGCCGCGCGGGGGGACAGAGCCGGTCCGCTCGGAGAGGAGCTGACCGCGCTGCGCTCCCGGATCGCCGGGCTCGCCGCGCTGCCCCCGGCCGCGCTGGCCGGGGTGGACGTCGACGGCTGCCGCCGCGAGGCGAACCCCCTGCTCAGCGCGGTGAGCGAGACGGTGCGCGGGCAGGGACCGGATCGCCGTGGTGCGGACCTGATCGGTGCCCGTCTGCGAGGTGCGGACCTGCGCAACGCGAGCCTGCGCGGCGCACTCCTCCTCGGCGCCGACCTCCGCAACGCCGATCTCCGGGGTGCGGACCTCACGGGCGCGGACCTGCGCGGCGCGAAGCTCGCCGGCGCCGACCTCCGCGGGGTGCTGTTCCTCCTGCCCCCGCAGCTCGCCGCCGCCCGGGGCGACCGCACCACCCGCCTCCCGGACGGCCACACCGCTCCGCCGCACTGGGTCTGATCACCGCGAGAGTCACGGGAGCGCCCTCGCACCGGCGCTCCCGTGCCGCCCGGGGCGACCGCGCCACCCGCTTCCCCGAGGGCCACACATCTCCGCCGCACACTGGGTCTTGATCACCGCGAGAGTCACGGGGGCGCCCTCCCACCGGCGCTCCCGTGCCGCCCGGATCGATCACCCAGGCGAAGATCCGCGGCAGCGTCACCGGGCCGCTGCCGCACTCGTCACGAAGGAGCGCTCGGAACGATCATGGGCGTCGGAATGACCCCGGCGGCCCATCGGCCCCTCCGGCCTGCACCCGACCGCGCGAGCCCCATCGGCTCCTCCGGCTGCACCAACCGCAGCTCTGCCGCCCGGGACTCCGAACGGGACCAGGAGCGGCGGGGCCGCCGTCCTCCGGTCTCGCTCATCGGGCCTCGCTCATCGGGGTCACAGCGCCTTGATCACAGCGGACGTCACAGCGGACCTCACCGCGGCGGCGCGGCCAGGTGGCTCGAAACCGATGCCCGCGCCGGATGCGGTGGGTGATCGTCGCGGGCGGGACCGGATGACGTCGGGGACGGCCCTCTGGCCACCCCCGGAAAGATCATCAGGGGGCGGTCTGGCTCAGGGCCGCGGCGACGCCGATCGTCAGCGCCATCACCGTGACCTCGATCCCCGCCCACCTCAGCACCGGGAGCGTGCCGCGCTGCAGCCGGCGGCGGGCGAGCCAGCCCAGGCCGCCGAGGATCGCGACCAGCGCCGTCTTCACCAGGATCAGGACCCCGTATCCGCTGGTCACGAGGGCGGGGAGGGTCGGGAGGCGCAGCGCCGCGTTGGCCACGCCCGTGAGTGCGGTGCCGAACACGCAGACGGTGGCGATCCGGGAGAACCGGGGGAGCGCCCGGTCGAGGAGCGCGCGCTGCGGCGCGATCAGCACCAGCAGCACGCCCAGGCCCCCGACCCACAGCGCCGAGGCCCCCACGTGCAGGGCCACGGTGACCACGGCGAGCTGGTGGTCCGGCGAGGAACCGGTGTGTCCCGTGACGGCCGGGGTCAGGGCACCGAGCAGGGCCGCGACCAGCACGATCCGCCCGGGCACCGCGTCCGGGTTGCGGAGCCGCGCGATCGCGCAGCCGAGCACCGCGATCGCGCACAGCGCCGTCAGCACCACTCCGCGGCCGGCCGCGATCCGGGTGGCGAAGGTGCCTACCTCCGCCGCGCCGATCGACCCCAGCGGGCGCCCGTAGGCCTCGGCGGTCCGCACCGCGAGGGAAACGAGTGTGGCGATCAGCCAGCCGGCGGCCACGACCACGGTGGCCCGGTCCCCGCGGCGGATCACGGTGGTCCCGCGGGAGTCCCGCGCGGACGTCGGCACCAGAACGGTGACCAGGCCGAGCCCGACGGCGGCGACCGCGGCGGCGTCGGTCGAGCCGCGGAACGCCGTGGCCGCCAGGGTGAGGTCGCCGGCCGCGAACGTGCCGGCCAGGATGCCGGCGACCAGGGCGGCACCGACCGCGAGCGCGATCCACAGGACGGGGGCGACCCGTTCCGCGGAGTCGCGCCGCGCGGCCGGTGCCCCCATCAGCCCTTGCCCAGCCGCATCGCGACGACGACGCCGGCGCCGACCAGCACCACCGCCCCGACGATCCACGGCCACACCGGCATCCCGCCGCTCTCGGCGGGCGCCGCTTGGTCCGCAGCGGCCGCGACCGGCGCCGCGTCCCCGGACGGGATGGGCTGGTCGGCCTTGCCGACACCCGTCCCCGCCTGGGTCAGGGTGAACCCGACCTTGCCGGTGACGGGATGCCCGTCGTCGGAGAGCACGCGGTAGCCGATCTCGTACTTCCCGGCCGGCCCGAGCGGCCCGACGCCGACGCTCACCGCGTCACCGTTCGCCGTGACGTCGCCCTGTTGGTAGTCCTTGCCGTCCGGGCCCACCACGGTGACCGTGTTGAAGCCGGGCGTCATGGTGTCGCTGAACTTCAGGGTGACGGTCGTCGGGCCGGTGGCCAGGCTCGATCCGTCGGCGGGGGTGCTGCCCTCGAACTGCGCGTGCGCGAGCGCCGGAGTGGCGCCGAGCAGCAGCGCGAGCCCGGCGAGCAGGCCGACCGCCGCGAGCCGCAGCACCTTGGTCACGAGTCGCTCCGCGCGTGCTCCGGCTCCGACGTCGCAGGGGCCGGGGACGACTGCGCCGACTTCCGCGCGCGCAGCGCAGCGCCGCCACCCAGGCCGAGGCCCAGCGCGCCGAGAAGCAGCCCGGCCCCGCCGAGCCAGCGGGCGGTGGTGTCCGTGCTGCTCGCGGCGGCGTCGTCGCCCGAGCCGGCAGCCCCGGCGTCGTGCCCGTGTCCGCCCGCGGCGGTCGCCGCGGTCAGCGTGACGGTCGGGGCGGGGTGCGCCGGCTCGGCGGCACCCGGGACGGTCGGCTCGTTCCAGTTGACGATCCGGCCGTCGTCGTAGGTCTGGGCCGCCGGCAGCAGGATCTGGTCGGTGCCCTTCGGCAGCGGGCCCACCGAGATCGGGAAGTCGACGTACTGGTTCGGCCCGATCCGGGTGCCGGGCTGCGCGGTGAAGGTGACCTTGAGGACGGCCTGGGTGATCTGCTTGCCGTCCACGGTCACCGGCGCGGGCAGCGCGCCCTTCGTGACCTCCGAGGTCCAGCCCGCCTGCGGCGTCGTGCGGGCCGAGGTGATCGGGTGGTCGGTCGGGAAGGTGACCTCGAGCTTGGTGGTGCCCGCGGTGTCCGACTCGTTGGGCACGCGCAGGGTGATCACGGTGTAGCCGCCCTGCTGGGCGGTCCCGGGCTGGGCGGTGACGTGCGCGAACGCCGGCACGGCGGCGCCCAGCAGGATGCCGCCGGCGGCGACGGTGACGGCCGCGGCGCGCAGGGCGGTGCGGCGGGTACGGGTGAGCACGGGGTTTCCTCCGGTTTCGGCCACGAGGCATCGCGGCACGGGGTGCGGACCGGTCCCGCGACGGGGACCGGCGGATCTGATCAGCGGGGGATCGGATCCGGGAGGGGTGGGCCGCGGCGCACCACGGCGGCGGTCGCGGAACGGGCGACCAGGAGCGCGACGCCGGCCGGCGCCGCGACGAACGTGTGGAGGGGCCGCCGCGCCGGCATCGGCACGGCGCGGCGCGGCAGGATCCGGCGCAGCGCACCGGCCAGCGCGGAGATCATCCGGTCCGCGTCCCGCAGGAACAGGCCGGAGACGAGGGTGGCCACGCCGTGGGCCGCGACCATGCCCGGCCCGGTGCCCTGCGCCGCGTGGTCGTGGCCGAGGAACAGCAGCAGCTCATGCATCACGAGCTGGCCCGCGCCGAGCACGAGCAGCATCCCGACCGGCCCGCGGGCCCGCTCGGCCGCCGTGGTCAGCGCGACGGCGAGCAGCGGGAACAGCACCAGGAGCAGCCCGAGGTCCGGCAGGGTGCCACCGCCGACCACGTGCCCCAACGCCGTCAACAAGGTGATCAGCGACGCCAGGGCCGCCCCCCGGACGAGCGCGCGACGGTCCTTCGGACCGGCGACTCGGGGGCGGGACATGCCCACAGACGGTAGTCGGTACCCCCGACGGTTCCGGTGTGGGGAGTGTTACGGGCGAATGCCGAGGTGCCCCAGGAGCTGGTCCTCGATCCGGTCGAGCTCGCCCGCCACTGCCCGGAAGGCGGTGCGGCGGCGCGCGCTCGGCATCTGCTCGGCGGCCCGCACGGCCATCGCGAGATCGGCCAGCCGGGGCTCGGTCTCGCGGGCGAAGGTCTTGGCGCGCGGGGTGATGTCGTCTCCCGCGTCGAGCTGGGCCAGCGCCTCGCCGGCCCGGGAGATCCGCGCGTGCAGCGAGCCGCCGCGGCCGGTGAAGCGGCCGAGCTGGTCCGCGGACACGCCGAGCCGCCGGGCCCGGTTGTCGTCCCACTGCGCCCGCGCGACGCCCGCGGCCGCGATCACGTACGGCGCGAGCAGCGGAACGACGACCTTGCCCATGGCGATCGCACGCTTGGTGCGGGCGGGGGTGAGGTCCTTCGGTGCGACGGTGCCGGCCTCCTTGGCCAGCGCCTTCTGCGCCTTCTTCGAGGTCTTCCGGGCCTTCTTCGCGGCCTTGCGCCCCGGCTTGTCGGCGGTGACGGCCTCGACCGCGGCGAGCGCGGTGCCCGCAGCACGGCTCACCACGTCCGAGAACTCCGCAGCCTCCTCCTTCACCGCGTCCGCCTTGCTCCGTCGTGCCATGTCCCGTGGCCTCCCGCTGTCCCCCGCACTGCTGATCGTCGGCAGCCTAGAGGCAGCGCCCCGACGTGGCATGCGCGGAACTGTCGGTGCCGGTCTCTACCCTCTCGGGTGTGACGGCGACGATCAGTGGAGCGGACGGGCAGGCGGCCCCCGACGGCCCCGAGCGCGTGCGTGTGCCCCTGCTCGATGCCGGGGCCACGACCCGGTGCCGCCGCCGCGTGCACCTCGACCACGACCCGGCGGCCGCATCCGAGCCCCGGGCGCTGCCCGATCCGGCGATCGAGCAGCGCCGGGCCGATGCCCGCGAGCACCGGCGGCAGATCGGCGAGGTGCTGGCCTCGGCGCAGGGCCAGGCGTGGCGTGCGGTCCCCGAGGGCGGCGGTGCGAGCGAGCGGGCGCGGATCACCGGCGAGCTGGTGGCGGCGGGTGCCGCCGTGATCGGGGACGCGGTGCTCCCGGTCGACCCGGCCGGCCGCCGCGGCAGCGCGGAGCTGCTGGTCCGCGTGCCGGGCGGCGGGTACGTACCGGTCATCGTGGTGCGCCACCGGATCACCGATCCCGGCTCCGGCGCCTGGACCACACCGCTCGCGGCACCCTTCCCCAACCAGGCCCGGGCGGACGAGGAGCGCAAGGTCCGCTCCCAGCCGCGGGACCTGCTGCGCCTGGCCCACCTGGCGCGGATGCTCGCGGCGGCCGGCTGGGGTCCCTCACCGGACGTGGTGGGTGCCGAGCGCGGCGGCGTCGTGGGCCTGGACGCGGATGTCGTGGTGTGGCACGACCTGCGCGAGGCCCACTGGCCGGGGGAGCGCAGCACCTTCGCGGAGTACGACGAGCGGTTCGCGGACCGGCTCGCGGTGGCGCTGGCGGCCGCGACCGGGCAGGAGCCGCTGGCCGAGCCCTCGCGGGTGCTGGAGTGCCGGCGGTGCTCCTGGTGGCCGACCTGCGAGCAGCGGCTCACCGAGGAGCGGGACGTCAGCCTCGTCGTCCGCGGGGACACGGCGGGCGCGCTGCGCGAGATCGGCGTCCACACGGTCGACGACCTGGCCGCGCTCGATCCCACCTCCGAGCCCCCCGTGCCGATCCCGGGCATGCCGTTCGCCGACGCGGTGGCCCTCGCCCGCGGCTGGCGGCGGGGCCTGGCGGTGGCCCGGCGCGTCGAGGCCGTGCCGGTGTATCGGGCGGACGTCGAGGTGGACGTCGACATGGAGAGCTTCGGCGAGTCCGGCGCCTACCTGTGGGGGGCCGAGCTGTCGTACCCGGGCGGGATGCGCCCGGGGGACGAGGCGGAGGGCTACCGCGGCTTCGCGACCTGGGATCCCGTGCCCACGCAGGACGAGGGACGGTCGTTCGGCGAGTTCTGGCAGTGGCTCTCCGGCATCCGGGCGGAGGCCGCCGCGAGCGGGCGCACGTTCGCGGCCTACTGCTACAACGAGCAGGCGGAGAACCGCTGGCTGCTGTCCTCGGCGCGGCGCTTCGCCGGCATGCCCGGGGTGCCCCCGCTCGCGGACGTCGAGGAGTTCATCGCCGCCGAGTGGTGGGTCGACCTGTTCGCCGTGGTCAACGAGTGGTTCCTCTGCGCGCAGGGCAAGGGCCTGAAGAAGATCGCGCCCGTCGCCGGGTTCAGCTGGCGCGATCCCGAGGCCGGCGGCGAGAACTCGATGCGCTGGTACCGCGACGCCGTGGGGATGGACGGGGAGCCGCCGGACGCCGCGCAACGCGAGCGGCTGCTCGGCTACAACACGGACGACGTGCGGGCCACGCGCACCCTGCGGGAGTGGATGTGCTCGCCGGCGATCCGCGAGGTCCCGCTCGCCTCGGACCTCTGACGGCACTTTGACGTAGCCTCGGGCCATGTTCGGGATGGGACGCAAGACCACCATGGTCGCCGCCGAGGACGCGCTGCGCGGCCGGTCGACCCCGGTGCCGGTGCCCGAGAAGCATTTCGTCAACGGCCACCCGCTGGCGCCGCCGTTTCCCGACGGCCTGGCCAGCGCCGTGTTCGGCTCGGGCTGCTTCTGGGGCACCGAGGAGCTGTTCTGGCAGGTCCCGGGCGTGTACACCACCGCGGTCGGGTACGCCGGCGGCTTCACGGAGAACCCGCACTACGAGGAGACGGTCACCGGCCGGACCGGGCACGCCGAGGTCGTCCTCGTGGTGTTCGATCCCGCGGTCGTGAGCTACGCGCAGCTGCTGAAGATCTTCTGGGAGACGCACGACCCGACCCAGGGCATGCGCCAGGGCAACGACGTCGGCACCACCTACCGCTCCGCGATCTACACCACGGACGACGCGCAGCGCGAGGAGGCCGAGGCCTCGGCGAAGGTCTACGGAGACGTCGTCCGCGCGGCCGGGTACGGCGAGATCACCACCGAGATCGCCCCGCTCACGCAGTTCTACTACGCCGAGGACTACCACCAGCAGTACCTCGCGAAGAATCCGAACGGGTACCGCTGCCACTCCTCGACGGGCCTGGCCTACCCCGCCTGATGTCCGAAACCCGCCAGCTCGGGCGTGTGTGCGGGAGCATGATGGGCGCATGGAGCTGAGCTGGAAGGTCGTCCCCGCCCCCGGGCCGATCGGGGCGCTGACGGTCGGGGTGAGCGAGGCGGGGCTGTGCCTCGTCGCGTTCGGCGAGCAGCCGCAGCGCGCCGCCGACGCCGCGACCCGGCTCGGCGCCGACCTGGTCGAGGACGAGCGCACCGAACCGATCGCCCGCGAGCTCGCCGAGTACTTCGCCGGCACCCGGCAGGAGTTCACGGTGCCGTTGGACTGGCGGCTCACCGCGAGCACCCAGCGGACCGTGCTGCAGGCGCTGCACGCCGGTGTCGGGTACGGCGAGACCACCACCTACGCCGGCCTGGCCGCCACCAGCGGCGCCTACGAGGGCCACGGCTACACCGCCGCCCGCGGGGTCGGCTCGATCATGGGCTCGAACCCGATCCCCGTCGTCGTGCCTTGCCACCGGGTCCTGGCCGCGGACGGCCTCGGCGGCTTCGGCGGCGGCCGGGCGACCAAGGAGTACCTCCTGTCCCTCGAAGGTGCCCTCCTGATGCTCCTGTGAGCACTTGTGCCCCCTAGAGGGGCGGTAACCACTCACAACCCCCGCTGACCTGCGACAACGCCGTCCGTGAGTGCGGAGCAGTGCTCTAGCACTGCTCCGCACTCACAGCGTGGGGCGCCGGCGGGTGCGAGGGTGGGCGGGTGAGTCCCCGGACGTACGAGAAGGCCGGACCCGCGGGCGCGGCCGCCAGCACCCACCACCTCGGCACCTCCACCGCCCTGACCGTCCTCGCGCGGGGCGGCAACGCCTTCGACGCCGTGGTCGCGGCCGGGTTCGTGCTGCAGGTGGTCGAGCCGCACCTCTGCGGGCCGGGTGGCGATCTCCCCTTGGTGTTCGTCACGGCGGCCGATCCCCGGCCTCGGGTGATCTGCGGGCAGGGCACCGCCCCCGCCGGGGCGACGATCGAGCACTACCGGGCCGAGGGGCTGACGATCGTGCCCGGCACCGGGCTGCTCGCCGCGACCGTCCCGGGCGCCTGGGACGCCTGGCTGACCCTGCTGCGCGACCACGGCACCTGGGAGCTCGCCGACGTCCTCGCCCCCGCGCTCGGCTACGCCGCGAACGGGTTCCCGCTGGTCCCGCGCGTCCCGACGACGATCGCGACCGTCGCCGAGCACTTCCGCCGGCACTGGCCGAGCTCGGCCGAGCAGTGGCTGGACGGCGGGAACGTGCCGACGACCCGGCACCGGCTGCCCGCGCTCGCCGCGACCTGGGAGCGGCTGCTCGGCGAGGCCCGCGGGCCCAGCCGCGAGGCGCGCATCGACGCCGCCCGCGACGCCTGGTACCGCGGCTTCGTCGCCGAGGCGATCGACGACTTCTGCCGCACCCCGGTCCGCGACGAGACGGGCGCCGACCACGCCGGCCTCCTCACCGCGGACGATCTCGCCTCCTGGTCGGCGACCTCCGAGGACGCCCTGGTGACGGACGCGGGCGCGGGCTGGCAGGTCGCCAAGTGCGGCCCGTGGTCGCAGGGCCCGGTGCTGGCGCAGGCGCTGCGGCTGCTCGACGGGGCGGAGTTGTCCTTCGTGGACGGCGTGGCCTCCGCGGACACGGTCCACACCACGGCGGAGGCGGCCAAGCTGGCCTTCGCCGATCGGGAGGCGTGGTACGGGGACAGCGCGCCCGTCCCGATGGACGCCCTGCTCGCGGAGGGCTACACGGCGGCACGCCGGCGGCTGATCGGCGTGGAGGCCTCGGCCGAGCTGCGCCCCGGATCACCGGACGGCCGCTCGCCGCGGATCGCCGCCCTGGCCGCGGACCTCGACCGGCCGATCGGGCTGGGCACCGAAGGCCCCGGCACGGGTGAGCCGACCGTGGGGACGGCCGAGCCTGCGGGCGATCTCCCGAGCACGACGTCCGGCGCAGGCGCCCGGACGGCGGCCGGGCGCAACGGGAGTGCGTCGGGCGGCGACCTGTCGGCGGCAGGTGCGTCGTCGCGCGGAGGGTCGTCGCGCGGAGGGTCGGCGGGGGGAGGGTCGTCGCGCGGAGGGTCGGCGGGGGGAGGGTCGTCGCGCGGAGGGTCGGCGGGGGAGGGTCGTCGCGCGGAGGGTCGTCGCGCGGAGGGTTGTCGGGCGGAGGGTCGGCGAGTGAGGGGTCGGCGGGCGCGGCGGCGGCCCCGGCTTCCGGGGCCGCGGGGGAACCCACGCTCACCCGCGACGGCGTGGCCCGCGGCGACACCGTGCACATCGACGTGGTCGACGCGGCCGGGAACATGGTCTCCGCGACCCCGTCCGGCGGCTGGCTGCAGTCCTCGCCCACCGTCCCCGGCCTGGGTTTCTGCCTCGGTACCCGGGCCCAGATGTTCTGGCTCGAGGAAGGCCTGCCCAGCTCGCTCGCGCCCGGCAGGCGGCCGCGCACGACTCTCTCGCCGTCGCTCGGGCTGCGGGACGGGGAGCCGTGGATGGCGTTCGGCACCCCGGGCGGCGACCAGCAGGACCAGTGGCAGCTCTGCTTCTGGCTCGCCCACACCCGCGCCGGCCTGGACCTGCAGGCGGCGATCGACGCGCCGACCTGGCACACGACGTCGTTCCCGGCGTCGTTCGCGCCGCGGGGATGGGAGCCGGGCGGGCTCGTCGTCGAGTCGCGGCTGGGGGCCGGGACGCTCGAGGACCTCCGCCGCCGGGGCCACCGGATCACCGACGCCGGCCCCTGGGCCCTCGGCCGCCTCTCGGCCGTGGGGAGGGGTACGGACGGCCTGCTCCGCGCGGCGGCCGACCGCCGCTCGGGAGTCGGCTCCGCCGCCGCCCTCTAGGGAGGGTGCTGAAAGGCTGGCGACGGCCGGAGCTTTCAGCACCCTCCCAGGCGTTATGGAGCCATAACGCGCCACAGCCCGCCCGATCCGGACGTTATGGCTCCATAACGCACTGGTGCGGGCGGGCGCGACGGCGAGCTCAGCCGAGGACGGCCTGGATGTCGATGTCGATGCGGAGGGTGCGGCCGATGGCCAGGACCCCCGCGAGGACGCTCTGGTTCCAGGAGATCGCGAAGTCGTCCCGGGAGATCTCCGTGCTGGCCGAGAAGGCCGCGCGGGTGCCACCCCACAGGTCCGGCCCCGTGCCCCGGTAGTGCACGTCGAGGGTCACCGGTGCGCTGACGCCCTTGAGCGTGAGCACCCCGTCGACCCGCCAGTGCCGGGTGTCGATCCGGGTCAGCCCGTCGGACTTGTAGGTGATCTCCGGGTAGACGTCGACGTCGAGGAAGTCCGGGCTGCGCAGGTGCGTGTCCCGGTCCGTGTCGTCGGAGTCCACGCCGCGCGGGTCGATGGAGACCTCGACGGAGCTGTTCTCCAGCGGGTCGGCCACCTGGATGCGGCCCGAGAAGTTCCGCAGCCGCCCGTGGATCCGGCTCATCCCCAGGTGCAGGGCGGTGGCCTGGATGCTCGAGTGGTGCGGGTCGATCGTCCAGGTTCCGGGGGCCGGCAGCACGTCGCCGCCGACCTTCGCCAGCTCCAGCACGCCGAGCGTGGACCGCTCCCCGGCCACCTGCACGGTCCGGGCGGTGGGCTCGTGGCCCGCCGCCGCGGCGATCACCGTGTAGGGACCGTTCTCGAGGCCGTCGATCACGAACCCGCCGTCCTCACGGCTGGCGGACCGGCCACGCTGCACGCCGGTCACGTCGACCGCGGTCAGCGTGCCGCCGGTGACGGGCCAGCCGTCCGGCGTCATCAACCGTCCCGTGACCGCGCTCACCGCCCGACTCCCTCCGCGGCGGCCACCCCGTTCACCGACGTGGCTCCGGAGGGCGCCGGGAACTCGACGTCGGCCGTGGTCACCCCGCCCGCGCCGACCTGCACGACCGTGGCCACCGGCGCGTAGCCGCTGGCGGTGAGCGTGTAGGTGCCGCCGGGCAGGTTCTCGAACGCGAACGAGCCGTCCGGCCCGGTCACCGTCGAGGCCACCACGGTGCCGCGTGCGTCGATCAGCGTGGCGAGCGCCTCGCCGACCCCGCGGCCGTCGCTGGCGGCGACGACCGAGCCGGTCAGCCGGGCACGGCGGGGCAGCTCGACGTCGTGGTCCGTGGTGAGCCCGGTCCGCAGCTCCACCGAGGCGGCGACCGGCGCGAACGACGGCCCGGTGACGGTGAGCGTGTAGCGGCCCTCGGGCACGCCCTCGAGGGTGTAGCGACCGGTCTCGTCCGGACGTCCGGTGGCGGCGACGTCGCCGCGGGCGTCGATCAGGGCGACGGTCGCCTCCGTGATCACGCCGCCCGCGCCGTCGCGGACCAGGCCGCGCACGCCGCAGGTCCCGGCGAGCGGGATGTCGTGGCGGACCGGCTTGTCCGCCACCGCGACCATGGCCGCGTACGGCTGGAACGCGCCGGACGTGGCGACGACCAGGTAGGTGCCGCCGTTGGCCAGCGGGATCCGGTAGGTGCCGTCCTGACCGGTGACCGTGCGGCCCTCCTGCCGGCCAGCCGGGTCGGTCAGGGTGACGACGGCCTCGGGGAGCCCGGTGCCGTCGGCGCGGTGCACGATGCCGTTGACCTCGGGACCCTCGCCGACGGGCGGCGGGGGGAGCTCCGCGGCGGGCAGCCCGCCGCTGAGCGCGTGCCGGCCCCGGCCGTCGGCCCCGTTCCCGTTCCCGTTCAGGGCACCGGAACCGTTCCCGTTGGTCGGGATCGGCCCGGTGGCGGCGAAGGCGCCGTTGCGCTCCGGCTCACCCCACGCGGGGGCCTGCGGCTCGGCCTTGGTGTGGAAGTCACCGACGGCCTCGGCGGGCTCGGGTGCCGCGGCGACGGCGGCGGGGTCGGCGCCCTGCTCCTCCGCCAGCCGGGCCTGGGCGCCCGACATGGTGCGCAGCGGCACCTCGCGGACGAACAGCACGATGACGAAGGCGACGGCGATCACGGCGGCCGCGATCAGGAAGGTCAGCGTCATCGAGTCCGTGAAGCCGACCAGGAACGGCCGGGCCAGGCGGGGGTCGATCTGCTGCAGGAACGCGGAGTCGTTGAGCACGCCGGACGCGGCCGACAGGTTGCCGCTCTGCGCACCCTGCACGATCTGGGCGTTGGCCGGGTTGGCGAGCACAGCCGGGTCCGTGAGGGCCGAGCGGAAGGTCTGCCCGGCGTCGCCCGCGAAGGCGTTCGTGATCTTGTCGCCGACCGTCGAGAAGATGACGGACAGGAAGATCGCGGTGCCGAGCGTGCCACCCATCTGCCGGAAGAACGTGGACGACGCCGTGGCGACACCCATGTCCCGGGCCGGGACGGCGTTCTGCACGGCCAGCACGAGGGTCTGCATGCAGCCGCCGAGGCCGAGCCCGAACAGGCCCATGTAGAGGTCGAGCTCCCACAGCGCGATGTCCGGGGTGAGCCGGAAGTAGATGATCACCAGGGCGGCGACCATCAGCGCCGTGCCGACGACCGGGAACACCTTGTAGCGGCCGGTCCGGGACGTGACCTGGCCGGAGAGCACCGAGCCGATCATGATGCCCGCGACGACCGGCAGCATCAGGAAGCCGGACGCGGTCGGCGAGGCGCCGTGCACGATCTGCAGGAACTGCGGGAACAGGGCGATCCCGCCGAACATGCCCATACCGATGACGATGCCGGCGATGCTGGTCAGGCTGAACACGCCGTTGCGGAACAGGCGCAGCGGGATGAGCGCGTCGTCGCCGTAGCCGCGTTCGCAGAAGTAGAAGGCGACCAGGCCGACCACGCCGATGATGTAGCAGACGATCGCCTGCGTGGAGCCCCAGCCCCACTCGCGGCCCTGCTCGGCCACGATCAGCAGCGGCACCAGGCCGATGGCCAGGGTCAGGGCGCCGGGCCAGTCGATGCGCCGGGCGCGGGCGGTGTGCGGGACGTTGAGGACCTTGGCGACGACGACCAGCGCGACGGCGCCGATCGGCACGTTCACCAGGAAGATCCAGCGCCAGCCGTCGATGCCGCCGATGGTCGCGGCACCGGAGAACAGGCCGCCGATGACCGGGCCGAGCACGCTCGACGTGCCGAACGTGGCGAGCATGTAGCCCTGGTAGCGGGCGCGCTGCCGGGGCGGGACGATGTCGCCCAGGATCGTCAGGGCCAGCGAGAACAGGCCGCCGGCGCCGATGCCCTGCACGGCGCGGAAGGCCGCCAGCATGTACATCGACTGCGAGAAGGTGCAGAGCACCGACCCGACGAGGAAGATCGAGATCGCGGTCAGGAACAGCGGCTTGCGACCGAAGATGTCCGAGAGCTTGCCGTAGAGCGGCGTGGTGATCGTGCTGGTGATCAGGAAGGCCGTGGTGGCCCAGGCCTGCTGGGACAGGCCACCCAGGTCGTCGGCGATCGTGCGGATCGCGGTCGCCACGACGGTCTGGTCGAGCGCGGCCAGGAACATGCCGAGCATCAGGCCGACGAGGATCGTGACGATCTGCTTGTGGGAGAGCTCACCTCCCCCGCTCGTGTCCTGGGCCGGCCTCGCGGCCGTGGCGGACGGGCTGGTCATCGGGTCCCTCCATCGTGCTTCTGCAGATCGGTGACGAAGCGGTCGAGCATGTCGGCGAACCGGCCGCGGGCCTCGGGGGACCAGTCGGTCAGGGCGCTGGCGAGCTGCTCGGCGCGACGTCGGCGTTCGGCGTCGAGGACCCGATGGCCCTCGGCGGTGGTGGCGAGCTGGCTGGCGCGCCCGTCGCCCGGATCGGCCCGGCGCTCGACGAGCCCGGCCCTGACCAGGGCGGCGACCTGCCGGCTGATGGTCGACGGATCGGCGCACATCGCCGCGGCGATCTCACCGGAGCGTTGCGGGCCCTCGGCCCCGAGCCGGGCCAGGACGGGGAGGGTCGCGGCCTCGAGACCGTAGTCCTGGGTGGCGGGTACCGCCCGCTTGACGACGCGCATCAGCATCCCGATCCCCTGGACCACGCGGTCCGCGAGCACGAGATCGTGCTCGGACACGTCCGGGCCCGCGACGGGCTGTGCGGTCATCCCTGCTCCTGGGGTGCTCTTTACCAGAATTTTGCGTGTATCACGCAAGGAGTTGCTGTCGGCAAGCATGGACCTTGTCGTCGTGCAACGCCAACTCGTTTCTCCACGAAACGAGGTGATCCCGGCCACCGGTTTTCCCCGCCTGCGGTACCCGGGCGGCCTCTCGATAGGCTCGGACCACGCGATCGCGGGAGGCGTGCGAGTGAGATCGAGCGGGGCTGCGACGGACGGCCACGAGCGGCCCGGGTGGACGAATGCCCTGGTCGGGGGGCTGATCGGTCGTCGGGTCGCGGTGCTGGCCGTCCTGGCTGCGGCCGGCGGCGTGCTGGCCGGGTGCGCCCAGCCGGGACAGCTGGGCTCGGCCCCGGCACCGGCGGCCCCGCCGCCCGCGGCGCCGGTCGCCGTCACCCCGACGAGTGCCGGTCCGCCCGTGCCCGAGGTGCTCGGCACCGGCACGGTGGACATCCCGTTGCGCTTCCGCACTCCGCCGAACGCCGACTACCAGGTCCGCACCGCGATCCTGCAGCCCGGCGAGCAGGTCGGCTGGGAGACCCGTCCGGGTACCGCGCTCACCCTCGTCCGATCGGGCGAGGTCACGGTCCGGGAGCAGGACGCGTGCGCCCCCGCCGTGCTGGGTCCCGGCCGGGTGGCGGTGGTCGGGGAAGGGGTCGCATCGATGGTGCGCAACACCGGCGCGGGCCCGGCGGAGCTGCTGGTCACGACGTTCCTGACGCCCGGGGCGAAGCCCGTGACGCCGGTCCCTCCGGCCTGCCCGGAGTAGTTGTCCACAGGCCCGCCGCGAGAACCCGATCGGGGCCCGCGGATGTGGGAGAGTGGAGCCCGGTTCGAACCAGGGCGGAGCACATGGCGCGGAAGACGGTCGTCTCGAACGACGGGCGGACGTGGGAGGTCAGTCGGCGCATCGACTGGTCGCCCCCGGCGATGGGCGACGAGTTCGAGCACGACGTCGACGGTGGCCGCGGCGCGGTTGTCATGGTCATCTGCGCGCTGGTGGTGTTCGGCGTCGCGGTGATCGCCTGGCCGCTGCTCTCGCAGTCCCAGGTGCACGTGCCGATCTGGTACTGGCTGGCCTTCGCGGTGATCCTGGGCTTCTTCCCGGTCCGCTGGTACCTGCGCCGGCCCTGGAAGATCGTCGCCGAGACCGAGGGCCACTACGGGCAGGACGCCGGCCGCGAGCACTGGGTCGGCAAGGTCCGCGGGGTCAGCCGGGCCCAGGAGGAGATGCGCGTGGTCATCCTCTCGCTGCGCCAGCGCGGCACCCCCGGTCACGCCGACAGCCCGCTGCAGCCGGTCAACTGAGGGGCGGTCGACTCGAGATGTCGGTGAGCTGATGCCCGAGCTGCCCGAGGTCGAGGCCCTGGCCCAGCACCTGCGCGACCACGCCGTGTACCGGCCGGTCGCGCGGGTGGACGTGGCGAGCATGAGCGTGCTCAAGACCTTCGATCCGCCGGTGTCCGCGCTGGTCGGCCGGGTGATCACGGGCGCGAGCCGGCACGGCAAGTTCCTCTCGGTCGACTTCGAGGACCGGCCGGACTCCCCGGCGCTGCACCTGATCACGCACCTGTCCCGGGCGGGCTGGATGCGCTGGCACGAGCAGGCGTCGAGCGCCCCGCCCAAGCCGACCGGGCGGGGACCGCTGGCGCTGCGCGTGCACCTCGACGCCGTGGGCGGGCCGGGGTTCGACTTCACCGAGGCCGGCACCCAGAAGCGGCTGGCCGTGTACCTGGTGCGGGATGCCCAGGAGGTGCCGGGCATCGCGAGGCTGGGTCCGGACGCGCTGGAGGTCGACCGGGCGCGCTTCGGGGAGCTCCTCGAGGGGCACACCGAGCGGATCAAGAACCTGATCACCGACCAGCGCTGGATCGCGGGCATCGGCAACGCGTACTCGGACGAGATCCTGCACGCCGCCCGGATCTCCCCGTACGCCGTGTCCGGCCGGCTCGACGAGCAGAAGGTCGACGCGCTGTACGAGGCGATGCGCACCGTGGTGGAGGACGCCGTCGCGCGGTCGGTCGGCCAGGGCGCCGCATCGCTGAAGGGCGAGAAGCGTTCCGGGCTGCGGGTGCACGCGCGCACCGGCCTGCCCTGCCCCGTCTGCGGGGACACCGTGCGCGAGGTGTCCTTCGCCGACCGGTCCTTCCAGTACTGCCCCACCTGTCAGACCGGCGGGAAGCCCCTCGCCGACCGCCGCCTCTCGCGTCTGGTGAGGTAGCAGCGTGCCCGCCGTGCTCTCGTCCCCCCTCGTGCTGGCCCTCGTCGCGGTCGTCGTCGCGCTCGTCGTGGTGGTCCTGCTGCTCATGCTGCGCAGGGCCCGGCGCAACACGTTCGCGAGCCCGCTCGAGCGGGCCACGTTCGCCACGCTGCACACCGTCGCGCTCGCGGCGCCCGCGCTGCGGGAGGGGCTGCACCCCAACTCGGCGGCCTATGCGCTGCCGTACCTGCGCACCCTGCTGGACACCTGTGCGCTCACCATGACCGACGCCCGGGGTGAGGTCCTGGCCTGGGACGGCGAGGCGGACCAGCACAAGCCGGACGTGATGACCCTCGCGGACACGGTGATCTCCACCGGTCGTCAGCAGGTGCAGAGCCACAGCGGGATCGCCTGCCAGTACCCGAGCTGCGACGTGCGCGGGATCGTCGCGGTGCCGCTGGAGAGCGAGGGCCAGATCATCGGCACGCTCGCCGCGCTCACCACCGCCACCGCCGGGCCGGTGCTGCTGCGGGCCACCGCGGAGGTCGCGCGGTACGTGTCCTCCCAGCTCGAACTGGCGGAGCTGGACGAGTCCCGCGCGCGGCTGAACCGGGCCGAGGTCCGCGCGCTGCGGGCGCAGATCTCGCCGCACTTCGTCTACAACGCGCTCACCACCATCGCGTCCTTCATCCGCACCGACCCGGTGCGCGCCCGCGACCTGCTCATCGAGTTCGCGGACTTCACCCGGTACTCCTTCCGCACCGCCGGCGAGTACACGACGCTGAGCGACGAGCTCACCAACATCGAGCGCTACATCGCGCTGGAGAAGGCGCGCTTCGGCAACCGGCTCAACATCAAGCTCCAGATCGCGCCCGAGGTGCTCAACGTGGTGCTGCCCTTCCTGGCGTTGCAGCCGCTGGTGGAGAACGCGGTGCGGCACGGCCTCTCGGGCAAGCCCAACGGCGGCACCATCACGATCACCGCGGAGAACGCGGGCGCCGAGTGCGTGATCATCGTGGAGGACGACGGCGTGGGCATGGACCCGGCCCGGCTCACCGAGGACCTCGACGACGCGCACCTCTCCGGCGCGCACGTCGGCCTCGGCAACGTCGACGACCGGATGCGCTCCGCCTTCGGCGACGACTTCGGCCTGGTGGTCGACACGGCCGTGGGCGCGGGCATGAAGATCACCCTGCGCGTCCCGAAGTTCCGCGCCGGCATTCGTGTCTGACCGAGCCGCATTATGGAGCCACACCTGTCGTTTCGGGGCCTCCGAACGGCAGCTATGGCTCCATAACGCGATGTCGTAGGCCGCTCCGGCACGTTGTGGATCCATAACGCGCTCAGGGGGGAGTCGGTAGCGTGGGGAGATGACTTCCGCGCTCCGTCTGCCCGACCGGTTGAGCTCGCGACTGCCCGGGAGGTTGGGGGACAAGGGCGACCAGGCCGTCGTGCCGATGGTGCGGCTGAGCGGCGTGATCGCCCCGCAGCAGGGGCCGGTGCCCCGCGCGATGATCAACGCGGCGTCCACGGACAAGGTGCTCGAGCGGGCGTTCGAGACGGAGAAGGCCGTCGCGGTCGCGCTGCTGATCAACTCCCCGGGCGGCTCGCCCACGCAGTCCGCGCTGGTCGCGGACCGGATCCGCGGGCTCGCCGACGAGCACGAGCTCCCGGTGCTGGCGTTCTGCGAGGACGTCGCGGCGTCGGGCGGGTACTGGCTGGCCTGCGCCGCGGACGAGATCTACGCCCACGCCACCTCGATCGTGGGCTCCATCGGGGTGATCAGCCAGGGCTTCGGCCTCGAGGGGCTGATCCAGCGCTGGGGCATCGAGCGCCGGCTGCACACCGCCGGGGCGTCGAAGTCGCGACTGGATCCCTTCCTCCCGGAGAAGGAGGAGGACATCGTCTGGCTGCGCGGGCTGCAGGACGAGCTGCACGGCCTGTTCCGCGACTGGGTGACCGAGCGGCGCGGCGACAAGCTCGCCGAGGACACCGAACTGTTCACCGGTGAGGTGTGGACCGGGACACGTGCGGTCGGGCTGGGGCTCGTCGACGGGCTCGGCACGCCGCGTGGCGTGCTCACGGAGCGCTTCCCCGGGGCCCGGCTCACCCCGGTCGAGGGACGCAAGCCGCTGCTCGCCCGGCTGGGTCTCGGGCAGCCCGCGGCGGGCCTGTTCACCGGGTCGGGGGGCGGCGCTGCGGCGGATGTCGCCCTCGGACTCGCCCAGGCGGCCGACATCAGAGCGAGCTGGGCACGCTACGGTCTGTAGTGTCGCCGGCGGTGGGCGAACCCACGCGAAGCCCGGACATCACCCGTTCGATGTGTAGCCGATCGGTCGCAGATTGATGAGATGCCCTGGCATCCGGCCCCGATGACCGTCACCATGGTCGTCAGTGCCGGGTTTCGCCACCGACGAGGGGCGGGTCCGGCGGCGCACCGGGCACGCAGGATGAGGAGATCGTGGACAGCACCGACAGCTCCGGAGGTCTGGTCGTCCTCGCAGTGGACGACGAACAGCCGGCTCTCGAAGAACTCGCGTTCCTGCTCGACGGGGACCCCCGGGTCGGCGTCGTGCTCAAGGCCTCGGACGCCACCGAAGCCCTCCGCATCCTGAACAACCGGGTGGCCCAGGCCCCCCGAGAGCACGCGATCCCCGGCAGCGGCGGGCGCCCGCCGGGTGGCCCGCCCCCCGGGACGACGAGGATCGCCGAGCGCACGGACGTCGACGTCGTGTTCCTGGACATCCGCATGCCGGGTCTCGACGGGCTGGAGCTGGCCCGCGTCTTCGGCTCGATGATGCAGCCGCCGGAGGTCGTGTTCGTCACCGCGCACGACGACCGGGCGGTCGACGCCTACGAGGTCGGCGCCAAGGACTACCTGCTCAAGCCGCTGCGCGAGGAGCGCCTGGCCGCCGCGCTGGACCGGATCATCGCGAACCGCTCCACCGCCGCCCCGGCCGAGGCCGCGCCGCAGGAGAGCAACGAGGACGAGGTCATCCCCGTCGAGCTCGCGGGCACCACGAAGCTCGTGCCGCGCTCCGCGGTGCGCTACGTCGAGGCCCAGGGCGACTACGCCCGCCTGCACACCACCGAGGGCAGCCACCTCGTCCGGATCCCGCTGTCGGTCCTGGAGGACCGCTGGCGAGACGCCGGGTTCGTGCGCATCCACCGCTCCTTCCTGGTGGCGCTGCCGCTGGTCACGGAGCTGCGGCTGTCCGGGTCCGGGTACGTCGTGCGGGTCGGCTCCGGGCCGGACACCGCCGAGCTGCCCGTCTCCCGCCGACACACCCGTGAGCTGAAGGACCGGCTGGTCCGCGCCACGAAGCAGGCGTGGAGCCAGAGGTGAGCAGCAGGTGAGTAGCCAGTGACCACGGACATCGACGGCTACCCGCCGTCGGTGGAACCCGGCCCGCACGATCGCGGGGGCGGGGACGGGGAGGGCGGCTCCGGTGTGCCGGGGCGGGTCCCCGTGATCGGCGCGCCCGAGGGACCCGAGGACTCCGGCGCCCTGTGGTTGCAGCGCGAGATGCGCAAGCGGATGGAGGAGAACGCCCGCTCCGGACGCGGCCGGCACGCGCGCGACGAGGGCGACACGGACCAGCTCGGCGTGGCCCAGCTGCTCCGCGACTCCGGCGGCGACTACCTCGACCCGGCCGCCTACCCGGACTACGACGACGAGTCGGGCCCGCAGTCCGGCGACGCCGCCGGTTTCGAGCGGGTTCTCGGCCCGGCGAGCGTGCCGATCCGCCAGGTGTCGCGCGAGGGCAGGCCGCCCGAGGGGCTCGGCCGCCCGCCGGCGCGGCTCACGCACTTCCCGGACGGCGGTGCCCCGCAGCCGCGGACCTACCCGGGCGAGCGGTCGTGGAC
The DNA here is from genome assembly GCF_039531635.1 of Pseudonocardia ailaonensis. Taxonomy (NCBI): domain Bacteria; kingdom Bacillati; phylum Actinomycetota; class Actinomycetes; order Pseudonocardiales; family Pseudonocardiaceae; genus Pseudonocardia; species Pseudonocardia ailaonensis. The sequence goes on along the minus strand of NZ_BAAAQK010000025.1, from coordinate 387,368 downwards.
CCGTCCGACCGACGGGGCGGCGGACTTCGAGAGCGGCAGCTGGGCGGAGCCGCGCTCGGCGTACGACTCGAGTCCCGGCGGGCCGCGCGCCGACATCCAGCAGTCCCATCCCGGCCTCGCCCGGCAGGAGAGCCTCGACGCCGGGTACGACTCCCTGCCCGGCGTGGCCCGGCCCGAGGCGCATCCCTCGCACCCCGGCCTGGCCCGGACCGAGGCGCTGGTGCACCAGCAGCCCGTCCAGCAGCAGCCCGTCCGGCAGTCGGTGACCCTGCACCCGTCGTACCCCGGTCTGCCCCGCCCCGAGGGCCTCGCCTCGCCCCCGGTCCCGGCCGACGGTTCGCGCGCGAGCTCGCTCCCCGTGCAGCACTCGTCCCCCGGGGTGGTCCGGGAGCAGCCCACCGACCTGGACCCGGACCGCACGGACGTCGGGCTGATCGATCCCGTCCCGGCGCACACCGGACGGTCTGGGGCCGAGCTCCTCGAGCTCGAGGATCCCGACGACGGCTCCCCGCGCCGCGTCCGCGTGGTCCTCTCGGAGCGCAAGGGGGTCGCCAAGACCGTCCGCACCGTGGTCGACGTGCAGGAGAACACCGCCGTCGGGGCCCTGCTCCTGAAGAACCTGATCCGTGGCCAGCTCGGCATGGCGCTCCGCGTCGGCACCGTCGCCGTGGTGGTGCTCGTGGCCCTGCCGATCCTGTTCGCCGTCGTCCCGGGGCTCGGCCGGTTCGAGGTGTTCGGGCTGCGGCTGCCCTGGGTGCTGCTCGGCGTCCTCGTCTACCCGTTCCTGCTGGTCCTGGGCTGGTGGCACACCCGTGGCGCCGAGAAGGTCGAGCAGAACTTCGCCGAACACGTGCAGGACTAGAACCGCGTGAGCACTCCCTCCATCATCGCGCTCGCCGCGATCGGCCTCGTCGGGCTCGCGTCCGTCATCATCGGGTCGCTCGGCGTGCGCGTCGCGCGCAGCACGTCGGACTTCCTCGTCGCGTCCCGGACGGTCGGCGCGGTGCCGAACGCCGCGGCGATCTCCGGCGAGTACCTCTCCGCCGCGGCCTTCCTCGGCATCGCCGGGCTCGTGCTGCGCGAGGGCGCCACCGCGCTCTGGTACCCGATCGCCTTCTGCGCGGGCTACCTCGCCCTGTTGTTGCTGGTCGCGGCCCCGCTGCGGCGCTCGGGCGCGTACACGATCCCGGACTTCGCGGAGGCCCGGCTGCACTCGCCGCGGCTGCGCCGGATCTGCACCGCGCTCGTCCTGCTGATCGGCTGGCTCTACCTGCTCCCGCAGCTGCAGGGCGCCGGACTGTCGCTGACCACGCTCACGTCGCTGCCGTCCTGGGTCGGGATCGCCGGCGCCGGGGTGCTGGTCGTGCTGTCCGTGGTCGCCGGTGGCATGCGGTCGATCACCTTCGTGCAGGCCTTCCAGTACTGGCTCAAGCTCACCGCCCTGACGATCCCCGCGCTCGTCGCGCTCGTGCTGTTCGCGAGCCACGGCCGCGACCTCGACCGCCCCACCGCGCCGGAGTTCACCGCGGCCACGACGGTATCGGTGGAGACGCCGGCGAAGCTCGAGGTCGCCGCCCCCACCCCGCTGACGGCGCGGGGCACGGTCGACGGGGTGGCCGTCGACGGGCCGCTGACCTGGCAGCCGGGCGTCCACGTGGTCGACCGGGGGACCGAGCTGTCGTTCGCGGCCGGCACCGGCATCCCGGTCCCCGCCGGTTCCCCGACGACGGACCGCGAGTGGCTCGAACCGCGCTCCGACTCGGCCAGCCTGCTGGAGATCTACTCCATCCTGATCGCCGGCATCGCCGGCACGATGGGCCTGCCGCACGTCCTCGTCCGCTTCTACACGATCCCGGACGGCCGGGCCGCGCGCCGCACCACCGTCGTCGTCCTGGCGATGATCGGCGGCGTGTTCGTGCTGGTCACGCTGCTGGGCCTGCTCTCGCGCGCCTTCACCCCGCAGCTGCTGGTCGACGGCAACTCCGACGGCGCGGTCCTGCTCGTGCCCACCGCCGCGCTCGGCCAGGGCTGGGCGGGCTGGCTGCTGGGCGGGCTGGTGTCCGCGGGCGCCGCGGCGGCCTTCCTGTCGACGTCGTCGGGCCTGGTCGTGAGCCTCGCCGGCGTGCTGTTCACGGACGTGCTGCGGGGCCGGCTGCGGGACTTCCGGCTCGCCGCCGTGCTCTCGGCGATCGTGCCCATCGCGCTCGCGCTGGGCGTCACCAGGCTGGATCTCGGCCTGACCGTGCCGCTGGTGTTCGCGGTGTCCGCGGCGACCTTCTGCCCGCTGCTGGTGCTCGGCGTGTGGTGGCGCGGCCTGACGCCGGCGGGTGCGACCTGGGGGATCCTCGTCGGTGGCGTGCTCTCCGCCATCGGCGTGGGGTTCGCGCTGGCCGGCGCGGTGCCCGACGGCGCCTTCGGCGTGCTGCTGCTGCGCCCGGCCGCGGTCGCGGTGCCGCTGGCGTTCCTCACGATGGTCGTGGTGAGCAAGCTGACCCGGAAGTCCGTTCCGCTGGACGCGGACCGGACGCTGCTGCAGCTGCACGCCCCGGAGCGGCTCGGCCTGTCCCGCGACCGCGTGGAACGCGAGTCGGAGACGTCCGCCTGACGCTCGTTCCGCCACGGAACCGTCTCCCCGGGCCGTCCGCGTCGTTCGCCCTGTAACGGGCGCCGGCGCCGGAGGGGGTGCCGGCCCGCACCGAGAGGAACAGGGCCTATGAGCACCACCGGCGAACGCGCCGGCGGGACGGTGTACGAGCAGGTGCAGGCGAGCGCGGAGTTCGCCGACCTGCGCCGCCGGCTCCGCCGCTTCGTCTTCCCGATGAGCGCGATCTTCCTCGTCTGGTACCTCGGGTACGTCCTGCTCGCCTCCTACGCGCCGGTGTTCATGGGCACGAAGGTCGCCGGGAACGTGACCGTCGGCCTGGTGATCGGGCTGCTGCAGTTCGTCTCCACGTTCGTGATCACGACGATGTACGTGCGCTTCGCGGACCGGACGCTGGACCCGGCCGCCGAGCGCATCCGCACGGCGGTGGAGGGCCGGTGATGACGATCGCGCAGGGGCAGAGCGCGGTGGGCAACGTCGGCCTCAACATCGGCATCTTCGCGCTGTTCGTGCTGGTCACGCTGGTCGTGGTGTTCCGCGCCAGCCGCAGCAACCGCACGGCGTCGGACTACTACGCGGCCGGGCGCTCGTTCTCCGGCTCGCAGAACGGCACCGCGATCTCCGGCGACTACCTGTCCGCCGCGAGCTTCCTGGGCATCGCCGGCGCGATCGCCGTGAACGGCTACGACGGGTTCCTCTACTCGATCGGCTTCCTCGTCGCCTGGCTGGTGGCGCTGCTGCTGGTCGCGGAGCTGCTGCGCAACACCGGCAAGTTCACGATGGGCGACGTCCTGAGCTTCCGCATGAAGCAGCGCCCGGTCCGGGCCGCGGCGGCCACGTCGACGCTGGTGGTGTCGTTCTTCTACCTGATCGCGCAGATGGCGGGCGCGGGCGGGCTGATCGCGCTGCTGCTGCAGATCCCGAACTCGAACAGGCTCGGGCAGGCGATCGTGATCGCCGTCGTCGGGCTCGTCATGGTGTCGTACGTGCTGGTGGGCGGCATGAAGGGCACCACCTACGTCCAGATCATCAAGGCGGCGCTGCTGGTGGTGGGCGCGTTCGTGATGACGTTCTGGGTGCTCGGCAAGTACGGCCTGAACTTCTCGTCGCTGCTCGGCGCGGCCGTCCAGGCGTCGCCCAAGGGCGAGGCCATCCTCGCGCCCGGGCTGCAGTACAAGAGCAAGGTCGACTTCATCTCGCTCGGCCTCGCCCTGGTGCTGGGCACCGCCGGCCTGCCGCACATCCTGATGCGCTTCTACACGGTGCCCTCGGCCAAGGAGGCCCGGAAGTCCGTCGTGTGGGCGATCTGGCTGATCGGCATCTTCTACCTGTTCACGCTGGTCCTGGGCTACGGCGCGGCCGCGCTCGTCGGCCCGGACGTGATCGCGAAGGCGCCCGGCGGGCAGAACTCCGCGGCGCCGCTGCTGGCGTTCGAGCTCGGCGGCGAGCTGCTGCTGGGGCTGATCTCGGCCATCGCGTTCGCCACGATCCTGGCGGTCGTCGCCGGCCTGACGATCACGGCGTCCGCCTCCTTCGCGCACGACGTCTACGCGAACGTCATCAAGAAGGGGCAGAGCAGCCCGGCCGCGGAGGTGAAGGTCGCGCGCCGCACGGCCGTCGCCATCGGGGTGGTCGCGATCGGCGGCGGGATCCTGGCCAACGGGCAGAACGTCGCGTTCCTCGTGGCCCTGGCCTTCGCCGTGGCGGCGAGCGCCAACCTGCCGACGATCCTCTACTCGCTGTTCTGGAAGCGGTTCAACACGATGGGCGCGCTCTGGAGCATCTACGGCGGCCTCGCGGTGTGCCTGGTGCTGATCGTGTTCTCGCCGGCCGTGTCCGGCAGCGAGACCGCGATGATCAAGACCGCGGACTTCGCCTGGTTCCCGCTGTCGAACCCGGGCATCGTCTCGATCCCGGTGTCCTTCCTGCTCGGCGTCATCGGGACGTTCGTCGGCCGCGGAGAGCGCTTCAACGCGGAGAAGTACGCCGAGATGGAGGTCCGCTCCCTCACCGGCGCGGGCGCCGAGAAGGCGACCGTCGAGGTCTGAGGCCCCGTGAGTGGCGATAGTCGCTCTAGCGACTATCGCCACTCACAGGGTGGTCACGGCGGCGGTGGCAGGATGGCGGCATGAACGCCGTTCCGTCGGTGCCCGTCGCGGACCTGCCCGCCGATGCCGCCATGCTCGACGTCCGCGAGGCCGACGAGTGGGCCGCGGGCCGTGCCCCCGGCTCGCGGCACCTGCCGATGTCCCAGCTCGCCCAGCGGATCACCGAGGTCCCGGACGACGACCCGCTCTACGTCGTCTGTCGCTCCGGTGGCCGCTCCGCCCGCGTCGTCGCGTACCTCTCGCAGCAGGGCTACCCCGCCGTGAACGTCGACGGTGGCATGCAGGCCTGGGCGGGTACCGGTCGCGAGATCGTGGCCGACCCGGACCGGACGCCCGAGATCCTCTGACATGACGGGACCGGCGGCGTGCTCGCGGTGCGGCAGGGTGCCGCCCCCCGGGGCCGGCCCGTTCTGCCCCAACTGCGGCCGCTACCTCGCGGCGTTGGCCTGGGTGGCCGAGCCGCCGCCCGGCAAGGCCCTGCCGCTGCCGGTGCGCCCGCGCTTCCGCTACACCGGCCCGCCCCGCTACCGCGCGATCCCGCGCTGGGGCTTCCCGGCGCTGCCCTGGCGCGGTGAGGCGGCGCCCGTCGTGGAGTCGCCCGTCGCGCGCGCCGGGGCGCTCCTGCACACGCTGACCTGGCTGTTGCCGGTCACCGCCGGGGTCGCCGTCGTCGGGTTCGCGGCCGAGACCCTGCGGTACGTCCTGCTGCTGCTCAGCCGGGACGAGGCGCTGCCGGCCTGGCTGGTCGCGTTCTCCGACGGCGCGGTCGCCTTCGGCGGCTGGGCCTCGCTCGCCGGGGCCCTGGGCTGCGGCCTGCTGGTGATCTTCTGGTCGCTGCGCGCGCGGGAGGCCGCCGCGCTGCGGTCCGGCACCACGCCGTCGAGATCCGTGCTCGGCGTCGTCGCGGGCTGGCTGGTGCCGGGGCTCAACCTGTCGGTGCCCGGGTCGGTGCTCGCGGAGATCGAGCACCTCGCGCTGGACCGCCCGCCCGCCGAGCGCCCGCGGCCGTCGCGGCCGATCCTCGTGTGGTGGGCGGCGTGGGGCGTGAGCGTGGTGCTCGGGGTGGTCGTGGCGCTGTGGTCGCTGCGCTCGGGCACCCAGGCGCTGGCCGACGGGGTGGTGCTGCACGCGCTGCTCGACCTGGTCGCCGCCGTCACCGCGCTGCTCACCCTGCGGGTCACGCGAGAGCTCACCGCGCTGCTCGAACCGCCCCGCGCCACGCGGCGTGAGCTGCTGGTCTCCGTCGCGCCCTGAGCTGATGCCGGCTTCCGGCCGGGAAGCGCTACCGTGACAGGCCTCATGGCCGAGAAGAATCGCGAGAAGAGTGCCGGCGGTGCCGCCGGCGAGAACCCCCGCCGCCCCTGCCCGTGCGGCTCCGGCAAGCGGTACAAGGCCTGCCACGGCGCCGGGGACGACGTGATCGTCACCCGCCCGTTCGAGGGCCTGGCCGCGGAGCCGGACCTCGTCGCGATGCGCGAGTTCCTGCCGTCCGCGCTCGCCCCGCTGCCGCTGGCGAAGGCGGGGGAGCGCCCGGTCCGGATCGCCACCGTGCTGCCCGGTGCCTCCGCGGCGCTGGTCCGGCCCGACGGCGAGATCCTGCTCGGCATGCAGGTGCAGACGCGGTCGGGCGACCTGTCCGCGGACGTCGCCAAGGCGCTGCGCTGGGCGCAGGAGGCCGAGCCGGGCACCGCGCTGCCGGTCGTCGGGCCCGGGCTGACCGGCGACGTCGTCCGGCTCCAGGACGTGCTGGACGCCGACGCCGAGCTGGACCTGGTGATCCACCCGGACTTCGCCTGGTGGATCCCGGACGACGAGCCGGCACCGGAGATCACGGCCACCGTCGAGCGGGCCAACCAGGTGATCATGCCGACCGAGGCGATCGGCGGGGACGGCGTCCGCGCCGCGTACTGGGTGGACACCGGCAGCAAGGCGCACCTGCGCTGGGTCCGCCCCGAGCCCGAGGACGCGTTGATGGCCGCCCTGGCCCGGCTGTCCGCGGCCGGCGAGCTGGAGCTCGGCGAGGGCAGCCGCTACGCCGGCGCCTTCCGCGCCCACGGCCTGCTCGTGCCGGTGTGGGACCTGGACCGGGAGATGCACGCCAAGGAGTGGGGCAACCCGGCCGCCGCCTTCTCGACGAAGCTCGACCAGGCCCTCGCCGTCACGAGCGACCTGACGGCCGCCGAGCACAGCGCGAGGGACGCCCTGGCGGGCAAGCAGGTCACCCTGCGCTAGCCCGCACCATGGAACCATAACGTCCGAAATCGCCCCTCCAGAACGCGTTATGGAACCATAATGCGCAAATCTGGGGCGGAAAATCGCGTTATGGTTCCATGACGCGATCTCAGACGCGGCCGCCGGCGACCGGGGGAGCCGACGGGTCGGTGCCGGTCTTGCTCAGCTCGCGGGACACGAAGTCCTCGATGTGGAAGAGGTTGTCGCCGGCCCGGCGGACGACGGTGAGCAGCGTCGACATCGAGGACACCTCCTCGACCTGCTCCTTGAGGAACCACTGCATGAACTGCTCGCCGAGGTAGTCGCCCTCGTCCCGGGCGGTACGGGCGAGGGCGGTGATCTGCTCGGTCACCGCCTTCTCCTGCTTCAGCGCGAGCTGGACGACGTCCTCGACCGAGGAGAAGTCGTTCACCACGGCGTCCGTCCCGGGGATCTGCACGCGACTGTCCGAGTCGAGCAGGTACTGCACCATGCTCATCGCGTGGTTGCGCTCCTCGAGCGCCTGCGCGTAGAAGTGCGCGGCGAGCTGGGGGAGGTCCTCGTCGTCCAGCCACACCGCGACGGCCGTGTACTGCTGCGAGGCCGTGAACTCGCTGCGGATCTGGTCGCGGAGCAGAGCCAGGAACTTCGAATCGGACATGGCCTCAGGGTAAGGCAGCACTCACTTGATCAGCCCCGCCGGGAGCAGGGCGTATCCCACGAACGCGACGACGTCGATCAGCGCGTGCGCGCCCACCAGCGGCCACAACCGCCCGGTCTTCTGCCACACCCGCCCGAAGATCAACCCCATGATCAGGTTCCCGACGAACCCGCCGAGCCCCTGGTAGAGGTGGTACGCCCCACGCAGCACGGCGGCGGCGAGCACGGAGCGGTCCGCGGACCAGCCGAGCTGGCGCAGCCGGGTGAGCAGGTACCCGATCATCACGATCTCCTCGGCCCAGGCGTTCGCCGTGGCCGACAGGATCAGGACGGGGGTGCGCCACCAGACGTCACCCAGGGTCGTGGGGGCGACCTCGAGGCTGACGCCGATGGCCCGGGCCACCAGGTACAGGCCCAGTCCGGGGATCCCGATGAGGGCGGCGAGCCCGCAGGCACCCAGCGCGTCCCTGCCCGGACGGGTGCGGTCGAGCCCGATCCGGACGAGCGGGATCCCTGCCCGCAGCAGCAGGTACGCGCCGAGCGCACCCCAGCCGAACAGCTGCAGCACCCGCACGAGCTGCACGGCGAGGTCGACGTAGTCCGCCTGCGCCGCCGGGGCGTTGAGCGCCACCTGCTGGTCCCGGATCGGGATGGGCGCGAGCAGTGAGTCCAGCAGCGACAGCGCGCTGCGCAGCGCCGACAACCCGAGGGTGACGGTGAGCACCACGGCGATCTCGAGGCCCACCAGCCGGCGGGCGGCCGGCTCCGTGATCTCCGGCAGGCCCGACGGCGGAGCGCTCAGCAGGCTGCGGATCCGAGTAGCTCTCGCGTCCGGACGGCTCGTTCCGCCAGCTCCTCCCACACGACGAACCTACCGGCCCGCGTACCCTCGTCCGTGTGTGGCGCGTGGTCTTCTCCCCCCGGTGGCTCGCCTGGCACCTGCTGGCGATCCTCGCCGTGGCCGGGTGCGTGATCGCCGCGATCTGGCAGTGGAGCCGCGCGGGCTCGGCCATGGGCTCGGCGCTGAACGTCGGCTACGGCATCCAGTGGCCGCTGTTCGCGGTGTTCTTCGGCTACATGTGGTGGCGCTTCCTGCGCCAGGACCTGGAGGTCGCCCGGGAGCACGCGCCGGAGTCCGGACCAGGGCCCGAACCCGAGCCGGAGCTCGTGCCGCTGGTGGACTCGCCCTTCACGCGCAGCCCGGTGGCCCGGGTCGCCCCGGCCACCGAGAAGGAGGCCCCGGCGCTGAGCGAGTACAACCGGATGCTGGCCGCCCTCGCCGAGCGCGACTCCGACACGCTGTAGAATTTCCCCCGTGAGCAGCCCCGCGAAGTCCGCCGGCCCCCGCCCCGTCGGGTTCCGGCTGCCGCTCTACCGCACCTTCGCCTGGATCACGGGCGTCGGGCTCGTGCTGCTGGTGTTCTACGCGGTGCCCATGAAGTACCTCGGGGACGATCCACGGCCCACGGCGATCATCGGCATGCTCCACGGCTTCCTGTACATGGCGTACATCGTGGTCACCCTCGTGCTCGCCGAGCGCGCCCGGTTCACCCCGGTGTTCGCGCTGCTCGTGCTGCTGGCGGGCACGATCCCGATCGCGTCCTTCGTCGCCGAGCGCAAGGTCACCCGGCGCGTCCAGTAGCAGGAGGCGGCCGCCCTGAAGGCTCAGGCCGCCCCGTCGACCTGACGGAACGGGCAGCCCACCAGCAGGCCCAGCTGCGTCCGCAGCTCCTCGGCGGTCGTCGCCTCGGTCGGCCAGGCCAGCCGCACGTCGTGGTCGCCGTTCGGCGCCTCGACGCGCAGGCGCAGCCCGCAGCGGTCCACGCCGAGCGGGCGGATCCGCGCACCCAGGGTGTGCCGCAGCGGCGCCGGCAGGTGCCGGGCCAGCGCGTCGAACACCTCGGGATGGGCCTCCTCGAGGTGGGACAGCCAGCGGTCCTCCATCCGGCAGAACGGGTCCGGACGGGCGGCCGCGAGATCCACCGGGGCCAGCGCGGCCGTGCCCTCCGCGTCGGCCAGCACGGCCGAGCTCGGGGTGAGCTTCACCAGCGTGGCGCCGTGGCCGAGGTCGAGCAGCCGGTGGTGCGGGGCCGCGTCGGCCACCTGCATCGCGGCCCGCCGGGCGGTCGCCGGGTCCGGGATGCGCACCCAGCCGCTGATCCACAGCAGCGCGCGGATCGGCTCGCGCAGGTCCACCGGGGCCCGGTCGGCCAGCTCGAGCATCGCGGGCAGCTCGGCCCGCTCGGACTCGCGGATCCCCGCCAGCAGCGGCGAGTCGTCGTCGATCAGCAGGACGGCGGAGCCGTCGGCGTGCACGTGATGGACGATCGGCACCACGGGCTCGGGACCACCGGTCCCGACCAGTGCCGCGTCGCCGCCGCGGGCCGCCACGCTGCGCGCGCGTTCGGCATCTGCGGGAGCCGGCGGACGCCGTAGCCGGGTCTGTCCCACGTGGTCACCTCCGAGTTAGGTGAGGCTAAGTTAGCCATGGGAACGGCCGTCTGTCCAGGTACCCGTTCGTCGGCGTCCCGGGAGGGCGGGTTAGCGTCTGTGCTCGTGACGACCGTGCCCTCGGGATCCTCCGCCGACCCGTGGCCGATCCGACCCCTCCTCGCCGGCCTCGTCGACGACGCCAGCCTCGTCCAGCCGCGCGTCTCCGCGCCGGGGATCGACGCGGTCGTGGCCCGCTACCTCTCCGCCCGCGACGGCGGCTACGGCGCGATGCTCGGCCACCTCGTCTGCCCGGTCTCCCGGCTCCCCGCCCTGGTCACGGAGCTGGCGCGCTCCGCGCCCGTCCGGCCCGTCGAGCTCGCGCTCGTGGTGGACACCGGGCTCGGCGCCGTGCCGAAGGCGCTCTCGACCGTGTTCTCGCGGTCGAGCCTGCTCACGCCGCGCACGGTCGAGACGGCCGCGCCGCCGGACGTCGACGCGATCTGGCTGGAGCGCGTCTCGGAGTTCGTGCCCGAGGACGTCACCGCTGTGGTCGAGCCGCGCCGCCCGCTCGGCGGGAGCGAGGAGGAGACCGAGGCCTGGCTCGACGCCGTGGCCCGGGTCGCCGAGCACGGCTGCACCCCCAAGCTGCGCTGCGGCGGGCAGCGGGTGTCGGACGTGCCGAGCGTCGAGGAGATCGAGCGCTTCCTCGACGTCACGGTCGGCGCCGGCCGCGGGTACACGGCGATCGGGCTGCGCGAGGCCGTCCGGCCGTCGCCCGAGATCGAGGGCGACCGGGGCCGGCACGGGGTGCTGAACCTGCTGGTGGCCACCGCGCGGCGGCTCGGCCTCGGCGAGGGCACGGTGGCCGCGGCCCTGCACGAGACGGACGGCGCGGCGCTGGTCGCCGAGGTCGAGGACATGTCCGACCGGACCGTCGACCAGGTGCGCGGGATGTTCAGCTGCTGCGGAATCGACCCGGACCCGATGTCGATCCGCGAGTTCGCCACCCTCGGGCTGCTCTGAGAGTTCCCGGTGGCGGGAGACCGCCGGACCGGGGCAAGGTCCGGCGATCTCCCCGGGCGGCGGCCGTGCCGACGAGCCCCCTACTCCCGTGGGAACGACGCGCCCGGTAGGGGTTTCGGGTGCCGGTTCGGATCGGTTCGAAAGTGGGTTCGGACGGCCCAGTCCCTTCGCCAGGACGGCCGAGGACGGGGTGCTCCGGAACCGTCCCCGCCCCGCCCGGCTGCACCCGGTACGAGGACGGCCCGGCGGCTTGCCGGGAACGACGTGGATCACCGGGCCCGGCGGCATCGCCCGGGGAGCCGCGCCCTAGGCTCGGACCGTGCGTCGAATCGGTTTCCTGGGGCCGCACGCGACCTTCACCGAGCAGGCGCTGCGCTCCCTCCCGCAGGCCGAGGGCGCGGAGCTCGTGCCGCTCCCCGGCAATCCCGCGGTCCTCGCCGCCGTGCGCGACGGTTCCGTCGACGCCGGCTGCGTCCCCATCGAGAACAGCGTCGAGGGGGCGGTCCCGCCCGTGCTCGACGGGCTGGTGTCCGATCCACCGCTGGTGATCGTCCAGGAGGCGGTGCTCGCCGTCCGGTTCGTGCTGCTCGTCCGCCCCGGCACCGCGCTGGCGGAGATCCGCGCCGTCGCGTCGCACGGGCACGGCATCGCGCAGACCCGCGGCTGGATCGCGGAGAACCTGCCCGCGGCCGAGGTCCGGGTGGCCACGTCGACGTCCGAGGGCGCGGCCCAGGTCGCCCGCGGCGAGGTCGACGCCGCCGTGTCATCGCCGCTGGCCGCGGCCCAGCACGGCCTCGAGGTCCTGGCGGACGACATCGCCGACAACGCCGACGCCGTCACCCGGTTCGTGCTCCTCACCCGGCCCGCGCCGCCGCCCCCGCCCACCGGGCACGACCGCACCACGCTGGCGCTGACCACGGAGAACCGGCCGGGATCGCTGCTCGGGCTGCTCACCGAGCTGGCCGTGCGCGGGGTCGACCTCACGCGCATCGAGTCGCGGCCGATCAAGGACAAGCACAACGAGTACTGGTTCCACCTGGACTGCAGCGGGCACGTCGCGGAGCCGGCCATGGGCGAGGCGCTGGCCGCGCTGCACCGCCGCTCCGAGAGCGTGCGCTTCCTCGGGTCCTACTCGCGCGCGACCGGGTCGGCCGGGCCGGCCACGGGCGCCGGAGCGCCGGCCGTCCCCCTGAACGGCGCGGACGCCGAGGCCTACCGGGCGGCGACCGCCTGGCTGGACGGACTGCGGAACGGAGCATGCACGTGACCCCCGAGGAGCCCGAGCAGGAGGAGCTGCGACTCGTCCTGCTGCGCCACGGCCAGACGGACGCCAACGTGGCCAAGGCCCTCGACACCGTCCCGCCGGGAGCTCCGCTGAACGACACGGGCCGGGCGCAGGCGGACACGGTCGCCGAGCTGCTGGCGGACTGGCCCGTCCACGCCGTGCACGCCTCGCGGGCGCTGCGGGCCCGGCAGACCGCCGATCCGGTCGCCCGGGCCCACGGCCTGGGCGTGAGCGTGGTCGACGGGGTGCACGAGATCTTCGTCGGGGAGCTCGAGGGCCGCTCCGACAAGCCCGCCCGCCGGGACTTCGACGAGTGCTACGACGCCTGGTGGGGCGGCGACCTCTCGCGCGCGCTGCCGGGCGGGGAGTCGGCGCTGGATTTGCGCGCCCGCTACCTGCCCGCGGTCGAGCGGATCGTGGAGCAGAGCGAGCGGGCGCACGGCCCCGGTGGTGCGGTGGTGCTGGTCAGCCACGGCGCCGCGATCCGCCTCGCCGCCGCCGCCCTGCTCGGCGACACCGCCGCGACCCGGTACGTCCCCAACACGGGCCGGGTGGTCCTCCGCCGGGACCGCAGCGCGGAGTCGGGCTGGGCCCTCGACCTGTGGGACTCCGGCCCCTCCCTAGAAGGCGACGTGACGGCGGGCGCAGCCCCCGAGGCCCACTGATCCCGTGAGTGGCGATAGTCGCCGGAGCGACTATCGCCACTCACGAGGGTGTGGGCTGACCGAGGCGGCGGGCTGGTCGGTCAGGTCTCGCGGCGCACCGCGGGGTAGGCCGCGATCGTCGGTGGCACGACGGCGATCCCGGTCGCGAGACCGCGCAGCGCCAGCAGGACCTCGCACCTTCCACGGCGCCGTGCCGCTGCCGGCCGCCGAGCTGGACCGGATCGTCACCTCGGGGGTGGAGGCGTTCCTGCGGGCCTATCCCCAGCCGAGCTCGTGAAGGGTGTCCTCGTCGATGCCGAAGTGGTGGGCGATCTCGTGCACCACGGTCACCGCCACCTCGTGGACGACCTCGTCCTCGGTGTCGCACATGTCGAGCACCGCCTCCCGGAAGATCGTGATCCGGTCCGGCAGGATGCCGCCGTAGTCGCTGGTCCGCTCCGTGAGCGCCACACCCTCGTACAGCCCGAGCAGCGACGGATCGTCCGGGTGCCGGTCCTCGACGAGCACCACGACGTTGTCCATCGCCGCGGTGAGCCGGGCCGGGACCTCGTCGAGCGCGTCGGAGACCAGTTCCTCGAACCGGTCCCGGCCCATCGGGACCACCGGATCAGTGGCCCGGGAGGGGCAGGATCGCCGAGGGTGCCGCGGAGGAGGACGGCGGCGGCGCGGGCTCCGAGGACGGCGGCGGCGCCGGCGCGGAGGAGTCCACCGGCGGCGCGGGCGAGGCGCTCGGCGACGGCGTGACCGGGGTGGCCGGCGTGCCGGGCTTCGCCGGGTCGGCGGTCGGCGGCGCGGCCTGGTCGCTCACCGACACCGAGCCCTTGACGGTGCCCGTGACCGGCGCGAACCCGCTGCGGTCCGGCAGCAGCGCGGCCAGGTTGCAGTTCACCTTGCGGGTGCCCGCGTTCCACGAGTCCTCGGTGATGTTGTCCCAGTACACGGTGAGCTTCTTGTCCGCGATCACCTGGGCGCCGCCGGCGTAGTCCGCGGCGATCTTGCTGCACTCCGGCTGGAGGAAGCCGTCCTGGTCGCCCACGGCCGGGAAGGCGGACGGGAACTTCGGCGACAGGTCCACGATCCCGACCGTCTCCACCGCGTGCGGGCCCGTGCAGGTCACCGGGTCGCCGACCTTGCGGCCGTCGATCCCCAGACAGGTGCCGATCGCGTACGTGCCGGCCTGGTCCTGGTCCGCGGCCTTGCCGGACAGCGGGTAGAGCGCACCGGAGCGCGAGGAGCTCTGCAGCCCGCAGCGCAGCTCGCGATCGCCCTCGTCCCACTTCTTCTGCGACGGCTTGAGCGCGCCCACCCGGAACTTGCCGTCCGGGTCGAACTTGCCGCCGAGGTACTGCAGGACGACCGGCGTGCACCGCTCGTTGACCAGCGACAGCCAGCCGTTCTCGTCCGGCAGGGCGGACTGGTCGGCGAGCCGGACGGTGCCGGCCTGCTCGAACAGGTGCGGCCGCGCGCAGTCGACGACAGCGGTGTCCGCCGCGTCGGCCCGGGTCCAGTTCAGGCAGGTACCGGGGGCGGTGGGCGGCGGCGGGACGTCCTTGACCGCGGCGGCGGTCCCGTTCGGCGACGGCAGCGCGGCCAGCGTGCCGAGGACGGGGACCGTGGCGCCGCCGACCGTGTCGAGCATGCCGACACCGAGCATCACCGCCGCGCCGGTGAGCACGGCCACGACGATTCGCCGCGCCTGACGGACTCCCGGCACGCGCGCGCCCTTCGGGGGCGACGCGGGCGGGCTCGTCCGTGGGGAGCGGACCGGGCGGTCGGCGAGGGCGGTCCCGCTGCGGTCGGAACCGCGTCGGGGTCGTTCGCCGGACGGGGTGAAGAGCTCGTCCATGTCGTCGGCCATCTTGCCGTCCCCGACCGGGCGACCCCGAACCGGTGTCCCGTCGGCGCGGTCGTCGGTCGGGCTCGTGCTGCGAAGTGCAGGAGTCTGCCGTTCGTCGTCACCCGGAGTACCGATCCGGTGACGCAACGGACGAGCGGCGGAAACCGGCGGGAGTGTCGATACCGACCCGATACGCCATCCGGTACCACCGGCCCGTCGCGACCGGATACCGTGCGGGCGGGGGTGACGTATGAGCGAGAACGACGGCCGCAACCGGCCGCCGGGTGATGGCGCTGGTCCGGACGGCGAGAACACGGGCCCGATCGAGCAGGTCGGCCCGCAGGCGGAGGCCGGGAACGGCGCTCGCGGCCGGATCTCCGAGCAGGACGCCGGCACCACGCCCCGCGAACCCACCCTCGCCGAGAAGCGGGCCCGGGAACAGGGGGCCCGCCGGCGCGAGGAGGAGGCGCAGGCCGCGGCCGAGGCCGCCGCGTCCCGCAAGAAGCGCAAGCGGCTGCTGATCGGCGGTGGCGTCGTGGTCGGCGTGGTCGCGCTGATCGCGGTCGGCTACGCCGTCTCGTCGAACGGCGAGACCACGGAGGCCCGCTGCGTCGACGCGAACGACGTGGTGGTCGACGACTCGAACTGCGTCACGCCCGCGTCCGGCTCCAGCACCACCTACTACGGCGGAGGCGGCTTCTACCCGATCTTCATCGGCGGTGGCGGCGGCCAGTACCACTACAACTACGGCGGCGCCGGCACCGTGGGCCAGCGGGTCAGCGGCGGGACGACGTCCGTGCCGTCGAGCGGCAACGTCAAGACCCCGTCGGGCAAGTCGATCTCCCGCGGCGGTCTCGGCGTGAGCAGCGGCGGCTCCGGCGGCGGGTCCAAGGCGGGTACCAGCGGCGGGTCCAGCTCGTCCGGGGGCTCGTCCTCGAGCGGAAGCAGCGGGAGCTGAACGGTGCGCCGTGAACGCGGGACCCCCCGTCCCGGCTGGCAGCAGACCGTCCGTGAGCAGGGGCTCGTCTTCGACGCCCCGGGCCGGGACGCGAACGGCCTGGCCAGGCCGTACTGGGACGAGTCCGTGCACTACGTCTTCGAGATGGACGAGGTGCTCTCCCTCGAGGCGGACGTCGAGCTGATCCACTCGATGTGCCTCGAGGCGGTGGACCACGTCGTCACCACCGAGCGGTACCGCGACTTCGCCATCCCCGAGTGGGCGTGGGAGAAGGTCGGCGAGTCCTGGAAGCGGCACGATCCGCACGTCTACGGCCGCTTCGACCTGCGCTACGACGGCGGCGGGCCGGCCAAGCTGCTCGAGTACAACGCGGACACCCCGACCACGCTGCTCGAGGCGTCGATCCTGCAGTGGTACTGGCTCAAGGACACCCACCCGGACGACGACCAGTGGAACTCGCTGCACGAGCGGCTGGTCGAGCGGTTCGGCGAGATCAAGTCCTCGCTGCCCAGCTCCGAGGTGCACTTCACCTGGTCCGGCGGGGACTCCACCGGCGAGGACCACGTGACCGTCGGGTACCTGCAGGAGACGGCGGCCGAGGCCGGCCTGGACACCGTCGGCCTGCGGATCGAGGACCTCGGCTGGGACGTCGACCTGGACCGCTTCGTGGATCTCGCCGAGGCGCCGATCCGGAGCGTGTTCAAGCTGTACCCCTGGGAGTGGATGCTCACCGAGGACTTCGGCAAGCACGTGGTCCGCAGCCTCCCGGACACGCTGTGGCTCGAGCCGCTGTGGAAGACGATCCTGTCCAACAAGGCGATCCTCGCGGTGCTCTGGGAGATGTACCCCGGGCACCCGAACCTGCTGCCGGCGTACCTCAACGACCCGGGGCTGCTCACCGAGTACGTGCGCAAGCCGCTGCTGGGCCGCGAGGGTGCGAACGTCGACATCGTGTCGCCGGGTTCCCAGGTCTCCACCGGCGGCGTGTACGGCGACGAGGGGTACGTCTACCAGCTGTTCGACGCCCTGCCGCTCTTCGACGGCTTCCGCCCCGCCCTGGGTGCGTGGATCGTCGGCGACGGCTCCGCGGGCCTGGGCATCCGCGAGACCGCGGGCCTGGTCACGGACGACGGCGCCGCCTTCGTCCCGCACCGCATCCCCGAATAAGAGGCTCGGCTCTCCCCGCCCCGTCGGCTCCGCCGACCTACCGACCCCCCGCTTCCCGTTCCCTTCGCCTCCCCCGGAGAACCTCATGGTCCTGGCCCTCGACTCCGCCTACTTCGCGGGAATCGGCCGCGGCGTCGGCGCGATCCTGCTCTACGCCCTGCTCGGCGCCCTGCTGATGCTGCTCGGCTTCTGGGCGATCGACATCACCACGCCCGGCAAGCTCAACCGGCTGGTCCGCGAGGGCCGCCCCGGCGCCGTGGTGGTCACCTCCGCCGGCATGGTCTCGATGGCGTTCATCGTGGTCACGGCCATCTACAACGCGTCGGGCCTGCTCGCCGAGGGCCTGCTCGCGGCCCTGATCTTCGGCCTGGTCGGGATCATCGCCCAGGTGGCGGCCGTGCGGCTGCTGGAGTGGGTCACCGGCATCCACATCGGCGACGTCCTGGCCGCCGACGAGCTCAAGGCCGAGGCCTGGGTCGTGGCCGCCGCGCACATCGCGCTGGGCCTCGTCGTCGCCGTCGCGATCATCTGACGTGACGGTCGCCGGCCTGGTCCTCGCGGGGCTGGCCGCGGTGGTCCACGGCTACATCTTCTGGCTGGAGTCCTTCGCCTGGACCGCCCCGCGGACCCGGGCGACCTTCGGGACCACGCCGGAGCAGGCCCTGACCACCCGTCCGCTCGCCTTCAACCAGGGCTTCTACAACCTGTTCCTCGGCGTGCTGGTGGTGCTGGGCATCGTCCTGTTCGCCACCGGCTCGACGACGGCCGGGCTCACCCTGGTCTTCGCCGGCGCCGGCTGCATGGTGGCCGCGGGCCTGGTCCTGGTGCTCTCGGACCGCTCGAAGGCCCGCGCCGCCGCGGTCCAGCTCGTGGCCCCGCTGCTGGGGATCGTTCTCCTGGCCCTCGGGCTCTGAGGCGTTGCCGGGCCGCCGTGTCTCCCGCCGGGAGATCTCGGACGTCGCGACGGCACTGTTCCTCGAGCGCGGCTTCGACGAGGTGACCGTCGCCGAGGTCGCCCGTGCCGCCGGTGTCGTCGAGAAGACGGTGTTCAACCACTTCCCGACCAAGGAGTCCCTGGTCCTGGACCGGGAGGACCGCTGGGCGGCCGCTGTCCGCGCGGCGGTGGCCGGCCCGGAGCCGGTCGACGCCGCGGTCGCGCTGATCGTCGCGGATCTCGACGACCTGCTGGGGGGCGCCCTCGGGCCGGGGGACGCGCAGGCGGTGTCGGCCCTGATCGCCCGCACGCCGGCTCTGCGCGCCGCCGCGGCGGTGACGGCGGAGCGGATCACCGATGTCGCCGCCGCCGGGTTGGCCGAGCGGACCGGCCGGGACCCGGACGATCCGCGCATCCTGCTCCTGGCGACCGCCGTCGTCGCCCTCTGGCGGGTGCAGCTGCGCTCCCTCGCCCGGCACGTCGGCCGCGCCGATCTGCGGGAACGTGTCCTGGGGGACGTCCGCGCCGCCGCGACGCTGGCACGGAAATTACAGTGACTGTAATATGAGCGCATGATCGCGCTGCCCGGCATCGTCCTGTGCGCCCTGGTCACCGGTGTGTTCTGGGGCCCGTGGATCGGGCTGACGCGCTCGATCTCGTAGTTCACCCCCGACGCCTTCCTGGCGATCGGGCTGCGGCTGAACCTCAACCTCGCTCCGCTGATGCGGGTCCTGATGCCCGTCGCGCTGCTGTCGATCGTGCCGGTGGCGGTGACGGCCACCGGGCCCGCCTTCGCCCTCGCGGTGGCGGCGTTCGCGCTCTACCTGCTCGCCCTCGTGGTGACGGTGGCGGTCGAGGTCCCGATCGCGACCCGCATCGCGGGCTGGACGGTCGAGACGCTGCCCCCGGACTGGGCGGCGCAGCGGGACCGCTGGACCCGCTTCCACGTGGTGCGCGTCGTCGGCTCGGTCGCCGGTCTCACGGCCCTCACCGCCTCCGCCCTGATCTCCTGACACCCTGGTCTCCTGACAACGGGGCTCGGCACCGTCACAGGACGAGGGCGGCGACCGCGGGCACCCGGGCCTCGGGATGGGGCATGGCCTCGATCTCGGTGCGGACCTCGCGGGCGTTGGCGGCCAGCTCGCCGTCCGCCACCAGGGTGCGCAGCGCCTCGGCCGTGACCTTGCCCGCCAGGCCGGCCCCCCGGCGCGCCACGAGCTCGGCGTTGTGCCGGCGGTCGCCGGGGCCGGGCACGGCGAGCTGCGGGATCCCGGCGGCCAGCGCGCCGATCGAGGTGCCCGCGCCGCCGTGGTGCACGATCGCCGCGCACAGCGGCATGACGTCCACGAGCGGCACCCAGCCGACCGTCCGGACCTTCCCGGCGGCCCGCCGCTCGATCCGCGGCTCGGGCCTGACCAGCACGATCTCGGCGTCGACCTCGGCGGCCGCGGCGAGCGCGGCGGGCATCGGGTCGGCCCCGGGGCCGGGCACCGTGCTGCGCGAGACGAGGATCCGGGGCCGGTCCGCGGCGTCCGAGGGCACCCGCAGCCAGGCCGGGACGTCCCCGCCGCCACGCTGCACCGGCCGCATCGGCAGCCCCTCACGCTCCCCGACGACGCTGCGGGGCGCGGTCGTGAGCACCACCTCGGGTTTCGGCAGCCCGCGCTCCTCCAGCCCGTGCCGGCGCAGGGCCCGCTGCATGATCTTCGACCCGGCCGTGGCCCTGACCAGCGCCGGACCGTCGAACAGCGAGTTCTCCAGCAGCACCGTCGGCAGGTCGTGACGGGCCGCCGCGACCGCCCCGGCGACCGCGAGCGGCTCGTGGACCACCACGTCCGGCCGCCACTGCTCGACGACGGTCACCACGCCGTCGGCCAGCTCCTCGTTCACCGTGCCGAACAGCCGCGCCACCATCCGCGTGCCCGCGGTCCCGGCGATCTCCGCGCGCGCGTCGAGGGGATGGGCGGCCATGCAGCGGGCGGCGATCCGGGGGAAGGACAGGTCCCGGGCGATGTCGATCACCGGGAGGTCACCGGTGTCCGCCGCCATCGCGTCCCCGCCGGTGGCCACCAGCACGTCGTGCCCGGCGTCCCAGAGGGCCTCGGCCAGCGGGAGCATCGGGAGCAGGTGCCCGGTCAGGGGCGCCGACACCACGAGCACGCGCATGCGGCGAGGCTATCCCGCCCGGCCCGTAGTGTGGGGGAGTGGAGGCTCCGCGGTTGGTGGCGAGCGACGTCGACGGCACCCTGCTCGGCGCCGACCACACCGTCAGCACGCGCACCGCGGCCGTGGTGGGTCGCGCGGTCGCCGCCGGGGTGCCGTTCGTGCTGGTCACCGGCCGCCCGCCGCGGTGGATACCGCCGGTGGCCACCCAGCTCGGCGTCGTCCGGTACGCGGTGTGCGCGAACGGCGCCGTGCTCTACGACGTCGAGGAGGACCGGATCCTCGGCGCCCACGCCCTTCCGCCCGAGGCCCTGGCCGACCTGTCGCAGGCCTGCGCGGAGGTGCTGCCGGGCGCGATGCTCGGGGTCGAGCGGGTCGGCACCAGCGCGTTCGACGACGCCGCCACCCAGTTCGTCGTCGAACCGGACTACGAGCACGCCTGGCCCGGCACCGCCCCGCCCGTCGAGGAGCGGGCCGCGCTGCTCGCCCGGCCCGCGGTGAAACTGCTGGTCAGGGCCGCGAGCCTGACGAGTGCGGAGATGCTCGCGCTGCTGGCACCGCGGCTCGGCACCGAGGTCGACGTGACCTACTCGCACCCGGGCGGGCTGCTGGAGGTCGCGCCCGCCGGGGTGTCGAAGGCCACCGGGCTGGCCGAGGTCGCGCAGCTCTACGGCGTGCCCCGCGAGCAGATCGTGGCGTTCGGCGACATGCCGAACGACGAGGCGATGCTGCGCTGGGCCGGGCACGGCGTGGCGATGGCCAACGCCGATCCGGCGGTCGCCGCGATCGCCGACGAGATCACCGCGCGGCACGACGAGGACGGGGTCGCACTCGTCCTCGAACGGTGGTTCTGACCCCGCCCCGCCGAGGCCGTCGGTGCGCTGCCGCGTAACATGTGCCGCCGTACAGATCGCAGATCGGCGCCCGCGGCCTTCCCACGCCGGCGCGAGGAGGCCTGCCCCGTGACCGACCGGTCGCTCGACACGTCGGCCCCGGCCGCTCCCCACACCCACCCGGCGTCGCTGACCGTGGTCCCGGACCTCCCGCCCTCGCCCGAGGTGCGGATCCTGGCCGGGGTGCAGGGCGCCGTCGGCCGCCCGCCCGTGGTGAGCGCCGCCCGCGGCCTCTCCCACCTGGGCGAACACGCCCTGGGCTGGCTCGCCCTCGGCGCCGTCGGTGCCGCCGTGGACCGCGAGCGCCGCGCCGAGTGGCTGTGGTCCACCGCCGCCGTCGCGTTCGCCCACGGGGCGTCGATCGGGGTCAAGCGCGTGGTGCGCCGCCCCCGCCCCGACCATCCTTCGGTGAAGGTGCTCGTGGGGACCCCGAGCAGGCTCTCCTTCCCGTCCTCGCACGCCACCTCCACCACCGCCGCCGCCGTGCTCTACAGCGGGCTGCTGCGGTCGCGGGCCCCGCTGGCCGTCGTGCCGGTGATGGCGCTGTCCCGCCTGGTGCTCGGCGTGCACTACCCCACCGACGTGGCGACCGGATCGGCGCTCGGCGCCGGCGTCGCCCTGGCCGCCCGGCGCGTCATCCCGCGCCTGACCCGGAAGAAGCGCCGATGACCAGCACGGACGTACCCACCGAGACGGTGGAGGCGCCGCAGCGGACCCCGCTGGGACTCGTGTCCGGCGTGCTGCGGACGATGCGGCCCAAGCAGTGGGTCAAGAACGTCCTGGTCCTGGCCGCGCCGTTCACCTCCGGCGACCTGTTCGACGGCAACGTCGCGCTCAAGCTCGTGATCGCGTTCGCCGCGTTCTCCCTGGCCGCGTCCGGCGTCTACCTGGTCAACGACGCCCGCGACGTCGAGGCCGACCGCGCCCACCCCAAGAAGCGCTTCCGCCCGATCGCGGCCGGGATCGTCCCGGTCCCGGTGGCCTTCACCGTCGCCGCGGTGCTGTTCGCCGCGGCGATCGTGCTGTCGCTGTTCGCCTCGGTGCAGCTGCTGATCGTGCTGGCCGTCTACATCGGCGTGCAGCTGGCCTACTGCTTCTGGCTCAAGCACCAGCCGGTGCTCGACATCTGCATCGTCGCCTCCGGCTTCCTCATCCGCGCCATCGCCGGCGGCGTCGCCGCGGCCATCCCGCTCTCGCAGTGGTTCCTGCTGGTCGCCGGGTTCGGCTCGCTGTTCATGGTCTCCGGCAAGCGCTACGCCGAGATGATGCTCGCCGAGCGCACCGGCGCGAAGATCCGCAAGTCCCTCGAGTCGTACTCGCCCTCGTACCTGCGGTTCGTCTGGGCGCTCTCGGCCACGGTCATGATCATGACCTACAGCCTCTGGGCCTTCGAGATCCGCGAGGCCCACCACAACTCGGTGTGGTCGATCATCTCGATCGTCCCGTTCGTGATCGCCGTGCTGCGCTACTCCGTCGACGTCGACAACGGCGACGGCGGGGCCCCGGACGAGATCGCGCTCAGCGACCGCGTCCTGCAGGTCCTCGCCGTGGTCTGGGTCGCGATGCTGACCCTCGCCGTCTACGTCTAGTCCTGCGCCTCGCCGTGCCATCATGGTGACGACGAGGAGGTGCGTCGACCGTGTCCGTTCCCGCTGATCATCATGGTCAGGAGTTCGTCGTGCCGCCCGAGCTGGCCGAGGTGGCCGAGCGTTTCGGCGTGCATCTGCGGGCGGGGGAGCGCGTTCGGTTCGAGGTGATCGACGGCGGGCTGACGGCGGCCGGCGGCCCCCCTCGCGGCCACCTCTTCGACTGGGTCGGTTCCATCGAGGACGCCGAGCCCGACCTGGCCGAGAACGCACGAGCCGTTCTGAGGGCGGAGACCGGCGAGTAGTGATCCTGGTCGACACCGGCCCCATCGTCGCTGCGGCGTCGGTCAGGGATCAGCACCACAGCCGATGCGCCGAGGTCCTGACGAGCCTGCGCGAGGCCCCGATGATCACGCCACTCGTCGTCGGCGAGGTCTGCTACTTCCTGTCCACCAGGGCCGGAGCGCCCGTGTTCGAGCTGCCCGACCTCTGACGGCCTAGTCGAGGGTCCTGATCCAGGCGAGGGTGGCGGCCAGGCCGTCCACCAGCGAGGTCTGCGCGGTGTAGCCCAGCTCCTCGCGGGCCCGGCTCACGTCCAGGCAGCTGCGCAGCACCTCGCCCGCCCGGGCCGGCGCGAGCTCCGGCTCGAAGGACTCCAGGCCGGCGGCGAGGCGCACCTGCTCGGCGAGGGTCAGCAGGTCCACCTCGGTGCCGGTGCCCACGTTGTAGACGTCGTGGGGCAGCTCGGCCGCGTCGATCGCGGCCAGGTTGGCCCCCACGATGTCCCCGACGAACACGTAGTCCCGGGTCTGGGAGCCGTCCCCGAAGATCGTCGGCCGCTTCCCGGCCAGCGCGGACTCGCAGAAGATGGCGATGACGCCGGCGTCCCCCCGCGGGTCCTGCCGCGGCCCGTAGACGTTGCCGTACCGCAGGGTGACGACGTCCAGCCCGCGCGCCGACCGGAACCACGCCCCGTACTTCTCGACGGTCCGCTTGCTCATCCCGTAGGGCGACAGCGGCGCGGCCGCGACCGTCTCGGGGGTCGGGACCGTGTCCGTCTCGCCGTAGATGGCGCCGCCGGTGGAGGTGTTGACGACCCGCCGCACCCCGGCCTCGTGCGCGGCGGCGAGCACGTTGATCGACCCGACGACGTTGGTGGTGGCGTCGAGCGCCGGCTCGGCCATGGACACCCGCACATCGATCTGCGCGGCGAGGTGACACAGCACGTCCGGCCGGAAACCGGTGACGGCCTTCCGCACGCCCTCGGCGTCCCGGATGTCCACCTCGGCGAGCTCGACACCCGAGGCGACGTTGTCGCGGGACCCGTGGCTGAGGTCGTCGACCACCAGCACGTCGGCTCCCCGGGCCACGAGGGCGTCGACGAGGTTGGACCCGATGAAACCGGCTCCGCCGGTGACGACTGCGCGCACGAACGGGAAGAGTAGTGACCGTCCGCCCGGTGATACGTCCCGACCGGCGGACGCCGCGGAGCCGGCCGCCGATCGCTCCGGTCCGGGTTCCCCGACCTGCTCCGTGCGAACGGGGAGCGTGGTGGGTGGATCCCCGCCCGCAGCGGCGCGTCGCTCACGACGTGGCGCGGGCCGGCACGCGCGGGACGGCGTCGACCAGGGCCCTCGTGTACTCGTGCCGGGGGTCGACGAACACCTCGCCGGGCGCGCCGAGCTCGAGCACCTCGCCGTCGCGCAGCACCGCGACCCGGTCCGACACCCGGTCGACGACGCCCAGGTCGTGGCTCACGAACAGGCAGGCGAAGCCGAGCTCGCGGCGCAGGTCGTCGAACAGGGCCAGCACGTCCGCCTGCACCGACACGTCGAGCGCACTGGTCGGCTCGTCCGCGATCACCAGTCGCGGGGCCAGCGCGAGGGCACGGGCGAGCGCCACGCGCTGCCGCTGGCCGCCGGAGAGCTCCCCGGGGCGCCGGGCCGCGTAGGCGGCGGGCAGCCGGACCGACTCGAGCAGCGCGGCGATCCGCGCCGGCGCTGCCGGAGCCCGGTGGACGAGCAGTGGTTCGGCGATGCTCTCGCCCACCGTGAAACGGGGGTCCAGGGAGGCAGCCGGGTCCTGGTGCACCACCGCCAGGCCACGCCGGGCGGCACGCAGCTCGGCCCGCCCGAGCGAGGCGAGGTCCCGGCCGTCGAGCAGGACGCGGCCCGCCGTGACCGGCACCAGCCCGACCGCGGCGCGCCCGATCGTCGTCTTGCCCGAACCGGACTCACCCACCAGCCCGACGACCTCACCCGGCCGCACGGCCAGGCTCACGTCGTGCACCGCGCGGAACGCGGGCCTGCCCCGCTTCGCGGGATACACGACGGAGATGGCCTCCAGTGTGAGCAGCGCGTCCTCGCCGAACTCCGGGTCGGGTGCGTCCCGACGCTGCTCGGGCAGCGCCGGGACCGACGCGAGCAGGTCGCGGGTGTAGTCGGTGGCCGGGCGGGCGAACAGCTCCGGGACCGCGCGCCGCTCCACCACGCGCCCGCGGTGCAGCACCACGACCCGGTCCGCGAGCTCGGCGACCACACCCATGTTGTGCGTGACCAGCAGGACCGCGACGCCGAGCCGGTCCCGCAGGTCGCGGAGCAGCGTGAGGATCTGCGCCTGCACCGTGACGTCCAGGGCGGTGGTCGGTTCGTCCGCGAGGAGCAGGTCCGGTTCCCCGGACAGGGCCAGCGCGATCACCACCCGCTGCTTCTGCCCGCCCGAGAGCTGGTGCGGGTAGGACCGCAGCCGCCGCTCGGGCTCCGGGATCCCGACGAGCTCGAGCAGCTCCACGGCCCGCGCGCGGGCCGCCGACCGCGGGATCGGGCGGTGCGCGCGCAGCGCCTCGACGAGCTGCCAGCCGACCGTCCGGACCGGGTTGAGCGCGGTCTGCGGCTCCTGGAACACCATCGCCGCCCGGGAGCCGCGCAACGCCTCGAGCGCCGCCTCGTCCGCACCGACGACCTGCGTCCCGGCCAGCTCCACACTGCCCGTGGCGGTCGCGGTCGCGGGCAGCAGGCCCAGCACGGAGCGGGCGATCATCGTCTTGCCGGACCCGGACTCGCCGACCAGCGCCACGACCTCGCCGCGGCGCACGGTGAGATCGACACCGGCGACGGCGACCGCCCCGGGGAAGCCGACGCGCAGATCCGCGATCTCCAGCACCGTGGGCTCTGCCGACGGCCCGCTCACCGCGGGCTGTGCCGACGGCCCGCTCACCGCGGGCTGTGCCGACGGCCCGCTCATCCGGCCACCCGCCGTCCCGCCGCGAGGGCCTGGGCGACGAGCAGGAAACCGAGGACGAGCGCGACGACCACCGCGAGCGGGCCCAGCGCCATCGCGGGATTGGCGTCGAGCTTGCTCACCGAGTCGGCGATGATCGACCCGAGGGACGGGTCCGGGGGCCGGATCCCGATGCCGATGAAGCTCATCGCGCCCTCCACGAACACGGCGACGGACAGGGACACGGCGAGCTGCACGCCGGCGGGCTCCACGGCGTTGGGCAGGACGTGGCGGCGCAGCACCCACCAGCGTCCGGCGCCCACCACCGTGGCCGCCTCGACGTAGGGCATCTCCCGCACCCGGAGGGCCGCGCCGCGCAGCAGCCGCCCGAACACCGGGATCTCCGCCAGGGTGATCACCAGGCCCACGGTGGTCAGCCCGGGACCGACGACGGCGGCGAGCGCGATGCCGAGGATCAGCACCGGGAAGGCGAGCAGCAGGTCGAACACCCGCTGCGCCACGACGTCCGTGGCGGCGGAGAGGCTGGACAGCAACCCCGCCAACGCCCCGACCAGCGCCCCGAGCGGCACCGCCGTCACGAGCACCAGCAGGTCCGCCCGGATGCCGAACAGCACCCGGCTGAGCACGTCCCGGTTGACCTCGTCGGTACCGAGCCAGTGCGCGGCGTCCGGTGGGACCAGGTTCGCGCCGGGGATCTGCTCGAGCGGCGGGTACTTCGCGAGCAGCGGCGCGGCGAGCCCGGCCAGCAGGACGACGCCGACCAGCAGCGCGCCCGCGAGCCCGCGCCCGTGTCGCAGCGCGGTGAACCAGCGGGCCCGCGGGGCGGGCACACCCACGTCCCGCACGTCCGGCGCGGTTGCCGGCTGCGCCGCGAGGGGGGTCTCCTCCACCAGGGTCACAGCGATCCTCCGATCCGGATCCGGGGGTCGAGCGCGGCGTGCGCCACGTCCGTCAGCAGCTGGACCAGCAC
Organism: Pseudonocardia ailaonensis; assembly: GCF_039531635.1. Classification (NCBI taxonomy): domain Bacteria; kingdom Bacillati; phylum Actinomycetota; class Actinomycetes; order Pseudonocardiales; family Pseudonocardiaceae; genus Pseudonocardia; species Pseudonocardia ailaonensis. Next base: position 360,633 of record NZ_BAAAQK010000025.1, on the reverse strand, counting down.
GAACACCGCGACCGAGAGCAGCAGCAGGACCTGCACGACCGGGTAGTCGCGGCGGCTGATCCCCTGCTCGACGAGCTGGCCCAGCCCCGGCCAGGTGAAGATCGCCTCGACGAGCACGGCCCCGCCGAGGACGGTGCCGACCTGGATGCCCAGCGCGGTGACCATGCTCGGCAGCGCGGCGGGCAGCGCCTGACGCAGCACGATGCGCCGGCGCGGGATGCCGAGCGCGCGGGCGGTGAGCACGTAGGGCTGGGCGAGCTCGGTGCGCAGCGACTCGACCAGGAAGCGGGTGATCGCCGCCGCGACCGGCAGCGCGAGGCAGACCGCCGGCAGCAGCAGGTACTGCACCGTGATGTCCGGGCGGGCGGCGAACCCGGCGGGCGGCACCCCGCCCGCGGGCAGGACCGGCCACACCACCGCGAAGACGAGGACGAGCAGCACCCCGGTGACGAACGGCGGCAGCGCGAGCGCCGCCGTGTTCGCCCCGGTGACCAGCGCGTCGACCGTGCGGGACCGGCTCAGCACCGCGCCCACGCCGACGACCAGCGCGAACAGCACCGCGAGGAGCATCGCGGCGACCGCCAGCACCACCGTGTTCACCAGCCCGGCGAGCACGAGGTCCGTGATCCGGCCGCCGATCAGGTAGGAGCGGCCGAGGTCGCCGGTGACCAGCGCCCCCAGCCAGTGCACGTACTGCAGCCACACGGGCTCGTCGAGCCCCAGCGAGGCCCGGATCGCGGCGAGGGCCTCCGGTGAGGCGTCGGGGCCCGCGAGCGTGGTCGCCGGGTCGCCCGGCACCAGCCGGAGCAGCGAGAAGATCAGGATCGAGGCGGCGACCAGCACCACCAGGGCGGACGGCAGCCGCGACGCGATATAGCGCAGCACCGGTCTACACCGCCCGGTAGGCGCTGGTGAGGTCGATCTCCCCGCGCTTGGTCCACCCGATGCCCTGGGCCCGGTCGGCCGCCGCCAGCTGCCGGACGCCGACGCCGATCTCGATCAGGAACAGGCCGTCGAGCAGCTGGTCGTTGAGCGCGTCGTAGGCCGCCCGCGCCCCGGGCGCGTCGGCGCCCGGCAGCTGCCACGCCGCGCTCGCCGCCTGCTGGTAGGCGGGCGAGACGTAGTTCGACGCGTTCTTCTGTGCGTTGAAGGGGTACGCGCTGACCGTGAGGTTGGCCGGGGTGTACTGCGCCCAGCTGTGGTAGGTCGTCCAGATCCCCGGGAACTGCGCGCCGATCAGCTGCTTGACGAACTGCGCCGCCTCGAGCGGGGCCAGGGTCACCGTGATCCCGGCCTCGGCGAGCTCGGCCTGCACGATCTGCGCGATCGCGGCGTGCGCCGCGTCGTCGGCCTGGAAGTTGAAGGGGATCACCGGCACCGCGCCGACCTCGGCGACGAGCGCCTTCGCCTTCGCCAGGTCCCGGCCGAAGGTCGCGTTCTTCCGCTCGTCCCAGGCCGGGGAGTACTTCGGCCACGGCAGGTTGACGGGGTAGCCGGACCCGCGCAGCACCTCGTCGACGATCCGCTGCCGGTCGATCGCGTAGGCGATGGCCTGGCGCACGCGGCGATCGGACAGCCCGGGCGCGGTGACGTTCGTGCCGACGTAGCTCTGCAGCTCCGCACCCTGCAGGGAGATCGCGTGGAAGCCCGCGGTCGAGCCGAGGGTCTGGGAGTCGCGGTACGGCAGCCCGCTGACCAGGTCGTACTGGCCGGACCGGAGCCCCGCGACGGCGGCCTGGGAGTCCGTGACGATGGTGAACTGCACCCGGTCCAGGTAGGGCCGGTCCGGTTCCCGGTAGTGCTCGTTGCGGACGAAGGTGAGCCTGGAGTTCGGCGTCCAGGACTCGAACCGGAACGGCCCGGTGCCCACGAACGCCTCGCCGCGACCCAGCGCGTCGAGCGAGCCGGAGTCGACGATCGGCACGGTGTCGAGCAGGTCGAAGATGTTCGACAGCGGGTGGGCGAAGGTGAGCACGATCCGGTGGGGGTCGCTGGTGTCGTAGCCGGTGATCGCGGCCGCGGTGCTGCGGATCTGCCCGGCCCACCTCGGGTCGGCGTAGGTGCGCAGCGAGAACTCGACGTCCTTCGAGGTGAACGGGCGCCCGACCGCACCGCCCGTGCCGTGGAACGTCACGTCGTCGCGCAGGTCGAGGGTCAGGGACAGGCCGTCCGGGGCGAGCCGCCACGCCGTGGCCAGCCGCGGCTGCGGTTCGACCCGGTCGTTCGGGTACCGGATCAGCGAGTCGTAGACCAGCCCGATGATCGTGGTGACGCCCTCGTTGGAGTTGGTGAAGAAGTTGCCGGGCACCAGGTCCGAGCGCCCGGCCACCGACAGCGTGCCGCCCCGGACGGGCGCGCCCCCGGCCGCGGCCGCGCGCTGCTCACCGACCGCCGACGCGCAGCCGGCGAGACCGGTCACGGCGAGGCCGGCGACGAGGCCGCCCAGGCCCAGCCCCCGCACGAAGGTGCGCCGGTCGAGGGACGTGGCCGTGAGTGGTCGTGCGGCGGGGCGGATCATCGGGGAGTGGCCTTTCGGTGCGGGACGGGTTCGGGACGATCGCGCGCCGCGACCTTGCGGAGCACTGCGAGTGGATCGGCGTAGATCGGGCGGAGCGCGGCCGTGCACGCGGCGACGGCCTGCAGCGCGGGGCCGAACGAGCTGACCTGCAGGCTCATCGGCGGCAGCGCGGTACTGCCGGAGAAGCTCTCGGACACGTGCGCGAGGCCGGGCCGGTAGGCGGTGAAGGCCTGCCCGGCCAGCACGACGCGGTCCGGGTTGAGCACGTCACGGACCAGGGCGACGCCCCGGCCCAGCAGGTGGGCCCGCTCGACCAGCAGGGCGTGCGCGGCCCGGCTCCCCCCGGCGGCGGCGGCGATCACCCGCTCGATCTGCGGGGCGTCGACCAGGCCCGCCCGGTGCGCGGCGCCGGCCACGGCAGAGTCCCCGACGGAGGCCTCCAGGCAGCCGATGCGCCCGCAGGGGCAGCTCGTCGTGCCGCCGACCGGCAGGTGGCTGATGGTGCCGGGGCCGGCGCTGGGGGCGTGGACGTGCCCGTCGACGGTCAGCACGGCGCCGACCGCCTCACGGGCGTAGACGTGCAGGGTGGTGCCCTCGTCGACGTGCGGGGACAGCAGCGACTCCGCGCCCGCCATCGCCTCGATCTGCGGCACCATGATCACGTCGGAGAGCACGACCCGGTCCACGATCTCCGCGATCGGGGCGGTGTCCCAGCCGAGGCGGCGGTGGCCCAGCAGGTCCCGGTCCCCGGACAGCTGGCCGCCGATGACCAGCCCGACCTGCAGGACGAGGCGTTCTCCGAAGCGGTCCCCGAAGCGGCGCAGCTTCTCGGACAGGATGCCCAGCGTGTGGCACGGGTCGTCGCCGCTCGGCGTCGGGACGTCGACGGCGGCGAGCACGGTCCCGCGCAGGTCCCCCACGGAGAGCGTGGTGCGCTGCAGGCCCACGTGCAGGCCGAGGACCCCGAAGCGGTCCTGGTCGATCTCGACCGGGACGCGCGGCCTGCCCACCGTGCCCGGGCGGACCAGGTCCGGGCGCTCGCGCAGCAGCCCGGCCTCGATCAGCGCCACCACCTGGCGGTTGACGGTGGCGTGCGACAGGCCGGTGTCGGCGACCACCTCGTCGCGGAACGGGGCGCCGATCCTGCGCACGCCCGCGAGCACGGCCGCCGCCGCGGGTGCGCCCGCACCCCCGACCGGCTGCGGCGCACCGGCACGGATGACGGCGGCGCGACGGTGGGAGCTCGGGCGGGACCTGGCGGTCCGCTCGGATCGGGGCACGGCTCGGGACAAGATCGGTCCTCGTGGGCTGCCCACCCGGATACGCCCGGCCCCAGGAGGGTCGGTGCGGCGACGGTGGTGGGAAGGCGGTCGGGCTGGCGCGGAGCGGCGTCAGGCCCGACAGAGCGCGGCGGAGGTCCGGCAGAAGTCGACGTGGCGGCGCATCCGCAGGCCGAGCTGCCGGCGCATCGCCACACACAGGCCGCGGCGCACGCCGGGCCGGAACCCGGTGAGCAGGCGGCCGTCAGTCATGACGGCGACGCTAACACCGGCCCCGCGGGGTCAGGGACGCCAAGAATCACCGCCTCGGATCACATTGACTCCCGGCTCGGGCCCCGGCATCCTCGCCCGCCCGATGTTGCGATCCGGCTGAGCAGAATCGTTGTGGCGCAGCAGGAATCGTTCCTACGGTCGGGAACCGCCGCCATCAACGGAGCGGCATCCACCCCACCGAGGAGACTCTCGATGACGCTGCAGGCCGACCTGCCCACCCGGACCGAGACCGGCACCGTGACGGTCACCCGTGTCGCCGGACACATCGGCGCCCGCATCGACGGAGTCCGGCTCGGCGGCGACCTGTCCGCCGGGACCGTCGAGCAGATCCGGGCCGCGATGCTGAAGCACAAGGTGCTGATCTTCAGTGGTCAGCAGCACCTCGACGACGACTCCCACCTCGCGTTCGTCCGGCTGTTCGGCGAGCCGACGGCCGCCCACCCGACCGTGCGCGGCGAGGCGACCCACATCCTCCCCGTCGACTCCGAGCGCGGGAAGGCGAACAGCTGGCACACCGACGTCACCTTCGTCGACCGGATCCCCGCGATCAGCTCGCTGCGCACCCTGACCCTGCCGCCCTACGGCGGGACCACGGTCTGGGCCAACACCGTCGCCGCGTACGAGGCGCTGCCGGTGCCGCTGAAGAACCTCGTCGACCAGCTCTGGGCGGTGCACACCAACCAGTTCGACTACGCCGCCGCGCAGAAGGCGGCCCCCGTCGCCGGCGAGGACGGCGACAAGGTCGCCGCCTACCGCGCCGAGTTCCGCTCGACCACCTACGAGACCGAGCACCCGGTCGTCCGCGTGCACCCGGAGACGGGGGAGCGCGCCCTGGTACTCGGGCACTTCGTCCGCCAGTTCGTGGGGCTCGACGCCAAGGAGTCGCAGACCCTGTTCCACCTGCTGCAGGACCGGGTGACCCGGCTGGAGAACACGGTCCGCTGGAACTGGAGCGAGGGCGACTTCGCGCTCTTCGACAACCGCGCGACCCAGCACTACGCGGTCGCCGACTACGACGACCACCGCCGCCGGCTGCGCCGGATCACCCTCGCCGGGGACGTCCCGGTCTCGATCGACGGTGCCCGCAGCATCGTCCGGCAGGGGGACGCGTCCCACTACAGCAACTGACCCGGGGGCCCTCGTGACCGCCCGTCACCGTCGACTGCGGTGACGAGGGCTTCCCAGGGCGCCGATTGGCCGCGCCGTGGCCTCCGGAGCCGCCGACGAGCTGCGTGGCCGACCCGGCCGGTGACCCGCATTCCGACCGGCAGACCCTCCCGAGGCGACCGCTGATCGCTCGGTGACGGATCCTCCGACCTGTCTCTTTGCGAACCGGGCGCCCCGCCGGACACACTCGGCTCCGTGACAGCACCCGAGGAGCGCCCCCGCACCGACGTCCCCGGTTATGCCGACCGGCTCCGGACCCTCGAGCAGGCGAAGTGGAAGCAGCTGCTCGACGTGCAGGCCCCGTACCGCCGGAACATCCGGCGCCTCGACCTGGGCCGGACGCTCGACGTCGGCTGCGGGCTCGGCCGCAATCTCGCGCACCTCGGTGGGAACGGCGTCGGCGTCGACCACAACGAGGCGTCGGTGGCGATCGCCCGCGAGCGCGGGTTCGAGGCCTACACGGCCGACGAGTTCTTCGCCGGCCCCGTGTCGCAGCCGGGGAGCTTCGACTCGCTGCTCGCCGCGCACGTGGTGGAGCACCTGCCCGAGAGCGACGCGATCGGCCTGCTGAAGACCTACCTCCCGATGGTCCGGCCCGGCGGGAAGGTCGTGCTGATCACCCCGCAGGAGCGTGGCTACGCGACCGACGCCACGCACGTCCGGTTCTGCGGGTTCCCGGAGGTGGCGTCGCTCTGCGAGCAGGCCGCCCTGCGGGTGGTCCGTCAGTACTCGTTCCCGTTCCCCCGCGCGGCCGGGCGGATCTTCCCGTACAACGAGTTCGTGACGCTGGCGAGGGTCTGACGAAAGTGGTCGATATCGCCCGCACTACCGTGGACACGTGACCACGGCGGGGCGACTCGGGACTGCGGCCCATCTGGGTGCCGGTCTCGCCGTTCTGGGCGCCGCGGGGTACGTGTTCGTCGCCGTGGTCGGCCACGTGCTGCACGCGCCGTCCCAGGCCGGCTCGCTGAGCGCGCTGATCTCGCTCTACCTGCTGATCAACATCGCCGGACCGGGCATCTTCGCGGCGCTGGAGCAGGCCACGAGCCGCGCGGTGAGCGCCGCGATCGCGCGGGGCGAGCCGGTGGCGCCGATCGCCCGCAGGACCGCGGTCCTCGCGTCGTGGTCGTTCGTGGCCCTGGCCGTCGTCGTGCTGGCCGCGTGGCCGCTGGTCCTGGCCCGGGTGCTCGACGACCAGGTCGGCCTGCTCGCGGCGCTCCTGGTCGCTGTCGCCGGCTCCGGCGCCGTCTACTGGATCCGCGGCCTGCTCGGCGGGCAGCAGCGCTTCAAGGTCTACGCCCGCACCCTCTACGTCGAGGGCGCCGTCCGGTTGCTCCCGTGCCTGCTGCTGATGGTGTTCGCCGTCGCGTCCCCGACCGCCTACGGCCTGGCCTTCGCGATCGGGTCCGCCGTGGCCGCGCTGGTCGTCGTCCCGGTGCTCGGTCTGCGCCGCGACGGGAGCTCGGAGGCGCCGACCGAGCGGATCGGACGGTCGTTCGCCTACCTGCTCGGGGCCATCGCGCTGAGCCAGCTGCTCGCGAACGTCGGACCGGTCGTCGTGAGCTACCGGCTGCCGGAGGATCTCGTGCGCGCCGGGGTGTTCGGCACCACGTTCGTGCTGGCCCGCATCCCCCTCTTCCTCTTCGCGCCCGTCCAGGCCGTCCTGCTTCCGCACGTCACCCGGGCCGCGACCCTCGGCCGCCACGCCGAGCTCGTGCGCCGGCTCCGGCAGGCGGTGGCCCTCGTCGCGGTGCTCGGTGTGCTCGGTGCCCTCGCCTGCATGCTGGTCGGGCCCTGGGCCGCCCAGGTGCTCTTCAACACCGCGGCGCGCCCGTCCGCGGGGATCCTCGGCCTCCTCGGCGCCGCGACGCTGGTGATGATGGTGGCCCTCGTGGTGCAGCCCACGCTGATCGCGCTGAACCGCCAGCGGTGGGTGACCGGCGCGTGGGCGGCCGGCACGGTCGTCTTCCTGCTGCTGCTCGCCGTTCCCGGTGACCCGATCACCGCCGCGGTGATCGCGCAGCTGGCGGGCCCCCTGGTCGTCCTCGTGCTGCTGGCCGTCGGGGTGGTCTCCGCCCTCCGGACCGGCGTGTCGGGCGAGCCGGCCACCTCGACCGCGACCGGGGGCGAGTAGTTTGACCGAGCTCGGACCCAGCGAGCCTGACCCCACCGGGAGCACTCGGACCGATGGAGAGCACGTGACCACCACACTCCTGAACGAGGACGTCTGGGTGGTGATCCCGGTCTTCAACGAGGAGCAGGTGCTCGAAGGGGTCATCGACCAGCTGCTCGAGACCTTCCCCAACGTCGTCTGCGTCGACGACGGGAGCGGTGACGGCTCCGTCGCCGCCGTCCTCCGCACCGGGGCCCACCTCGTGCGGCATCCGGTGAACCTCGGCCAGGGAGCCGCGCTGCAGACCGGCCTGTCGTACGCGCGGGTGCAGTCCGGGGCCGAGTACTTCGTGACGTTCGACGCGGACGGCCAGCACCGGGTGGAGGACGCGTCGGCGATGCTCGACGTGGCCCGCTCCGGTGCCGTCGACCTCGTCCTCGGGACGCGGTTCGCGGAGCACGCGGACGGCGTGCCGTTCCTCAAGCGGCTCATCCTGCGGACCGCGGTGCTCCTCAGCCCGGCCGGGCGCAAGCTCAAGCTGACGGACGCGCACAACGGGCTGCGCGTGTTCACCCGGCCCGTGGTCGAGGACCTCCGGATCACGATGAACGGCATGGCGCACGCCTCGGAGATCGTCTCCTACCTCGGACGCTCGCGATGGCGGGTCCGGGAGATCCCCGTCTCGATCCGCTACACGGAGTACTCGCGGAGCAAGGGCCAGTCGCTCCTCAACGGCGTCAACATTCTCTTCGACCTGTCCGTCCGGCAGCGGGGAGGCTGACCCGTGATTCTCATCCAGATCCTTCTGCTCCTCGCGGTGCTGATCGTGCTGTTCGTCTTCGTGCGCAGCGGCAACGCCGTCTACGTCCAGGCGAGCAAGCGGATCGCCCTGGTGATCTTCGCGGTGGCCAACGTCTACGCCGTCCTGCGGCCGGACGATCTCACCGCGCTCGCCCACCTGGTGGGGGTGGGCCGCGGCACGGACCTGGTGCTGTACGGGCTGGTGATCGCGTTCATCGCCGGGATGTTCAGCATGTACCAGCGCTTCCGCGTGGTCGACCGGCGCTACACCGAGCTCGCCCGCTCGGTCGCGATCCGCGAGGCGGAGCTGATCAACGCGGAGCGGGGCCTCCGCCGGACACCGGTCGTCAGCGTGGCGAGCGGTGACGTGGACCGCGCCCCGATCCGGTCGGACGAGCACGCCCTGTGACCACGGTCGACATCCTCCTGCCTCACTACGGGCGGATGGACCTGCTGCAGGAGGCCGTCGCGAGCGTCCTGGCCCAGTCGGATCCCGGCTGGCGGCTCACGATCGTCGACGACAACGGCGACCGCGCCGAGGAGGCGCTGGCCGCCTGGTGCGCCGCGCTCGACGATCCGCGCGTGGTCTACCTGCGCAACGAGCGGAACCTCGGCATCAACCGGAACTTCCAGCGCTGCGTGACGCTCGTCGAGAACGAGCTGGCCGTGATCATCGGTTCGGACGACCTGATGCTGCCCGGGTACGTCCGGTGCGTCCGGGAGGCCTACGCCCGCCGGCCCGACGTCGCGATCGTGCAGCCCGGCGTCGAGGTGATCGACGAGCACGGGCAGCCCTCCCGGGGGATGGTCGACCTCGCGAAGCGCTGGGTCTACGCGCCACGGGTCTCGGAGCAGGTCGTCCTGCGGGGCGAGGAGCTCGCGCTGAGCCTCGTCCGCGGCAACTGGCTCTACTTCCCGTCGCTGTGCTGGAGGGCGGACGCGCTGAAGCGCACCGGCTTCCGCGAGGGCTTCTCGGTGGTCCAGGACCTGGCGCTGGTCCTCGATCTCGTCCTCGACGGGGAGTCCCTGCTCGTCGATCCCACGACGTGCTTCCACTACCGGCGCCACAGCGGCTCGGTCTCGTCGGCCCACGCGGCGGACGGCCGCCGGTTCGCCGAGGAGCGCCGCTTCTTCGTCGAGACGGCCGCCCGGCTGGACGACCGCGGCTGGCCGCGGGCCGCCCGGGCCGCGCGCCGCCACACCTCGTCGAGGATCAACGCCCTGACCCGGATGCCCGGCGCCCTCCGCAACCGGGACGGAGCCTCCGTGCTCGTCCGGCACATCGTCGGGCGCTGACGGCGCCCGGTCCGGTCAGCCGGCCGCGCACCCGGTCAGGCGGTAGAGGCTGTTCCCGTCGCCGTCCGCGGCCACGAGGTCGAATCCCGATCCGGGCGCCGGCGCCGTCAGGCCCGGGAAGTCGTTGGCCCGTGCGTCGCCCTGCCAGAAGTCGGGCTTGCCGACGAGGATGAAGTCCACCCGCAGGCGCTCCGCGACGCGACACACCTCGGGATCCGCGGCCGCGTCCCGGAACCGGGCCGCCAGGAGCTGCTGGTCGGGGGTCCACGCCCCGGCGAGGTGGGGGAAGAGGACCTGCTTCCCGGTCAGCGCCTCGAACAGCGCGCTGCCGCTCCACGGGTTCTGGGCGACGACGGCGTCGGCCGGGACCGAGGAGGCCGCCCGCAGGTAGAAGGCCCGTTCCTCGGTGTCGACCAGGGGCCCGTTCGTGTAGCTCGCCGCGATGACGGCCGAGTGCTCGCGGACGTAGAGGAAGCTCGATGCGAGGACGAGGACGGCGGTCGCGGCCACCGTGAACAGTGCCGGGCGCCGGGTCCCGGCGAGCCCGGGCCGGTCGGCGGCGCCGCCCGCCAGCTGGCTCCCGAGGGCGACGAGCCCGACGACGGCCAGGCAGACGCCGGTCACCGGGATCATCGCCGCCAGCCGGTACGAGTCGTTGTACCAGAAGCCGGTGAGCAGGGCGGCGAGCGGCGTCTTGAGCGACGACGCGAAGACGAACAGACCTGCCGACACCAGGTGCGCGGGGATGAGCCACCGCAGCCCGGGGCGCCGGACGACCGCGAAGGCACCGAGGACCACCACGAGCGAGATCGCCCAGGCCGCGTCCTTCCCGTTCGTCGCGTTGGTGAGCACCTCGCCCGTGGCCTGAGCGGGGTTCTGGTAGGCGGGCCAGCTGAAGGACCGGACGTTGTCGAACAGCGGCGACTTCACCAGGAAGACGGCCAGGCCGGCAAGGGCCGCCGCCAGCAGCACCAGCGTCACGGCCGGCGCGGCGATCTGCCGGGCGCGGAACTTCCGGATCGCCCAGCTGAGCAGGCCCCACAGGACGGGCGCCGCGCCGATCGCCGCGAGGCTGAAGATCGCGTTGGGGTGAGCGAGCCCGAGCGCCACGGCCCCGGTGCCGAGGAGCACCACGGCGGTGGCCCGGGGGATCGACGAGTCGTCCCCCACCGGGCGTCCGCACACGGCCAGGAGGGCGGCGAGGACGGCCGGCATCAGGGCGAAACCGAGCAGGTTGGGCCACAGGACGCCGAACGCCAGCAGGGTCCAGGGGAACGCTCCGAAGGCGATGCCCACGATCGGGGTGACGAGCGAGGCGACCGCCGACGGGCCGGTGAGCTGCCGGACGAGGACGAGACAGCCGAGCGGCCAGACCACGGACGCCACCGTGAACGCCGCCATGTTGCTGGCCAGCGGGACGGACGCACCGGTGCTGAGCGCGATCAGCGACGCGAAGTCGTGCCACGCCGCCGGGTAGAACGCCGATCCCGCTCCCGGGCTCGTCACCGTGCCGAGGAGCAGCGACGAGGCGTTGCCGTTCTCGATGATCCGCGCCGTCGCGCTGTAGTGGAAGACCGCGTCGTAGGTCTGGGACAACGCGTCGGGGGTCCCCATTCCGTTCTGCACGGTGAGCGCGCCGAGCGCCATCGCGCCGAGCATGCCGAGGGCGCCGGCGGCGAGGGGGAGGCGGCCGTCGCCGTCGCGGGGTGCGCCACCGCGCAGGCGCCGGACCAGGATCCCGATCCCCGTCGCGGCCGCGGCCACCACGGCCGCCGCGACGGCGGCGAAGACCGGCGACCAGGCGATGTGCAGCGCTCCGCCCAGAATGGCGGCGACCGACATCGTCGCGACCGACACGACCGGCGCGACCCCCCAGGCGGTGACTCCCCGCAGCCCCAGGCCGTAGGTGGCGAGGGCACCGGGGATCACCACCCAGGCGATCGCCGCGAGTGCGACGAAGCTTGCGGTCAGCCAGGTCATCCGATTCGATCCCCATCCGACCCGGAGCCTGCGGGCCCTCGGGTGGGGCACACGTGGACCGGGTCGTTCGCGCGGTGGGCGCCCTGGGGCGCTCGACGGGCAGTCTGCCAGCCGTGTGCCCCGCTCTCCGAGCAGGTGGGCCACCCGAGGGGGCCGTGTCGGAAGGCGCCGCTACCCTCGGTGTCCGTGACTGACTCTCAGCCCATGGTCGGCTCCGCGAGCTCTGCCTCCGCGTTCGATCTCGTCGTGGTCGGCTCGGGCTTCTTCGGGCTGACGATCGCCGAACGCGCCGCTGCCGAGCTGGGCAAGAAGGTGCTCGTCCTGGACCGTCGCGGTCACATCGGTGGCAACGCCTACTCCGAGCCGGAGCCCGAGACGGGCATCGAGATCCACAAGTACGGCGCGCACCTCTTCCACACCTCCAACAAGCGCGTGTGGGAGTACTGCAACCGTTTCACCGAGTTCACGAACTACCAGCACCGGGTGTTCGCCCGCGTCGGCGAGCAGGTCTACGCCTTCCCGATGAACCTGGCGCTGATCAACAGCTTCTTCGGCAAGTCGCACTCGCCGGACGAGGCCCGCGCCCTGATCGCGGAGCAGTCGAGCGAGTTCGACACCGCCGACGCGGAGAACCTCGAGGAGAAGGCGATCTCGCTGATCGGGCGCCCGCTCTACGAGGCGTTCGTGAAGGGGTACACCGCCAAGCAGTGGCAGACCGACCCGACCAAGCTGGGCGCGTCGATCATCAGCAGGCTGCCCGTGCGCTACACCTTCGACAACCGCTACTTCAACGACACCTACGAGGGCCTGCCGGTCGACGGGTACACCGCGTGGCTCGAGAAGATGGCGGCGCACCCGAACATCACCGTCCGCCTCGACACGGACTACTTCGACGTGCGGGACTCCCTCGGTGACCTGCCGACGGTCTACACGGGCCCGCTCGACCGCTACTTCGACTACAGCGAGGGCGAGCTGTCCTGGCGCACGCTGGACTTCGAGATCGAGGTCAAGCGAGACACGGGCGACTTCCAGGGCACCAGCGTCATGAACTACAACGACCAGGACGTGCCCTACACCCGGATCCACGAGTTCCGGCACTTCCACCCGGAGCGGGACTACCCGAAGGACAAGACGGTCATCGTCCGCGAGTACAGCCGCTTCGCCGAGTCCGGTGACGAGCCGTACTACCCGGTGGGGACGCCGGACGACCGGGTGAAGCTGGAGCGCTACCGCGAGCTGGCGCGCAAGGAGACCGCGAACCGCAACGTGCTGTTCGGCGGCCGCCTCGGCACCTACAAGTACCTTGACATGCACATGGCGATCGGGTCGGCGCTGACCATGTTCGACAACCGCATCACCCCGCACTTCGCGGACGGCACCCCGCTCTCCGGCACCGTCGCCGAGGACTGACCGCCCCGTCACCCGCCCCGACCCGCCGGAACTGAGGCCACGCCCACGATGACCACCGCCCCCACGGCCGAGAAGCTGCGCAAGGACGACCCCCGGGAGCCCGCGCGGGACACCCTGCTGCAGCGGGTGATCCTGCCCCGGCCGGCGGACCCGCTGGCCGTGCGCGCCCTGTACGTCGACGAGCGGGCGGGGACCACCCTGGCGCCCACCACGCCGGTGCCCGGGACGCAGGAGAAGCCGATGACCCTCACGGTCTCGGCGAGCACCGGGCGCTCCCTGCGCGTGACGTCGCGGACGACCGCCGTGCTGCCCGCGCAGAGCGAGGTCTCCTTCGGCGCCTACTTCAACGGTTTCGCGGCGGGCTACTGGCGGCACTGGTCGGCGCTCACGGACATCCGGCTGAAGCTGTCGCTGGAGGGCGCCGGCCGGGTCGACGTCTACCGATCCAAGGCCGACGGCTCGCACATCTATGTCGGCGGGGAGCTGTTCGGCGGCGGTCGCCACGAGGTCGACATGCCGCTCGACCTGCGTCCCTTCGAGGACGGCGGCTGGTACTGGTTCGACCTCACCACGGTCGACGAGGAGCTGGTGCTCCACGGTGGCGGCTGGCACGCCCCGGACGGCGTTCAGCCCCGCGGCCGGGCCGCCGTCACGATCGGCATGCCGACGTTCAACCGTCCCGCGGACTGCGTCGCCACCCTCACCGCGATCGGTGAGGACCCGGCGGTCCTCGCGTCCGTCACCGCCGTGATCCTGCCGGACCAGGGCACGAGGAAGGTCCGGGACCAGGCCGGGTACGAGCAGGCCGCGGCGGTCCTCGGGGACCGCCTGCGGATCATCGACCAGCCCAACCTCGGCGGCTCCGGCGGCTACGCGCGGGTCATGTACGAGGCGCTCGGCAGCACCGACTGCGAGCAGATCCTCTACATGGACGACGACATCCTGCTCGAGCCGGACTCCATCCTGCGGGCCATCGCGTTCTCCCGGTTCTCCCGCGAGCCGATGCTCGTCGGCGGGCAGATGCTGTCGCTGCAGTCGCGCTCGCAGCTGTCGACGATGGGTGAGGTCGTCGACCGCAACCAGTTCATGTGGCGCAGCGCGCCGGAGACCGAGCCGCACCACGACCTGGCGGACCAGACCCTGCGACAGACGCCGTGGCTGCACCGCCGCGTGGACGTCGACTACAACGCCTGGTGGATGTGCCTGATCCCGCGCTCCGTCGCGGAGGATCTGGGCCTGCCGCTGCCGCTGTTCATCAAGTGGGACGACGCCGAGTACGGCCTGCGCGCCCGGGGCCGCGGCTACCGCACGGCGACCGTGCCGGGCATCGCGATCTGGCACATGAGCTTCATCGAGAAGGACGACAGCTCGGACTGGCAGGCGTACTTCCACTACCGCAACCGGTTCGTCGCCGCGGCGCTGCACGGCCCGGACTCGCCCAAGGCGATGCTGCAGGAGAGCTTCAAGCGCACGCTGCGGCACCTGATGCTCATGGAGTACTCGGCCGTCGCGCTGCAGATCAAGGGACTCACGGACTTCCTGGCCGGCCCCGAGGCGCTGTTCCCGAAGCTCCCGGTGGTCCTCGGGGAGATCCGCGCCGAGCGCGCCGAGTACGACGACGGCCGCCCGCTCGACTCGGCCACCGAGGTCCCGCTCTCGACCCTCGACGCCCTGGGTGCCCAGCTCTTCCCCGAGCCGCCGGTCGGTCGCGTCAAGGCCGGGCTCGGCCTGGTGAAGGGGATCGCGCGGAACCTGAAGGCGCCGAACCCCGAGCACGCCAAGGTCCCGCAGCGGAACGTGCCGTGGAAGAAGGCGCAGTGGTTCGTGCTGTCGCACCTCGACTCGGCCACCGTGTCCACCCCGGACGGCCGCGGCGTCACCTTCCGCCGCCGCGACCCGGAGCTGTTCAAGAAGATGGTCCGGGAGTCCTTCGAGCTGCACCGCGAGGTGCAGAAGCGCTGGCCGCAGCTCCGGGCGAGCTACCGCGAGGCCCAGCCCTGGCTGACCAGCCGCGACGCCTGGGCCACGGAGATCTTCGACAAGAAGTCCTGAACGCCCGGTGGGTGCGTCGCGGTGCTCCGGCACCGCGACGCAGCCACGAGTGGCGTCAGTCCTCGAGGTCGTAGAGGCGGGTCCAGTTCTCGCGACTGGTCAGCTCGGGGACCGCGGCGCGGTAGCGCTCGGCCACCGCGGGACCCTCCGCGCGGAGCCGGCGCAGGGCCACCGTGCCCCGCTTGGCCAGCGCGAACAGCTTGTCGCGGTCCCGCTCGCGGATGCGCACGCCCATCTCGCCCATG
The DNA here is from genome assembly GCF_039531635.1 of Pseudonocardia ailaonensis. Classification (NCBI taxonomy): domain Bacteria; kingdom Bacillati; phylum Actinomycetota; class Actinomycetes; order Pseudonocardiales; family Pseudonocardiaceae; genus Pseudonocardia; species Pseudonocardia ailaonensis. The sequence continues at coordinate 345,498 of NZ_BAAAQK010000025.1, read as the reverse complement.
TCCGTGACGACGGCGCGGCGGAACAGCCCGACGTGCCACCAGTGCGCGTCGCCGGCCGGGATGAAGCCCATCGGCCGGGTCGCCTTGCCGCTGGTCTGGATGACGACCCGCTTGAGCCAGGTGACCAGCTCGTTGCTGGGCTCGCCGGCGGCGCGCTCGACACCCAGCGCCCGGAAGTCCTCGGCGACGTCGGACATCTTGTGCAGCTTGGTCTCGGGGTACTCGGCCCGGATCGCGCGGATGCGGGCGGCGGACTCGGCCGAGCCGTCACGCAGGATCTCCGGGCCCTCCAGGAAGTCCTCGACCGCCTGGAGCAGCGTCGCCGACAGGCCGTAGTGCATGCCGAGCAGGTACACCGAGAGCAGGTGCGCCACCCGGGCGCCGATCTTCGTGGTCGAGAAGCCGGTGTGCAGCGCCGACATGATCAGGCCGTTGCGCAGGTTGAAGTACCGGTGCCACTCGTCCCAGTCCTTCCACCCGAAGTCGCCGTGCCACACGCCGGCCCCGGGCAGGGAGACGGTCGGGAAGCCCTCCGCGCGGGCGCGGTAGCCGTACTCGACGTCGTCCCACTGGAAGAAGATCGGCAGCGGGTAGCCGATCCGGCGGACGATCTCCGCCGGGATCAGGCAGGACCACCAGCCGTTGTAGATCGTGTCGGTCCGGCGCTCCTGGTTGATCGGGAGCCCCCGGTCGTCCGCGCCCAGGAGGTAGGCCTCCCTCAGCGCACCGGGCGTGGGGAGGCCGTTGATCAGGTTCTCCGGGTCGGCGTACTCACCGGAGACGTGCAGGTGGCCGGGGTGCAGCAGGTTGAGCATCTGCCCGCCGACGATGGTCGTCGTGGTGGTGCTGGCCGCGAACGTGGTGAGCCGGATCAGGAGCTCGGGCTCGAGCATCACGTCGTCGTCCATGAGCAGGACGTCGCGGTGCTCCTCGGGGGCGCCCCTCGTGGCCTCGTAGAGCCCGCGGGTGAAGCCGCCGGCGCCGCCGAGGTTGGGCTGGCGCACGTAGACGAAGCGCTCGCCGAGCGCCGCCGACACGGCGGTGAACCGGTCCCGGGACTCCAGCGGGTCGCTGCCCTGGTCCACGACCCGGACCGTGCCGATCACGGCGAGGGCCTCGGGATCGTCCGCGAGGGCCTGCAGCGTGTCGAGGCATTCCTCGACCCGGTTGTAGCTGCAGATCACGATGTCCGTGGCGGGGACCGAGCGGGGGGCGAGCACCGTCCAGCGCACGTCCGAGACGGTCAGCTCGCCGAGCTCGGAGGAGATCTCCAGCCACATGCCGCCACCGTCGAGGAAGCGGTCGATCGGCCCGCTCAGGCGGATCTCGCACGTCTCCGGGCCCACGGCGGTGCCGATCTCGGCCGCGTCCGTGTAGCGCCAGACCTTGTTGGTGTCCGAGGACAGCAGCCGGATCCGCCCGGTGCCCGACGCCGTGGCCGTCACCTCGACGCGCTCGACGGACGTCCAGCGCTGCCAGTAGGTGGCGTGGAAGCGGCCGAAGTAGGTGTTCGTGTGCACGGTCGTGCCCGGCGCCAGGATGACCGAGCCCCGGTCACGGCGGGCCACACCGCGCGCGACCTTCGAGTAGAGGTCCTCCGGGACCAGTGCGGAGGGGCCGAAGAAGAGACCGCGCTGGGCGAGGAGCCGGACCGGACCGGTGCCTTCCGTCGCGGCGGCTGCGGGCGTCACGGCGTCGCTGGTCTCGGCGGTGCTGAGCATGATGGCGGGTCGGTCCTCCGGTCGGGCCACGGCGCCGGGATCGCCCCGGACCGATCCCTATTGTGGAGTACGGCACCCTCGAACGGCGGAACACCCCAGGTCGTGTCGCGGGTCACCCCACCGGATCCAGCCCCGGGACGCGGGTCCTCCCCGTTTCGGACCATCCGGACACCGTCCGTTCGCTGACCTGCGGCTGCGCCGTGGCCAGTGGTTCACGCGGCACCCAGCGGTACACCTGCGCGGCATCCCGGGTGGGGTCGCCGTCGAGGTAGGTCGCCATCCGCTGCTCGGTCACGAGCAGCCGGGCCGCGGCGAACGGACCGCCGAAGCTCGGCGCGTAGGTGACGGCCCCGGAGTTGTCCGCCTGCGGCGGCGCGACCCGCCACTGCGGTAGCGCGGTGGTGCCGTCGGGCAGCGGGGCCGGGGTGAGGCAGCCGAAGACGAAGGCGACCGGCCAGTCGAGGATCGCCTCGGTGCCGCGCGGCAGCAGCTGGTCCATCGGGGTCAGGCGGGGGACGCGGGGCAGGGAGGCGACGGCCGGCGTGTCCACCGGGTCGACGTCGACGACGAGCCGCACCCGGTCCGCCCCGCCCGGCGCCATCAGCCGTACGTCGGTCGGGGTGTTCCCGCTGGGCGAGAGCGAACTCCGCGAGACCGTGCCGGCGGGGCCCGCGAACTCCGCGGCCAGCACGTCACCGCCGCGCAGCGCGCCGCTGAGCGTCACCACGACCGGCAGCCGGCCGTCGCGCTGCGCGGGATCGAGGGTGAACCACGCGGTGTCGCCCGTGCCGACCGCGCGGATGCCGGGCATTGCCGTGCCACCCACGTCGACCGGGACGACCGGGAGCCCACCGGGCCCGTCGGCGGGCAGCAGGCCGGCTGCCGGATCGGTCTCGACGGAGAGCCGTTCCTGCAGGCCGCAGGGGGCGCCGCGGAGCGTGGACACGGCGTCCGACGCCAGCGTGTAGCTGTCGCGGTGGGTCCAGCTCGTCCGCGCGAACGTCAGCACCTGCAGTGCCACGACCGCGACCACCAGCACCACGGTCACCGACGCGGGCGTCGGCAGGAGACGGGGGAGAGCCGGGGCGCCCCCGCCGGCCCGGCGCCACGCGAGCACCAGGAGCGTGCCCCCGACCGTCAGGATGCCGAGGCCGAGCCACAGGGTCGCCACCCCGAAGCCCGCCACCTGCGGCGGCACGGAGCTCCAGCTCAGCCCCCACCAGTTCGAGACGAACGGCCAGATGTTCTGCCCGGCCCAGACCAGCGACCCGACGACGGTCACCACACCCAGGCCGGCCAGCCACGGTGCGGTCCGCCCGGCGAGCGACCGCCTGCCGACCGCGACGATCCCCAGCAGCAGCACCGCCGCCCCGACGCCGGCGAGGTCGCCGAAGTGCTGCGTCCACTTGGTGGGCGTGAAGGTCATCGCGGCCAGGCCGAGCAGGAACGTGACGGTGATCCGCCGCGCGGGCCCGCCCGGGAACCGGCGCCCGGCCGCCCAGAGCACGGCGACCGCGGCCACGATCGACAGCAGGACCGGCGCGCGCTTGCCCAGCGAGCCCTGCATGTCGTCGCCGGTGAGCAGCAGCGCGTAGCGGTTGTACTCGGCGTACCAGGGCTGCCCGCCGCCGATCAGGGTGCGCACCCGGGTGGCCTCGAGCATCGACGCGAGGCTCTGGTCCGGCAGCATCAGGAACACCGCGGCGGCGGGCGCGGCGAGCAGCGACAGCACGATCACCACGGGCCCGAGGCGCGACGTGCGCAGCGTCCGCAGCAGGGGCACCGCGCCGGCGATCACGGGGGCGAAGGCCATCAGCCCGCCCGGGGTGACCGCCGTCGTCACGCCCGCGACGAGCAGCGCCAGGACCAGCGGCGTCAGCCGCCGCAGCGCGAGCGACCGCTCCACCCCGACGACCACCAGCAGCGTGCCCGCGGCCACCCACGGCTCGGGCCGCAGGCCCAGGGTGAGCGGCAGCCACCAGATCAGGAAGGTCGCACCGGCGAGCCAGCGGATCCCGCGGCCGGCGCGGGGCAGCAGCCGCGGCACCACCAGCCGGGAGAGCAACCACCAGCTCAGCAGCCCGAGCAGGATCGACGGCAGCCGCATCCACAGCGTCGACGCGGAGACCTGCGACCACACGAAGTAGACGTCGTAGAACCAGCTGAAGGGGGCCTCGGGGGCGTTGAGCCAGCGGTAGACGTTCCCGATGAACCCCGACGACGCCCGGTCCCGCACGATCCCCGCGATGTACCCGTCGTCGACGGTCACCGGCCCGATCACCCACCAGACGGCGAGTGTCGCGGTCACGGCCAGATCGGTGAGCCGGGGCCGCCACCAGCCGCGTGGGAGCACGCGTACCCGCCGCCGGTCCTCGGCCCGGGCGAGCGCGACGATCATGCCGAGCACCGCGAGCACCCCGATCACGAGGATCACGGTCTTGACCGGGGAGATCGTCGTCTGGAAACGGGTGTCGGCGGTGAGCCGGACGCCGAGGCCGGAGGTGTCGCGGGCGTCGGTGAGCAGGGCGGCGACGGCCGGGCGCAGGTCCCCGGCCCGGTTCACCACCGGCGCCCCGTTCAGCAGCAGGGTGGTGGCGGTCGGGTCGCTGCGGAACTCGACGGTGCAGTCGCCGGCGGGCAGCGGGATCGGGTCGAACGCCACGCCCGCGGTCGTGACCAGCAGCGATCCGCCCCGGACCGCCATCCGCAGCCCGTCGAGCCGCGCGGCACGGGGGTCCGGGTCGGCGGGCACGGTGGCGATGAGCGTCCCGTCGCCGAGCGCGCGGGCCGCCCCACAGGTGGCGACGGCGGTGAGCTGGGTCGGCTGGTACGGCATCAGCGGGAGGGCGGTCGGCACCGCGCCGGCGCCGCCCCACGAGTAGTCCGCCTGCGGCTGCACGACCGGCGCGAAGGGGAAGGCCACCGCGCACGCGAGCGCGACCAGCCCGAGCACGCCGGCGAGGAGCCCGCGCCGCCGCGGGGGCGCGGGCGGGGGGCCCGGCTCCTCCCGGAGCGCATCGGGGGCGGGGCGTGCGGGGGAGGCCACGCGCACAGGCTGCCAGCCCGGCCCGGCCGCCCCGCGCTCCGGGGTGGGGGTGGCTCGCCCTCTCCCGCGACACCCCCTGACGCGTTATGGATCCTCAACGCGATTTCGGAGGGCTTCCGAGCGCGTCGAGGATCCATAACGCGGGTGTCGGGGTTACGGGCGGTCGAGGGGCGGGTCGGTCGGGGGGCCGCCGATCGGGCCCTCCTGCTGCCAGCCCCACATCGTCCTCAGGCCCTTCTCGACGTCCGGCGCCCCGGCGGGGGCGTACGGCTCCAGCATCCGCAGCTGGCCCCAGTCGAAGTCCCACTGGCCCTGCAGGTAGGTCGGCAGCACCCGCTGCCGCACCAGCTGGTCCATCCAGCCCTGCGGCCCGCCCGTCGACGGAGAGCCCCAGGCGTCCCCGACCGCCCGCTGCTGCGGGTCCGCGAGGATCCGGTAGCCCGGCAGCTCGGCGACGCCCCGGTGGATCCCGAACGGCTGCAGGCACGGGCTGGGGAAGGCCGTCGGCCAGTCCAGGTAGCCCGTCGTCCCCGCCACGACCTGCGTCAACGGCGTCAGCTGCGGCACCCGCGGCGCGGTGACGGCGACCCATCCGGCCTGTCCCAGCGCCCGGTCCCGTGCGATGACCCGCACGGCGTCGGCGGTGGCGGCGGTGGTCCCGGCGAGGTTCAGCCGGACGTCGCGCCAGCCCTGCCCTGCCGAGCCGGTGCCCGTGGGGTCGGAGGTGGCGGTGACCGCGCCGCCCGAGCCGGACGGCTCCACGGTGTCGATGACCTCGCCGCCGCGGGAGAACTGCAGCGTGACGGAGGTGCCGGAGCCGATCTGCCCGGCCACCCCCAGCACGAGCGGCGCGGCCCCGTCCCGGGCCGCCTGCGGCAGCGCGTACCAGGGGCTGCGGTAGTCGCCGGTGGCCTGCAGGTCCGGGCTCCAGCTGCCCGTGACCGGCCCGTGCGGCCCGGTCCCGGTCACCCCGGGATCATGGTTGCCCTGACCGTCGGTGTCGCGCAGCGAGCCGGCCCCGTCCGGCGGCAGGCCGTCCGGCGTGAACCCGGACGAGTCGCCGGGCAGCCCCGGACCGGTGGTGACGGGCAGCAGCCCGCGCTCCGGGTCCGTCTCCACCAGGATCCGCCCGGCCAGCCCGCACCGGGATCCGGTCGGGTCGCTCACGATGTCGCCCGCCAGCGAGTAGCTGCCCCACTGTTTCTGCACGCTCTTGGCCAGTCCCGCGATCTGGAACAGCACCATCAGTGCGCAGAAGGCCGCGATCGGGGCGTTGTTCAGGCGCGGCGCGCGGCTGAACGTGACCGGCCGCGGGATGACCGGCCCGCGCAGGTGCTCCACCAGCGCGTAGACGAGCGTCAGCGCGGCGGCGAGCAGCAGCAGCGACGTGGCCGAGATCCCGCGGACGGACGGCGGCTTGTCGAACCACGGCACGCCCCAGTTCGAGACGTACCACCAGGTGTTGGGGCCCGCGAACGCGAACGCCGTGATGCCCAGCAGCCCGGCCACCAGGATCGCCTGGTTGCGCCGCGAGCGCAGCACGCTGGTGCCCGTCGCCAGCGCGGCGAGCGCGGCCATGCCCGCCCCGAGCGCGGCGAACGCGCCGAAGTGGTGCGTCCACTTCGTCGGGGTGAGGGCCAGGACCACGAACCCGAGGACGCTGCTGCCGATCAGCCGTCGGGACACCCCGAGCGCGGCGCCCGGGATCCGCTTGCGCCGCAACAGCACCGCGGTGCTCACGATCAGGCAGAGGATCAGCAGCAGCACCGGGAAGCGGCGCATCAGCGAGCCGTCGCGGGTGTCGGAGAAGAGCAGGTCGTAGCGCGAGAGCTCCTGGTACCAGGGCTGGTTGGGCCCGATCTCGGTGCGGACGCGTGTGGCCTCGGCGATCGTCGACCAGGTCTGGTCGTCGAACACCGCGACGAGCACGACCACCCCCGCGGCCACGAGCGGCAGCAGCACCGGGAGCCAGCCGGATGCCTTGGCGCGCCGGGAGAGCAGCCGCAGCAACGGACGTCCGGCGGCCAGCAGCGGGGCGAACGCGATCAGCCCGGTCGGCGTGGCGGCCACCGCGAAGGCACCCGAGACCAGGGCGAAGGCGATGGGCACGAGCCGTTGTGTCACCAGCGCCCGTTCGAGCAGGACCAGCGACAGCAGCGCCGCGATGACGACCACCGGCTCGGGCCGCAGGCCGTTGTCGAAGGGGATCCAGAAGCACAGGAACACGCCTGCCGCGGCCCACCCGGCGGACCGGCTGCGGCGCACCCGGGTGCCGAGGCGGGGCAGCAGCCCGCGGCTGATCAGCAACCACGAGGCGACGCCCATGGCGAGCGCCGGGATCCGCAGCCACAGCACGGCGTCGCTCACCCCGATCCAGCGCGAGTACAGCTCGTAGAACCAGCCGAACGGCGCCTCGGGGACGTCGAACCAGCGGTAGTAGTTGCCGATGTACCCCGAGGTCTCGACGCCGCGGGCGATGGTCAGGATGTAGCCGTCGTCGGGCGTCATGCTGCCGAACACGGTGGCGCCGGCCAGCAGCGCGACCACCGCCGAGTCGCGCAGCCAGTCGTGGCCGCGCAGGCGTCCCGAGAGCCGTCCGGTGTGGACCATCCGGCGGCCGTCGCGGTCGTCGAGGCGCCGGAGCACGAGCAGGCAGCCGAGCAGGGCGACGACCGCCAGTGCGCCGGCGGCGATCTTGGTCCAGGAAGGGGCGCTGTCGAAGCGGTTGTCCGTCGCGAACCGGATCACCGTGCCCGCCACGGGATCCCGGGCCTGGTCGAGATCCGACCAGAGGCCGACGACCTGGGGTCGCAGGTCCTCGGTGGAGCCGCTGAGCCGGGTGCCGCCGAGGGTCACGGTGGTGCTCGTGGCGTCCGACCGCACGACCAGCGTGCAGTCGCCCGCGGGGAGGGGGCTCTCGGCGAGGCGGCGGCCGCGGTCGTCGACGGTCAGCAGGCCGCCGTCGATCCCGACCCGCATGCCGACGGTCGCGCCGTCCGGGGCTCCGGGGGCGGTGGTGGTGAAGACCGTGGCGGGGCCGCGCGCGTCGAGGCTCCGCAGGGTCGGGCAGGCGATCGTGGCGTCGAAGGACTCGGGCCGCAGCGTCACCAGGGGCGCGGTGACGGGGGCGGTGCCGGCCGTGGCGGTGGGCCAGGACAGCTCGGCGGTGTTCTGGGAGACGGGGAGGAACGGGATCGCGATCGAGAGCACGGCCGAGAGCAGGCCGAGTGCGGCGGCGAGCCGTCGCGGACCCCGTGCCGGGTGGGGAGGAGCGGGGGCATCCGGGGAGCGGACGGCCACCGTGTCGGTGGTCAGCACGACGCCCGAGGCTATCCCGCGACCTTCCGGCCGCTGCAGGGCCGTCCATCGGATGTCATCCGGCCCGGGCATCAAGAATGACAATCTGGGGATTCCGGCACTCTGCGTAACACGTTGGGCTGTTCGGGCGCAGTTGGGGGACACCCGTGACGTTGATCGGGAGCCGTCGTTGTGGCGATTGTGACGGCGACCGCTGAGCAGGCCCCCCAGGTACGCACCGGTGAGTTCCGGGCACTCACGGGGCTGCGGATCGTCGCCGCCGGCTGGGTGGTCCTGTTCCACTTCCACTTCACCGCGCTGCCCGGCGTCGCCGCGGTGTCCGACCTGCTCGGACCCCTGCTGACCAACGGCGCGCTCGGCGTCGACCTGTTCTTCGTGCTCAGCGGCTTCGTGATCGCGCACACATACCTGGACAAGCTCGGCCCGCGGCTGCGCGCCCGCGAGGCCGGCCGGTTCGTGTGGGCCCGGGCCTGCCGCATCTGGCCCGCCTACGTGCTGGTGTTCCACATGTTCGGGATCTGGCTGGTGGCCCGCGCGGTCTACGGCGCCGACCCGGAGATCGCCTTCCAGGCGGTCCAGCCGACGCTGTCCGTCGGGGAGTGGCTGCAGCAGCTGTTCATGGTGCAGCTCTGGGACAACAGCTACTTCGACGGCGCGTCCTGGGTCGGCTCGACCTGGTCGATCAGCGCCGAGTGGCTCGCCTACCTGCTGTTCCCGCTGATCGCCGTGGTCGCCCACCGGATGCGGAACCTGCCGGTGGTCGTCCTCGGGCTCGGCGCGGTGGCGATGATGGCGCCGATCGCGCTGGCCTACGCCGCGACCGGCAGCCCGTACTACCCGTGGAGCTGGCTCGTCCGGATCCTGTGCGGGTTCGGCGGCGGGGTGCTGGCGTACCTGGCGGTGCGGCGGATGCGGACCTCGGAGGCAGCGTCGCGGGTCGCCACCCTCACGCCGGTCCTGATCGCCGTCGGCCTGGTCGCGGGGGAGTACGTCGCCCCGGGCCGCGGCGGCGTGGTGATCGTGCTGTTCCCGGTGCTCGTCGGGGCGCTCGCGCTGGCCCGCCCGACCGGGCTCGCCCGCCTGCTCTCGACGCCGGCGATGGTGCACGGCGGTCGGATCTCCTACGCGCTCTACCTCGTGCACATCCCGATGTTCGAGGTGTTCTGGCTGGCGATGCGCCGCTACGGCGGCTTCGGCGGCAGCTCGCTGCTCGCCCCGGGGCGGATCCTCACCCACCTCGTCGCGCTCGCGGTGCTGCTGAGCACGCTCGTCGCCGCCCACCTGCTGTTCCGGTGGGTCGAGGAGCCGGCGCGGGCCGCGATGAAGGACCTGCCGGCGCAGTGGGGGGTGCAGCTGCGGGCCTCCGCGGCCCGCGCCGAACGCCTCACCGCCAAGGCGGTCGCGAGCACGCCCGTGGCCGAGCTGCCCACCGAGGTGCTGCACCTGACCAGGCCGCTCGCGCCCGTCGTCGTCGGGGCCGCGGTGGACACGGAGTCGGCGCGGCAGGACCCCGACACCCGGGCCTTCCCGGCTCTCCCGCCGCTGGAGCCCGAGCTCGCCGTCGGCATCGCGGACGCGGGCCCGTTCCGGGGCGGGGAGCCGCACCGCTCCGAGCCCGCCCCGGTCCTGCCGGTGCGCCCCGCCGTGCCGTTCCCGGCGTTCGCCGCGGAGGTGGAGCGGCCGGCGCCGATCACCCCGCTCCGCCCCGTCCCCGCCCCGGCCCCCGAGCCCCTCAGCCCCGCGGCCTGGTCGGCTCCGGTGGAGCTGCGTCCCGCGGGTCCGCAGCCCACCGCGGCAGAGCCCGTCCGCCCCGCTGCCTTCGCGCCGACCCCCGCCGTGGAGCCCGTCCGCCCTGCGGCGTTCGCGCCGACCCATGCCGCGGAGCCTGCCCTCCCCGGTCTGTTCCCGCCGGTCCACGCCACGGAGCCCGTCGGACCCGCCGAGTTCGCGCCGGACCACGCCGCCGCGGAGCGTGCCCTCCCGGAGCCGGCCCTCCGGATTCCTGCACCCAGCGAGCCCACGACCGGACCGCAGGAGCCCGTGACCGCCGCCGTTCCCGTGCAGCGACCGGTGGAGCGGGTCGTCGAGGCCCGCCGCGCCCACGTGCGCTCCCCCCATCCCGAGCTGGCCGACGAGCTGGTCGGGGCCCGCGGACGGGGCCGGCACCGCGTCCACCGGGACCAGCCCCACACCCCGCAGATCGCGGGTCAGCGGGGGCCGAAGACCCGCTGAGCCGGGCCCGAGCCGGGCCCCGGGAACCCGGCTGCCACGATGTCGGCGTGGAGCGCATCGACACCCGTGAACGGCAGTGAGCGGCTCGGTGGAGGCGCCGAGCACTGACGACCGGCTGCTCTCCTGGTACGTCCAGCTCGTCCGCCGGCACGTCGGCCGCGGCCCCTACCTCGACTACGGCTGCGGGTCCGGCGCCCTGCTGCGCCGGCTGGCCGGCCTCGGCCCCGCCTCGGGCCTCGCCGTCGGCGTCGATCCCGACGCGGTGCGGGCGGCCGCTCCCGGCTGCCCCGTCCACGAGTCCGACGACGAGCTCCCGACGGACGGCTTCCGCAGCCTCGTCGCGATCGACGTCCTCGACACCGTCCCGGCCGACGCCGTCCCGCGGATCCTGCTGACCTGGCGCCGGGTGGTGGCGCCCGGTGGCCGGCTCCTCGTCGCCGTCGCCGATCCCGCGGGCCGCGGCCGGGCCCTGACGGGGTCCGAGTGGTGGGCCGCCCGCCCCGGCCACTCGCTGCGCCCCCACGAGGACTGGAGCCGCCTCCTCACGGCGTCGGGCTTCACCGTCGTCCGCGAGGGTTCCGACGGCCTGTGGCGCGGCCCCTACGGCAAGGTCCCGGCACTCCTGGACACCCGCCGCGCCCCCGCCCTGGCCCAGCGCGGCGCCGGCCGCCTGTTCCTCAACCCCGGCGAGGGGGAGCGGTCCGTCTTCATTCTCACTCACGACCCCCGCTGAGCTGCGGGAGCGATCCGCCGCGGGGCATGATCGTGCCCATGGCAGAGCTGCTCCCGCTGGACCCCGACCACCTGCTCACGTCCACCCGTTCCGTCCGCAAGCGCCTGGACTTCGAGCGCCCCGTGCCGCTCGAGGTGATCCGGGAGAGCCTCGAGGTGGCGCTGCAGGCCCCGAGCGGGAGCAACCGCCAGGGCTGGCACTGGATCGTGCTGACGGACCCGGAGAGGCGCCGCGTCGTCTCGGAGTACTACGCCCGCGCCTTCGACCGCTACCGCAACTCCCCGATCTACGCGGCCGGCAACCCCACCGGCGACGCCGACCGGGACGCGACCCAGCAGCGCGTCGCCACCAGCGCCGAGTACCTCGCCGAGCACATGGCCGAGGCTCCCGTGCTGGTCATCGGGGCGATCGAGGCGTCGGCCGAGCTGTCGTCGTCGAACCAGGCCGGGCTCTGGGGCTCCCTCCTCCCGGCCGCCTGGAGCCTCCAGCTCGCCCTGCGCGCCCGCGGCCTCGGCAGCGCCTGGACGACCCTGCACCTGAGCTACGAGAAGGAGATCGCGGAGTACCTCGGCATCCCGCCCGAGGTCCGCCAGGGCGTCCTCCTCCCCGTCGCGTACACGAAGGGCACGACCTTCAAGCCCGCCCCCCGCCAGCCCCTCGACGAGGTCCTCCACGTCGACACCTGGTAGCCCCGCTCAGGCAGCGCCGAGGGACGGAGCCGCGCGGCTCAGGAACTCGCGGGCGAGCGTGTCGGGTCGGAGATCGCCCGGCTGTCGGCCGCTGAGGATCCAGAAGAACGCCGGGCCGACCAGCAGGGCCGTCGCCTGCGGCATCGGGACGGTCAGGGCCTCGGCGGGCACCGCGCGAGCGATCACGACGGCCGCGCTCTGCCCGATCGGGTCGGTGCCGCTCAGCAGTTCGCCGACGGCCTTGTCGTGCTGGGCCTCGCCGACCAGTGCCCGGTAGGCCGCACCGGCATCCGAGCTGGTGAGGAAGGTGACGAGCGCCTCGAGGTACGCGGTGAGGTCGTCGACGGGATCGTCGTGCGCCGGTACGTCCAGCTCCTGGCGGGCGTCGGTGACGCTGGCCTCGAGCAGGATCTCGGCCTTGGTCGCCCACCAGCGGTAGATGGTCTGGCGCGACACCCCGGCACGCTCCGCGATGCCCTTGAGGGTGACGGCGCCGTACCCGCGCGCGGCCACGAGATCGTCGACGGCGTGGAGGACCGCGATCCGGGCCTCCTCGCTGCGCGGGCGACCGACCTTGCCGTGCTCGCCGCCCATCCCCGCTCCCTCCGCCGGACACCCCGCACCGATCGTAGGGGCCGACCCCTCACCGAGTTCATGGACAGTGTGCACCGTTATCTGTTAGCTTTTCGGGACACTGTGACTCGTAATCCCTCGGTGCGCCAACCCGCACCGGGGGAGAGGGAAGGAACGCAATGCGTGTCATGACAGGTGAGGCCGGTGGCCCCGCGACGACCACGAAAGCCTCCGCCTCGGTGAGGCGGCGCGAGACGCTGGCCCTGATCGCTGTCTGCCTCTGTACCCTGCTCGTCGTCGGTTTCGTCGCGTCGATGAACGTGGCCCAGCCGATGCTGGCCGCCAGCTCCCTGCACCCGAGCTCGGCCGAACTGCTGTGGATCGTCGACGCCTACGTCATCGTCTTCGCCTGCCTCGTCATCCCCGGCGGCGCGGTCGGCGACCGCTTCGGACGCAAGGGCACGCTGCTCACCGGCCTGCTCGTCCTCGCCCTCGGCGCCGCCACCTCGGCGCTCGCCCCCACGGTTGCGATCATGCTCGTGGGCCGGACGGTGTCCGGGCTCGGCGCCGCCCTCGTCCTGCCGAACTGCGTGGGTGTGCTCGTGCACGCGACCCGGGAAGCCCAGCGCCTCCGCGCGCTCGGGACCTGGGGCATCGTGTCGGGCCTGGCCGGTGCCCTCGGCAACCTCGGCGGCGCCGCGCTGCTCAGCTCGGGCTCGTGGCGGACGCTGTTCGCCGGGATCGTCCCCCTCGCCGCGCTCTGCGCCGCCGGCATCATGCTCGCCACCAAGGCGAGCCCGCGCACGTTCCGCCGCTTCGACCCGGCCGGCACGGTGCTGATCGTGGCGGCCTCCGTCGCGCTGCTCGGCGGCATCATCGAGGGCCCCGAACGCGGCTGGGGAAGCCCGGTCGTGCTGGGCGCCTTCGTCCTCGCGGTGCTCCTGTGGTGCGCCTGGGTGCTCGTCGAGCTGCGTGTCACGCACCCGCTCCTCGATCCCCGGCTGTTCCGCTCGCCACTGCTGTCCAGCGCGAGCCTGGGGATGCTCGTGACCTGGTTCGGCAGCTTCGGCCTGTTCTACCTGAACTCCTCGCTGCTCCAGTACGGCCGCGGCTTCACCGTGATCGAGGCCGGGCTGGGCACGCTGCCGCTGGCGATCCCGATCCTGGTCGGCTCCCGCTTCCTGCCCGTTCTCGCCGTCCGGATCGGCGTCCCGGTCACCCTCGGCGCCGGCTTCCTGTTCATCAGCGGCGGCCTGCTCGGGCTCTCCTTCGCGGTCCACCAGTCCTTCCTCGCCTACGCACTCTGGCTCGTGGTGCTCGGCATCGGATTCGCCCTGGCGCTCCCCACCCTCACCACCGTGCTCACCTCCGGGCTGCCGGCGGCGCAGGCAGGCGTGGCCGGCGGCCTGCAGTCGGCCACGCGCGAGCTCGGCAGTGCCCTCGGCATCGCCGTGATCGGCACGATCACGGTCGCCGGTTTCGCCGGCCACCTGCCCGCCGCGCTGCAGGCACACGATCCGGTACCCCGCACGGTCGCCGCCGCGCTCGACCTCGACCCGACCGGGTACGGCGCGATCACGCAGGCCTTCGTGACGGGGTCCGGCACAGCCCTGCAGGTCGGCGCCGGGATCACCCTCCTGGCCGGGATCATCGTCGTCGGCCTCGCGGGCCGGCATCGCCCTCAGGTCTGAACGGCCCCGGCTCCCACGATCGACAGGACACGGGTCCCGACGTGGGGCCGGGGCTCGCAGAGGCGGCCTCAGAGAGGCAGTCGGCGGAAGAGCGGCCGAGGCACGTGGCGCAGCGCCGACATGACGAAGCGGAGGGGGGCCGGGGCCCAGACGAGCTCCTGCTTCACCCGCACCGCGTGCACGATGACCTCGGCGACCGCTTCGGGGGTCGTGGAGAGCGGGGCGGGCTTCAGACCCTCGGTCATCTTGGTGTGCACGAAGCCCGGGCGGACGACCGTGACGGTGACGCCGGACGGGCGGAGGGCCTCGGTGAGGCCCGAGTAGAAGGCGTCGAGGCCGGCCTTGGTGGAGCCGTAGACGAAGTTGGAGCGCCGCGCCCGCTCGCCCGCGACCGACGAGAGCGCGACGAGCGAACCGTGGCCCTGGGCCTTGAGCTTGTCGCCCACCAGCACGCCGACCGAGACCGCGGCGGTGTAGTTGACCTGGGCCAGCTCGACGGCCTTGGCCGCGTCCGTCCAGGCCTCCTCGTTGTCCCCGAGCAGGCCGAACGCCACGATCGTGACGTCGACGTCGCCCGAGGCGAACGCCTTGTCGACCACCGACGCGTGGGTGTCGACGGCGACCGCGTCGAAGTCCAGGGTCTCGACCGCGCACCCGCGGCCCTCGAGCCGGGTCCTCGCCTCGTCGAGCCGGGTGGAGGCACGGCCGGCGAGCACGACGCGGAGCGGCCGGTCGGTGGCGAAGGCCTCGACGGTCGCGAGCCCGATCTCGGACGTCCCACCCAGCAGCAGGATGCTCTGCGGGTTACCGACGGCGTCCATCATCAGATCAGCTCCAGTCGTCGTGCCATGTCGGAGGCGAACACGCCCTCGGGATCCACCGTGGCGCGGACCTTGCGCCACTCGTCGAGCCGCGGGTAGCCGCGCCGGATCGCCTCCGGCGTCGTCCGCGACTCCTTGGCCAGGTAGTGCCGGCCGCCGGCGTCGAGCACCACGCGGTCCAGCTCGTCGCACAGCTCGCCGAGGCCGGGGCCGATCGGGATGTCCAGGCACAGCGTCCAGCCGGGCTTGGGGAAGGACAGCGGCGCCCGGTTGCCCTCGCCGAAGCGCTTCAGCACGTTGAGCGCGGAGACCTGCCCGGCCGCGGTGACCAGCGAGAGCACCTCGCGGATCACGTCGTCCCGGTCGAGCGGCACCACGAACTGGTACTGCAGGAACCCGCGCGGCCCGTACGCCCGGTTCCACTCGCCCGCGATGTCCAGCGGGTGCAGGAACTGGGTGATGTTCTGGACCGCACCCAGCTTGGTGGGCGACTTGCGGTACCAGAGCTCGGAGAACGCCTTGCCGGTCCAGCGGTTGAGCATCCCGGGCGGGAACACGTCCGGCACGGTCAGCAGCTGCGGCGCGTCGAACTTGAGCGGGTCCCGGCGCTGCTTGGGCGAGAGATCGTCCAGCACGGCGTGGTTCGCCCTGGTCAGCAGCCCGCGGCCGAAGTGCTCCCCGGTGGTGACGGCATCGAACCAGGAGACCGACTCGGCGTACTTCTCGTCGTCCTCGGTCTGGCGGCGCATGAGCTCGTCGAGGGTGCCGATCTGCTCGGTGTCGACCTTGAAGTACGCGGTCTCGACGTGGTGCAGCTTCAGCGTGGCCCGCACGACGACACCGGTCAGCCCCATGCCGCCGACGGTCGCCCAGAACAGCTCCTCGTCCGGACCCTCCGGCGTGAGCTCGCGGACCGACCCGTCGGCAAGCACGAGCGTCATCGCGACGACGTGGTTGCCGAAGCTGCCGACGACGTGGTGCGCCTTGCCGTGGATGTCCGCGCCGATCGCGCCGCCGATGGTGACCTGACGGGTACCCGGCAGCACCGGGATCCACAGGCCGAAGGGCAGTGCGCGGCGCATCAGCGTGTCGAGCGAGACACCGGCGTCGAGGTCGACGAGCCCGGTGTCCGCGTCGATCGTGTGGATCCGCGACAGGCCGGTCATGTCGAGCACGGTGCCGCCGGCGTTCTGCGCCGGGTCGCCGTAGGAGCGGCCGAGGCCGCGGGCGATGATCCCGCGCGTGCCCGCCCCGGTGATCGCGGCGGCGACGTCGTCGGGGCCGCGCGGCGTGATCACCGTGGCCACGGTGGGTGCGGTGCGCCCCCATCCGTGCAGGGTCCGGGTCTCGCTGGCTGGGCTGGTCATCGGGAGTCAGGCTACCGACGGTCGCCCTTCGACCCGCGTGCCCACCCCGGATGGCCGCTACGCTGCACGGATGAGCGGGTCCTCGATCTGGCGGCCGCGCCCGCCGGCGCGGGTCGAGCCCGCGGGCCCGCGCCCCGGCATCCGGATCTCCGACGCCGATCGGGAGCGTGCCGCGGTCCGGTTGCAGCGTGCCGTGGGCGAGGGCCGGATCACCTTCTCCGAGCTGGAGGAACGGCTCGAGGTGGTCTACGCGGCCCGATTCGCCGCCGATCTCGTCCCCCCGCTCGAGGACCTCCCGGACGACGAGCCGGTCCTCAGCACTCCGGTCGGCCCGCCGCTCGTCCTCCGCGCCGGCGTGGGCTCGCTGCGCCGCACCGGCCGCTGGGAGGTCCCGGCGCGGCTACGGGTCCAGAGCACGATGGGCGCGGTCCTGCTCGACTTCACCGAGGCCGAGCTGACCCATCCCGTCGTCGAGATCGAGCTGGAGCTCGGCGCGGGCGCGGCCCGCCTCTTCGTCCCGGCCGGAGCCACTGCGGACCTCGACGGCCTGGTCGCAGGCCTGGGCATGGTCCGCAGCCGGGTCCCCGTCGCCCCCGCCCACGCCCCCCACTTCCGCATCTACGGACGCTCGGGCATCGGTTCCGTCGTCGTCCGCCGCCGCTACCGGATCGCCGGCCACCTCGTGTAGCCGTGAGTGGCGATAGTCGCCAGAGCGACTATCGCCACTCACGAGGGCTCAGTGGAACCGGCGGCCCTGGTCGCGCTTGTACGCCCACACCGCGACCGCCGCCGTGGCGACCGCCCACACCCCCATGGCGATCACCGCGAGCACGGAGGGCGGCGTCCCCACGACCGCCCAGACCACCAGGTCCCGCGCCCCGCGCGAGGGCAGCAGCGTCGACACCCCCTGCAGCCAGCCCGGGAAGAGGCCGGGCGGGATCAGCAGGCCGCCGCCGAAGGCGATCGGGAAGAACACCAGGTTGGTCACGGGCAGGGCGACCTTGACCGGCATCGAGTAGCCGATCGCGAGTCCGCCGAACAGGAACGGCAGCCCCGCCACCACCAGCGCGACCAGCCCGAGCAGCAGCTGCAGCGGCGAGGCCGTGGCGCTCGTGAACAGCGCCCCGACGATCGTCACGGGGATCACCGACAGCAGGGCGAACGTGGCGCCCATCAGCACCCGGCCGGCGATCCGCGGCCAGGCCGGCGCCGGGAGCGTCCGCAGGTAGGGATCCCAGGACTTCTCCCGGTCGTCCGCCACCCCGACGCCGAAGGTGAACAGGAAGCTCGTCATCACGGCGAAGACGATCAGCTGGGCGACCGACGTGGTCGCGGCGGCGGGATCGTTGCTGTAGTCGAAGGGCACCACGAAGAACAGCAGCGACAGCGCGGGGAACAGCGCCGACGACAGCAGCGCGATCGGGATCCGGATCTGCTCCAGGACGAGGAACCGGTAGTGCGCGGCCACGAGCGTCATGACGTCTCCCCGGTGAGCGTGAGGAAGGCTTCCTCCAGCGATGCCGGCCGGACCTGCAGCGCCGTGAACGGCACGTCGGCCCGGACCAGGTGGCGGACGAGCGCGTCCGCGTCGGGTGTGTGGAGCTCCCAGCGGTCGCCCTCGCGCTCGCTGTGCACCACGCCGTCGAGCGGCGGCGGCACCGGGCAGGTCAGGCTGACCCGGCTCACGGCGACCAGGCCGCGGACGTGGTCCACCGGCCCGTCGGCGATCACCCGGCCCTTGCCGACGACGACCACGCGGCTCGCGAGGTTCTCGATCTCGTCGAGGTAGTGGCTGGTCAGCAGCACCGTGCCGCCCTCGGCGTGGAAGTGGCGGACGCCCTCCCACAGTGCCCGGCGGCCCTCGACGTCCAGACCCGTGGTGGGCTCGTCGAGCACCACGAGCTTCGGCCGGCCGACGAACGCGAGCGCCACGGCGAGGCGCCGCTTCTGCCCGCCGGAGAGCCCACCCGTCTGCCGCTTCTCCAGTCCGCTGAGCCCGAACCGCTCCAGCAGCTCGCCGGCCGGCAGGGGATCGGGGAAGTGCCGCGAGACGAACGAGACGACCTCGCCGACCCGCAGCGTCGTGGGCAGCCCGGTCTCCTGGGGAGTCATTCCCAGCTCCCGGCGGAACCGAGCGTCGCGCGGGTCGCCGCCGAACAGCTCGACGCGACCGGAGTCCGGCTTGCGCAGCCCCACGAGCAGGCTGATCAGCGTGGACTTGCCGGCGCCGTTCGGCCCGAGCAGGCCGACCAGCTCGCCGGCCGCGACGTCGAGATCCAGCTGGTCCACCGCGACCGTCGACCCGAACCGGCGGGTCACGCCGAGCGCCCGGGCGATCACGTCGCGTCCCCGAGCAGGGACTTCAGCGCCGCGGTGTAGTCCTCGAACGCGCGCCGCCCGTCGCGGGTCAGCTCCACGTACGTGACGGGCGTGCGGCGCTCGTGCGCTTTGGTGATCAGGACGTACCCGGCGTCCTCGAGCTTGCGCAGGTGCGTCGAGAGGTTCCCGGCGGTCATGTCGAGCAGCTCCTGGAGTCGGGGGAAGGTCACGCGATCGCCCTCGCAGAGGGTCGCGAGGCTCGCGGTCACGCGCAGGCGGGCCTGGGCGTGGATGACGGGATCGAGCTGGGGGACACCGGTCACCGGGAACGCACCAGCTCCGCCACCCCGACGGCGAGCATCCCGCCGCCCGCGCCGACCCCGAAGAACAGCAGGTTGGCCGGGGTGCCGAGGAAGGGCGAGACCCCGCCGACGACCACGATCCAGATGCCGAGGACGAAGTTGTTCATCGAGCCCCACACGGCCCCAGACGCGGCATACAGCGCGCCCACCACCAGCGCGTACGCCGCCGGGACCATGATCGCCATCTGGTCGCTCGAGAGCCCGCCGACCGCGCTCATCGCCGCCACGAACACGCTCACCCCGACCATCGCGAAGGGCCAGCAGAGCCCGTAGAGCATGCCCTGGCGGGTCGACTGCCCGGCGAGCCCGCGGCCCGACCGGATCCCGACGACCGCACTCGCGATCCCCGCCGCCACGATCGCGGCGGTACCGAGCACTCCCGCGACCCATCCGGGGAAGACGTCGATGCCGGCGAGGAAGCCGGACACCCCCATGACGATCCAGGCCGCGCCCCAGAACAGGAAGAACAGGTAGGCCTTCGGCGAGATCGCCGACGACACCTGCGCCTGCTGGGCCTGGATGATCGCCAACGCGTCCGCCGCACTGCCCGGACGATCGTCGTGCACCTCGGTCATGGCTCCCCCCGCGAGCTCCGCGACGCAGCGAACTCTGCGCCGTGAGGAACTTTGTAGCGCAAAGCTGTTGGTGGCCGCAACCCAAACCCGCGAGTCGGCACTTTCGGGAGCCCGAAACACACGTCTGCGACGTCCGGGCTGCAGCCCCGAGCGTCAGCGAGCTCCGGCCTCGAGCGTCAGCGAGCTCGGGCCTCGACAGGACGCACCGGCGCCCGGATGAACCCGCCGGTCAGGAGGTGGGGGTGCTCCGGAAGACAACCGTGCGGAGCATCACGAAGTTGATCACCGTCGCGGTGCCCTGCGAGATGACCCAGGCGATCGAGGTCTTGAAGCTCATCTCGGGAAGGAAGGAGAGGGCGAGCTGGTACACGCCGACCGCGATCGCGAACGTGGTGGCGTAGAGCAGGACGAACCCGGCCAGCCGCCCTCGACCGCCGGCCGCCTCCCCGAAGGTGAAGCGCTTGTTGAGGAAGTAGGCCGTGGTGGTTCCGCAGATGAACGAGATCGCGCGCGCGAGCCACGACGGGACGTCCGTCAGCAGCACGAGGTGCAGGACCCCGAAGTCGACCAGCGCCGAGATGCCGCCGACCGCGGCGAACCGCAGCAGCTGTGCGACGAGCCCATGGGACGCGGCCGGCGCAGGAGCCTCCTCGGGCTGGGTCGCGGTCACGGAACGAGGGTAGCGAGGTGCCCGCGGCGCCGGCGGCCGACCCCGCACACGTCGCAAAGATCGGTCCGACCGCGACACCACCGCGACCGTCGCCGCGCTCGTGTCACCCTCGGATCGATCATGAGCCGCATGATCGGCACGAAGGTGACTCCAGTGCGGTCGGGAGCACCACCACGTACCTCCGAGAACGATCACCACGCTCCGCGAGCTCGGGATCCTCACGCACTCAGCGACGCGGGAGAGCCCAAGCGCCGTTCGGTGACGCCCGAGCTCCTCGAGCACCGCTCGGTGACACTCGAGCCCCCCGAGCACCGCTCAGGGTCTCCGAGCGCCGGGGGCTGCAGCTCAGGGGGCGCGGTGGAAGCGCTCCGAGCGGCCCTGGTTGAGCAGGCGGAGCCACTCCACGAAGGCGCGCGGCTGCTTCTTCGTGACGAGGAAGTACCAGGCGAAGCGGGGGATCTCGAGGATCCCGATCTTCCGCATCCCCGGCTGGCTCATGAGGAACCCGCGGTTGCGGTAGGTGTAGTAGCGCTTCGTGGGGTCCTCGGGGTCCTGCGCGTGCAGGCGCCCGCCGAGCATCGGCTTGAACTCTTCGCCGCCCTGCGGGTGCAGGTAGGTCGCCTGCAGCGCGGTGCCGAAGGGCAGCCCGGAGCGGACCATCCGGCGGTGGAACTCCACCTCGTCGCCCCGGACGAACAGCCGCAGGTCCGGCACGCCGATCACGTCGAGCGTCGAGGCCCGGACCAGGGCGCCGTTGAAGAACGACGCGATGCCGGGGAGGAGCTCGTCGTCGCCGTCCCCGTCCGCCGAGAGGAGCGCGGTGCGGGTGCGGTGCCAGACCACCCCGCGACGCAGCGGGAACGCCAGCCGGTCCGGATCCGCCTTGTCCGCGACGACCGGCGAGACCGACGCGAGGTCCCTGCGGACGGCCAGGTCCATCAGGACCGCCAGGGCGGACTCGGATCCGGCGTGCCCGTCGTCGTCGCCCAGCCAGACCCAGTCCGCGCCCATGGCGAGCGCGGCCAGGATGCCGAGTGCGAAGCCGCCGGCCCCGCCGAGGTTGTGCCAGGAGGGGAGCCAGGTCGCGGGCAGCCCGCAGGACTCCACGATCTCGCGCGCCGGCTGGTCCGGCCCGTTGTCGACGACGACCAGGTGGGCGATCGGGTGGGTCTGCTTGGCCATCGCGGCGAGCGAGTCGACCAGCAGCTCGGTCCGGTGCCGCGTGACGACGACGGCGACGACCGAACCCGGCGGCAGTGCGGTCACGCGGACTTGTCCCCGTGGAGGTAGTGGTCCGCCAGCACGTCCCGGCCCTTGTAGTGGTGCAGGACCTCGCGCAGCGGGCCGAACTCCTTGATCGTGCCGTGCTCCATCCAGATCGCCGTGTCGCACAGGTCGGCGAGGAACTCGTCGGAGTGCGAGGCGAACACGAGGATGCCGGAGCGCTCGACCAGCTCGTTGAGCCGGTCCCGGGCCTTGGCGAGGAACTCGGCGTCGACCGCGCCGATGCCCTCGTCGAGCAGCAGGATCTCGGGATCGATGCTGGTCACGACGCCGAGCGCGAGCCGCACCCGCATACCCGTGGAGTAGGTGCGCAGCGGCATCGACAGGTAGTCCCCGAGCTCGGTGAACTCGGCGATGTCGTCGACCCGGGCGTTCATCTCCTTGCGGGTCATCCCCAGGAACAACCCGCGGATGATGATGTTCTCCAGGCCCGAGATCTCCGGGTCCATCCCGACGGCGAGGTCGAAGATGGGCGCGACCTTGCCGCGGACGGCGGCGCGCCCGCGGGTGGGCTCGTAGATGCCGGCCATCAGGCGCAGGATGGTGGTCTTGCCGGCGCCGTTGTGCCCGACGAGGGCCACCCGGTCGCCCTTGCGCAGGGCGAGGGAGATGTCCCGCAGCGCCTCGATGATCGGCACCCGCGACTCGGTGCCGATGCGGCCGCCGGCCCGTCCCAGGACGGACTTCTTCAGCGAGCGCGACTTGGCGTCGAAGATGGGGAAGTCGACGCAGGCGCGGTCGAGGTCGATGCTCGGCTCGTTCATCTCACACCCAGTAGGCCACGCGGGCCCGGTAGTTACGCATGCACAGTAGCCCGACGGCCCAGCCCAGGACCGTGATCACGCCGACGACGGCCCAGGAGAACCAGGCGATGTGCTGGCCCAGCAGCGGCGCCCGCACGATCTCCAGGAAGTGGTAGAGCGGGTTGATCTCCACCAGCCGGGCGCGCTCCTGGACGGCGGGGTTGCCGGACAGGATGTCGACGGACCAGACGATCGGCGTCATGTAGAAGGCGAGCTGGACGACGCTCGCGATGATCGGCGGGATGTCCCGGAACCGGGTGGCCAGGATGCCGGAGAGGATGGAGATCCAGCCGCCGTTGACCGCCAGCAGCGCGAAGCCGGGGACCGCCAGCACGAGCGTCCAGCTCAGCGGGTGCGGGAAGACGATCACGAGGACCGCCCAGATCACCAGGTTGTGCAGGAAGAACAGCGTCTGCCGCCAGACGAGCCGGTAGATGTGCAGCGACAGCGGGGCCGGCAGGAACTTGATCAGGCCCTCGTTGGCGATGAAGACCTCGCTGCCCTCGAGGATGCAGCCCGAGATGAAGTTCCAGATCAGCAGGCCGACGGCCACGTGCGGCAGGAACGTCGCGATGTCGACCTGGAACAGCAGCGAGTAGAGGACGCCGAGCCCGAGCGCGATGACGCCCATCGAGATCGAGATCCAGAGCGGCCCGAGCACCGAGCGGCGGTACCGCTGCTTGATGTCCTGCCAGCCGAGGTGCCCCCACAGGGCCCGTTGGCGCCAGCCCTCGCGGAGGTCGCCGAACGCCCGCGCCCAGCTCCGCGAGCCGGGCGCATCGGCGATCACCGGGCGCGCACGCCCGGCGGTGTCCTCGTCCACGGTCACGGCCACCCGACGAGGGTACCGACGCCTCCGTGACCCGCCGCGAGCGGTGGTGCACCGCCCGCGACCAGCGCGGATGCTGCGGAACCGGCTGCCCGCGACCGCCTAGAGGTACTGACCGGTCCCCCTGCCGCCACCTTCCTGAGGCTGGCCCGGCATCTGCGCGCCACCGATCCCCGGTGGGAGGCCGCGGCGCATCTGCTCCAGCTGCGCCCGCGCCGCCATCTGCTGGGCGAACAGCGCGGTCTGGATGCCGTGGAAGAGCCCCTCCAGCCAGCCGACCAGCTGGGCCTGCGCGATCCGCAGCTCACCCTCGCTGGGCACCGAGTCGTCCGTGAAGGGCAGCGAGAGCCGGTTGAGCTCCTCCCGCAGCTCGGGGGCCAGTCCCTCCTCCAGCTCCTTGATCGAGTTCTCGTGGATCTCGCGGAGCCGGGCCCGGGAGGCCTCGTCGAGCGGTGCCGCCCGGACCTCCTCCAGCAGCTGCTTGATCATGGTGCCGATCCGCATGACCTTCGCGGGCTGCTCGACCATGCCGCCGAGGCCGGCCTGGCCGTCCTCGTCGTCGCCGTGCGGCACGGCGGCCATCCCGACCGGGCGCCCGTCCGGTCCGACGACCATGACCTGCTGCTGCCCGTCGCTCTCGTCTGGTGCCGTCATGTGCCCATCATGGCGCGACGAGCACCAGCTTGCCGACGACGCCCCCGGCGGCCAGCGTCCGGTGCGCGTCCGCGGCGTCCTGCAGGCGGAAGCGGCCGTGCACGACGGGCCGCACCCGGCCGTCCGCCACCAGCGGCCAGATCCGCTCCCGGACCCCGCGGACCACCTCGCCCTTGCCCTGCGGCCCGTCGACCGGGCGCCCGCGCAGCCCCATCGCCGTCACGCTGGCCCGCTTCGCCAGCAGGGCCCCGATGTTGAGCTCGGCCTTCACCCCGCCCTGCATCCCGATGACCATGAGCCGGCCGTCGGGCGCGAGCGCGGACACGTTCGCCTTGAGCCCCTTGGCCCCCATGTTGTCGAGGACGACGTCGGCGCCGCGCCCGTCCGTCGCCTCCTTGAGCTCGGTGGCGAAGTCGCCCGCGTAGTCGAGGACGATGTCCGCGCCCAGCTCGCGGCAGACGTCGAACCGCGCCGGGTTGGCCGTGACCGCGACCCGCGCCCCGAGCGCCTTGCCGACCTGGATCGCGTGGGTGCCGATACCCGAGCTGCCGCCCTGGACCAGGAGCGTCTGGCCGGCGGCGAGGCCGGCGAAGGACACCACGTTGGAGAACACGGTGCACGCCACCTCGGGCAGGCTCGCCGCCGTCACCAGGTCGATGCCCTGCGGGACCGGCAACAGCTGCGCCGCCGGGACCGCCACCTTCGTCGCGTAGCCGCCGCCGGTCAGCAGCGCGCAGACGGAGTCGCCGACCGACCAGCCCGACACCCCGTCGCCGACCTGGGAGATCACGCCCGAGCACTCCAGCCCGATGATCTCCGACGCCCCGGGCGGCGGCGGGTAGTTCCCCTCGCGCTGGAGCAGGTCGGCCCGGTTGACCGCGGATGCCGCGACGTCGAGGACGACCTCGCCCGGCCCCGCCTTCGGGTCCTCGACCTCGGTCCAGTGCATGTTCTCGGGCCCGCCCGGCTCCGGGACGGTGATGGCGTACATGCTCACCGACGCTATTCGCCTCGACCCGTTCCCCGCAGTGCGGCACGCTCCCGGGGCATGCACTGGCCCGCCCGCGCCCTGGTCCTGCGCACCCCGCGCCTCGAGCTGCGCCCGGACGACGACGCCGGCCTCGACGAGCTGGTCGAGCTCGCCTACGGCGGCGTGCACCCGCCCGAGGAGATGCCCTTCCAGTACGCCTGGACGGACGCCGACCCGCGCTACCTGGGCCGCGGCATCCTGCAGCACTTCTGGGGCGAGCGGGCCCGCTTCTCCCCGGAGGCGTGGACGCTCCACTTCCTGGTCCGCCACGAGGGCCGGGTGGTCGGGGTGCAGAGCATGACCGGGCGGAACTTCGCGGTGCTCCGCGAGGTCGACACGGGCTCCTGGCTCGGGCTGGCCCACCAGGGGAAGGGTTTCGGCACGGAGATGCGCGCCGCCGTCCTGACCTACGCCTTCGACCATCTGGGTGCCCGGCAGGCCCGCTCGGGTGCCCTGGCCGGCAACACGGCGTCCCTACGGGTGTCGGCGAGGCTGGGCTACCTGCCCGACGGCTCGGCCCTGGTCGCGCCGCGCGGTGAGCCTGTCGTCGAGCACCGGCTACTTCTGTCCGCCGAGGGTTACCGACGGCCGGGGTGGAGCCTCGACGTCGTCGGCCACTCCCCGTCCCTCGTCTTCCTGTGAGTGCCCACCGCCTCCGCTGACCTGCGCGAACCCGACCTGTGGACAACTCGGGCCCTTCGGCCCCTGACCCGGCCTGGACTGTCGGTGCCGACACCGAGCGTCGGCGCCATGAACCACTCGGACCTCCCCGACGACCCGCACTCGAGCTGGGCCGGTGTCCTCTGCACCGCCCTCGGCCTGCCGGTCGAGCACGTCCGGCTCCTCGGACGGTGGCTCGCCGGCGCGCTCGACGCCCGCGGCTGCGACGGCAGCCTCCACAAGACGCGGCGCTGGGCACACCGCCGCGGCCTCGATCCCGGGCCCGTCGTCGAGGGCCTGCTCGCCCTCGGTGCGCCGTGCGACTGCGCTGCCCTCGACGTGCTGGCCCGGTCGTGAGCTCAGCCCAGGTTGTTGGTGGTGAACGTGTTGCACTGCGCCGGGTCGCCGGTCCGGATGCCGGTGCTGAACCACTTCTCGCGCTGCGCCGAGCTGCCGTGGGTGAACTGGCTCTGGTCCACGCGGCCGCCGCCGAGGTTGCTCTGGATGTAGTCGTCGCCGATCCGCGAGGCCGTGTCCAGGGCGGCCTTGATGTCCGCCTGGTCCACGTCCGTGATCAGCGGGCGGCCCGACGACGTCGGCGTGGTCGTGGCGTGGTTGCCCCAGACGCCGGCGTAGCAGTCCGCCTGCAGCTCCAGCCGCACCGAACCCGAGGTCGGCCCGCTGTCCCCGGCCCGGACCTGCCGGTTCGTGCCGAGGAGGTTCTGGATGTGGTGGCCGTACTCGTGCGCGATCACGTAGGCGCGGGCGAAGGGGCCGCCCTGCGCGCCGAAGCGCGTCTGCAGCTCCTGGAAGAAGGAGAGGTCGATGTAGATCTCGGAGTCGCCGGGGCAGTAGAAGGGGCCGACGTCCGAGGTCGCCGAGCCGCAGCCGCCGGTGCTGACCTGACCGTTGAAGAAGTTGGTGCGGGGGGCGCGGAAGGTCTGGCCGGAGCGGGAGAACGCGTCGGACCAGTAGCCGTCGAGCGAGTTGAGGACGGCGGTGACCTCGCAGTCCACGCTGCGGTTCGCGTCCGCGCCGGTCCGGCAGCTCTGCGCGATCTGGCTGTTGTCGGTGCTCTGGCCGGACGACAGCCCGGAGAGACCACTCGGAAGGGCGAGGCCACCGCCGAGCCCGCCGCCCCCGGTCGTGGTGCCGCCCCCGCCGAGCGCGGAGATGAGGAAGAAGATGATCAGCCCGACGATGCCCAGCCCGCCACCGCCCAGCGCGACCCGCCCGCCGAGCGGGCTACCGCCCCCGCCACCGGATCCACGCTGGTCGTCGATCCGCGACGTGTCCAGCTCGGCGTTCTCGTCGAACCGCATCCCGGCACCCCTTTCGGCGCCCGACCGGATCCCCGGCGGGGCGACGATCGAGATCCCACCACACCGCGGGCGCGGGGTCGACTCGTCCCCGATGACTAAGCTGCCTTCCGTGTCGGAAGGGTCCGGGTCGTCGCCGCAGTGGCTGGACGACGAGGAGATGCGGTTCTGGCGTGCCTGGATCCTGTCCGCCACGCTGCTCGACGCGCGCCTCAACCGCGATCTCCAGGACGAGCACGGTCTGTCCCACATGGACTACGGCGTGCTGGTGGTGCTCTCCGAGCAGCCGGACCACCGGATGCGGATGAGCGGGCTCGCGGACATGCTCGCCATGTCGAAGTCGCGGCTGTCCCACCAGGTCTCGCGGCTGGAGAAGGCCGGCCTGGTCCGCCGGGACGGGGACGCCTCCGACGGCCGCGGCATCTTCGCCTGCCTCACCCCGGCGGGGTACGAGCGCCTCTCCGCGGCGGCGCCCACCCACGTCTCCGGCGTCCGCCGCTACGTCGTCGACCTGCTGGACTCGAGCGAACGGGCCCAGGCGGCGGACTTCCTGGAGCGGGTGGTCGCCGGTCTGCGGGAGTGTCCCTAGCCGCCGGCCCCGCCCGCTAGGCTGCCCCGCGGAAGCGTGGCAGAGCGGCCGAATGCACTCGCCTTGAAAGCGAGAGTCCCGAAAGGGTCCGGGGGTTCGAATCCCTCCGCTTCCGCCAGTTCAGAGGCATGATCACAGATCTTCGGCCCTGTCGCGTCGGGGCGCTGAAAGCAACCGGTGACAGCAACGCCCGCGTGATGTCGGTCGGCGGAGCCTTCGTGCCACGAGGCTGCGCGGGCCCTTCGTATACCGGGCGTCGGGTCCGTGCAGAGTGGGCTAACCGTCTATAGGATGCATTCCATTGGCCCTTCAATAGTGGATCGGCGGTCAGTATGGCGCTAACGATATTGGCGCTCGTGTTCTCTCTACTCGCTATCCTGGTGTCCGGATTCTTTGCCCTGCGACAGGTCCGCCTTCTCGAAAGGGCGAACATGTTCCCAGTGGCGGTGGACATGTTCAAGGAGTTCAGGAGTCCGGAATTCAAGGAGAAGGTGTGGACCGTCTATCAATTGAATGAAAGCGGTACGGAAGACTTTGAGGAGCTGCCGCCAAAGGTCAAGAGCGACGCGCTGGCAGTGTCCCATTTCTGGGATAATCTGGCCGCGCTGGTGGCGACGGGAGCTGCGCCTGAGAAGCTCATCTTGGCGTTCATGGGGGGCAGTGCGTTGGCCTGCTGGGAGAAGCTGTGGCCATTCATCCGAACTGAACGGCAGCGTCGCACGGAAGGGACGTATCAGGAGTTCTACGAGGACTTAGTCGTTCGAGTCCGAAAGACTCCACCAGAACAAATGATGGAGGAGCTCAAACTGCAGAAGATCTCTGGAAAGCGGCCATTCCCGAAGCCTCCGCGGATTTCGACGCCGGGTATCGGCAGTCGTCAGGTGGAAGATGGCGAACACAACTCTTGAAGTCAGGCCTCGTCTGCCATTCTCGTTAGTGCGCTTCCCAATCGCGACAGCGCTAGTCTCTTCTCATTCAAACTTCCGTGAGCGTAGACGGTCATCGTAACCTTGATGTCGCTGTGCCCGGCGATCTCCCGTACGACGTGCGGAGGGACACCGAGGGCCAGCAGCAGCAACACAGCGGTGTGGCGGAGGTCGTGGAAGCGCAGCGTCTCCAGGCCCGCGGTATCTCGGAGATCCCGCCAGTACTTCCCAAGCGTGTAGGGCGACATGGCAGCGCCGCGGCGGGTGGTGAAGACGAACCCGCTGTCATCCCATGTCTCACCAGCCGCGAGCTTCTCGTCCTCCTGCTTCTTCGTATGATCACGCAGCGCGGTCACGACTACCTCCGGCAGCGGGATCACCCGGCGCGAGGCGCGAGTCTTCGGCGGAAGGAGCACCGCGCGGCCCTGCATCCAGCTCAGAGACTACCGAACCACGAGCCGGTGGCCGTCGAGGTCGACCGCGTCCCACGTCAGCCCCAGCAGCTCGCCGCGCCGCATCCCGAGCACCATCGCGCAGAGATACAACGCGAACAGGCGGTCGTCGGCGATGTGCTTGAGCAGCGCGCGGGCGGCGATCGGGTCGAGGCCGGCGCCGACGTCGTACTCCGGGTTCGACATCTTGACCAGCTTCGCGGCGTTGCGACCGACCAGCTCCTCACGCACGGCGTTGGAGAGCGCGTTGCGCAGGACCGCGTGCGCGAACTGGTGGGCGCGGCGCAGCTCGCAGATGCGGGCCTCGACGTCCGGGGCGAGCTGCCACGGATGATGGTGCGGGCGATGGGATCGGTCGGCAAGCCCGGCCAGGCCGTCTGAGCGGTAGCGGCGGACCCAGGCGTGCACGGTCTTGCGGGACACGCCGTAGCGGGCGGCGACCTCGACCACCGGCGCTCCGGCGGACAGGACCTCCATGACGGCGTGATAGCGCTGCTCCACGACGCTCAACTCCACGAGCATCAGCCCCGGCCCCTCCACACGACGACGAGTCGCATCGAGCAGAACCGAGGGCGGGAGCGTTACCCCTCAACTGGAGCCAGCGTGTTACCGATCAAGCGGAGCCCGACAACCGCCGCGAGGCCGCCGGGTTCAGACTTTCTCTACCTGATCAAGGCGGCGGCTCTGCCGCCGCGCCGCTTCCGCTGGCCGGGGCGTGCGGCCTCCGGCCGGTCCCCGCCCAGCGAGCGGCACGCACGGAGGTTGCCGCTGGACTCGCCGGGTTACTAAATCGACGCAGTGATCGTGCGTAGCTCCTTTGGTATATCACGCAGCTTCACTCCCGACCGCTGACCATCCCGAATAGCACGCCCAGACGATGTCTTCGACTCAATTCTGTAACCGGGCGAGGCTCCGTTTGTGCAGATCACCGCTCCTTGCCGCGTCTTCTCTTTAGGCGCTTCAAGACACCAATGGTGCCCTGCGTGTTCGACACGATGCCAGCTGCGCCGATGGATAGTGGCCGTCGCGAGCTGGTTGGCAAATTCAAGGGCGGACGTCTGTCGATCTTCGGGATTTTTAGATAGAGCGCGTTCAATCACTATCGCCATGCTTTTCGTGGCATGCGGTGACAACTCGCGGAGACGTCTCCCTTTCCCAGAGCGGACATCATCAAGGTACTGAGCTTTTCCTTGGCCTGTGTCGGCCACCGGGTACTCTCCGGTTATCATGAAGAACGTGGTTGCTCCCAATGAGAATACATCTGATTTCACGGAGCAGTAACCACTCTGGGGATCGAGCACTTCGGGCGCTACCGTCACTGGAGTTCCATCCGGAAGTGATGTACCTGATGGATCGATTGAAATAGCCATCCCAAGGTCGGCTAGATAGGCGTAGCCATCCTCCCCGAGGAAACAGTTTCCAGGTTTGATGTCTCGGTGAAGCAGGCCATATGAGTGGAGGCGTTCAGCGGCGTGAGCGATTTGCGACGACCAGGCTGTCGCGGTCGCTATCGCTACGCCCAGTCGCTGACAAGCGGTTGCAATGTCTCCGCCCGTCATCAGCTTTGTTGTGATGAACCGAATATCGGTTCCGGCGATGACGTCTGCGTTGTGGACGGGAAGGAGGTAATCGCCTCCGAGCTTCTCCAGGACCTGAGCTTCGCTCCACGCCGCAGGTCCTCCTCCGACCGGATCCAGCAGCTTGAGGGCAACCTCTACGCCGAGGTGGGCATCGAACACCTTGTAGGCAGCGCCAGCTGCGCCGCGGCCGAGGAATCCGCGCACCTCGTAGCGTCCATTGAACACTGTGCCGTCAGGGTACGGCGCCTTCGACGGCGACATGCCATCACTCTATAGTGCAGCCGTGGGTGCACTCGGTATCTGTATCGTTTACCAGGTCAAGCGGCCAGTCGTGACAGGCGTCGTGCTGGGCGGTACCTCAGCAGAGCCGGCGGTCGAGCAAGTATTCGAACTAAAGAGCGGCTCGACCGCAGTTGCCGAGCAGATCAACGACCTGGTCAGAGCGCTTCGAAGTAAGTTGGCCGGTGCGAGTATCGACCGGTGTGTGGTAAAGGTTGCTGACCAGTCGCCCAAGCCGAGCAAGCTGCAAGCGCCGAGGACCCGTCTCATGATTGAAGGTGCTCTGGTCTTCGGTTGCCGAGACCAGGGAATCGTAGACATACGCATAATGAACGGGCGTGACATCGGCCTAGCCCTTGGCTGTTCTAAAGACGCTGCAGTTAAGGCTGGTGGTGATCTGGCCGAGAAGCATGCGGGCGCATGCTCAGCAGCGCTTGCAGCGTTAGGCGGTTAAGCCACTTGATGTGATGCTCCGCTCGGCGGCTTCGCGGTCGTCGTCAGCGTTCATCCACGGGTTGACGATATGGAGTGCATCTAATCCACACTCCGCCGCTGTAGGGCCGCTCCTGCCGAGCTGGTAAAGAGCGATTCCGTAGACAGCGGTTGCTCCCCGTGACCGCGCGAGTGCGGCCGCCCGGGCGAATTCCGTACCGCTCGCGAAGTTGATGTCGAAGAGAGCGACAGGAAACACTGAATCGGTGGACGGCTCGGAGCGTGCGGCCAAAGCAGATGTCAGGGCCCCGCGGAGGACCTCAGCAGCGGTGCTAGCTGCGATGATCTCTGAGACGTGCCAGGAAGCCAGCGTCTTCGCGATCTCAGCCGCAGCTTGGCGGCCCCCCACCGGGTCTGACGCTGTGGCGACGTTCCGGTATGCGCTCTCGATCATCGTTGCGACGTCACTCATTGCTGGCTCCTGTGTCGTGGCGTACGCCCACGATGACTGGTTCGCGCACAGAACTCCATAGCTGAGTGCTCTTTGCGACGCATCGTGACCGAGCTGATCCCGTTCAGTGACAGCGATGCCTTCCGAGATCCGCAGCGTCCAAGGCGCTTCGACCATTTGAGGGCTCGGTTCGGAGACGAGTTAGAAGAGAGGAATCGGCTGCACGAGTTCAAGGTGGTCAGCGATCAGGCGTGCTAGCGCTTGGCTGTCGGTGTCGGAAAGGTCGATCAGCAGAGGCGCAGCACTGCGAAGCAGGTCTAGGAGGGAGTATTTTGCACCTGCTCTGCCGGCGGCTACTGAAGTCTCGAAGTCACAGGTAAGGGCACGAGAATTCGCAAGTGTCACAGCTGCGCGTCTTACGACGGCTGCGGGACCAAGTGACTCTATAAGACGGAGCAACTCGTCGTCCAACGAGATGTCGCGATTGCGGCCCTTCGGAGACGCCCCGTAAGAGACTAGTCTTCCGTTGCTCTCTAGCTCTAGATTCTCAAGAGAGATTTGATGGCGGCGTGCTCGTTCGAGAAGTTCGACAAGTGGAACAGCGTTCGGTTCATCGCCATCGACAGCATCCGTGAGCGCGCGCTTTGCTTCTACGAAGGTAAGCGCTCCAGATGATCCGCTCCACACCAGACAGTCTGCTTGGGAAGACCAACTACCGAATCTGTCGACTCGATCGCCTGTCTTCTCAACTGGATCTGAGGCTTGTGCAGCCCTTGCCTGTATGCGATCGAAGTTCGCGAGGATTAGGCGTTCGAAGTTGACGGTCTCCTTTCCTTCGAGGCTCCCGAGCTTACCGATGGACAAGCCATAGCCGACTCTCCTCCAAAAATGAAGGTCTGCGCGATCTTGTATCTGGAGGAGAAATGAAAGTGCCTCAGGGCTGAGTTCTCGATCGAGGTGCGAGTCACTTGGGAAGTCCTCGTATGCGCCACCCGCTCCGATCCAAACGGCGCGAAGGAACTGTGTCAGGCGTGCTGCATGGCTGGATTTGAAGAAGTACCTGAATAGGGCAACAGTCTCCCTTGTTTCTTCAAGACTGAGCGCTGCCGCGGAGAGGAATCCTCTTGAAATGCCCGACGCAACGCTATCGGCAGTTGCCTCATCTAGGACGCCTCGCCCGCCTTGAAGTATCGAAGGGGAGGCGACGTCTAATACTTTGCTTCCAGCACGTCGCTCTGTTATCTCGTGCAGCCCAGGAGCGTCGGTTAGAAGAGTGTCGCCTCTGCGAGCATCAATCTCAGTCTCTTTCCGGACCCGCATACGCCCGTGGGTCGGCTCCAGACTGAAGACGACGGGAGACTTCTCAACGAGGAGGGCGATGTCTTCAGAAAAGTATGGGTCATTAGACGACTGCCGGACGTAGACTTCTCTCTTAATCGACGATGTCTTCCAGTGCAGCACGAAGTCTGGGGCAAAGCTGTGATTGAAGAAGTCCGTGCTTTCGATTTCGACTCGCGAGTCCATCTCGCGTAGCTGGTTTATGATAACTTGCTTCACTGCGCCGATTACTGAATCGGGAGTCTTTCCTGAATAGGCAACGTCGAGAGCGTCAGAGTAGGAGGCTGGAAGAGTCACAGGGTCTCCTCCTCTACGGCTCTGCTCATGATGAGGGCTCTGTTGCTCTTTGTGATCGAGAGCTCTTCGTGCCTGTCAGGTATCAGGGTTAGCCATAGCTTCTTAGAGAGTGCTTCGACGAGGTCCATGTTGATCTTGCTTCTCGCAGCAGCCTCGTCCTGTGCTCCGAGTGCGCGGGCGCGTTCCTGGAGGAGCGACTTGATGATCCAGTCGGGGCGGCACAGTCTGCTCCAGTCGTCTACGCTGAACGGATGTGATGTCAGCCACATATAGTGCTGATACAGCATCGGTTGTGCCAAGTCTACGCAGTAGCAACCAGCCAGGAATGTCCGAAACTCAGTCGCCTGGTGGTTCTGGTTGTTCGTGTAGGCCTTCGACTCTGCCGCGAAGTGCTGGCGATCGAGGTCTCCCTCGTGGAAGACGCCGCCGAGGTCGAACGAGTACGTACCGGGGTCATGGGGCCACTTGAAGGTCAGGCGGCCAGCCTGGTACGGATCGGTGTTAAGCCAGACCGTCTTGACCCGGGTTGTTGACTCCAGGTAGCGACGCGCTCTTCGGGCACCGTCGTCCCCAGCACGGTGAAGAGCCTCGCCAGGGCGCACAAACCGAACGTATCGGCAGCTCAGCGGCTTAGCTCGACCGGGTGACCCCTAACCTGCCGGCGGTCTCGACCAGGCGGCGAGTGACCACCGGAGCGCGACTGATCGTAGGTAAGAAAGAGACGACGTGACCCTGTCGCGCGCCAAGCGGTAGCCCTCGCCGGGCGGGCAGATCAACAGGATGGCGGCCCGCGCCGTCCCAACGACCTCCCCGAGGGCTACCACCCGTCCACTCGTGGGCGGAGCTGTCGTAGGTAGGCCGGCGGTGGGATCAAGGGCCGCCCACGAGCGGACGGGCGGTCGGGCTTCGCCAGGTCGACGGGACGGCGCTCGGAGGGCAGTGTGAGGGCGTGGCAGGTCCACGCCGGGGGACAGCAACCTGACAGCAACCCGTGCCGCGACCCGGTCCGCTCAGCCCGTCCGAGCCCGTACTCCGATGAACGGCTGAGCAGCCAGAACGCCGTCTGACCAGCGCGCCAGCACACCGTGAAAGCGAGAGTCCCGAAAGGGTCCGGGGGTTCGAATCCCTCCGCTTCCGCCAGCTGCTTCGCAGGTCCTCCGATCGGTGGACGTCCGTGTCGGCCCCGGCGGGCCCGATCGCCCGACGGTGGCGCGGCTCACAATCGGCGAGATTTCTCCCATGCCGGACGCACCGCCCACCCGGGCGGCTGAGCGGGACCGGCTGCACCTCAGGGAGAAGTCATGTCGAAGCACAGCTGGCTCCGTCGCACCGCCCTCGTCGCGGCCGGGGTCACCGCCGCCACCGTGCTCGGGGCGACCGCGGCGCAGGCGAGCACGGCCTCCACCTCCGGCGACGACTCGACGATCGTCGTCCACGGCCCGTGGCGCACGCTGGCGCCCTTGCAGAGCGAGATCGTGCCGGCGCACACCTGCCCGGCGGATCACCCGTGGCTGACCAAGGAGAAGTACGCGCCCGACTTCGTGACCCTCCCGCCCGGCGTCGAGGTCGCCCAGTCCGAGGCCCTGCCCGATCGGCTGTGGCCGATCGGGATCTCGATCACCGGCTGGGAGCTGTCGCCGGACCCGAACAGCAAGAGCCTCAACTTCATCACCGGGACGAAGAGCGGACCCCTGGACTCCAGCGCGACCAACTGGGCTTTCCGCAACGCCAGCTACCAGCTCCGGCTCCACTGCACCGACGACCCGGCGGAGGCGGGCAGGCGCTGACCGGCCTCAGACCGGGACGATGGTGCAGGCCGTGCCGTAGGCGCAGACCTCGGTCCAGGTGTCGCCCATCTCCGTGGTGTCGAAGCGCATCGCGATGATCGCGTTGGCGCCGTGCCCCTGGGCGTTGGCGATGAGCCGGTCGATCGCCTCCTGGCGGCTGGCCTCGAGGTTCTTCGTCATGCCCTTGAGCTCGCCGCCGGCGAGCGACTTGAAGGCGGCGCCGATCTGGGAGCCGACGTTGCGCGAGCGGACGGTCAGGCCGAAGACCTCCCCGTGCACCTGCTGGACGCGGTGTCCCGGAACGTCGTTCATGGTCGTGATCAGCATCGTTTCCCCTCACCGGACAGTCGAGTCGTCAGAACTGCGTACGCAGTTCTCCCACCTGGTGGGGACTCGGATCGGGGCCCATGCTGGTTATCACTCGAAAGGGGGAGCCGATGACGACCACCGAGATGCCGCACGCCGAGCGTGGCGAGATCCGCGTCGCAGCGCTGCGGGCGCGCCGGCTCTATCCCGGTGAGGTCGGCGAGCTGCTCTACCGCGAGCTGCTCGCCTACGCGGACTTCGGCCACCGCTTCGCCCGGGACGCGCTGATCCCGGAGCTGGCGGCGCGGATTCTCGAAGACCGACGCGTCAGGGGGAGCTGACGCGTGCCCTCGCCCCCGGCGCCCGTTCCCTCACGGGCGCCGGGGACGAATTCACGCCTGCAGCATCTCGACGCACTTCGCGATCCGCCGCTCGCGCGTGGCGGCCGCCTTGGCGCTGTCCACCGCCCGGACGTGCTCCTTGCGGTGGCTGAAGGCGAGCGCGTCGAACTTCTCCCGGAGCCCGGCGTCGGCGAGCGCGGAAGCCAGGTCCTCGGGTACCTCGACGGTCCGGGGTGCCGTGTCGACCTCGATCTCCACGTCGATCTCGTCCCCGGCGGCCACACCCGCGGCCGTCCGGTTCTCGGCGCTGAGCGGGATCATGGGCCGCCCGCCCATGGACCCGACCGTCGTCCGGTAGGTGTACGCGCCGATGGTCACGCTGACCGCAGGCCGCTTGCCGGAGCCGAGCCCCTCGAGGACCGCGGCGGGCACCTCGAAGCCGGTCGCGGTCTTCCCGCCCAGCTCGACGGTGGTGGTGAACCTCATCGGCCGAGTATGGCGGGGCGGACCTCCCCGACGCGCGTGGCCTGCTCGAACGCGTGCCCCGCACGCAGGAGGGCGAGTTCGCCGCGGTGCGCCCCCACCATCTGCAGCCCGATCGGCAGCCCGTCCGGGGTGAACCCGGCGGGCACGGACATCGCCGGGTGCCCGAAGGCAGAGATCAGGTACGCCGAGCGCATCCAGTCGATGTACGAGCTCTGCGCGACGCCGGCGATCTCGGTCGGGTACTCCATCTCCACCGGGAAGGGCGGCAGCTGCGACACCGGCAGGAGCAGCAGGTCGTAGCGGTCGAAGAACTCGCGCATGCGCTGGAACAGGGCCGAGTGCAGGATCTCGGCCCGCGCCACGTCGGAGCCGGAGAGCCGCCGGCCCTCCTCGATGTTGCCGGCCAGCGTGGCCTTGACCCGGTCGCGGTGCCGGGTGAGCACGGGGCCGAGCGACATCGCCATCGACCAGGCCCGCAGCGTCCGGAACACCTCGTCGGCGCCGCGCAGGTCCGGATCGGCCCGCTCGACCTGGGCCCCGAGCTGCTCGAACACCCTGACCTGCGGTTCGAGGGCCGCGGTGACGGCGGCGTCGACCGGGATGGAGCCGCCGAGATCGGGCGACCACGCGACCCGCAGGCCGGCCACCGACCCGTCGAGCGGCGTGGCGAACACCGAGCCCGGGACGTCGATGGAGATCGGGCTGCGCGGGTCCGGCCCGGCCTGCACCGACAGCAGCAGGGCCACGTCGCCCACCGTGCGCGCGAGCGGGCCCTGCACGGTCAGCGGCGAGTACGCGGCCTCACTGGGGTAGCTCGGGACCCGGCCGGGGGCGGGTCGCAGGCCCACGACGTTGCAGAACGACGCCGGGTTGCGCAGCGAGCCGCCCATGTCGCTGCCGTCGGCGATGGGGTGCATGCCGGTGGCCAGCGCCGCCGCGGCGCCGCCCGAGCTGCCGCCGGCGCTGCGCGAGAGGTCGTACGGGTTGCGCGTCGGCCCGAAGAGCGGGTTGAACGTGTGCGAGCCTGCGCCGAACTCCGGCACGTTCGTCTTGCCGATCGTGATCGCCCCGGCCGCGCGCATCCGGGCGACGACCAGCTCGTCCTCGGCCGGGACGTCGTCGGCGAAGACGGGTGAGCCCCTGGTCGTGCGGATCCCGCCGGTCTGGTGGGTGTCCTTGTGCGCGACGGGCAGGCCGTGCAGCGGCCCGACAAACTCGCCGGCGGCGAGCCGCGCGTCGGCCGCCGCGGCCTCGTCGAGCGCGCGCTCGGACACCAGGGTGACGACCGCGTTGACCGAGGGATTGACGGCGTCGATCCGCTCGAGGTGCGCCGTGACCAGCTCGCGGGCCGAGATGTCCTTCCGGCGCAGCGCGGCCGCCATCTCCAGGGCGGTCCACAGTGTCGGATCGGTCACCGGCAAACCGTAACGCCGTCGCGACCCGCCCGCCGACCTCGTGAGTGGCAATAGTCGCTATAGCGACTATTGCCACTCACAGGACAGCTCAGCCGTGCGCCACCGCCGCCTCGACGGACTTCTCGGTCTCCCGGGCCGGGCGCGGCATGAGGATCAACGCGATGAGGGAGACGACCGCGCACCCCACGATGTACCAGGCGATACCCGTGCTGGAGCCGGTGTTCTTGAGGATCCAGGCGGCGATCAGCGGCGCCGGCCCGCCCGCGATCACGGACGCCAGCTGGTACCCGAGCCCGGCGCCGGAGTAGCGGATGTTCGTCCCGAAGCTCTCCGCGATCAGCGCCGCCTGCGGCCCGTACTGCATGTCGTGGAAGATCAGCGACACCACGATCGCCAGCAGCACCAGCCCGGCCACGCGCGTGTCGAGCAGCCCGAAGTACGGGAAGGCGAACAGGCCGGTGCACACGATCCCGATGCCGTACATCAGCCGGCGCCCGATCCGGTCGGACAGCCAGCCGAACAGCGGCACACTCACCAGCCCGACGGCCGCGGCGACCAGGGTGTCGTTGAGCAGCCCGGAGCGGTTCAGCTGCAGCTGCTCGGTGCCGTAGGTGAGCACGAAGGTGATGAAGATGTAGAAGGGCGCCTGCTCCGAGAGTCGCACGAAGGCCGAGGTGACGATCTCGCGCCACTGCGTGCGCAGGGCTTCCACGATCGGCATCCGGTGCACGGTCTTCTTCTGCTTGACCGCCGCGAACTCCGGGCTCTCCAGCACCTTCAGCCGCACGTACAGCCCCACTGCGACGAGCAGGATGCTGGCCAGGAACGGCACCCGCCAGCCCCACGTCAGGAACCCCGGACCGGTGGTCGACGACATGAGCTGCACCAGCGCCGTCGACAGCAGCAGGCCGAGCGGGACCCCGAGCTGCGGCCAGCTGGCCATGAAGCCGCGCCGCTTCGTCGTGCCCCACTCCATGGCGAGCAGCACCGAGCCGCCCCATTCGCCGCCGACCGCGACGCCCTGCAGGATCCGCAGGACGGTCAGCAGGATCGGCGCGGCGATGCCGATCGCGGCGTACGAGGGCAGCAGCCCGATGAGGGCCGTGCCGATCCCCATCAGCAGCAACGTGACGATCAGGGTGGACTTGCGGCCGATCCGGTCCCCGTAGTGGCCGAAGATCGCGGCGCCGATGGGGCGCGCGGCGAACCCGCCGAACTGCGTGCCGAACGCCAGCAGGATCCCGACGTACGGGTCCGCGCCCGGGAAGAACAGCTTGGGGAAGACGAGCGCCGCCGCCGTCCCGTAGAGGAAGAAGTCGTACCACTCGATCGTGGTGCCCACCGTCGAGGCGAACACCGCCCGACGCCGTTGTGACCGGAGAACGCCCTCTGTGTCCGCCATGTGGCGACGGTCACCCTCGTCCGGGTGACCGGCAACCGGGAGTGGCGTTTATGTCGCGTCTGCGAGGAATGCCGCGCCCGCGGCAGCGAGATGGCCCGGGTCGTCGACCCCGCACAGCTCGCGGGCCGAGTGCATCGACAGCACCGGGATGCCGACGTCCACGGTCCGGATGCCGAGCCGGGTCGCCGTGATCGGGCCGACCGTCGTCCCGCACGGGACCGTGTTCTTGCCGACGAACACCTGCGTCGGGACGCCCGCGCCGCGGCACGCCCGCTGCCAGGCCGCCGCACCGGGGGCGTCCGTGGCGTAGCGCTGGTTGGCGTTGACCTTGAGCGACGGGCCGCCGTTCGGGATGCTGCGGTGCCCCGGGTCGTAGCGCTCCAGGTAGTTGGGGTGCGCCGCGTGCGTGACGTCCACGGAGAGGCAGCGCGACGCCGCGAACGCGCGGGACCGCCCGTCGAAGCCGCCGGCCAGCCGCGTCAGCAGGGTCTCCAGCAGGGGGCCCGCCGCGCCCGTCGCCGAGCCGCTACCGATCTCCTCGTGGTCGAACCCGACGAAGACGGGGATGGTGCCGGTGTTCGCGCGGGCCGCGGCCAGCAGCGCGGCGAGCCCGGCGTGCACCGAGGCGAGGTTGTCCAGTCGCGGGCAGGCGAGCAGCTCCTCGTCGCGCCCGATCAGGGCCGGCGGGGTGAGGTCGTGGACCACGAGATCGTGGGCGGCGACCTGCCGCGGGTCGATGCCCACCTCGGCGGCCAGGAACTCGATCAGGTCGCCCTCGTGCACGTCCCCGATGCCCCAGACGGGCAGCAGGTGCTGCTGGGCGTCGAGCGTCAGACCCTGGTTGACCTGCCGGTCCAGGTGGATCGCCAGCTGCGGGACGCGCAGCAGCGGCCGGTCCACGTTCACCGGCACGACCTGGCCGTCGAACAGGGCGAGCCGGCCCGCGAGCCCGAGGTCGCGGTCCAGCCAGGAGTTCCACAGCGCGCCGCCGTAGACCTCCACGGCGACCTGCCGCCAGCCCGCGGCGCCGGTGTCCGGGCGGGGCTTGACCTTGAGCGTGGGGGAGTCGGTGTGGGCGGCGAAGATCCGCAGCGGCGCCCCGGGGCGGACGCCGTCGCCGACCGACCAGGCCAGCAGCGTGCCGTCGCGCACCAGGTACCGCCCGCCGGGGGTGTCGTCCCACTCGGCCGTCTCGACCTGCTCGGTGAAGCCCGACTCCTGCAACCGGCGGACCGCCTCGGCCACCGCGTGGTACGGGGTCGGCGAGGCCGACACGAACTCGGCGAGATCGTTCGCAGGATGGCTCACGTGGGGCATCCTCGCACTCGATGTACGACGTGGTGGTGGTGGGCGCGGGCTCCGCGGGCTGTGCGCTGGCGGGCCGGCTGGCCGCGCGCGGTGATCGTTCGGTGTGCCTGGTGGAGGCGGGTCCGGAGTCCTCCCCGCCGGACGTGACGAGGGTGGCGTCGCTCGCCGCGACCGCCCCCGGACATGCGCTGAACTGGGCGTATGCCGCGACCCTGATCCGGGACCGCACCGTCGCCGTGCCGCGCGGACGGGTCGTGGGCGGCTCGAGCGCGATCAACGGCGCGTACTTCGTGCGGGCCGTGCCGCAGGACTTCGCGGACTGGGCGGTCCCCGGCTGGTCCCTCCCGGAGGTCGCGCGGTTCTACACGGCCGAGGACCTCGACCTCGGGTACGGCAGCGGCCCGCTCCGGGTGACCCGCCCCGCCGGGGCGCTGCTGGCACCGGTGACGACCCCGTTCCTCGAGGCCTGCGCGGCGCTGGGCTATCCGGCCGAGCCGGACAAGAACGCGGGCGGGCCGCCGGGGGCGGGGCTCATCCCGTCCAACGCGGTCGACGGCGTGCGGGTCAACGCGGCGACGGCGTACCTGCCGCCGCCGTGGGGAACCGCCCCCGCCCACCCCCTGACGGTGCTCGGCGGGACCCGGGCCCTCCGGGTGCTGGTCGAGGGCGGCCGGGCCGCGGGCGTGGAGACGACCGAGGGCCCGATCCGCGGGGGTGAGATCTGGCTCTGCGCCGGGGCCGTCGGCACCCCGACCCTGCTGATGCACAGCGGCATCGGCCCGGCTCCGGTCCTGTCCGCCGCCGGTGTGCCGGTCCGGCAGGACCTCCCGGTCGGCGCCGGCTTCTCGGACCATCCCAGCGTCTACCTGCCCTTCCGCTGGCCCGGCGGCCCGATCCACCCGGACGCGGTCGCGGGGCAGGCCTCCCTGAACCTCGACTCCGGGTCCGATCCGGCCGGTGACCTGGAGATCCTGCTGTACGCCCGCCCCTTCGTCCCCGACGGCGACCTGCACCTGATGTGCGCGCTACAGCACCCGGAGAGCCGCGGCGACCTCACGATCACCTCCGCGGACCCGCTCGCCCCGCCCCACCTCGACCACCGCTACCTGCGCACGGAGGCCGACCGCCGCCGCCTGCGCGCCGCGATCCGCGTCGCCGCGGACCTCCTGCGCTGCGCCGGCCTGTGGCGCAGCACCCCCGACGGCTTCATGCTGGGCAACGACCGCCGCCTCGACGGCTGGATCGCGGAGGTCCTGACGACCTCGGTTCACCTGTGCGGAAGCGCCGCGATGGGTCGGGTGGTGGACGAGTCCCTGCACGTCCTGGGCGTCGACGGCCTGCGGGTGGCGGACACCTCCGTCCTTCCCACGGTTCCCCGGCGAGGGCCCGCCGCGACGGCGGTCATGCTGGGCGAACGCGCCGCCGCCCTGTGAGGACGTCCGGGCCCCGGCGTGGAACTCAGCCGAGGACGACCAGGCTGTCCGTGGCCTCGTCGAGCACGAGGACCCGGTTGCCCGAGACCGCGACGACAGTGGGGGCGCCCCCGATCCGGATCGCCGGGGCGAGGGTCTTCAGGGTGGCCGCGTCGAGGACGTCGAGCATCCCGCTGTCCTTGTCCGCCACGTAGAGTCGGCTCCCGTCCGCGGACACCGCGATCCCCGCCAGCCCCGGGTCGACGGGCATCGCGGGGGCGGCGAGCCGGCGGGTGGCGACGTCGACCGCCGCGACCGTCCCCGCCGCGCCTGCGCTCACGTAGAGCCGCCGGCCGTCGGGGGAGAACGCGAGGTAGGTCGATCCCTCGCCGGTCGCGACCGTGCCCAGCACCTGGCTCGACCGGGTGGACATCAGCGAGACGAGGCCGGTGCCGTCGGCGAAGGCGAGCACGTTCCCGTCGGGGGAGAGGGCGAGGTTCGCGTTGCCGCTGCCCAGCGGCACCGGCCCGCCGACCACGCGGCCGGTCGCGGTGTCCACGCCGGCCACCGAGCTGACCCCACCCTTGAGGACGACGACGTGCGCGAGCCCCGTCCGCTTCTCGAGCACGAGGTTGGTGGGCACCCGGTCCAGCGCCGCCCCCGTGCGCAGCGGGCCCTCCCGCTCCACCTCGTCGAGCGAGCAGGCCCCGCCGCCGGGCGCGCAGCGCGGCACCCAGAGCCCGCCGGCGGCGTCCTGCGCGATCCCGCCACCGGCCTCGGACACGTCGAGCGGCAACCCGACGGCGCCGCTGGCCAGTTCCACCGGCACGACCTGGTCCGTGAACCGCTTCGGGACGATCACGACGTGCGCATCCCGGTCGTCGACGACCAGGGAGCGGGGATCCCCGCCCAGCGACACGATCCGCTGCACCGCGGGGACGGCCGCAGGCGGCGGCGTCGGCGGCGCGGCGGTGGTCGACGAGGTGATGACCGGGACCTCGACGACCGGATCGGCCTGGCGCTCCCAGGGCCGGACGACCACGGCCGCGACCGCCGCGGCCACGAGCAGCACCCCGATCCCGGCCGCCCACGGCCAGCGGGGTCGCCGCGGGGGAGCGGGGGGCTGCGGCGGGGGCGTGGAACCCCAGACCGGGCCGATCATGGTGGGCGGGGCCTCGGCGAAGCCCCTTCCGCCGGCCCGGGTGCCGCCGGGGCCGTACCCACCGCCGTACCCGTTGCCCGATCCGGCAGGCGCGTACCCGCCGGGCGCAGACGGCCCCGAGCCCGGGCCCGGACCGCCGCCCGAGCTCGACCCGCCGCCCGAGGCCGCGGCGGGAGCGGAGGCCGCACCTCCGGGCCCCGACCGGGAGGACGGCGCCGCCCCTCCGGGCCCCGGCAGCGTGGGCCCGAATGCGGTCGGACCACCCGCCAACGGCGGCCCCACCGGCACGAACGGCGCCCGCAACGCCGCCGCGGCCATCCGCGCCAGCGCCCCCGCCGACTCCGGCCGCGCCGCCGGTTCCTTGGCCATCCCCGCCGCCACGACCGCGTCGAACGCCCGCAGCCGCGCGTCCCGGTCGCCGGGCCGCGGCACGGGGGAGTTGACGTGCGCGAGGACGACCGCGGCGGC
Organism: Pseudonocardia ailaonensis; assembly: GCF_039531635.1. Lineage (NCBI taxonomy): Bacteria > Bacillati > Actinomycetota > Actinomycetes > Pseudonocardiales > Pseudonocardiaceae > Pseudonocardia > Pseudonocardia ailaonensis. Next base: position 302,371 of record NZ_BAAAQK010000025.1, on the reverse strand, counting down.
CGTCGCCGCCGGGAAGGGTTTGCTGCCCGTGAGGCACTCGTACAGCACGCAGGCCAACGCGTAGACGTCCGACCGCGCGTCCTCACCGCTGCCGGTGATCCGCTCCGGCGCGAGATAGCCCGCCGTGCCCACCACGCCGTCCGTGCTGGTCAGGACCGTGTCCGAGGCGAGCGCCTTCACGATCCCGAAGTCCACGAGGTACACGAAGTCGTCCGCCGTGATCAGCGCGTTCGACGGTTTGACGTCCCGGTGCACCAGCCCCGCGGCGTGCGCGGCGTCCAGGGCTGAGGCCAGCTGGGTGATCACGGCGACCGCCGCGGCGGGCTCGAGCCGGCCGAGGGTGCGCAGCCGGGACCCGAGGTCCTCGCCGTCGACCAGGCGCATGTCGAGGAAGAGCCGGCCGTCGATCTCGCCGTAGTCGTGGATCGGGATGACGTGCGGCGCCGCGAGCCGGGCGGCCAGCTCGCACTCGCGGCGAAAGCGGGCCTCGAACTCCCGGTTGCCGGAGTGTTCGGCGCCGAGCCGCTTGAGCGCGACGGTCCGCCTGCGGCGGGTGTCCCACGCGCGCCAGACCTCGCCCATGCCGCCACGGCCGACCAGCTCGTCCAGCCGGTACGGTCCGAACTCCTCCGCGTGCCCCACCCGTCCCCCTCGGTGGTGGCGACGGTAGCCGATCACGGACCGCGACCGTCCGATTCCCCGCTACCGTGGCCGGATGGCGAACCCCTTCCTCCGCCCCAGCACGCTGCCCTACGGCCTGCCGGACTTCGCCTCGTTCACCGACGAGGACTACCTCCCGGCCTTCGAGCAGGGCATGGCGGAGCAGCGCGCCGAGGTCGAGGCGATCATCGCCGCCGGCCCGCCGACGTTCGCCAACGCGATCGAGGCGCTCGAGCGCTCGGGCGGCACGCTGGGCCGGGTCTCGCGGGTGTTCTTCACCCGCACCGGTGCGCACACCTCGCCCCGGATCGAGGAGGTCCGGGCCGTCGTCGCGCCCATGCTCGCGGCCCACTCCGACGCGATCGCGCTCGACCCTCGGCTCTTCGCCCGCATCCAGGCGGTGCACGAGGCCCGCGAGGACCTCGATCCCGAGTCGACGCGGCTGGTCGAGCGCCACCACACGGACGCCGTCCGGGCCGGCGCCGAGCTCGGGGATGCGGACAAGGAGCGGCTCACGGCACTCAACGCCGAGCTCTCCTCCCTGTCGACGACGTTCAGCGCGCGCCTGCTGACCGGCGCGAACGCCGCCGCGGTCCACGTCCACGATCCCGCGAAGCTCGACGGCCTGTCCCCGGGCGCGATCTCGGCGGCGGCCGCGGCCGCGGAGGCCCGCGGGCACACCAGCGGCTTCCTGCTGACGATGGTGCTGCCCACCAACCAGCCGGTCCTCGACTCGCTCACCGATCGGGGGCTGCGGCGCGAGGTCTTCGAGGCGTCGGTCGGGCGCGGCTCCGGCGGCGACGAGCACGACACCCGCGAGATCGTCCTGAGGATCACGGCGCTGCGGGCCGAACGGGCCCGCCTGCTCGGCTACCCGACGCACGCCGCCTACGTCATCGAGGACTCGACGGCCGGCACGGTCGACGCCGTCGCCGCCATGCTCGCGGACCTCACCCCGCCCGCGATGCGCAACGCCGACGCCGAGGCGGTCGAGCTCGCCGGCGCCGGCGTCCTCGAGCCGTGGGACTGGGCGTTCGCCGCCGAACGGGTCCGCCGCGAGCGCTTCGAGATCGACGCCGCTCTGCTCCGCCCCTACCTGGAGCTGGAGTCCGTGCTGGAGCACGGGGTGTTCCACGCGGCCGAGCAGCTCTACGGGATCCAGCTGCACCCGCGGCACGACCTCGCCGGCTACCACCCGGACGTCCGGTTCTGGGAGGTGTTCGACGTCGACGGCACGCCGATCGGGCTGTTCGGCGGCGACTACTACGCGCGCGAGACGAAGCGCGGCGGCGCGTGGATGAACGCGCTGGTCGGGCAGTCCTTCCTGCTCGACGAGAAGCCCGTCGTGATGAACACCCTCAACATCACCAAGCCCGCCGCCGGCGAGCCGACGCTGCTGACGATCGACGAGGTCCGCACCCTGTTCCACGAGTTCGGGCACGCGCTGCACGGGCTCTTCTCGGCCGTGCGGTACCCGACCTTCTCCGGGACGTCCGTGCCGCGGGACTTCGTCGAGTTCCCGTCGCAGGTCAACGAGATGTGGCTGGAGCGCCCGGAGATCCTGGCCCGCTACGCGAAGCACCACGAGACCGGCGAGCCGCTGCCGGCGGAGCTCCTCGCGAAGCTGCTGGCCAGCCGCACCTACGGCGAGGGCTTCCGGACCACCGAGTACCTCGCCGCCTCGCTGCTGGACCAGGCCTGGCACACCCTCACCGTCGACGACACCGTGGACGACGTGCTGGCCTTCGAGGCGCAGGCGCTGCGCAAGGCCGGGATCGCGCACCCGCTGATCCCGCCGCGCTACCGCAGCACCTACTTCAACCACGTCTTCGCGGGCGGCTACTCGGCGGGCTACTACTCCTACCTGTGGTCCGAGGTCCTCGACGCGGACACCGTCGAATGGTTCGAGGAGAACGGCGGCCTGAAGCGCGAGAACGGCGACCGCTTCCGCCGCGAGCTGCTCTCGAAGGGCGGCGCGATCGACGCCATGGAGGCCTACCGCAACTTCCGCGGCCGCAATCCCGAGATCCGCCCCCTCCTCGAACGCCGCACCCTCCTCTAACCCCCCGCGAGTCGGCACATTCGGGAGGCCGAAACACACGCTCACGACGTCGTGACCGTCACATTCGGCCTCCCGGAACTGCCGACTCGCGGGGTCAGGCCTGGGCGCGGCGGCGGAAGGCGAAGTGCAGGGCCAGGCCCGCGACGAGGCCCCAGAACGCGGAGCCGAGGCCGAGGAAGGCGATCCCCGCCGCCGTCACCACGAAGGTGACGATCGCCGGCTCCCGTCCCTCGGCCGACGAGACGGCCGACGACAGGGCCCCGGCCAGCGCCCCGAGCAGCGCGAGCCCGGCGACGGCCTCGACGAGCACCGGCGGCGCGAGCACGAGCAGCGCGGCGGCCAGCCCGGCGCCGAGCCCCAGGACGGCGAGCCCGATCCCGGCCGTGACGGACGCGATCCACCGCCGCTTCGGATCCGGATCCGCGTCCGGGCCCGCGGCCAGCGCGGCACTGATCGCGGCGAGGTTGATCGCGTGCCCGCCGAAGGAGGCGACGGCGAGCGTGGCGAGCCCCGTCGAGAGCAGGATCGGACGCAGCCGGGGTCGGTAGCCGTACTGCGCGAGCACCGCCATCCCCGGCACGTTCTGCGAGGCCATGGTCACCAGGAACAGCGGCAGCCCGATGCCGATCAGCGCCGCGGGCGTGAAGGCGGGGGAGGTGAACTCCAGCGTCGGCGCGAGGTGCTCCGCGCCGGTCGGGCTGCCGGCGACGAGGATCGCGATCACGGCCGTGACCAGCGCGGCGGGCACGGCCCAGGGCCGGGCGAAGCGGGTCACCAGCACCCAGACGACGATCACCGGTGCGGCCATGAGCGGCACGTCGTGCAGGGCGCGGACGGGCGCGAGGCAGATGTCGAGCAGGACGCCGGCGAGCATCGCCGCCGCGATCGGCCCCGGGATGGAGGCGATCAGCCGGCCCAGCGCCGGCACCAGCCCGGTGACCACGATCAGCAGCCCGCACAGCAGGAACGCCCCCTCGGCCGCGGCGAACCCACCCTCGGGCACGCCCGCGGTGGCCAGCAGCGCCGCGCCGGGCGTGGACCAGGCGATGCTGATCGGGAGCCGGGTGCGCAGGCCCAGGACCAGCGCGACCACGCCGGACCCGACCGCGACCACCAGCAGCCCGGACGCCGCCTGCGCGTCGGTCGCGCCGGCCCCCTTGAGCCCGGCGAGCACGACGGTGAAGGATCCCCCGAAGCCGACGACGGCCGTGACCACCCCGGCGAGGACCGGCCGTGCGACTCCTGCCGTTCCTCGCACGGCACCCCCTCTCGTCGTTCCGTAAACGGAACGATGTGGGACAGTAGCCGCGTGACCCCGGACCCGGCAACCGCGCTCCCCGGCGGCTCCGATCACGTCGGCCCACGGATCCGGGCGCTGCGGGAGGAGCGGGGGATGTCGCTGTCCGCGCTGGCCCGCGCCGCCGGCGTCGGCAAGGCGACGCTCTCGGGGCTCGAGGCCGGCACCCGCAACCCGACCCTCGACACACTGCACTCGGTGGCCGCGGCGCTCGGGGTGGCGCTGACCGCGCTGGTCGAGGGGCGGCCGGCCCGGATCGTCGGCCGGGCGGTGCGGATCGACCTGCTCCGGGCCTTCGACGACGGTCCCGCCACCTACGAGCTCTACCGGATGCAGATCCCCGCCGGGGCGAGCCAGGTCTCCCCGGCGCACCACCCGGGCGTCACCGAGCACGCCACGGTGTTCGCGGGGTGCCTGCGTGCGGGCCCGGTCGAGGCACCCGGCCGGGCCGAGGCGGGCGGTTTCCTCGAGTGGGCCGCGGACGTCCCGCACGGGTACGCGGCGGAGGGCACCGCCGACGTGCACGCCTCGCTCCTCATCCGCTACCCGCGGTGACCTGCGGAGACGGCGCAGACCGCTAGACCTTTCGGCCTACGGATTTCGCTAACGCACCGGGATTCCCGTTCGACAGTCCGGGTGACCGCACCGTCCGCCGGGAGCCGCCATGACGATCAGCTCAGTGCACCTGTCCGACGTGCCCACCGACCGCATCCCGGTCCAGCGGGCCCGCCATCACCGCGGGCCCACCACCTGGGACGAGCTGGCCGCCCGCCGGCGCCGCCGCCGCCGCCACGTGGTTCTCGGGCGCTGGCTCGCGGTGTTCGTGCTGCTGGCCGGCCTCGCGGGCGCCGCCGTGATCTGGCAGATCGCCGACGGCGAGCCCCTCACGCTGCTGCGCGAAGGGCTCGCCGTGGTCGAGCGCTGGTTCTAGGAGTAGACCCGCAGCCAATCGACCATCAGCTGGCTCTGTCGGGGCGACCCGCCGTCCGGGAAGTAGTCCAGCTGGATCGTCGGGTGCATCTTGCCGGGCGGCAGCGTGCCCTTGTCCGTGCTCTGGAACCACTGCACGCCGTCGATGTAGCCGGTGATGCCGCTGGGCGTCCACTCCACCGCGTAGTTGTGCCACTGGGTGATGTCCAGGGCCTTCTGCGCGGACTTCTGCTGGTTCGACGCGCTGTAGTGCAGGAAGAACGACACGTCCTTCGAGGCGCTGCTGGTCTCCGCGAAGTCGATCTCGCCGCCCTGCGGCCACGCGATGTCCGTCGGCCAGAGGATCAGCACCGGGTGGTACTGGTCGTCGCCCGCCGGGAACTTGGCCCGCATCTCCCACTTGCCGTACTGGCGGCTGTCGTTCGAGGCCAGGCCGCCGGTGTTGCCGTTGGAGTCGCCGGTGATCGTGAGGACACCGCCCCCGACCGAGATGGCGTTCGGGGTGCGCCGCCCGTTGCCGCCGTGCCCGGCGCCGTCGTAGGCGCCCCACTGGCCGGAGAGCGACGAACCGTTGAACTCGTCCCCGCCGACGAGCGTCCAGCCCTTGGCCCCGGCGGCGGTGGCGCCGTCGCTCGCCGAGCCGGTGGCGCGCGGTGCGGCGGCCTGGGTGCCGGGGGCGGCCGCCCGGTTGGTGGTGGTGGGCGCCGGCTTGCGCGTGGTCGTGGTCGCCTCGGTGCGGGCGGCCTTGGCCGCGTCGGCGAGGGCCGGCGGGGCCGGCACCTCCGCCACCCCGGTCGACGACGTCGTCGTGGGCGGCGTGGCCTGGGCGGCGGCGTTCGACGCCAGCGAGGCCGCGAGATCCGGGCCGTCCTGCGACGCGGGCCGCAGCAGCACCGCGATCAGCGCCGCGACGAGCACGACGGCCGCTCCGATGGTCAGCGGCGCGAGCCGCCTGATCATCGACCGCGGCGCGCGTCGGCGGCCGGTCCGCGGGCGGGGCACCACCGTCGTGGCCTCGCGCTCGATCACGGACGCCTCGGGGTCGTCCGGGTCGGCGGTCACCACGGCCAGCCCGGCGGGGGCGGTCGCCGGTTCGGGGTCCGGCGCCTCCGCCCGGTCCGGGTCGATACGCGAGTCCGGGTCGATACGGGAGAACGACGCGGTGTGCGTGAGCAGGGGGGCGTCGAGGTACTCGGCCGGATCGGGGGTGCGGGCCGCGGGGACGGCCGGTGCCGCCGCATGGCGGCCGCCACCCGATCGAGCGGGGGAGTGCACAGAGGGGGAGCTGTGCTCTGCGGAGAGTCGTGCAACCAGTTCGCGGGGATCGAGCCGGTCTGCCGCAGCGGAGGGTTTCCGTCGCATGATGGGCAACACTATGGAGGACCCCGAGGGATCTCCTGTGATCCTGAGAGCCGGGGTTGCGTGCCCGCGCCGACAGGTCGTCCGAGCGCGCTGGAGCGTGGCAACGGTCGAGAGATCCCCGCGCGCACTGGTCCGAACAGAGCAGTGAGGTTCTCAGGCGGTGCCGTTCGTCGGTGCGAAACAGGCACTTCGACCGCTGACGGATTGTAGTGAGGACGAATCCCGGTCAAGCTGTAACGCGATGCTCCCCGCTGCTCCCCCGGGGGGTGCGTCCGTGTTCGTGCCGTCTCAGGCGACGGCTCGATCGTCCGTGCCCCCGTATGCCCCCGTCCTCGTGGCGCTGCCCATGACAGCCGCCTCGACCTCCGTGCTGCGCTCGTTGCGCGCCGACGGCATGCCCGCGGACCTGGTCAGCGACGGCATCGCCGTCCTCGACTCGGTCCGGGCCTCGCCGCCGGCCCTGCTGGTGCTCGACGTCGACCTGCCCGGCCCCGAGCACGCCGCCGTGCTGGCCGCCGTCCATGCGGAGTCACCCTCGGTGCCGGTCGTCGTGCTGACGCCGCGTGAACGCCGCTCGTCTGTGATCGCGCAGCTCCGCAGCGACCGGGACGACTACGTCCTGCGTCCCTTCGCGGTCGACGAGCTGTCCGCCCGCATCCGCCTGCGGCTGCGCCTCGTCGGCAACCTCGGCCACACCATGATCCGCCGCGGCGAGCTGCTCGTGGACACCGAGCTCGGCGAGGTGAGCGTCGACGGCACCCCCGTGTCCCTGTCGCCCACCGAGTTCGCCATGCTCAACGCCCTGCTGGCCGAGCCGGGTGCCACCGTGTCGCACGACGAGCTGGCCACCCAGGTCTGGTCCGAGCCGGCCTCGGCGAACCTCGTGCAGGTCTACATCTCCTACCTGCGCCGCAAGATCGGGGCGGACCGCATCCGCACCGTCCGCGGGGCGGGGTACGTCCTGGAGGGCTGACCCGGACACGGGAACGG
>NZ_BAAAQK010000025.1:0-295055 GCF_039531635.1 Pseudonocardia ailaonensis | reverse complement strand
CCGTCCTGTGGTCCGTGCGGTCGGACGCGACCGCTGTCAGACGCGACTGCGCGAGCGGCGGCCGACGACGAGCCGGTAGATGCCGAGCAGGACCAGCGCCCCGACCAGCGCGATCAGCCAGGTCTTGAGGTCCCAGAAGGACCCGGTGCCCACGCCGAACGCCATCGAGCTGATCCAGCCGCCCAGCAGGCCGCCCACGATGCCGATGATGCAGGTCACGATGATGCCGCCCGGGTCCTTACCCGGCATGATCAGCTTCGCCAGCGCGCCCACCACGAGCCCGACGATGATCCATCCGATGACGCCCACGGGGTTCCTCCTGTGTTCGCCCGGTTCGTGGCCGGGCTCTCGAGAACTGCTGAGGCTGAAGTGCCCGGCCCGGCAGGCGGATAAACGGTCCGTGTCCGAATTGCGACCCAGCGGGTGAGTGATCTCGTGCAAACGGGTGAGATGCAGGCTGACCTGCAAGGTTGCCGCGCGATAACGCTTCGGTGGCGGTCTCGGGTGCCTGCGCGACGAACCCGGCGAATCGTGCTACCCAGGTCCCCCACGGGTGGCGTCGGGAGCCGCCCTGCGTCGACAGGAGTACCCGTGAACTTCGGTTTCTGGGGCATCATCTGGACGATCGTCATCGGCCTCGTCCTGGGTGTCATCGGCCGGCTCATCCTGCCGGGCAAGCAGAACATCCCGATCTGGCTGACCATCCTGGCCGGCGTCGTGGCCTCCATCGTCGGCTACCTGATCGCGAACGCGCTCGGGGTGGCGACGACGAACGGCGTCGACTGGATCGAGCTGATCATCAAGATCGTGCTGGCGGTGGCCGCTGTCGCGGGTGCCACTGCGCTGTACGGCAACCGCGCCAGGGCGTAGCAGCACACAGAAGAGCCCGGACCACACTCTCGGTCCGGGCTTTTCTGCTGTCAGCTGACGAAGCGGATCGTCAGGGGGTAGCGGTACTCGACGCCCTGCGAGGCCCGCACCGTGCCCATGATCACGCACACGACGTAGAACACGCCGTAGAGCGGCAGCAGCACCAGCCCGATGCCCAGGAAGATCAGCAGGCCGAAGAGCACCGTCCAGACCAGGGCGTTGATCTGGAAGTTCAGCGACTCCACGGCGTTGCGGCGCACGTAGGGCGAGTCCCCGCCCTTGACCAGCAGCACGATCAGCGGCGCGAACAGCCCCAGCGCGAACCACGCGGAGACGAAGGACAGGACGTGGGACGCCATGGCCCAGTTCCGCTCGTCGTCCGTGGGGACGAGCGGACCGCCGGGTCGCGGCTCGTACGAGGGGTAGCTCATACGACCAGTGAACCGCGCCCGCGGGCCCGGCGGATCCGTCGGAACCCGGATTCCTCCCTCAGGGTCACCCCGAGAAGGTGCGGGCCGCCTCGAGGAACCGGTCGTCCTCCTCCGGGGTGGTGACGGTGACCCGGCAGCCGTCCGGGTGGAAGGGCCGCACGATCACGGTCTGCTGCTCGAGGCAGTGGGCCGCGAAGGCCGCGGTGCGCTCGCCGAGGGCGACCCAGACGAAGTTGGCCTGGGTCCGCGGCACCGTGTAGCCCATTGCCAGCAGCGCGTCCCGCACCCGGACCCGCTCGCCCACGGCCTCCTTGCACGCCGCGAGCAGCTCGCCGGCGTTGTCCAGCGCGGCGATCGCGCCGGCCTGTGCCAGCGTGCTCACGCTGAACGGCGCGCACACCTTCTTCAGCGCGGTCGCGATCTCCGGCGAGGCGCACAGGGCGTACCCCACCCGCAGCCCCGCGAGGCGGTACGCCTTCGAGAAGGTCCGCAGCACCACGAGGTTCGGGTGGCGGTCCAACAGCGGGATCCCGTCCACGGCGTCGGGATCCGTGACGTACTCGTGGTAGGCCTCGTCGAGCGCCACCAGCACGTCCGGCCCGACGGCGGCCATGAAGGACTCGAACTCCTCGCGGTGCACCACCGTGCCGGTCGGGTTGTTCGGGCTGCAGACGAAGATCAGCCGGGTGTTCGCGGTGACCGCGGCGGCCATGGCGTCGAGGTCGTGCCGGAACTCGCCGTCGAGCGGGACGGTGACGGCGCGGGCGTTCCCGATCTGAGTGACGATCGGGTAGGCCTCGAAGGAGCGCCAGGCGAAGATCACCTCGTCCGTCGTCTCCCGGCAGCTGATCTGCACGAGCTGCTGGCACAGGCTCACCGAGCCGCAGCCGACCGCGATCCGCTCCTGCCCGACGTGCAGCTCCGTCGCCAGGCGCTCGGACAGGCCGGTGACGGCGAGGTCCGGGTAACGGTTGCCGCCGGCGGCCGCGTCGGCGATGGCGGCGAGGACCGCCGCCGGCGGCGGCAGCGCGACCTCGTTGCTGGCCAGCTTGATCGCCCCCGGGATCGCCCGTCCCGGGACGTAGGCGGGCAGGGAGTCCAGGTCGGGACGGATGAGGGTCATGTCGGTCACGGTAGTCGGCCCGGACCCCGGATTTCGCCCGGTCCGTGGAAGGCTGGTCCCATGAGCGATCTCCGCACCGAGGCGGTCCCCCTTGTGGACGGTGACGAACTGAGCCTCACGGTCGCGGAGCCCCAAGGGACGGCCCGCGGCGGCATCGTGGTGCTGCACGAGGCCCGGGGGATCACGGAGGGCATCCGTGGGCTGGTGGAGGGCATCGCGGGGGACGGCTGGCTCGTCGTCGCGCCGCACCTCTACCACCTCGGGGAGAACGGCGAGGTCGACGGCGAGGACGAGCAGGTCGCCGAGAAGATCGCCGGCCTCGACGCCGAGCGCGTGATCGCGGACGCGGACACGGCCTTCGGCTGGCTGGCCGACCACGGCGTCACCTCCGACCGGATGGGCGTGATCGGCTTCGACCTCGGCGGCACCGTCGCCCTGCACGTCGCGGCCAACCGCCGGCTCGGCGCCGCGGTCACGGTCGCCGGCGGCGGCGTCGCCGAACCGCTCGGCCCGCTCGCCCCACTCGTCTCGGTCGCTCCGGAGCTCACCTGCCCCTGGCTCGGCATCTACGGCGACCGTGACGATCCGGCCCCCCTCGACGCCCTGCTGACGGCGGCGCGCGAGTCCCAGGTCGCCGCGGACCTGGTCACCTACCCGGGCCAGGGCCACCGCTTCGACGACGATCCGGCCATCGCCGAGGACGCCTGGGCCCGCATGCTGAACTGGTTCGACGCCCACCTCCGCTGAGGAGGCGGGGGCGGTGAACCGGCCCCACGGGCCCTGTGTACTCTGATGAGCGCTGGAGCCCGAGAGGCCCCGGGAGGCTTCGCCTAGTCTGGTCTATGGCGCCGCACTGCTAATGCGGTTTGGGGTAACCCCCCATCCCGGGTTCAAATCCCGGAGCCTCCGCGCCGGTCAGGTCGACTCCCGGGTCGACCGGACCAGCATGTATAACTGAACAAGTCACGCGCCCGTAGCTCAACGGATAGAGCATCTGACTACGGATCAGAAGGTTAGGGGTTCGAATCCCTTCGGGCGCACCACACGCGATCTAGCCCTGACCAGCACGAACGGTCGGGGCTAGATCTTTTTCGGCCGACAGAAGTGGATCTTTGGTCGCGGACTCGGCCACGAACGTTGTTGGCTTTCCGCGCCACGGCGACGAGCGAGGCACTGCCCCGGCATGCCCGCTCCGTCAACCCTGCGGGACCTGACCTGAAGCCCGAAGCATGCTGCCTGCCGCGCTAACATCCTGCGCCGGAACAGGTACGGGGGCGCCTCGCACATCCCTCTGTCCTTCTCGGCGCTCCTGAAGGCTGGGCCCTTCCGATTGCCTGTAAGATGTAAGTGATGGCGGTAGGCGAGTTTTTCGTGGTCGAGGGGAAGACATCGATGGTGAACCGAGAGCTCCACGAGTACGACCGCGGTGTGGCTCTGCGCTCGCTGACGAAGTCCGAAGCTGCCTACCAGGAGATCCGCGCTCAGATCTTGGACGGGCGGTTGGCGCCCGACGCAATCGTCGACCAGGACGAGCTTTCGGCGAGCCTTCAGCTGTCGACAACACCGGTGCGCGAGGCACTTCGCCGGCTCGAGGCAGAGCAGCTGGTGACAATGGAGGCCCACCGGAGGCTCCGTGTTGCGCCGCTTGATCCGTCTGATGTGCGGCATCTCTACGTAGTGCGGATCGAGTTGGAACCCTTGGCCGCCGAGCTCGCCGCTGAGGCTGCGACATCAGCTGCCATCGCGTACGCGCAGGCTCTGGTCACCCGCGACCCCTCCGAGTCCTCCGAGTCCTTCGAGCGCCTCGGGGGAAATCCGGCACTGCACCGGGCGATCTACCTTTCGTGTGGGAATCCGATCCTGATCACGGTTCTGGAGTCGTTGTCGGACCGAGCCGAGCGATATCGCATGCTGCTGGTGGACGAAGCCCTCGAGGTGCCGACAGCGCAGGAGGACCACCGCAAGATCGTTGAGGCCTTTGCCGAGAGGGACGGCAAGCGCCTCCGGGGCTTGATGCGAGAGCATCTCATCGACTCTCTGGCGCATTTCATGGCGTCGCCGCCGAGCGTGTGGCGCAAGTAGAGCGGACGACGTGCCGTGGTGTCGTGACCACGCTCCTAGGTAGCCGCCGGGTGTGTCCCGGCGGGCGTGCCGGTGACCGAGCGCCTCGGCGATGTCCACCGCGCCCGGCCGGTCAACTGTGTACTGGCCTGGCCCGTGGAACGTCCGTTCATGCGGTTGAGGTCGGCTGACGTCCGCACGCGAGCCTGCGGACAGGGCTCAGTCCACTCTGGTCTCCTCGTCTGTCGCCAACCTGGACTCACCCTCCCCACTTGTTATAGCCTGTAACATGCAGGCCGCGGGAAGGGGTTTCTTTCGCCTGTCGCAGAGCTGTCGGACCTGTCATGTGTGCGGGCCTCGCGCGGACGAAGCTGTCCCTCCTGGTCGGTTGAGCCAGGAATCGTTCATCGACGCGGTCATGAGCAGAAAAATCGCGAACCAGGGTGACGAAATGAATGAACCTGCCATTTGTGTGAGCATTGTCGCTGAAAAGGCGCGCGCCGACGAGGTCGCCGAGCTGCTGACCGAGATGGCTGCCCTCGCTGTCGAAGACGAGGGATGCACGATCTTCTCCGCCCATCGATCCCAGCGGAACCCCCACGTCTTCGTCGTCTACGAGACCTACGTCGACAAGGCGGCCCACGAGCGCCACATGGCCAGCGAGGAGCTCCGCGCCATCAACGGCCGGGTCCGTGAGCTGTGCGTCTCGCTCGACATCGTCGCCGGCAGCGTGGTGGCCGGTGGCGTCACCGCACGCGCGTAGCCGCGACGTCCTCGTACCCACCCGTCACACTCACCGCAGGACCACGGCGGATTCTGCGCAGATGCTAGGAGGTCATCATGGTTGCTGACTCGCTGACGGACCCGGTCGCATTCATCAAGCAGGCCCTGAACGAGGTGCTGTTCGGAAACGAGGCCGATTTCCCTCTCGTCGAGACGATCAACCGTTACTTCACGCCGGACTACCAGCAGCGGATCGAGGGCGAGCTGGTCAACCTGGACCAGTTCATCGAGCACGTGAGGGCGCTCCGGTCGGTCGTCGCGCAGGGGCATGTCGAGGTTCTGGACGCGGTGCACCAGGGCGATCGCATCGCCATGCACCGGCGGCTGCACTCGCGGATGCGGGACGGCCGGGACGTCCAGTTCGAGGTGTACTCGTTCGGGCGGCTGGCCGCGGACGGCCGGATGAGGCGGGTCGACGAGGTCGGCCTGGATATCGAAGCGGTGACCGTCGACGACACGGAGCCGATCCCCGGTGGCCGCCAGATGCGCAAGCACCTTCGGATCGAGGACTGACAGTCGATGGCGCCTCCCTGGCCGGGACAGCCTCTCGGCCAGGAGGGCGACGTCGTGGAGGACCCGGTGGCTCAGCGCCCCGGGTCCTCGTCGGGCAGCGTCAGCAGAAGCATGAACCGTTCGGCCTGCGCGTGCACGAAGGTCTGGTGCCCCTTGCCGGTGACGTCGTCGAGCATCATGACGCTGCCCGGGATGGCGTGCCGCACCGAGCCGTCGGTCGTGACCAGGTCCGCCGCCCCCTCGAGGGTGACGACGAGCCGCCGACGGGCCGACGGGTGCCAGTCGGCGAAGGCACCTGCGGGGAGACGGGCGAAGGCCGCGCAGGCGATCGGGATCTCGTGAGCCCCGTCCAGGCCGCTGCTGACCGGAAGCTCGAACTCGTCGAAGGACGATCCGCCGTCGGCGGTGGCGACGATCCGGGGAAGGCGCAGCGTCTCATCGGAGGAGGCGGCCGCCGGTGCGGTCGGCAGGACATCGGTGTCCTGCGCGTCGGCGAGCCGGACGAGCAGGAGCAACCGGTCCGTGGACCGCGCACCGTAGCCGTGTCCCCGGCCGGTGAGGTCCTCGGCGAGGATGGTCGTGCCCAGGGAGGCCAGCACGGGCTCACCGTCGCTGGGGAGGATCTCCACGACCCCGTCGAGGACGACACCCAGCTGCCGGAACGGCGTCACCTGCAGACCCGCGGACGCCCCGCCGGGAATCCTGACGAGCGACACCGACACCGCCGGGATCGGCGTGGCACCGATGCCCCTGTCGACAAACCCGATGTGCGGGTTGTCGATGCGCGTCTCCCCGTCGGCGTCGGTGTAGAGGTAGGTGTAGGAACTCATGTCTGTCTCCGGTTGCCCTGAGCGGTTCGAGCGCGTTGTGACAGCTCCGGCCGAGGCCATGGCGCATCCTTCCGTGGTGGGTGGTGGTCAGTGCCCGGTGGCGAGTGATCGGGCGATGAGCTCGAAGGAGTCCAGCGAGGTCCGCGACTGGAGGGCGTCGAGGCTGGCGACCGCTGACTTGGGCCGGCCGAGCAGGATGCGCTTCACGGGCACCTCCAGCTTCTTCCCGGTCAGGGTCCTGGGGACCTCGGGTACCGCGATGACCGCGTCCGGGACGTGGCGGGGGGAGAGGTCGGACCGCAGCCGGGTGCGGATCTGGTCTTCGAGCTCGTGGTCGAGCGGCTGGTCCCCGGCGAGCTCGACGAAGAGGAACAGCTGCCCGGGCCCGCCGGCGGGATCCTCGAGGTGAACGACGAGGGAGTCGGCCACGCGCTCGATCTCCTCGACGACGGTGTAGAAGTCGGAGGTCCCGAGCCGGACCCCGCCCCGGTTGAGGGTGGCGTCCGCGCGCCCGGAGATGACGCAGCTGCCGCGCCCGGTGATCCGGACGAAGTCGCCCTGCGCCCACACTCCGTCGAACCTCTCGAAGTAGGCTTCGTGATACCGGTGCCCATCGGTGTCGCCCCAGAACCGGACGGGCATGGACGGCATGGGGGCGGTGACCACGAGCTCGCCGTCGGCGTCGACCTGCGGTGAGCCGGAGGAGTCGTAGGACTCCATACGGACGCCGAGGCATCGGCAGGTGATCTCCCCGGCGACCACGGGATGGATCATGGTGCCGGCGGCCAGCGCCGTGGCCACGTCGGTCCCACCGCTGGCCGAGATGACCGGCGAGGTGTCGGAGACGTAGTCCCGCAGCCAGTAGTAGGCCTCGGCGGGCAGCGGTGCCCCGGTCGACCCGATCTGCCTGATCCGGGTCAGGTCCAGACCTGCCGTCGGGTCGTCGGCGGCGGTGCGGCAGGCCAGGTAGTAGGGCGCGCTCGAGCCGAAGACCGTCACCCGCTCCCGTTCGGCCAGCTCCCACAGCCGGGCCAGGCTCGGGTGTGCGGGATCGCCGTCGAACTGCACGATCGTCGCTCCGGCCAACAACCCGGAGACCAAGTAGTTCCACATCACCCAGCCGGTGGTGCTGTACCAGAAGAACCGGTCACCCACCCGCAGGTCGTGGTGGAGGTGGTGGAGCTTGAGATGCTCGAGCAGCACCCCGCCGTGACCATGCACTATGGGCTTGGGCAGACCCGTCGACCCCGATGAGTACAGGATGTACAGCGGATGCGCGAAGGGGAGCGCCGCGAAGCCCGGCTCGGCCGTCGCCGGGTCGGGTCCGGGGAGGTCGGACCAGGTGTGCACGCCTTCGGGGACCGGTCCGTCGGCGTCGAGATACGGCACCAGGACGGTCGCGACCAGGGAGGGCAAGGCCCTGCGGATCTCGGCGACCTGTGCCGCGCGGGGGATGGCCTTGTCCTTGTGGCGGTAGCCGTCCACGGCGACGAGGATCTTGGGGGTGACCTGCTGGAACCGGTCGAGCACCGCGCGGGTCCCGAACTCGGGCGGGCACGAGGTGTAGACCGCGCCGATCGAGGCCGACGCCAGCATCAGCACCAGGGCCTCGGGGATGTTCGGCAGATAGGCCGCGACCCGGTCCCCCCGGACCACGCCCAGACCGCGCAGTGCCCCGGCCACGCGCCGCACCTGATCCCGCAGCTGTGCCCCGGTCACCTCGATCCGCTCCCGGGTCGCGGACAGCCCCACGACGGCGACCCCGTCCGGGGCGCGGTCGAGCAGCGCCTCGGCGTAGTTCACCCGTTCCCCGGGGAACCACGACGTCCCCTCGACCCCGCGGCCCGCCGACAGCACGTCCGACGCCGCCACGGCGCCGCCCACCCCGAAGTACTCCCAGATCGAGCCCCAGAACGCGGCAAGGTCCGTCACGGACCAGGACCAGAGCTCCTCGTAGGAACCGAACGACAGGCCGCGGGTGTCCCACAGCCAAGCCCGCCACTTCTCGATGTGGGTCCCCGAGGTGTCGGCCGGGGGTCTCCAGACCACTGAGGACCGATCCTCGGGCAACTCCGTCGTCAACGGCCGGAACGGGTGCGCGGAACCTCCCGGCACCGGCACAGCAGGGGAACCACCAGACACCGTCGGCCTCCACGATCGCGGCCGACCACCTACGGATCGACCCAGACACCATCACCGTTCGCGGGCCGCCGGGGCGACACCGCAGTTCCGAACAACCGGCCCCACAGCGCCGGCACCGCCGTTCACGACCCGGCCGTCGTCCGGACGACGGCCGGGCCCGGCCGCTAGTCGTACACGAGCACGCCGCGAATGTTCTTGCCGTCCCGCATGTCCTGGTAGCCCTTGTTGATGTCCCCGAGCTTGTACCGGTTCGTCACCATGTTCTCGAGATCCAGGTGACCCAGCTGGTAGAGCCGGAGCAGGTGCGGGACGTCGTAGTTGGTGCTGGCCGACCCGAAGAGCGCACCCACGAGCTGCTTCTCCATCACGGTCAGGTCCCACATGTTCAACGACACCTCCCGCTCACCGACGGGATGGATGTTGGTGACCACACAGCGGCCGTACTTCGCGACCAGCGCCATGATCGGGGCCACCAGACTGCCCTGGCCGACCCCCATCGTGCAGATCACCTTGTTGCACATCCGGCCCCAGGTTTCTTCGCGGATGGGGTCGAACGCGGCCTCGACCGACTCGTAGACATGGTCGGCACCGAAGGTCGTGGCCATCTCGCGCTTGAACGCGACCGGGTCGATGGCGAATACCCGGTCCGCGCCGGCGAGCCTGGCACCCTGCAGCGCCGCGGCACCGACGCCACCGACGCCGATGACGGCGACGTTGTCCCCGGGTTTGACGTCGGCTGCGTACACCGCCGATCCCCACCCGGTCGTGACTCCGCACGACACCAGGGCGGCGAGGTCCAGGGGTACGTCCTCGGGGATCTTGATGCAGGCGAGCTCGTTGACGACGCCGTGCCTGGCGAAGGTGCCGAGGGAGCCGAACAGGGGCAGGTCCTGCTCGCGGCTGTGGTGGCGCGCCGTCCCGTCCAGCTGCATGCCCCTGGCAAACCGGGCGCCGTTGTCGCACAGGTTCGAGTGCCCGCGCGCGCAAGACGGGCAGTACCCGCACGAGGGCACGAATCCCATCGCGACGTGGTCCCCGGGCTTGACCCGGGTGACCCCCGGGCCGACCTCGAGGACGACGCCGGCACCCTCGTGCCCGCCCACGATCGGGTACGGCACGTTCGGCCCGCCGTCGCCCGTGACGAGGTGCTCGTCGGAGTGGCACATGCCGGACGCGGCGAACTGGACGAGCACCTCCCGCTCCCTCGGTGGATCGAGCTCGATCGCCTCGACGCTCCACTCCTGGCCGGTGCCCCACAGGATTGCTGCCTCGGTCAGCATCTGATCCCTCCACGTCGAAGGTGAGGCCGGGTGCCGTCTGGCCCGGCCTCGGTGCCCGGTGTCGGTCGCTCCGACCCGGGCGTGGCGTCCGGCTCCGCGGCCGGCTGTCGGTCCGCCGGACACGGCCGTGGGCGCGGAACCTGCTGTTCCGTCGCCCGCGGCCGCATCCTCACGCGGTGCGCTTGACGATCTCCAGCATCTCCTGGACGTCGACGAGCTTGACCCGCGGACGTCCCTGGTTGCGCCCGGTGGCGCGCTCGTGGACGTCGATCGCCTTCCAGCCCGGGTAGCCGAAGGCGAGCGGCTGCCTGCTCGCGATCAGCTCCCGGAGCGAACCCGCGTCACCCGCAGGTGCCGCCAGCCGTCCGCCGAGGTAGTCCTCCAACAGCAACGCCACCGTGTCCTCGGCGCACTTCCTGTTGGTGCCCACGACTCCCGACGGCCCACGCTTGATCCAGCCCGCCGCGTAGACGCCGGTGGTGGGTGAGCCCGTGGCCGGGTCGACCACGCGTCCGCCCTCGTTGGGCAGGACTCCCCGCGCCTCGTCGAAGGGGAGCCCGGGAAGCGGGGCGCCCCGGTAGCCGATCGACCGCAGCACCAAGCCGCATTCGAGGTCCTCGGTCTCGCCGGTCGGTCTCGCCGGACCGTCGGCGACGCTGTTCTGTCCGATGCGCAGCCCGGTGACGCGGTCCTCGCCGAGGATCTCCAGCGGAGAGGAGAGATACCGCAGGACGATCCGCTTGTCCCTGCCCTGGGCGGGCCGTTCGGCGAGCTCTCGCACGAGCTCCGTCTTGTACGCGCCGCCCAGCCCGCCGTGGCCGGGGTGCACCTCGACGTCGAAGTGGGACAGCCCGAGGAGCTCGGGCACCGTGTACGCCGCGTGCTGCGGCCCGCGCCGGCCGAGTACGACGACCTCCCGGATCTTGCTGGCCGCCAGGGCCTCCAGCGCGTGGTCGGCGATGTCGGTGCGCGCCAGGTCGTCCACGTCGCCGGACAGGACTCGGGCTACGTCGAGCGCGACGTTCCCGTTGCCGACGACGACCGCCCGCTCGGCGGACAGGTCGAAGGTCGTGTCCGCGAACTCGGGATGGCCGTTGTACCAGCCGACGAACGCGGTCGCGGCATGGCTGCCCGGCAGGTCCTCGCCGGGGATGCCGAGCCGCCGGTCCAGGGGTGCACCCACCGCGTAGATCACGGCGTGGTGCGCAGCCAGCAGCTCGTCGTGCGTGATGTGCCTGCCGACCTCGACGTTGAGGTGGACGTTCAGTCCCCTGCGGCCCATCGTGCGGGCGAATGTCCGGGTGACGGACTTGGTCGCCTGGTGGTCGGGCGCGACCCCGAACCGGACGAGGCCCCACGGCGTCGGCAACCGCTCGAACATGTGGACCTCGACGTCGAGGCCGCGGCGGGTGAGCAGGTCCTCGGCGGCGTAGCAGGCTGCGGGGCCGGAGCCGACGACGGCGACGCGCAGCGGCCCTGGCTCGGTCGTCTCGATCCGAGGCCGGCTGGTCTCCTGCGGGGACTGCGGGTAGCCCTGGTGGGCGGGGTCCTCGTA
Organism: Pseudonocardia ailaonensis; assembly: GCF_039531635.1. Classification (NCBI taxonomy): domain Bacteria; kingdom Bacillati; phylum Actinomycetota; class Actinomycetes; order Pseudonocardiales; family Pseudonocardiaceae; genus Pseudonocardia; species Pseudonocardia ailaonensis. Next base: position 283,467 of record NZ_BAAAQK010000025.1, on the reverse strand, counting down.
GTACTGCGCGTTGATCTCCGTGAACCGCAGGTTCTCGTCGGTGAGGTCGTAGTCGGGCGCGATCGCGTCCACGGGGCACGCCTCGATGCAGGCTCCGCAGTCGATGCACGACGCCGGGTCGATGTAGAGCATCTCGGCCGTTGCGTAGTCGGGCTCGTCCGGCCTGGGATGGATGCAGTTGACCGGGCACACCGGCACGCAGCTCGCGTCGCTACAACAGGGCTGGGTCACGACATGCGCCAAAACGGCCTCCCGGGGACGGAGAAGCAACAGCTTCATCGTTGAAGTGGGCAGTCGGCATAGTCCGCACCCGTGATGCTGTCCGGCAGAAGCCGTCCACCTCGAGGGCCTGTATCGCCTCTTGCGCTCCCACTATAGCTTATAACTGCAGTGGGATCGATGGCCCGGAACGCCCGCCTTGGACTCCGGCGTTCCGGTCCCCGTGCTCAGTCGCCGAGCCCCGTCGAGGTCATGGCGATGTAGCTCGACATCCCGCCGTCGACGGTGAGGTTGGCGCCGCGCAGCCAGACGGAGGCGTCCGATTGGAGGAACGCGATCACCGGCGCGATGTCCTGTGGCGTGCCCAACCGGTCCATCACGCGCATGTCCTCCTCGGCGCGCGCGCCCAGGGTCGCGGCGAAGTCGGGGAGGATGGGGGTGTCGACGGGGCCGGGGCTGACGACGTTCATACGGATCCCGCGGTCGCGCCAGGTCCACCGGTTCCGCATCGTCCAGGTGAGGAGGACTTCCTTGGAGAAGAAGTAGCTCCGGCCGCCGTCACTCATGTCGTACTGTCGGCAGAAGCGTTCGACGTCGTCGAAGTCGGTCTTGTCGAAGTCCTTGATCTGGTCGACCGCGTCGGCCCAGCCGATGCCGGCGAGCGAGCCGAGGTTGGTGATCGACGCACCGCCCGCGAGCTTGGGGACCAGTCTCCGGGTGAGGCGCTGCGGAGCCAGGGCGTTGACCTTCAGGACCAGCTCGGGCGGAGCCGTCGGGGGCAGCCCGGCGATGTTGCACAGCCCGTCGAGGGAGTCGGGGAGCCGGCCCACCAGCTCGTCGATGGCGGCCGGATCGGTCAGGTCGGTCTCGATGAAGCGGTCCAGCTCGTCATTCGGGTTGCGGTCGACCCCGATGACGGTCGCCCCCCGCCGGGTGAGCTCTCGGGCCGTCTCCAGCCCGATGCCCGACGAGCACCCGGTCACGACGATCGTCTTGCCATCCAGCATCTGGTCTCCTCGTACCTCTAGTGCAGCGTGGGCCGGAGCGGCCCGCGCGGACGCGTCGCGGTCGCGACGAGCAGGAGCTCCGCGAGCTCGGCCGGTCGGCTCAGGAACGGCGAGTGCGCAGAGTCGATCATGAGGGGGTCCACCCCCAGCCGGCCCGCGGTCAGGGCGCTGTGGAGGGGCGGATTGAGGTGGTCCCGAACACCGCCGATGTAGCTCCGAGGAAGGTCGGCGGCCCAGAACCGAGGGACCGACACCGGCTCTCCGAGCACCGAGATCGCCTGGGGTGCAAGGCGTTCGTACGCCCACCGGGCCATCTTGTCCGTACAGTCCCCGTAGAAGCCCAGCCGGGCCTGCTCGAAGCCGAACGAGAAGGCCGAGCCATCCGGTTCGAGCCGCGAGTTGCTGCGGATGAGCTCGAGGGCGTCCGCGGGATCGGCGGATCCGCCTCCCATCACCGACAGGATCGGCCACCCCTCGACCGGCAGTGGGCCGGCGAGGTAGACGACGTGGCCGACGTCCGTGCGGACGTCGGCCGCCATCGTCGCGACGACGCATCCCATGGAATGGCCGACCAGCACATCGCCCGGCCGTATCACCTCGGCAACCGCGTCGCGATAGCCGCCGAGCGTCGGACGCTCCCCGGCTCGGGAGCCGTGCCCGGGCAGGTCGACAGCCACGGTCTCGTGGCCCAACCCGGCCAGCTCGGCGGCCAGGTACTCCCAGCACCATGCGCCGTGGTTGGCGCCGTGCACGAGAACGAAGCGCATGGCTCGTGGGTCTTCTTTCCGTGAACACTGCAGCAAGGTCACGACGGCGCCCGCTCAGAACGGGTATGCGGGCAGCGATCCCCGAACGGTGATCCACTGGACGTCGGTGAAGGCCTCCAGGTTGGCCTTGGCACCGCCGTGTCGGGATCCGGTGCCCGAGTTGCCGACTCCGCCGAACGGCACGGTGGCCTCGTCGTTGACGGTCTGGTCGTTGATGTGGACCAGCCCGCTCGGGATCTGCTCGGCGATCTCCAGCCCACGTGTCACGTCGGTCGTGAGGATGCCGAGCGACAGGCCGTACGGGGTGTCCGAGGCCATGCGGATCGCCTCCTCGACAGCGTCGAAGGCGACGATCGGGGCGACCGGCCCGAAGATCTCGTCCGTGTAGGCCGGCGCGGTGCGCGGCACGTCGGCCAGGACCGTCGGGCGGTAGTAGAGATCGTCGTAGGTGCCGCCGGCGGCCAGCCGGGCCCCGGCCATGACGCTCCGCGTGACAATGCCGTGGATCGCGTCCCGCTGCTTCTCGTCGATGATCGGACCGAGCGCGACGGTCCCGGTGGTGGGGTCCCCGACGGGCAGGTGGTCGGCGTGGGCCGCGAGCGCCGAGACGTAGTCGGCGGCGATGCCGGTCTGGACCAGGTGGCGCGACGTGGCCATGCAAATCTGTCCCATATGGACGAACGAGCCCCAGGCGCCGACGGACGCGGCCTTCTCGATGTCGACGTCGTCGAGGATCAGCAGGGCCGAGTTCCCGCCCAGCTCCAGGTGGACGCGCTTGAGGTGCTGGGCGGCCAGGGCACCGACAGCCCGGCCGGCGCGGGTCGACCCCGTGAAGGCGATGACCCGCACCAGCGGATCGGCCACGACGGCCTCGCCGACGTCCGCGCCACCCGGGAGCACATGCAGCAGCCCTTCGGGTAGGCCGGCCTCGGCGAAGAGGGCTGCGATCACCGCACCGCCCGAGATGGACGTCCGCAGGTCGGGCTTGAGGATGACGGCGTTGCCCAGGGCGAGCGCCGGTGCGACCGCCCGGATGGCGAGGATCGTGGGCACGTTGAACGGGGAGATCACGCCGACGACGCCGACCGGGACGTGGCGGGACATGCTCAGGCGCTGCTCGTGGGACCGCAACAGCTCGCCGTACGGGGCGGCCGCCAGCGCGGCCGCCTCGTAGCACTCCTCCGCCGAGGTGGTGACCTGGAAGTGGCCGAAGGGCCCGATCGCGCCGCTCTCGCGCATCAGCCAGTCGACGATCTCGTCGGCGTGGGACTTCCAGAGGTCCCCGGCGCGGCGCAGCACCGCTGCGCGCTCGGTGTAGGGGCGGGCCGCCCATTCGACTCGGGCGTCGTTCGCGACCCGCGCGGCATCGGTGACGTCCTCGGGCGTGGCGGTCCCGATGGCGCCGAGCACCTCACCGGTGGCGGGGGAGAGCACATCGTGGGTCTTGCCGCCGCCGGGCTTCCACTCACCGGAGTAGAGCTTGCCGATCCAGCGTCCGTCGAGCAGCGTCACTCGCGGTCCTCCAACGTTGGTGGACGAGTGCCCAGGCGGTTCCGGAGCGGGCGTACCCGAACCGGAGCGACGGGCTCTTGCATCGCCGGACTGTAGTCTATAAGCTATCGCTCATCAAGGTCGATGGCGCAGCTGTCCGCAGGGAAAGGACATGGCTGCCGTGCAAATCCCTTGGTTCACCGTAGCGTCGCGGCAAGGAGGCACAGTGGCATCCGATGTCACCATTGCCCATGAGCAATCCCCGTCCACTCTCTTCGAGGGCCTGGATAGCGCCACCATTCACGAAGCGCAGGGAAAGACCGGCGAGCTCCCCTCGAGTATTCGGGCTATGGTCCCGGACCCTCTCTTGTGCGGGCCGGCCTTCACCGTGGAATGTCCCGGCGTCGACAACCTCTGGCTGCATCGCGCGCTGTACGAGGCCGCGCCCGGGGACGTCCTTGTCGTCGACGTGGCAGAGGACGGTGACGCGGGCTACTGGGGCGAGGTCCTCAGTCACGCCGCGCGTGCCCGAGGCCTCGCCGGCCTGGTCATCAACGCCTGTGTCCGCGACGGCGCCCGGCTCGGCGCGGTCGGGCTCCCGGTCTTCGCGACGGGCCTGCACATCCGCGGGACCGGCAAGGACCCCCATGGTCGCGGCTTCCTGAACCGGCCCGTCCGGTTCGGCCGGACCGTCGTCGCGCCCGGCGACATCGTATTCGGGGATCTCGACGGAGTGGTCGTCGTGCCGGCTGACCGAATGGTGTCGGTGGTCGACGAGGCGCGTCGGCGAACAGTAGCGGAAACGGACATCATCGACCGGCTACGCAACGGCGAATCCACGCTCGACATCTACGGTCTGAGGACATTCATCAGTCATGATCATTGACAGTCATGCGCACACGGTGGCGAGCCCGGTCGGCCCCACGGTCGGCGGAGCACTCATGGGGATCTGGACGGTTCTCGAGGCGTCCGGCGACTACTACGGCAAGCCCGCCGGCCCGCCCGAGGACGACATCCTCGGCGGCGCGGAGCGGCAGATCCGGCTCATGGATGAGGTGGGCACGGACATCCAGCTCACGTCGCCGCGGCCCTTCGTCACCAAGAACTCGCACCAGCCGGGACGCATCGTCCACTACTGGACCGAGATCAACAACGATGTCATCGCCACCCAGGTGGCGGCACACCCGGACCGCCTGCGCGGCATCGGAGCGCTGCCGTTCGTCCACGGCCGACCGGTCAGCGAGGTGTTCGAGGAGCTCCACCGGCTCCTGGAGCTCGGCTTCGTCGGCATCGTGCTCAACCCGGACCCGGCCGAGGGCCTCGGCGGCTCGCCCCTTCTGCACGACGAGTACTGGTACCCGCTGTACGAGCTGATGATCGAGCACGACGTCCCGGGGCTCCTGCACTCGAGCGCGTGCTACGGGCGAGAGAACTACAGCGAGCACTTCATCTCCGAGGAGAGCCTCGCGATCAACTCGATCATCCGCGGCCGCGTCTTCGAACGGTACCCGGACCTGAAGCTGATCATCCCGCACGGCGGTGGTTCCATCCCGTACCAGATCGGCCGGTGGCTCGCCCACGACGTGTCGATGCGGCAGATCGACCCTGGGCGCGAGCCCTACCAGGAGACCCTCAAGCGGTTCTGGTTCGACACCTGCCTGTACTCCGAGCCGTCGCTGCAGCTGCTCTTCGACACCGTCGGCACGGACCGGGTCCTCTTCGGGACCGAGCGTCCGGGCAGTGGCGGACCGTACGACGACCTCAAGCCGGTGCTGGAGAAGATGACCGGCATCGACGACGCCGACCGCGCGGCGATCTTCGAGCAGAACGCCCGGAACGTCTACAGCCGACTTCCGGCCGACTTCTCCGCCGGCTCATGAGCGCCGAGTCCATCGACGTGCCGGGGCTGGGGCACGGCGGCATGCCCATCCCGACCGGCTGTCGGGTCGGCCCGCTGCTGGTGTCCGGCGGGATCGGGGGCACCGACCCGGCGACCGGCGTCATGCCGGCCGACGGCCCCGACCAGGTCCTGGGCATCTTCGAGAACGTGCGCCGGTTCCTCAAGGCCGCCGGTGCCACGGAGGCGGACGTCGCGAAGATGACCTTCTTCGTCGTCGACCGGAGCCTGCGGGAGCACATCAACACCAGCTGGGTCGAGATGTTCCCGGACGAAGGCCGCCGGCCCGCGCGGCACACACTGGTGGCGCAGCTCGCCGCTCCGATGGTCGTCCAGTGCGAGGTGCTGGCGTACGTCGAGGACGGTTCGCGATGACGGACCTGGCCGCGATGGTGGCGGAGCTGCGGCAGCACGACACCTGCGTGCTGTCCGACGCCCTGGACCGAGCGGGTGTCGAGGGTGTCGCCCACGGCCTCGGCCCGCTGACGGTGGACCAGGCGCTCGTCGGCCGGGTCCGCACCATGCAGCTCGCACCGGACGACGGCACGCACACCACGCGCGTCCACCTGGGTGCCGCGGTGATCCTGCGTGCCGGCAGCGACGAGGTGATCGTGATCGCCGGCGGCTCGACCGAGGCCGCCGGCTGGGGCGGCCTGCTGACCCGGGGCGCGCGCCAACGAGGGGTGGCCGGGGTCGTGATCGACGGCGCCTCGCGCGACATCCCCGAGGCGCGGGGCATGACCTTCCCCATCTACGGCCGGGCCGCCACCCCGACCTCGGCCCGGAAGCGGCTCGTCGAGACCGCGGTCGACCAGCCGGTGGTCGTCGCCGGGGTCCCGGTCGACGCCGGCGACTACGTCGTGGCCGACGCATCCGGCGTCGTCTTCATCCCGGGTGGGCGGATCGCGGAAATCCTGTCGATCGCCGGAGAAATTGCGCGGGCCGAGCAGGGTTTCGTGTCGGAGCTGAAGAACGGCACCGCGATCGACGAGGTCCTCGATCTGCGCTACGAGACCTTGACCGCTGCCGGAAAGGCCGCAGGAGAGAGGCATGCACATGCCGAGTGACCTGGATGCCCGCATTGCGGAGCTCTCCACCGCCGACGTCAGCGACGCACTCGACAGGCTCGGGCTGGCCGGCCAGTGTTCGGCCGTCCACGGCATCAAGAGTGGCTGGCGTGTCAGTGGCCGCGCCTTTACGATCCGCTACGGTCCGGTCGGTGTCGCGGGTGGGACGGTGGGGGACTTCATCGATGATGTCAGCCCCGGAGACGTGGTCGTGATCGACAATCGGGGCCGCACGGACGTGACGGTGTGGGGCGACCTGCTGACCACGACGGCGCACCGCAACCAGGTGGCCGGGACGGTCATCAGCGGCGTGTGCCGGGACTCCGCGCGGAGCCTCGAGCTCGACTACCCGATCTTCTCCTGCGGGGTCTGGATGCGCACCGGCAAGGACCGCGTGTGCGTGCAGGAGATCGGCGGGACCGTCGACGTCGGCGGGGTGTCGGTGGACGCCGGTGACCACATCGTCGCTGACAACGACGGCGTCGTTGCCATCCCCGCCTCGCACGCGGAGGCGGTCGTCTCCGTGGCCGAGGAGATCAAGGCGGCCGAGGAGCGCATCCGGCAGGCGCTCGCGGAGGGCGGTTCGCTCCGCGAGGCCAGGACCGCGGTGGGCTACCACACCCTGCAGACGGCTCGCTGACGTCGATGTCCTCGGACCTGATCGCCGTGGCCGGCTCCAGCCACAGCCCCATGCTCTCCAGCGAGGGCCGCTCGATCTGGCAGAGCCGTGCCGAGTCCGACCGCAACGGCAGCACCGAGCTGATCGACGTCGCCGGCCGACGCTGGGCGTACGACGACCTGCTCGCGGGGGGCGCCGGGGCGGAGCCGGACGTGGACCGCTGGCTCGGCGAGCACCTGCGCGCCCGCACCGCCATGGCGCGGCTCGGCAAGGATCTGGAGGCCCTCGACCTCGACCTCGCTGTCATCGTCGGTGACGACCAGCTCGAGATGTTCGATGCGTCGAGCATGCCCGCGATCGCCCTGTACAGCGGGCCGGAGGTGCCGCTCGAGCCCCTCGAAGGGATGCCGGCGCCGCTGCGCGAGGCCTTCCGGGACCTCGGGAACGACGGGTCGGTCCGACAGGGGGACCCGGACGCGGCGGTCCAGCTCGTCCGGAGCCTCACCGAGAGCGGCATCGACATCACCGTGGTCGGCGGGATCGGCTCCGGGCGGGCCATCGGCCACGCCTACGGCGCCATCGCCAAGCAGCTGGTCCCCGACCCGTCGATCCGCATCGTCCCGGTCTTCCTCAACACCTACTACGAGCCCAACCAGCCCACGCCCCGTCGCTGTCACGAGCTGGGTGCGGCCCTGCGCCGGGCGATCGAGGCTCTCGCGGGGAACCGGAGGGTCGCGGTCATCGCGTCCGGCGGGCTGAGCCACTTCATCGTCGACCAGGAGCTCGACCATCTCGTGCTGGCCGCGATGGAGAACGGCGACCACGAGCGGCTGCAGCAGCTGGCCACACCGGGACTCGAGTCCGGGACGTCGGAGATCCGCAACTGGGTGTGTGCGGCCGGAGCCATCGGCGACCTCGGGTTCCGATGGTCCGAGTACGTGCCTGTCGTGCGGACCGCGGCCGGCACCGGAACAGGCCTCGCCTTCGCGCTGTGGTCGGCCGAGGCCAGAGCAGAACCACGTGAGGCGGCCATGACCTCTGGTACGCCGGAAGGGGAGCGAGACCATGGGTGAGCTCGACGGGAAGATCGCGGTCATCACCGGTGCCGGTGGTGGGATGGGGAGGGCCTGCGCGGAGGTCTGCGTCCGGGAGGGCGCGAAGGTGGTCGTCGCCGATATCACCGGCGACGAGAAGGAGACGGCGGCGGGCCTCGGCGCGAGCGCCGTACCCTTCCACTGCGACGTGCGCAGCGAGGACGACGTCGCCGCGATGATCCAGACCGCGGTGGACCGATTCGGGCGGCTCGATGCCCTGCTGAACGTGGCCGGCATCGTGTGGTCGGGAAAGATCACCGAGCTCGGAGCGGACGACTACGACCGCATCATGAACACGAACCTGCGCGGCGTCGTCCTCGGCATGAAGTACGGCATCCGGGCCATGCTGGAGTCCGGCGGCGGAGGCGCGATCCTCAACTGGTCCTCGACCGGAGCGCTCGCCTCGCTGGGCAACCCGTCGTCGATCTACAGCGCCAGCAAGGCGGCGGTCATCGCGGCCAGCCGCGATGCGGCCGTCGAGCACGGGCCCGACAACATCCGGGTCAACTCCATCTGCCCGGGCCTCATCCTCACCGAGCGCATGGGCCGGATCGCTGCGGACAAGATCCCGGGCATCACCGACAAGCCGGTCCTCAAGCGTGGTGGCGAGCCTTCCGAGGTCGCCGAGGTCGGGGCCTTCCTGGTGTCCGACCGGGCCTCGTACATCACCGGCACCGCCATCACCGTCGATGGTGGACTGACAGCGAAGCACTAGCTGTCGCCGGCACGACATGCCGGGCAGCTGGTTTTGAGCTCATCGAGCCGAAGGAGGCTTATCGTGGCCCGTTCTACCGAGTCGGTGGAGCAGAATTTCGACCACAACGCGCCCGACTTCACCGAGACGATGCGCGATCGGCTGGCCGACCTGCGCCAGAAGTGCCCGGTCATGCACTCGACGGCGCACGACGGGTTCTGGGTGTTGAGCAAGCACGAGGATATCGTCACGGCGTTGCGCGATCCGGGCACGTACTCCTCGGCCAAGGGCATCTTCATCCCGCGGCCGGTGGGTCAGGCGGTCTACGGCCTCCCGACGGAGTCGGACGAGCCCGACCATTCCCACTACCGCCGCCCGCTCTGGAAGTTCCTCACGCCGGCTGCGGTGAGGCTCTACGAGCCGCTGGTGCGCAGGACCGTCACCGAGCTGATCAACGAGATCATCGAGTCCGGCAAGGCGGACGCGCTGGAGGACCTCGCCAAGCCGCTCCCGGCCCAGATCACGGGCCAGTTCTTCGGCTACACGGCGGCCGAGGGCCGGCGGATCTTCGAGCTCATCTCGACGCTGACCGCCGAGAGCTTCGGGGACAAGGACCAGGCCCGGGAGGCGGCCACCGAGCTGCTCGCCCTCTTCCAGCGCTCGCTCGACGAGGCGCGGAAGAACCCGGGCGACGACGTCAGCTCCGCTATCGTCACCTACGACGTCGATGGCCGGACCTTCTCCGACCAGGAGTGCCTGGGCCTGCTGCGGTCCTCGATCGGCGGGGCGCTCGCCACGACGGTCGCCGCCATCGGCTATGCGGTCTACCTGCTGTGGAAGTACCCGGAGCAGCGGCGCCTCCTGGTCGAGGACCCCGACCTGTCCTCGAGCGCTGTCGAGGAGATCCTCCGCATGGAGTCCCCCGTGTACGCCGTCGGCCGGACCGTCCTGCAGGAGACCGAGGTCGACGGGCTGGTCATCGAGCCGAACGAGCGCGCGCTGCTCGTCTACGACTCGGCCAACTACGACCCGGACGCGTTCGACGAGCCGGAGGAGTTCCGGATCGACCGGCCGAACAACACCCACCTGGCGTTCGGCATGGGCATCCACCGGTGCCTCGGGCAGCACCTCGCGCGGCTGGAGATCCGCGTCGTCATCGAGGAGCTCGTCAGACGGATTCCCGAGTACCGGGTGGTCGGGGAGCCGAAGTTCTCCGCGGTGGCCGGGGTCCTCACCCCTGTCGACCTGCACATCGAGTTCGAACCGGGTGAGCGGGTCCCGCTGCCCGAGGCGTGACCGAGGGCCTGCGCGCGTCGGGCGTCCCGGCCCGACGCGCGCGGTGCCGGGCAAGACATCTCCGGCGCGAGCCGGTGAAGAACACCTGCCGAAAGGACTGTCATGAGCTCCGTTCTCGACTCCATTCCGGTCGTCGATGTCGACTCCCATATTCTCGAACCACCGGACCTCTGGACGAGCCGGCTGCCGAAGAAGTGGCAGGAGGTCGGCCAGGCGCCCCAGGTGATCGCCGATCCGCGCGACGGTGCGCTGCGCTGGACCGTGGCCGGCCACATGCTGGTCGGCGAGGCCACGCACTCCGCAGCCGGGTGGGACGACTGGTACCCGGGTAGGCCGCCGAGCATCAAGGAGGCGGACCCCGGTTCCTGGAACCCCAAGCACCGTCTCGAGCGGCTCGACGAGTACGGGGTCCATTCGCAGGTGATGTTCCCCAACATCCTCGGGTTCTACCAGTACGCGTTCCTCGATCTGGAACCCGATCTGCGGCTGGCCTGCGTCAAGGCGTACAACGACTTCCAGGCCGAGTTCTGTGCGGAGAGCCCGAAGCGGCTGATCCCCCTCGCGAACCTCCCGCTGTGGGACCTCGACGAGGCGGTGGCTGAGCTGGAGCGGTGCCGCGAGATCGGACACAAGGGTGTCAACCTCGGTCTGAACGTCGACAGACTGGGTTTCCCCCGTCTCCGGGACAAGTACTGGGACCCGCTGCTGTCGCGCGCCCAGGAGATGGGGATGCCGATCAACTTCCACGTCGGTTTCAACACCAACGAGGAGGACATCAACTCGTACAAGGCGGCCGGCCAGGAGCGGCTGGACATCGCCAAGCACTCGGCGCTCCTCCTGCTCGGCAACGTCGAGCAGATGTCCGAGGTGATCATGGGTGGCATCTGCGAGCGTTACCCGAACCTGAACTTCGTCTCGATCGAGAGCGGCTTCGGGTACGTCCCGTTCCTGCTGGAGTCCCTCGACTGGCAGTTCAAGAACATGGGCGCGGTCCAGAAGTTCCCGCACATGCTGCTCCCGTCGGAGTACTTCCAGCGCCAGGTCTACGCGACCTTCTGGTTCGAGAAGCACCTGACCCACCTGATCCACCTCTACCCGGACAATGTGATGTTCGAGACGGATTATCCGCACGGTACGTCCCTTTCTCCGGGCCCGGCGTCCATCGCGATGAACGCGCGGGACACCATCAAGGCCAACCTCGGTGAATTGCCGGACGACATCCTGCGCAAGGTGTTGCACGACAATGCCACGCGCGTTTATAATCTGGACTGAGTCGACTTTTCGATTCACATGGTCACCTGTCGCCAGGAATGAGCGGCGCGGGTGTCGAAGCTGACGAGGTGAGAGACCGGCATGAAGGCACGCGCAGCGGTGATGGTGGCTCCCGGGAAGATGGAGGTCCGGGAGTTGGAGGTACCGGCCGATCCGCCGTCCGGCGGCGCGATCGTCCGCATCACCGCGAACGGTCTCTGCGGAGTCGACTACGAGCTCTTTCACCAGCTCATTCCGGCAAAAATCGAATTCCCGATCATTGCCGGCCACGAGATGGTCGGGGAGATCGTGAAACTCGACCCCGAGGCCGCTCGAGCCTGGGGGGTTGCCGAGGGTGACCGCGTCGCAATAGAGCCAAACGTGTATTGCGGCGCCTGTAGGAACTGTATTTCCGGGCGTGGGAGATTCTGTCGGAACCTTTTCCGATATTCTCTCGAGCCTGTCGACTCCGGCCACGGGCTCTGGGGCGGGATGGCCGAGTACATGGTGCTCGTCAAGGGCACCCGGGTCACGAAGGTGCCGAGGCACGTCAGCGATCGCGATGCGGGGCTGTTCAACGTGTTCGGCAACGCGTTCGACATGGCCGGACGGGTCGGTCAGGTGGGCCTCGGCGACCGCGTCCTGATCCTCGGACCCGGCCAGCGGGGTCTGGGGTGTGCCGCGGTCGCCGCCGAGGCCGGTGCCGCCCAGATCATCGTGACCGGGTTGGACCGCGATGCCCACAAGCTGGCCTTGGCGCCCGAGTTCGGGGCGACCGATGTCATCCGGGTGGAGCAGGACGAGACCGTCGAGCGGGTCATGGAGCTGACCGACGGGCAGGGGGTCGATCTCGTCATCGACACGGTCCCGGGTGCGACCGACCCGATCCTGGACGGTGTGGCGGCGCTGCGCTCGGAGGGGACGCTCGTCCTGTCCGGGGTCAAGGGCCGCGAGATCACCGGGCTCAGCCCGGACGTGATCTTCCTGAAAGCACTCACGATCAAGGGGGCGTTCGCCACGACGCCCTGGGCGACTGCCAACTCGATGCGGCTCCTCGCCGGCGGTCGATACCCGTTCGACAAGCTCCATTCGCATGCCTTCGGCCTCGACGACGTCGAGCGCGCGATCGGGATCCTCGGGGGTGATGTGGACGACCCCACCCCGGTCGTCCACATCACCATCGAGCCGTAGTGGTCCCGGCGCCGAGGATTCGGGGCTCTTCCAGCAGCCCAGCTGACGACACGGAGGAAAGATGAATCTCGACGACATGATTCTGGTCAGTGTGGACGATCATGTGATCGAGCCGCCGGACATGTGGGACGGGCGGGTGCCGAAGAAGTACCTGGAGCACGCTCCGAAGCTCGTCCGCCAGGCGGACGGTACGGACGCCTGGGAGTACTTCGGCCTGAAGTCGTCGAACGCCGGGCTCAACGCGGTCGCCGGGCGTCCCCCGGAGGACTACGGCTATGACGCGCAGGCGCTGTCCGACATGCGCCCCGGCTGCTACGACGTGCACGAGCGGGTCCGGGACATGAGTGCCAACGGCGTTCTGGCGGGCCTGAACTTCCCGTCGTGGGCCGGTTTCGCCGCCCGCCAGTTCCTGCGGACGCCGGACAAGGACCTCGCGCTGGCGCTGCTGCGCGCCTACAACGACTGGCACATCGAGGGCTGGTGCGGGGAGTACCCGGACCGCTTCATCCCGCTCGGTGTCGTGCCGGTCTGGGACCCGGCCCTGATGGCAGAGGAGGTCCGCCGGCTCTCGGCGCGCGGGTGCCACGCGGTGACCTTCGCCGAGAACACCGTCCCGCTCGGCCTGCCGAGCCTGCACTCGGATCACTGGGACCCGTTCTGGGCCGCCTGTGAGGACGAGCAGACGGTCGTCTGCATGCACATCGGTGCCTCCGGCGTGCCGGCCACGACCTCCGAGGACGCCCCCGCCGGTGTGCCGCACAGCATCACGGCCGTCGGTCTGATCGGCGCGGCCGCGGATCTCGTGTTCTCCAACATCTTCAAGAAGTTCCCGACGTTCAAGTTCGCGCTGAGCGAGGGCGGGATCGGCTGGGTCCCGTACTTCCTGGAGAAGATCGACAAGCACTACGAGTACCACAAGGCGTGGACCGGCGAGGACTTCGGCGACAAGCTGCCGAGCCAGGTCTTCCAGGAGCGGATCATCACCTGCTTCATCGAGGACTCCGTCGGCATCGAGATGCGCGACAAGATCGGCATCGACACCATCACCTGGGAGTGCGACTACCCGCACTCGGACTCCACGTGGCCGACCTCGCCCGAGAAGCTGTTCAAGGACATCAGCCACATCCCGGACGAGGACATCAACAAGATCACGCACGAGAACGCCATGCGGGCCTTCCAGTTCAACCCTTACCCGGTCCGGCCGCGGGAGAAGTGCACCGTGGGTGCGCTGCGGGCCGAGGCGGCGGACGTCTACACCGGCTACCACCACGTGGCGAAGCGTCCGAAGCTGCCGCCGACGGCTGCCGCGCTCCGGGAGAACCACCACCCGGACGAGGCCATCTGAGCTACGTTCGACCGAAGATCGGGAAACCGGCAGTGACGGGGAATTGAGGACCGCTGATGGCGTCGAAGAATCTCGAGAACTTCCTTGCGCTGATGGCGAAGGTCAAGGGAATGGACCCGACGAGCGACGCGTCGCTCGACATCATGCAGGACTACGTCACCCCGGACATGGAGTTCGTGCAGCCGCCGTCGTTCCCGCACGGTGGCGTGCACGGAGGCCGTGACGGGTGGCGGCACATGGCGAAGACGCTGAACGAGAACTGGCAGCTGCACATCAGTCCCGACCACATGTGGGACATCCCGGAGGAGGACGTCGTCGTCCTCTACGTGAACATGGAGTGGACGGCCCAGAAGACCGGGCGCACCGTCCACTACCCGACGATGGAGCTGCTCCGGTTCAAGGATGGGAGGATCGCGCGCGCCGAGATCTTCCCTCAGGACACGCATGCAGTGCTCGAGACGCTCAACGCGCATGACTAGATGAGACGGGGAAGTCCGTCGATGTGCGTCGTCGTCGAGCGTCGCTCTCGATGACGCAGGCCCGTGGCGGAGCGTCCTGTCCGTAGCTGCGGAGACGTCCGCGGGGCAGGCTGTCGGTACCGGCCCTCAGCCTGTCCCGCTGTGCAACGAGGAGAAGCGTGTGGTCAGCCGTCGCCCACACACCCAGGCCTCCCTCGGGTCTGGTCCGCCGGGTTGCGGCCGCCCGTTCGGTCGAGCCGTCGATGTCCCGAATGACGTGACGGGCCCGGAGATTCGTCCTGGCGAACTCGGCGTCGACGACCTCGCCGTCGCCGACAGGATAGCCTGCCAGGTCGCGGTACTGACGCGGATCGTTCAGCGGCGCTACGCTCGATCGGCCGATTTCGGCCCTGCGATCTGCCATGCGCTCAGTCACCTCGCCCGCGGCGCACCGCAGCGTGCGGGCAGCCTCGCCGAGGCGCTGTGCACCGACCCGTCCACGGTCAGCAGGCAGGTCGCTGCCCTTCTCCGACGAGGACTCATCGAACGTTGTGCTGACCCCTCTGACGGCCGCGCGAGCCTGCTCGCCGTCACCCCCGCCGGCTACGCCGCGCTCGAGCACAGCTGCAGGCCCAAGGTCGAGATCATCGCCGACACCCTGGCCGGCTGGCCGATCGAGGATCGAAGGGAGTTCGTCTCGCTCCTCGCCGAGCTCATCAGCGCGTACCAACGGCAAACACGGTAGCCATGCACCGTGACTGCGACCTGCTCTCGGACCCGGGCGGCGCGTGAACGCGAGCGTTGAACGGGTGCTGCGGCGCGGTTCGCGGACCAATATCCCAGATCTGGGCGAACCGGGTCAGATTCTGGCGAATTTCTGAATGGTATGTGTGCCGGCCGCAACGCGGCCGGTTCGCACTCCGAGGATATGGGTCACCTCGGCCACATAGATGGAGCCTTCCTGGTCCACGCAGATCGAGTGGGGTGCGACGAAGTTGCCGGGCGCCGCGATGTCCTCGCCACCCCAGCGGAGCAGGACCTCGCCCTCTGGGCTCAGCACGCACACCCGGGCAGGTTCGTCGACGTTCACCACCCGGCCGCTCGGCCGGCCGACGCCGACCAAGCGGGGGAACTCCGCCACATAGACCAGCCCATCGCCGTCGATCCAGAGGTCGCACGGCCGCTGCAGGCCGGTCCAGGACGCCTGCCAGACGCCGTCGGGGGAGAAGATCTGGATCCGGTCGTTCTCCCGGTCGGCGACGAACACCCGCCCGTCGCGGTGGACGATGATCCCGTGCGGCACGAGGAACTGTCCCGGACCCTGCCCGAGAGTGCCCCACGAGTCGAGCAGCCGCCCATCCGCCGGGTCGAAGTGGTGGACACGGGCATTGCCGTAGCCGTCGGCGGCGTAGAGGCCCTCGACGGGGTGGGTGGCGACATTCGTCGGCCGGTTGAACGGGGGGCCGGGCCGGGTGATGCCGCTGCCGGGGTCGCCGAGCGCTCCGTCGTGGCCGGTGTCGCTCGGTTCACCGGTGCCCAACCGGTAGACGGGCTCACCGTCCGGGGTGTACTTGCTGACCATGTGTCCGGTCTCGTCGACAAGATAGACGAAGTCCTGGGCATCGATGTGGATCCCGTGCGGCCCTCGGGGCATCGTGAACTCACCGGAGCCCCACGACCGCAGGAACTTCCCGTCGCGGTCGTGGACCAGGACAGGGCACTCGGCCCGGCAGAACAGGTGGACCTCGCCGCGGGAGTTCACCGAGACGCCGGCGACGTCGGGATGCGGCCGATCCGGCGACGTCTGTTCCCAGTCCGGGACCAGCTCGAAGCCCAGGCCGTCCTTACCGACTCTCATGATGGTCCACCTCTCGTGGGGTCGCTCCGGTCCGGAACACGACGTGGGTCGGGCTCGGCACCCGGACCGGGGCGTGGACCGGTGTCGGAGTGCCGGTACCGGTCTCGAGGGAGAAACAGGTCACCGAGTCGCTCCCGGTGTTCGCGGCATAGAGGAACCGCGAGTCGGGGGACAGGGCAATGGTTCGTGCGGAGCTCCCGCCGGCGGGCACCGCACCCCGCAGCCGCGGGTCGGCGGGATCGTCGAGGCCGACGTGGACGATGTGGTCGTGCCCCCGGACCGACGCGTACAGGTGTGTGCCGGAGGGGTGCACCGCGATCCCGCTGGCCCGCCGGCCGACGTCGGGCGCCCTGGGCACCAGCGGGACCGAGCCCAGGATCCGCACCCGCGCCGCCCGGGCGTCGAGCTCGTAGGCGGTGACCGAGACGCCGGGCTCGTCGACGCTGTAGAAGTGGATCCCGTCGGGATGCGGGGCGAGCAGCCGCGGCCCGGCGTGCGGCTGCGGATGCCGCACCACGTGGACGAGGTCCGGGACTCCTGACCGCGCGTCGAACCGGAAGAGGCTCACGGTGTTCTGCGCGAGGTCGCAAGCGACGAGGAACTCGTTGCCCGCATCGACCATGGCGCAATGCGGCTGCGTGTGGACCCCCTCCCGGATCACCGGGATGTCGGTGCCGGGGTAGAAGGGCGGCTGCGGCTCTCCCTCGGGGGGAACCGCGGGCCGGCCGCGGAAGGTCTCGATGCGGGTGACCCCGCCGAGCTCGCCGGAGTCGGCGAGCTCGACGGCGGTCAGGGCGCCGCCCAGCGAGCTGGTGCACAGGGCGTACCGCTCGGTGCGGTCCAGCGCCACGTGGGCGACATGCGGGAAGCGAAGCCGGATGTCGTCGATCTCGGTGAGCGACCCGGTTGCGTCGTCGATCGCATAGGAGACCAGACCTCCACCGGGCGCTCCCCGGTAGCTCCGCGTATGACAGGCGGCCAACAGGAACCGCCCGGTCCGCGAGATGGTCAGCCAGGTCGGGTCGTCGGGACGGTCCGCGACGAGCGCCGGCCGGCCGAGCGCACCGGTCGCCGGGTCGAACGGGGCGGCGTAGATCCCGCCGCCCCGTCCGCCGAAGGAACCGCCGACAGTGTTCGTGCCGACGAACGCGTGGCTCAGGACGTTGTCCCCGCGTCCGCCGGCGTCGCGTCGTGGCGGTCGGGCATGACGACGTCGCGCCAGTCCTCACCGGACTTGAGGGTCGCCTGCAGCGCACGCACCGCCGAGAGGTCGGCCCGCACGACCGGGGGCTCGATGTCGTTCTGCTGCAATGCCCGCGCCGCCTTCAGGAGCTGCCTCCGGAGCCGGGTGACCGCCGCGTCGGACGCCACGAGGCGCTCCTTCGTGCGGTCGATGACACCGCCCATGGAGACGACGACCGCCCAGTCCTCCGCGGCCAGGTGGCCGATGCCGGTGAAGCTGCGGTCCATCTTCGAACGGTCCTGGCCCCAGTTGTTCTCTGCGCTGCCCGTGAAATGGTTGCCGTCGAAGTACGGGGCGTCCGAGTGAGCCCCCGAACCCATGAGCTCGCCGGCGGCCTGCCGGTCCACCACGACGCCGGGGTCGTAGACCAGGGTGATGACGCTGGTCCGCGTGTCGGTCATCGGGACGTCGAACATGTACAGGTTCGGCGGAACGATGTTCAGGAACGGTGCGATGTGCACGTGGATCCGGGCGAAGGTCACGTCGCTTCCGTCGACCACCGCATCGCGCAGCGCCCCGGCGTAGAAGCCGAACTCGGTGTCCTCGACCTCGATCGTGGGGGAGTCGTCGTCGCTCAGCAGCTCGGCGTCCTGCTTGAGGAACGTCAGGTAGTCGTCGCTGGTGTCGGGGCGGAACGGTGAGTAGTCGAAGTGGAGGAGGCTGGCGTGTGCCGAGTCGTGGTGGCCCTCCATCACCTGAACCCAGTTCGCCTCCATCTCGACCCGCATCGGCGCCAGGTGCTCGGACGCGGCGTCCATGAAGACGTAGTTGGGCAGCGGGGGCTCGAGGTCGGCCGGGCCGACGTAGACCCAGATGATCTCGGCGGCCTCGACACAGGGGAAGCTGCGAGCCTTGATCCGGCTCCGGAACGACGCCCCCTCGCGGAGGTTCGGCGTCTCGATGATCGTTCCCTCGGTGTCGAACTTCCACCCGTGGTAGAGGCAGCGGAGCCCGCCGCCCTCGCACCGGCCGAGCGCGAGGGAGGCGCCCCGGTGGGGGCAGGCCTCGTCGAGGAACCCGACGTTGCCGGCACTGTCACGAAAGGCGACGTACTTCTCGCCAAGGAGCTGGAATCGGACCGGATCGCAGTCCGGCCCGGGCAGCTCGGAGGAGAGGAGCACGGGAATCCACGATCGTCGTACCAGGTCTCCCATGGCGGTGCCGGGGCCGACGCGGGTCAGGAACTCGTTCTCTTCCTTGGACAACACTGTCGGACAACTCCTTAGATCGCCGGCCGCTGCCGCACTGGAAACAGCCTATAACCTATGATAGTCTCGGTTCGTTGGCCAGTCCAGAGGGTTCGACGGCTGTGATCCAGCAGCCCTGCCCGGCCGGCATCCCGAGTCCACGGTGGGTCGTGGACGTCTCGACAATGGAGTCCGATGACTTCTCACATCGATCCCGTGAGCCGCGAGTTCGACGTCGATCATCACAGCGAGGAGTTCTGGGAGAGCGCGCCGGAGACCTTCGCGATGCTTCGTGAGAAGTGCCCCGTGGCGCACTCCTCGCAGCACGGCGGCTTCTGGATGCTCACCACGTACGACACCGTGGCCGAAGCGGCGCGTGACGACGACAGGTTCTCGTCCTACCGCGACCTGGACGGGTCCCGCCCGGGGTACGACGGTGTCAGCCTGCCCCCGTCGCGGCGACCGACCCGCACCGGCATGATCGAGCTCGATCCGCCGGAGTTCACCAAGTACCGCAGGCTGCTGAACGCCAGCTTCTCCCCGCAGGCCGTCGAGCGACTCAGGCCACGCATCCTGGAGATCACCACCGCGGTTCTCGATGTCGTGATCGAACGAGGCGAGTGCGAGCTCGTCAAGGACGTCGCGGGTCCGATCACGGCGGCGGTCACCATGGACCAGCTCGGTATCCCGGCCGACCGGGGGATGCGCTACTCCAACACCATGCACGACCTCCTGTCGATCTCACCGACCTCGCCCGGCCAGGCGGCTGCGGTCGCCCAGGTCGAGGAGCTCCTGGGGGAGCTGCGCGAGCAGGTGCGCCTGCGGCGGGCGGCGCCGCAGGACGACTGGATCTCCCTGCTCGTCACGGCAGAGGTCGATGGTGCGCCGATCCCGGACGACATCGTCGTCGAGAACGCGTTCCTCCTCGTGCTCGGCGGGGTGGACACCACCAGTCAACTGATCCTGCACTCGCTGCGCTACCTCCACCAGAACCCGGAGCTCCGCGAGGACCTGCGCGAGCATCCGGAGCGGCTGCGCAACGCCTGCGAGGAGTTCCTGCGCTATTTCTCGCCGATCCAGTGGTTCGCGCGGACGGTCACCCGTGACTGCGAGGTCGACGGCGTGGACCTCAAGGCCGGTGAGCGGGTGCTGCTCTGCTGGGGTTCGGGCAATCACGACGCCGCGCACTTCGAGGACCCGGAGGTCGTCAACATCGACCGGTCCCCGAACCGGCACATGGCGTTCGGGGTCGGGGTCCACCGGTGCATCGGTTCGCACCTGGCCCGGGCGCAGTTCGAGATCGTGGTCGGCGAGATCCTGCGGCGCATGCCGGACTACTCCGTCGACGAGGGCGAGACCCGTCCGTACCCGGACCGTCAGGTCAACGGGCTCGTCCGGATGCCGGCGAGCTTCACGCCGGGATCGCGAGAGGCGCTCGTGGCCACCGAGGCGGGGAGCGCATGAAGGCCCAGGTCGACGCGGACCGGTGTTCCGGCCACGGCCGCTGCTTCGACGTGGCGCTGGAATTCTACGAGCCGGACGATGAAGGCTACAACGCGTTCCGAGGGCAGACGGTCGACATTCCACCCGGAATGGAGGATGCGGCCACGGCCGGGTCTCGACACTGCCCCGAGGCGGCCATCGCCATTCTCGACTAAGTGTGCCGCGAGGGTATTGCTCGAGCCCGACGCGAGGTAGAATGTCCGAGTTCGGAATTCTTCCGAAGCGACGTGACGGCAGTGCGGACGGCGGCGTCCGGCCCGCTCTGTGCCCCGTCCGGAGGGGATCGGCGGCTGATCCCGGCGATTCTTCGTAGTCCCGCTCGGCCGGGCCGAATCGGCTAGGGCTGCCTCGTGAGATAGCGGGTCCAACGCCGGCTCGAACGGCCGGATCCCTTTCACTCAAGTATTCGATCTGCGACCGTCAGTGCGCGTAGCCGTCAGGGTCGATGCCCCCGGGGAACCGGGCTGTAGTCGGCGGCAATGGTGCCGCACGAAATCCTCCTTGGGAGCGAAACTATGAGATTGATGGCTGGACGTCGGAGTCCGGGTGCAGAGAGCACCCGTGGCCCTGGGCGCGGGCGGCTGCGGGCGGGAGCGCTCCTGGTGGCGGCTGCCGTCCTCCTCGTCGCCGGCTGTGGTTCCGGTGGCGCGGCGGGAGGCAGCTCCGGAGGTGCGAACGCGGAGCCGATCGTCATCGGATCCCTGGCCGCGTACACCGGCGGCACCGTCGACCTCAACGGGGTCAAGAAGACCCTCGAGGCGTGGGGCAAGTCCGTGAACGACGCGGGCGGCATCAACGGCCACCCGGTCAAGTTCGTCATCAAGGACACCGCCGGCACGCCGTCGAACAGCCTGCGCGCCGTGCAGCAGCTGGTCGAGGAGGACAAGGCCGTCGCGATCGTCGGCCAGTGGGACGCGAACTTCACCACCTGGGCCTCCTACGTGGAGAAGGCGGGCATCCCCGTCATCGGCGGCAACCCGATCACCACGCCACTGAACAACCCGACGTTCTTCCCGGTCGGCGGCAACGTCCCGGGGCTGCAGTACGGCGTGGCGAAGGAGGCCGCGGCCCGCAACGGCAAGGTGGCCTTCATCTACTGCGCCGAGGTTCCGGCGTGCAAGGAGTCGGTGAAGAGCCTCGAGGCCGTCGCGCCGGTCGCCGGCGCGCAGCTGGTCGCCTCGGCCCCGGCGGCCAAGTCGGCCACCGACTACACCTCCGTGTGCGAGACGATCAAGAACTCGGGCGCCAGCGTGTACGAGATGGGCGTGTCCGGGGCCCTGGCCATCCGGATCGCGGCCGCGTGCCAGCGGATCGGTCTCACCGCGCAGCCCGTGTTCATCGCCGGCGTCTCGGTGGAGAGCCACGCGACCCAGCCCGCATTGCAGAGCCTCATCGAGGTCGACACCAACGCGCCGTGGTTCGACAAGTCCCTCCCGGGGATGAAGGCCTTCCACGAGGCCGTCGACAAGTACGCGCCGCTGCAGGGCGACGAGAACTTCCCGGGTGCGGTGGGCGCCTGGGCCTCGGCCCAGCTCTTCCAGAAGGCGGCCTCGCTGGTGCAGGGTCCGGTGACCCCGGACAGCATCAAGAAGGCCCTCTACAGCCTGAAGGACGAGACGCTGGGCGGCATCTCGCCCCCGCTGAACTACACCGAGGGCAAGCCGTCGTTCTTCTCGTGCTTCTTCGCCTACGGCGTCTCCAACGGCACGTGGACGGCGACCGAGGGACTGACGCCGAAGTGCCTCCCCGCGGACGTCGCCACCCAGCTCCAGAAGTCGATGGCCGGATAGCTGGTCCTCCGAGGCCGGGCTCCACGGACACGGTGTCCGTGGAGCCCGGTCCGCTCCGACAGCACAACCCGAAGGAGGGACAGCGTGCTTCCGTTCATCATCGCCGGGCTCACCACGGGCTCGGTGTACGGCCTCGCGGGCATCGGCCTGGTGCTCACCTACAAGACGTCAGGGATCTTCAACTTCGCGCACGGCGCGGTCGCCACGGTCTCGGCGTACTCGTTCTACACGCTCTACGTCCAGCTGCAGCTTCCCTGGCCGGTCGCGGCGATCATCTCCGTCTTCGTGCTCGGCCCGGCGATGGGGCTCGGGTTCGAGCGGATCGCGCGGGTGCTGGCGCGGACGCCCATGGCGATGCGCGTGGCCGCCATGATCGGAATCCTGCTGATCGTCGAGGGCACCGCGCTGCTCATCTACGGTGACGGCGACACCAACGTGCGCACGGTGCCGAGATTCCTGGGGACGCACGAGTTCCACGTCGCCGACATCGTCTTCGGCGCCGACCAGCTGATCGTCTTCCTCCTCGGCATCCTTGCGACCGCCGTGCTCTACCTGTTCCTGCGGCGGTCCCGGACGGGTGTCGCGATGCGCGCCGTCGTGGACAACCCCGACCTGCTGGGTGTGTGCGGGACCAGCCCGGTCGTCGTCCGACGGTGGGCCTGGATGATCGGTGTGACGTTCGCGTCGGCCTCGGGTGTGCTGCTGGTCCCCTTCATCAACATGGACTCGGACACGCTGACCTTCCTGGTGGTCGCGGCGTTCGGGGCGGCGGCCCTCGGCCGTTTCGTGAGCCTTCCCGGTGCCTATTTCGGCGGGCTCGTCATCGGTGTCGCGGGTTCGCTCGCGACGAAGTTCTTCACCTCGGGCGCGTTGACACAACTCTCCGCGTCCGTCCCGTTCCTGGTGCTGTTCCTGGTCCTCCTCGTGGCGCCGAAGCGCTGGCTGGCCGACCACATCCGGATCGTGCCGCCCACCCAGACGTCGTGGCGCGGCCCGTGGCAGGTCCAGACCCTCTTCGGGATCGTTGCGCTGGCGGTGCTGCTCTTCGTGCCGAGCTTCGCCGGATTCCGCTTGGCGGACTGGACGAGCTTCCTCGCCATCACCATCATGTTCCTGTCCCTGGGCCTGCTCGTCCGCACGGCCGGGCAGGTGTCCCTGTGCCAGATCAGCTTCATGGCGATCGGTGCCTGTGCGTTCTCGCACCTGGCCGTCGGGAACGGCTGGCCCTGGGGCCTCGCGCTGCTGGTCTCAGGGCTGATCGCGGTGCCCATCGGGGCCCTGCTGGCCATCCCGGCGATCCGCCTGTCGGGCCTCTATCTCGCCATCTCGACGTTCGGCTTCGGAATTCTGCTGCAATATCTCTTCTACCAGCAGGACTTCCTCTTCGGAGTTCTCGGGTACGGAATCGACGTCCCGATGCCGGTGATCCCATGGCTGGGCCAGGACGGGAGCCCCGAGCCGTACTACTACCTCGTGCTCGGCGTTGCGGTGATCACGACCGGCCTCGTCGTCGCGATCAACCGGAGCCGGCTCGGCAGGCTGCTGCGGGCACTGGCCAGCAGCCCCACGGGGCTTGCCACGAGCGGCGCCTCCGTGAACGTCACGCGAGTGCTGGTCTTCTGCATCTCCGCCTTCCTCGCCTCGGTCGCCGGCGTGCTGCAGGCGGGTGCGTTCACCAATGTCACCTCGGCGTCCTACGAGCCGATCGAGTCGCTCGTCTTCTTCGTCCTGGTGATCATCAGCCCGGGTGGGGTGCCGTGGTTCGCTCTCATGTCGGGCATCGGCAGCACGGTCATCGCGTCGTACTTGACGGGTGTCGAGACCGGCTACATCCTGCAGATCTTCTTCGGCATCGGGGTCCTGGTCATCGCCCTGCAGCCCGCCTCGAAGCGGGGTGCGCCGGAGTGGGCGCGGACCGCTCTGGACAAGCTCTTCCGCAAGGAGAAGCCTGCGGAGACGCAGCACGCCGCCGTCGAGCCGGCAGCGCGGCGTGAGCCCGCGGCCGTCGCCCCTACCGTGCTGCAGGTGAAGGACCTCAAGGTGCAGTTCGGCGGCCTGATCGCCGTCGACGGCATCGGTTTCGAGGCACCTCCGGGCCGCATCACCGGTCTCATCGGGCCCAACGGCGCAGGAAAGACCACGACGTTCAACTCCTGCTCCGGGCTGAACCGCCCGACGGAGGGCGACGTCATGCTCAACGGCGTGAGCATCGCGCGCCGCGGGCCCGCGAGTCGAGCGCGCAGCGGTCTCGGCCGGACGTTCCAGCAGATGGAGCTGTTCGACGAGCTGACCGTCTGGGAGAACGTCGCCATCGGTCGCGAGGCGGGCCGGGCCGGTCTGAACGCCCTGCAGCACATCGCGAGCACGCCGTCGACCAAGATCGAGGTCGACACCGCCACCGAGGACGCGCTGCGCGAGTGCGACCTCCTGGAGCTCGCCGACCGGAGGGTCGACACCTTGTCGACCGGACAGCGCCGGCTGGTCGAGTTCGCACGCTGCCTCGCCGGGCCGTTCAGCACGCTGCTGCTGGACGAGCCGTCGTCCGGACTCGACCGTGCCGAGACGGCCCGGTTCGGCGAGATCCTGCAGCACGTTGTCACCACCCGGGGAATCGGCATCCTGCTCGTTGAGCACGACATGGCCCTGGTCACCGCGGTGTGTGACTACATCTACGTCCTCGACTTCGGGAAGCCGATCTTCGAAGGGGCCCCTGACGAAGTGATGTCGTCGCCGCTGGTGCAGGCCGCCTACCTCGGCGGGGACGTCGCTGTGGACGACGATTCGGCAGCGGGTGCCGTGACCGCGCGAGGTGTCCGATGAGCTCGACGACCGAGAAGCCCGACGCCGTTCTGCCAGAGTCGACCGACGCCGTCCCGATCCTCGAGATCCGGAACGTGACAGCCGGCTACGGGCGAACGGTCGTGCTCCGCGACGTCGATATCGTCGTCCCGCGCGGCACGATCGTCGCCCTGCTGGGCCCGAACGGGGCCGGGAAGTCGACCACGCTGCGGACCGCGTCGGGGCTGCTCTCACCGACGTCCGGCCGGATTCTGCTCGACGGCGCCGACGTCACGTCGCACCCGTCAGACCGGCGTGCGCGGGCGGGTCTCTGCTCGATCCCCGAGGGCCGCGGGGTGTTTCGCAGCCTCACCGTCCGGGAGAACCTGCGGATGCAGCTGCCCCGGGGGGCCGACCCGGCGTTGGTCGACCTGGCGATCGAGGCGTTCCCCGTGCTGGGGCAGCGGCTCGGTCAGCTTGCGGGCAGCATGTCGGGCGGTGAACAGCAGATGCTGGCGCTGAGCCGGACCTATCTGTCGCAGCCGAGCGTCGTCCTGCTGGACGAGGTGTCGATGGGCCTGGCGCCCAAGGCGGTCGACATCATCTTCGAGGCGATCCAGCGCCTCGCGGAGGGCGGTGTCGCGCTGCTCCTGGTGGAGCAGTACGTCACCCGCGCGCTGGAGATGGCGGACCTCGTGGTGCTGCTCGGTCGCGGCAGCGTGCGGTTCAGCGGGTCGGCCTCGGAGCTCGAGGGGGACGCGCTGCTGCGCAGCTACCTCGGGGCCGGCAGGCTCGACGCGGAGGCGCCCCGGGGCGAGCCCGCGGGGCTGGTCCACGAGAGCTGAGCCGGTCGCGGGGTCCCGGTCGTCGCCACCCCTCGGGACGGAGGTTCTGGTGGCCGGGGCCCCGGCCTCGTCGGCGGCCCGTCCGGGTCCCGCCGGGGCGGGAGCGTTGATAACGATCGTTATCATGACTTCTCTATCAGCTCGTTTCGCCGCCGGAGCACGCAATAACGATCGTTGACAGCACCGAGGGGGCGACCTAACGTCCCTGGGCCGGGGCCCTTCACGACAAGGAGGCGGGCAGTGCAGCTCGAAGACATGATCCTGGTCAGCGTCGATGATCACGTCGTCGAACCGTCGGACATGTGGGAGGGGCGGGTCCCGCAGAAGTACGCCGACCTCGTGCCCAAGCTCGTCCCGCAACCGGACGGCTCGGACGCCTGGGAGTTCCTCGGCAACCGGTCGGCGAACGCCGGTCTCAACGCCGTGGCCGGTCGACCACCGGAGGACTACGGATTCGACGCGATGGCGTTCAGCGAGATGCGCCCGGGATGCTACGACGTCCACGAGCGCGTCCGCGACATGAGCGCCAACGGGGTCCTCGCCCAGCTCAACTTCCCGTCCTGGCCAGGTTTCGCGGCGCGGCAGCTGCTCCGCACCCCGGACAAGGACCTGGCGCTGGCGATGCTGCGCGGCTACAACGACTGGCACGTCGAGGGCTGGTGCGGCGAGTACCCGGACCGGTTCATACCACTCGGGCTCGTGCCCATCTGGGATCCCGCGCTCATCGCCGCCGAGGTCCGGCGCCTGTCCCGGATGGGTTGTCACGCGGTGACGTTCGCCGAGAACCCGGTCCCCCTCGGGCTGCCCAGCCTGCACTCCGACCACTGGGACCCGTTCTGGGCGGCGTGCGAGGAGGAGGGGACGATCGTGTGCATGCACATCGGCTCCTCCGGCCGCCAGGTGATGACGGCGGAGGACGCGCCGGCCGGTGTGACCCACAGCCTGACCGCGGTCAGCACCATGTCCGCCGGCGCGGACCTGGTCTTCTCGGACATCTTCAAGAAGTTCCCCACCTTCAAGTTCGCCCTGAGCGAGGGCGGCATCGGCTGGGTGCCCTACCTGCTGGAGAAGCTCGACACCCACTACGCGCACCACAGGGCGTGGACCGGCGAGGACTTCGGGGGCAAGCTGCCGAGCCAGGTCTTCCGGGAGCGGATCATCACCTGCTTCATCGAGGATCGGGTCGGGATCGAGAACCGCCACGACATCGGCGTCGACACCATCACCTGGGAGTGCGACTACCCGCACTCGGACTCGACCTGGCCGGACTCGCCGGAGATGCTCTGGAAGCAGATCGGGCACATCCCGGACGAGGACATCGACAAGATCACGCACGAGAACGCGATGAAGGCGTTCCGGTTCGACCCGTACCCCGTCCGGCCCAAGGAGAAGTGCACGGTCCGTGCGTTGCGGGCCGAGGCGACGGACGTCGACACCGGCTACCACTACGTCACCAAGCGGCAGTCGCTGGCCGCGACGTCGGCGGCGCTGCGCGACCAGCAGGATCGCGCGCAGGAGTCGAAGATCTGACGACGGACCAGCTCGACGGGGCCCGGTGCGCTGCGGCCGGGCCGCACCGTCGCGATCGGGCCCTGCTGACCAGAGCACCCCACCGGCCACGAACCTCCAGGGGAACAACGATGTCCGTCGAGGTACCCGCGCACGTCCGGCGCCACCAGGACCTGGCCGGTCGGGATCCGCAGCTCCGCTCCCTCGCCCCCGATCCGGGGGTCGAGGAGGCGCTGGGGGCCGAGGGCATCACCCATGCGGAGGCGGTCGCCACCGTGCTGGCGGCCTACGGGGACCGCCCGGCCCTGGGGACCCGCTCCTACCGGGTCGTCCGCGAGGCGGCGACCGGACGGGCGGAACGGGTCCTCGAGCCGGACTTCGGGACCGTCACCTACGGCGAGCTGCACGACCGGGTCCGATCGCTGGCGGACGCCCTGCGGTCACACGACGGGATCGCGTTCGACCCGGGTGACTTCCTCTGCATCCTGGGCTTCAACGGCGTCGGATACGCGACCGTCGACCTGGCCTGTGTTCTGCTCCAGGGCGTCAGCGTCCCCCTGCAGGCGACGATGGGGGAGGAGGCGCTGGCCGGCATCATCGCCGACACCGCCCCCGTCGTCATCGCCTCGTCCGTCGCCGAACTCCGCCTGTCCGCCCAGCTGGCCGTGTCGCAGCGGTCCGTCCGCTCGGTCGTGGTGCTCGACGTCGACCGGCGAGTCGACGACGACCGGGAGGCGCTCGAGGCGGCCGCGGCGATCCTCGGCCAGGCCGAGGTCCCGGTGGGGCTGGTGACGGTCGACGACCTCGTCGCGCAGGGCGACGCCGGCCGGTGGACCGCGCCCCCGCCCAGCGCCGAGGGGCTCGAGCGGATGGCGCTGCTGCTGCACTCCTCCGGGACGACCGGGGCACCGAAGGGGGCGATCCACACCGAGCGCCTCGCCCGGCGACCGTTCGCCGCCGCGCGCACCCCGCTCCCGCTCGTCCGGCTGATCTTCCAGCCGATGAACCACCAGGCCGGCCGGACCCAGCTCTACAGCACCATCGCCCACGGCGGCACGGCCTACTTCGTGGGATCCCCGGACCTCTCGACGCTGTTCGAGGACGTCAGGATGGTGCGGCCCACCGACGGCTGGTTCTTCCCCCGGGTGCTGGAGACGGTGTACGCCCAGCATCAGGCCGAGGCGCAGCGGCGGTCCGAGCAGCTGTCCGTCGACCTCGACGAGGCCCGTCGACAGGTCGCCGCGGAGATGAGGGACACGGTCCTCGGCGACCGGCTCTGCGTGATCTCGGCCGGTGGTGCACCGACGCCGCCCGCCGTGAAGACGTTCGTCGTCGAGGACCTCGGCATCACCCTCAACGAGGGGTTCGGCTCCACGGAGATCGGCACGCTCACCCTGAACGGCAGGGTCGCCCGGGACAACGTCATCGACTACCGGCTGCGCGACGTGCCCGAGCTCGGGTACTTCTCGACCGACCTACCCCATCCGCGCGGCGAGCTCTGCGTGAAGACCCGCTTCGGCGTCCGCGGCTACTACAAGCAGCCGGAGGCCACGGCCGCCCTCTTCGACGACGACGGCTACATGCTCACGGCCGACATCATGGAGGAGCGGGGCCCCGACCAGCTCGTCTACATCGACCGCCGCAACGACGTGCTCAAGCTGGCGCAGGGCGAGTTCGTCGCCGCGGGCGCCCTCGGCAGCACGTACGAGAACGGCAGCGAGCTGATCCACCAGGTCTTCCTGCACGGCACCGCGACGCGCTCCTACCTCGTGGCCGTGGTCGTCCCGGACGTCGAGGTCGCGGCGGCGGGGCTCGGGCATCGGCCGAGCGAGGCGGAGCTGCGCACGCTCGTCCGGACGGAGCTGAACCGGGTCGCCGTCGCCGCCGACCTGCGGCCGTTCGAGAACCCTCGCGAGTTCCTCCTCGAGCTCGAGCCGTTCTCGCAGGAGAACGGGTTGCTGACCGCCCTACGGAAGCGCATCCGCCCGGCGATCCAGCGCCGGTACGTCGACGGGCTCGAACAGCTCTACGCCGAGGTGGAGCAGCGACGCCGCACGGAGCTCGCGTCCCTGCGCGGCCACGCCGGCGGCCTCTCGGTCCTCGAGAAGGTGGGCAAGGCGCTCGAGGCAGTGCTCGGGGTCGACGACGTCCAGACCGAGGGCGCGAGCACCTTCGCAGACCTCGGCGGGGACTCGCTCGGTGCGATCGAGTTCGCGGCTCTCCTCGAGGAGATCTTCGAGGTCGACGTCCCGGTGAGCGGCATCCTCAGCCCGGCGGGCAGCCCGGCGCAGTGGGCGGGCTCGATCGAGGCGGCCCTGGCGCCCGGCGCGCCGACCGTCGCGACGATGACGAGCGTCCACGGCGAGGGCGGCCACGCCCTCGACGCGCAGGATCTCGTCCTGGAGGCGTTCCTCGACCGGGAGGTCCTCGATCGCGCGCCGGGACCGGCCACGGTCCGGGAGACCCGCACCGTCCTGCTGACCGGCGCCAACGGCTTCCTGGGACGGTTCCTCTGCCTCGAGTGGCTGGAGCGGCTCGCGGGCGTCGACGGTGGCAGGGTGATCTGCCTGGTCAGGGCGGTGGACCACGCCGCGGCGGTCCGGCGCCTGGAGTCGGCCTTCGTCGGCACGGACGTCGAGCTCGAGCGCCGGTTCAGGGAGCTCGCCGCGCACGCCCTCGAGGTCGTGGTCGGTGACATCGCGGAGCCCGGGCTGGGCCTCGGCGCGGCCGAGTTCGCGAGGCTGACCCGGGACGTCGACCGCATCGTCCACCCGGCGGCGCTGGTGAACCACGTGTTCGACTACGGGTACCTGTTCGGCCCGAACGTCGCCGGCACCGCGAGCCTGATCGGGCTCGCCCTGACCGACCACCTCAAGCCCCTCGACTTCGTCTCGTCGGCGGCGGTGGCGCACTTCCTCGATCGCACGACGCGCAACGACGAGGAGTCGCCCCTGCTCCAGCGGGCGATCCTGGGTCAGGGGTACGCCCAGGACTACGGCGCCAGCAAGTGGGCCGCCGAACACCTCCTGCAGGATGCGAGCAGGCGGTTCGCGTTGCCCGTCAACGTCTTCCGGGGCGACATGATGCTGCCCCACCGCACCTACCGGAACCAGGTCAACGCGGACGACATCGTCACGAGGCTCTTCTACAGCGTGATCGTCACCGGCCTGGCCCCGTTCTCCTTCTACGAACGAGGCGACGACGGCCGGAGATCGCGGGCCCACTACGACGGGCTGCCCGTCGACTTCATCGCGGCGACGATCGCCGGGGTCGGTGAACGTCCGGGCGTGGGCTTCCGGACCTTCAACGTGGTCAACCGCGCCGACGACGGACTCTCCCTCGACACCTTCGTGGACTGGATCGAGGCGGCGGGGTACCCGATGACGCGGGTGGACGACTACGGGACCTGGCTCGAACGCTTCGAGGCGACGCTGCGCGCGCTCCCCGAGGCCAAGCGCCAGCCGTCCTCCATCCAGGTCCTGGAGAACCTGCGGCGCCCGCTCACCACGACGCGGGAGATCCCGGGGAGCGCGAACTTCGACGCGGCGGTGCGATCCCTCCCGGTCGGCCCGGGCACCCCGTCGCTCGACCGCGAGTACATCGCGAAGTACCTCGACGACATGTACGGGACGGGACTCGTTCCGCTCCCGGGTGAACCCCGGTCGGGCGGGGGCGGCTGACCGCATCGCGGGTCGGCGGGCGGACGGCACACCACCAGCGCAAGGAGCTCATGGCAGATGGCATCGAGAACGTGGTTAATCACCGGGGCGGGACGTGGGCTGGGCCGGGCCTTCGTCGACGCCGCTCTCGGCAACGGCGACCGGGTCGTCGCCACCGCCCGTAAGCCGGACGACCTGCGCGCGGCACTCGATGCGCACGGCGACCGTGCCCTGGTCCTGCCGCTCGACGTGACCGACGCCGACGCCGTCCGGCAGGCCGTCGAGCTGGCCACCGAGGCGTTCGGAGGCGTCGACGTCCTCGTGAACAACGCGGGCTACGGCCTGTCCGGCGGGGTGGAGGAGGTCTCGGAGCAGCAGGCCCGGGACCAGTTCGAGACCAACTTCTTCGGGGCGCTCTGGATGACGAGGGCGGTGCTGCCGCAGATGAGGGCCCGCCGCGCGGGCCACATCGTCCAGATCTCGAGCGTGGCCGGCCTGACCGCGGCCCCCAACATCGGCATCTACGCCGCCAGCAAGTGGGCGCTCGAGGCGATGAGCGAAGCGCTCACCACGGAGGTGGCGCCCCTCGGGATCCGGGTGACGATCGTGGAGCCCAGTGGCTTCAAGACCGACTGGGGCGGGAGCAGTATGGACCGGGCCGCGCCGATCGCGGACTACGACGACGTGCTGGAGGCCCGCAGGCAGTCGCTGCGGGGTCCCCTCTCGCCGGACGTCTACCGGGGCGTGCCGGCGCTGGCCGCGCAGCGTCTCGTCGAGCTGGTCGAGAGCGAGGACCCTCCGACGAGGCTCCTGATGGGCAACATGGCGGTCGAGCTGGCCACGGCGGCCTACGAGCGGCGGCTGCGCGAGTTCGCGAAGTGGGAGCACGTGTCCCGCTCGGTGGACGCCACCCCCTGACCACGAGTTCACCCACGCTGCGAGGAGACGATGTCGTCGGCCGAGCTCCGGACCGTCACCCCCGGGACGTCCCGGTCCACGAGGGTGACGGCGGCCGCTCATCCGCGCCCGCGCGGGCCGACCGCGTCGGCGGCGGCGTCGAGGAGCTCGCGCAGCGGGACCGAGCCGTCGCAGCGGGTCCAGGCCTCCAGAGCCGCGTCCAGGCAGGCGAGGACGCACGCGATCAGGGCGGCCGGGCGCGGGTCCTCGGTCCCGCAGCGGAGCCGGCGGGCCACCTCCGGCCGGAGGATCCCCTGCCAGGTCAGGGTCTTCTCGAAGTGGCGGGCCCGCAGGCTCGGGGTCTCGATGAACAACCGGCTCCGGCGCACCGCCTGCGCCGCGACCTCGGGGGAGGCGTCGGCAGGCAGCGGCAGGACGGGTTCGAGCGCCTGGCGGAGGGACGTCCACGGCTGCTCGTCCTCGGGGCGCTCGCACAGGGCAGCCAGGACCCGCTCGCCGTAGTCGGCCAGCTCGCCGAGCACCGCGTCCTCCTTGCTCCCGAAGTACCGGAAGAAGGTGCTGCGGGACATGCCGGCGGCGGCGGCGATCTCCTCGATGGTGGTGGCGTCGAAGCCGTTCCTCAGGAAGAGGTCGACCGCGACCTCGGTCGTCTCGGCTCGGACGGCTCGTCGAGCACGGGAGCGGATCCCCTCGGTCTGTTCCTGGCCGCGGCGGGCGCTCTGGTTCATGGGTCGAGTCTACGCAGGCAGTACCAAACCTGATACTCTGTCTCATGTTAGAGACAGAGTCCTGCAGTCGTACCGCGGGACGTATGGCCCGATGTCACATCAGGAGACAGGCATGAGCGAGACAGTGATCGGCGAAGCTCGGATGCTGATCGACGGGAAGCTCGTGGACGCGCAGTCCGGGGCGGTATTCCCCAACATCGACCCGGCCACGGAGCAGGTCCTCGGGCACACAGCGGACGCCGGTCCCGAGGACATGGAGGCGGCGATCGCCGCGGCCCGCCGCGCGTTCGACGAGACGGACTGGGCGACCGACCACGCCTTCCGCAGGCGCTGCATCGAGCAGCTGTCGGCCGCGGTGAACGAGGCGGTCGAGGAGTTCCGGCGGATCGACGTAGCCGAGCTCGGCCGGCCGTTCAACTTCGCGCTGGGCTCGATCAAGAGCAACCTCGCCCCGTTCTCGGCGATGGCCGAGCTGGCGGAGACCTACGAGTACGAGCAGTCGCTCCCGGGCAACGCCGGTGTGCTGCAGCGTGAGGCGATCGGCGTCGTCGGCGCGATCCTCACCTGGAACTGTGGCTTCATGCTGTGGGCGACCAAGGTCATCCCCGCCCTGGCGGCGGGCAACACCGTCGTCGTCCGGCCGGCGCCGGAGACTCCATGGGGGTCGACCCTGTTCGGCCGGCTGGTGGCCGAGAAGACGGACATCCCGGCGGGTGTGCTCAACATCGTCACCTCCAGCAACCCGGCCGTGGCCGTCGCGCTGACCGAGGACCCCCGGGTCGACATGATCACCTTCACCGGCTCCACCAAGGTCGGCAAGCAGATCATGGCCCAGGCAGCCGGGTCGGTGAAGAAGGTGCTGCTCGAGCTGGGCGGCAAGTCGGCGAACATCGTGCTCGACGACGGGAACCTGCAGGCCGCGGTGGGTATCTCGGTCGGCATGATCTGCGTGAGCTCCGGGCAGGCCTGCGGCGCGCTGTCCCGCCTGCTGCTGCCCCGCTCGCGCTACGAGGAGGGCATCGAGCTCGCCGCGAAGATGTTCGGCGGCATGACGCTCGGGAGCCCGTGGGACGAGAAGGTCGGCCAGGGCCCGCAGATCTCCGTGGCGCACCGGGACCGGATCGTCGGCCTGATGGAGAAGGCGAAGGAGGAGGGCGCCCGGCTCGTCGTGGGCG
Source organism: Pseudonocardia ailaonensis (assembly GCF_039531635.1). Classification (NCBI taxonomy): domain Bacteria; kingdom Bacillati; phylum Actinomycetota; class Actinomycetes; order Pseudonocardiales; family Pseudonocardiaceae; genus Pseudonocardia; species Pseudonocardia ailaonensis. The sequence continues at coordinate 249,878 of NZ_BAAAQK010000025.1, read as the reverse complement.
GCGCCGCCACCGACGACGAGAAGGGCTACTTCATCCAGCCCACCCTGTTCGCCGACGTCGACCCGGACTCGACCATCGCCCAGGAGGAGGTGTTCGGACCGGTGCTCGTTGTCATCCCCTACGACGACGACCAGGACGCGATCCGGATCGCGAACAACAGCATCTACGGGCTGTTCGGGGCCGTGTTCACCGAGGACATCGAGCGTGGCCTCGACGTCGCCCGCCGGGTGCGCACCGGCTCGGTGATGATCAACGGTGCCCCGCTGTTCGGCATCGGCCCGTTCGGCGGTTACAAGCAGAGCGGTCTGGGTCGTGAGGTCGGCCTCTGGGGCTTCGAGGAATTCCTCGAGATGAAGGGCATCAGCGTGCCCGCCAGGCCCGCCGCCTGAGTGTCGCCTCCGGGGCCCGGAGCGACAGTGCTGTCGCTCCGGGCGTCCTGCGAATAGCGCTCGGTAGGCGTAACGCTCGTTCACGCCGCCGGTCCCGGTCGATATGGATCGGTCGACTCAGGCCAGCAGGACCGCCATGGCCATGCGTTCAAAATGGCGCCTGTGCTCGTTCTCGTCCCTGATCTCGGCACTGTCCTGCATGTAGCCGATGAGGATCTGTGAGGCGAACCACGCCACCTGGATCTCCTCCGTCGGCGAGTCGGGCCGAACCTCCGCCACGACGCGCATCCACTCGGCCTTGTACAGCTCCCGCATTGCCGCGAGCTTCCGCGCCGCTCCAGAGGACAGCGTGGTGTCTGCCGCCTGGAGGATGACGAACGCACGTCGGTGCGGCCCGTAAGCGAACTCGACGCGCATGGCGATCAGACGCGCGAGGGTTTCTGACGGGTCGGTGCCCTCTCGGACGATCGCACTTGCCGAGTTGGACAAGGACTGGAAGCTCGACAGGCAGATTTCGTCCAGCAGTGCCTGCTTGTTCGGGAAGTACCGGTAGAGAGCCGGACCGGATATCCCGGCGGCGGTACCGATCTCGTCGACGGTGCTCGGCGTGTATCCCCGCGTGGCGAACAGCTCGGCCGCAACCGCCAGGATTTTGGCTCGCCTCTCGTCCACGATCGCGAACTCCCGTCGTTCCGGCCACTGGCCAGCCGGAGATTAGCATTCGTTCACAGTGCGAGGTCTCATGCCTCGGGCCGGATCTGATGGGCCTTCCGGCAAACCTGGCTCGGTGGCGGCGGGGCAGTCCAACCAGCATGTCCTATAAGTTATGGTGTGTTGCCTATGAGGCCCGTACGCTGACAGTCGCTGGTCCGAGACACCACATCCGACCGCTGTCTGACACCCCCGGAGGGAATGTGATGGGACAGGGACACGACGACGTCGTCGCGCCGAGCAGTCGACGAGATCTCACGAGAGTCCTGGTTTCGAGCGCGGCGGGGAGCGCCATCGAGTTCTACGATTTCGTGCTCTACACCTCGGCGGCAGCGCTGATCTTCGGGCCGCTGTTCTTCGCCGATCTCCCGCCGTTCGCGGCGACCCTGGTCTCGCTCTCGACGATCGCTGTCGGATTTGCCGCCCGTCCCGTGGGTGCCCTCGCGTTCAGTCACCTGGGTGATCGTGTCGGTCGGAAGTCGACGCTGGTGGCGACGACCCTCCTGATGGGCCTCTCGACCATGCTGATGGCCGCGCTGCCGACCCAGGCGTCGGTGGGGGTCCTCGCTCCGATCCTCCTGGTCGTCCTGAGGGTGGCGCAGGGTGTATCGGTGGGTGGGGAGTGGGGTGCCGCGGCAACCATGGCGTTCGAGCACTCACCCGCGTCACGGCGGGGGCTCTCGGCCTCGTTCGCATCCGCAGGGGTGCCGCTCGGGGCGACGTTGGCGACGGGGGTATTGGGTCTCTTCGCCTTGCTCCCGCCGGACCAGTTCATGTCGTGGGGATGGCGAATGCCCTTCGCTCTCAGCGGAGTGCTCGTCGTCGTCGCGCTCTGGGTTCGCTTGCGCGTGAACGAGTCCCCTCTCTTCGCTGCGGAGCAGGCGCGACGCGCGCTTTCGCACCCACAGAAGCAGACCTCACCGATCGTGGCCTTGTTCCGGCGCCCCGGCATCCTGTTTCTCTCAATCGTCACGTTCGTCGCCCCCTTCCTCTTCTTCAGCCTCGTCGGTGGGTTCGGCATCGCCTTCGCGAGGTCGAGTGGACTGAGCCCGAGTGCGGTGCTCACGATGGCTACCATCGGATACTGCACATGTGCCTTCGGGGAAGTTCTCGGTGGACACCTTTCAGACCGGTTCGGTCGTAGCCGCGTGCTCCTCTTCGGCATCCTTCTCGGCGGGCTCTTGACATATCCGTTTCTCTTGGCCTTGGGGTCGGGAAGCGTTGCACTCGGGACCCTGGGCTTCGTTGTCCTGAACTTTTTCGTCCTGGGGAGTGCCTTCGGGCCTCTCGGTGCCTTCATCGGGGAACAGTTCCCGACGTCGACCCGTTTCACTGGAGCATCCGTCGGCTACCAGATGGCGGCTGTGCTGGGCTCAGGTTTCGGTCCTCTGGCGCTCACGGTCCTGCTGGCCCCGGGGGCGTCCCGAGGGTTGGTCTCCGTCGCTCTCTTGTGCGCCGTCGTTGCGATCATCAGTGCGGCCGGGATGCTGTCTCTCGATCGAAAGCGGCGTCGAGGTGTTCTCGAGATCCCTGTCGCGCAGTGATCAGATGCGGCCAAATAGCATGCGCCTTTTGGTGGCTGTGAGAGAGGAGGCGTTGATCGTCTCGGGTGGATCGATGATTCGGAGATCTATCGTGCCACTCGGAAACGCTACGACACTGCTCTGGCGGCGCTGATGTCGGCGATGGATCCGCACAGGAGATAAGCACCTGCGCGCCGAGATGGGTGTCGCTGATGTGCACGAACCGGTGCGGGAACACGTCGTCCCGCACGGGATCGAGGACGAAGTCGTGCTCCGTGGACGGGAGCACGAACCAGTCCTCGCAGGTGAAGCCGGCGGGGCGGGTCACACAGACGAAGGGCCCGGTCGGCTCGAGCGACCACGAGCCGTCGTGCGCGGTCGTGGTCACGGTGCGGCCGTCGGAGACGAGGACGCCGCGGCGGGGCTCCCCGGAGCGGGTGCGGACGTGTCCGCGCATGGCAGGTCCTTCCGATGGGGCGGGAGAAGCTGACGGCGAGCGGTCAGATGCGGTGCTCGACGAACACCTCGCCGGTGGTGCGGAGCGCGTCCTGGGCGGTCGGGCTGCGCAGGGTCACGGCGACGTACAGCGCGTCGAGCACCGCGAGATGCACCAGACGCGACGTCATGGACGTCGGCGACCCAGCTCGCCGGCAGCCCGATTGTGGTGAGTCGGTACGCGATGTCGGCTGCGAGCGGGGCGGAGGTCCCCACCGCGGCGAAGACGATCCGGCGGGCCGAGACGAGTGCGTCGACGACCCGGTCGAGAACCGCGCCGTCGACCGGGCGCTGCCCGGCGTCGGCCAGGGCGCGCGCCGAGCCCGCGAGCACCTTGGCGAGGATCTCCGGAGCCCCGTCGCCCACCGAGATCTCCTCCGGAAGGCGGTTCGCGACCGAACCGCCGTCCCGGGCCAGGCGCATCTTGAGGTCCTGGAATCCCTTGAGGTCCAACCGCTGGCAGAACCGGACCCGACGGAGGTCGCCGACGCCGCCGCGAGCTCGGTCACCGACATCTCGAAGGCACCGGCCGGGTCCGCGAGCACGATCCGGGCCACCCGCTGCTCCGCCGGGGAGAAGCCCCTCGAGCGACTGCGGATGTCCTCGGCCAGCCCAGCACCCTCCGTCGGGAGGACGGCGAGCTGCTCGTCGATCGACTCGGTGGTCACGCAGCGAAAGCTGAGCGACCGCCCTGAACACGTCAGGATGACTTGATGAACGGCGGAAGAACGTTCCAGTGAACTGGCGGAAGCTGGAAACATGATCCAGGCATGACCGGTGGGCAACGCGTGCAGCCCGGGCGCCCACGGAGAGAGAACCGCTGCGGCCGGTGACTGCGACGTCAGTCGGGAACCGAGAGGTCCTTCCGGACCTGCTTCGTGAAGGCATCGAGTACGTCGTCGGGCATCGCTCCGTTCCGGAAGAGTGCGGTATGGAAGGTGTGCAGTGCCGTTTCGGCGAGCTCTGCGGCTTCGCGGGTCCCGAACAGCTCGACTTCGGTCAATCGCGTGGCGACGGGCACGAGGTGGTCGTGGGTGGCGCCGTCCGCAGCAGAGGCGGCTGTCCACTGTTGTTGGTAGACGTCGATGAACTCGAGGTAGGCAGCGGTTCTGCGTTCGTAGGAGCGGACTGCGTCCTCGCGCGACCAGATCTGTTGTTCCCGCTCCCGCTCGCGTCGCCACCGCAGGTCCTCGCGTCGGTTGGCGACGAGTTGGGTCACCAGCACGCCGGACAGGCCGAGCAGGGCGACGAGGATGGTGAGCCAAGCCGGTGTCACGGCGACGTCGTTCGCTGTGGCTCGTCGTGGTTGACGCGCTGCCACCGTCGTCCGGAGGCGTCGGTGAAGGAGGACCCGACGAGCCAGCGGAAGGTGGTGTCGGGTGGGAAGTCCAGGCCCGACCACGTCACGTCGTACCTCTCGGTCGGGTGGAGGACCTCGCGCGGTGGCGCTCCGACGGTGAGGCCGGGTGTGGAGGGCTGGTCGAAGAAGTGGTCGGCGCTCGAGGACAGGCCGGACGGCTCGCCCTCGTCGTTGTGCCAGATCGAGAAGGTGGTCGGGATGGGTTGGAAGATCGGCCGGTCGCTGTGGTTGGTGAGCGTGATGGTCGCGGAGCGCGTCTCGGCGTCGAGGGTCAGTTCGATCGTGATCAGGCGAGCTTGCAGTGTCGCCTCCTCCTCGCTCGCCGCGCGCTGGCGGCGACGGTCGCCGAAGGCGACCCAGAGAGCGACGATGACCGCGGCCGTCGTGGCCACTGCACCTCCCACCTGCCCCCACGCGGCCAGCCAGTCCGCCGTGCTGGGCGCGTCAGCCATGAGGCAGGAAGCTAGTCGGAGTACCACCTCCACTGCCAGGACCACGCTCTCCGAACCGCGTGCGATCGCTGTGACGCCCAGGTCAGCCGAGCGCGATGGCCGGTGTGGACCACGACCCGATCCACCGGTCGGAGCATCGGCCGTCCTCGCCGGCGAGGAACCGCTCGCGTGGCGTTTCGTCCGCTACCGTCATCCCTGTCCGTGCTCGATCGGCGCGCCTGGCGCGCTCGCACGAAGGGATCCGGCCGGGGAGGCGGGATGCGGGTCAACGTGCTCGGGCCGCTCGTCGTCGAGACGGGCGGCAGGTCGGTCACCGTCGCCGGTGCGAAGCAGCAGGCGCTGGTCGCGCTGCTGGCGCTCGACGCCGGTCGTGGCGTCACGGCGGAGCGCCTGATCGACGACCTGTGGGGCGACGGCGGACCGGCGGACGTCGCCAACGCCCTCCATCACCAGGTGTCGCGCCTGCGCCGGACCCTGGGCCCCGCCCGCATCCTCCATCGCGGGCCGGCCTACGAACTGGTCGTCGTTCCGGACGACGTCGACGCCCTGCGGTTCGAACGCCTGCTCGGCGAGGGGCGGGCGCATCTGAGGGCCGGGAACGCCGCCGAAGCCGCCGCCGTGCTCCGGGCGGCGGAGGCGTTGTGGCGGGGCGCGCCCTTGGCGGGGATCGACGCCGACCGGGCCCGCGCCGAGGCGGCCCGTTTCGACCGGCTGCATGTCGGTCTGCTCGAGGATCGCCTGGCTGCGGATCTGCGACTCGGCCGGTACGACGAGGTCGCGGTGGAGGCGGCGTCGCTGGCGGCGGCGCACCCGGAGCGGGAGCGGTTGTGGACGCATCTGATCGAGGCGGACTACCGGGCGGGACGGCAGGCGGCAGCGCTCGCGGCGGCGCGTCGGGCCCGTGCGGCGCTCGCGGAGGGACACGGCCTCGACCCGGGCCCGGAGCTGCGGGAGCTGGAGGCGGCGATCCTGCGCCAGGATCCGGCGCTCGAACCCCCGGGCCCGGCGGGGCCGATCGCCACCCGACCGGCGACCGCCGGGCCGCCGGCCGGCAACGTGCCGGTACCGCTGACCAGCTACGTGGGTCGCGATGGCCAGCCCGAGGCGGTCCGCACCCAGCTCGGTGGGTGCCGGCTGCTGACGCTCACCGGTCCGGGCGGCTGCGGCAAGACCCGGCTGGCGCTGGAGGCGGCCCGCACGGCGTCGACCGACTTCCCGGACGGCACCTGGGTGGTCGAGCTCGCCTCGGTCGCCGACCCCGCCGCTGTGGCCGACGCGGTGTCGGCGGTGCTGTCCGCGGGGCGGGCGGGTCGGGTCTCCGCCGCCGCGGACGTCGGCCCCGCGACCGCGGGCGCCGGCCTCGTGGAGTACCTGCGCGACCGGCGCGCGCTGCTGCTCCTCGACAACTGTGAGCACCTGCTCCCCGGCCTCGCCGCATGGGTGGACGTGCTCCTGGCCGCCGCGGCCGGGGTCCACGTCCTGGCCACCAGCCGCGAGCCGCTCGGCATCCCGGGTGAGGCGCAGTGGCCGGTGCCGCCGCTGGGCCTGCCCCCTGCCGGGACCGACGATCCGCTGGTGCTGGCGGGTGCGGACGCCGTCGCGCTGTTCACCGACCGCGCCCACCGCGCGGGTGGCCTCGAGGCGATCGAGGACGCGCTGCCGGTGGTGGCGGAGATCTGCAGGCGTCTCGACGGTCTCCCGCTCGCGATCGAGCTCGCCGCAGCGCGGACCAAGGCCCTGCCGGTCGGCTACATCGCCGGTGAGCTGGGAGACCGGTTCGGGCTCCTGATCTCGACCAGTCGGACCGTCCCGGAACGCCAGCGCACGCTGCGGGCCGCGGTCGACTGGAGCTACGCGCTGCTCGGCACCGACGAACGCGCGCTGTTCGAGGCGATGTCGGTGTTCGAGGGTGGTGCCTCGCTGGAGGCGGTGCTGGCGGTCGCCGACCACCTTGCCCCACCCCACCGCGTCCGCGACCTGGTGGCGGGCCTCGTCGACAAGTCGCTGGTGATCGCCCGCGCCGACGACGGGGCCGGCCCGCGCTACGAGCTCCTGGAGACGCTGCGCGACTACGGCCGGGAGCGGCTGGCGGAGTCGGGCGGGCTCGAGGCGGCCCGCGCCGCGCACCGGTGCTGGGTCCGGGCGTTCGTGGACGAGGCCGAGGCCGGTCTGCTGTCGCGCGACCACCGGATCTGGCACCGCCGCCTGGAACGCGAGTACGGCAACGTCCGGGCCGCGGTGACCACCGCGATCGCGGCCGGAGCGTGGGCGGATGCGCTGGGCGTGGCGGGAGCTCTCTGGTGGTTCTGGGCGAGCACCGACCGGCACGCCGAGGCTCGTGCCTGGCTCGGCACCGCGCTGGCGGGGCCGGGGGCGGTCGAGCCGGCGATCCGTTTCCGCGCGCTGACCACGTTCTGCTACCTCGCCGGCCAACTGCACGACGTCGACGTCGCGATCGCCGCCGGTGAGGAGGCCCTGGCCGGCGCGCTGGCCGCGGGCGACGGCAAGGACTTCGCGACCGCGTGGGCCCGCCAGTCGCTCGGCCTCACGCTCGAGGTGGCCGGCCGCCACGAGGAGGCGGCGGCGATGCTCGGGGAGGCCCGCATCCTGCTCGCCGCGGACGGGCAGGACTGGCGGGTCGCCGGCAACGAGCTCGTGACCGCTGTGCGGGGTCTGGCCGTCGGCGATCTCGACCTCGTCGACGCGTCGAGCCGGGCGGCGTTGGCGCGGGCCGAGGCCATCGGCTACGACCCGTTCGTCTCGTGGGCACAGCTCATGCGGGCCACGGTCGCGGAGTGTCGCGGCGACGTGCCGGCGGCACGCACCAGTGCCGCCGCGGCGGTGGCCGCCGCCCACGATGTCGACACGCCCCACCACCTGTCGCTCGCCCGGGCCCAGGCCAGCCGGATCGCGTTGCTGGACGGCGATCTCCGCGCTGCCGTCGCCGACGCCCGGGGCGCTGTCGAGGCCGCGGAGGTGGGCGGCTCGAGCTGGCTCGCGGCCCTCGGCCGGGCCCGGCTCGCGGCGGCGCTGCGGGCCTCCGGCGACGGCCCGGGTGCCGAGGAGCAGCGGCGGCGGGTCCGGTCCTGGGCCGCGGATCCGGCCCGGGGCCACGCGCCGCACCTCTTCGTGGTCCTCGGTGGCGACCCCGCCACCCAGATCTGACGACGGACGGGTGGCAGGGCGCGGCAGGGAGGGGCAGGCCGGTGGCAGGGAGGTGGCAGCGCGACGGCAGAGCGGTCCCGGACCGTGTTCCCCGCGGCCCCGACGAGCGGGGCCCCACCACCGAGGGAGCATCACCATGAACACCACCGCGAACGAGGGTCCCGGCCCGGTCGTCGACCCCCTCATCCCCTTCCGCGACCGCGCGGCGGAGCTCGGCACCCACCTGTCCCGGGCGGTGATCACCAAGGGCGTCCTGGCGCTGGTCTTCGGGGTCGTCCTGCTCGCCTGGCCGTCGGTCACCCTCCTCGTGACGCTGTGGACCTTCGCGGTCTACGCGCTCGTCGACGGTGTGTCCACGCTCTGGACGACCTGGACGTCCGGGCCTCGCGACCAGCGGTTCGCCGGCACCGTCCAGGGTCTGGCGGGGATCGCCGCGGGTGTCGTGGCGATCGCCTGGCCCGGCATCACCTCCCTCGCCCTGCTGTTCCTGATCGCGGCCTGGGCGATGGTCAAGGGCGTCGCGGAGATCGTCGCGGCGTTCGCGGGGGACGGGCTCGGGACGTCGACGCGCATCCTGCTGGGTCTGGCGGGTGTCGTCGCGATGCTGTTCGGCGTCGCGATCGCCGTCCACCCGGCCGCGGGTGCGGTGGCCCTCGTCGGCCTGATCGGTGCGCTGGCCCTGGTGACGGGTGCGACGTTCGTGGCGGCGGGCATCGCCCTGCGCGTCCGGGACTGAGCGGGTGTCCACGATGGATCGGCGGACCGCCCGGACGAAGGTCTTCGAGATCGAGGGGCGCTGGCTGATGGGCAGGGTCATGCCGCTCAAGCTGATGGACGGCATCCGGGACCGGCTGCGCACGGCGGCTCCCGGCCGTGAGGACGAGCTCACGGACGCCGTCGCCGAGCGGGCCGAGCAGCTGGTCGCGCAGGACACCGACCTGGTGGTCGACGGGCCGTCGCGCGGCATGCACGTCCTCAGCGCGACCGTGCTCGCCGCCCACGAGACGCTGCTGCCGGTCCTCGACGGCGACCCGGAGCGGGTGATCGCATTCCTCCGGCAGACGTTCGGTTCGGTGCTCGAACGGTCCGTCGAGCTGGCCGCGAAGGCGTTGCGCCACTGGGACGACCCCCTCGATGCGCTGGACTCGGCCTGCCGCGCGGGCTTCGCGATGTACGGCGAGTTCTTCGCGATCGAGTTCGACCGGGTCGATGACGACACCTTCGACATGCGGGTCGGGCGCTGCTTCTTCTTCGCGTACTTCACCCGCCACGGGCTGCCGCGGCTGACCACCGTGCTCTGCGCCTGGGACGCCAACTGGATGCAGGCGCTCGACCCGGCCGCCACCGGGCTGGTGTCGGACCGGGTGTCGCTCCTCTCGACGGGCGACGACCTGTGCTGCTTCCGGGTTCTCCGCACCACGGATCCGCTCGCCGCCCACCACGACGCGCTCACGGAGGGGCGCCGTGGCTGAGCGAGGGCCGGGGCACCCGCCCGCCGGGCATGCGCCGGCGGGTGGGGTCCCCGGCCCCGGACCCGGTGGATCCGCCTCGCCCGGCCTTCCCCGTGCGCTGGTCCTGCTCCTGGGTGCCGCCGCGGGCGTGGTGGTCATCGTCGGGATGCAGGCGATGGCGTGGCTGATCGGCCCGGCGTTCCTGGCGTTGGTCCTCGTGATCGCGGTGAGCCCGGTGCAGAGGTGGTTGCGGCGCAGGGGCTGGCCCGCGTGGGCCACCACCCTGGCCGTCGTGGTGCTGGTCTACGGGCTGCTGGTCGTCCTCGCACTCGGGCTGACCCTGTCGGTCGCCCAGCTCGCCACCGAGCTGCCGCAGTACGCGGCGCGGCTCGACGAGCTGGTCGCCTCGGGGGCCGCCGAGCTCGCCCGGCTCGGGATCGGCCCGGAGCAGCTCGCCGCGGTACGCGAGTCGCTCGACATCGGCAGCCTCGCGGGCATCCTCGGGTCGCTGCTCGGCAGCGTGGCGGGTCTCGCGTCGAACCTGGTCTTCCTGCTGGCGCTGCTGCTGTTCCTGGCGGTCGAGTCCAGGGGCGCGGGCGCACGCCTGGCATCGATCGGACGCGACCGGCCGCAGATCGAGGCCGCACTGGGCACCTTCGCCTGGGGGACCCGGAGATACCTGCTGGTCACCACGGTGTTCGGATTCGTCGTGGCGGTGCTCGACTGGGCCGCGCTGGCGATCATGGGCATCCCGCTGGCACTCACCTGGGGGCTGCTCTCGTTCATCACGAACTACATCCCGAACGTCGGCTTCGTCATCGGCCTGGTCCCGCCCGTTCTGCTGGCTCTGCTGACCGGTGGATGGCCCCTCGCGCTCGCCGTGGTCGTCGTCTACTGCGTACTGAACCTGGTCGTGCAGTCGATCATCCAGCCACGCTTCATCGGCGACGCGGTCGGGCTGTCCGTCACGGTGACGTTCGTGGCACTGGTGTTCTGGGCCTGGGTCCTCGGACCGCTCGGCGCGATTCTGGCGATCCCGTTGACGTTGCTGGGCAAGGCGCTGCTCGTCGACGTCGACCCCCGCGCCCACTGGGCGGACGCGCTGTTGCGCGCCACCCCGACCGAGCCCGAGGAGGCCGCGGCGGCTGCCGCGGAGAAGGCCGAACGCAAGGAGGCACGACAGGAATCCCGCAGGGAACGCCGACACGCGCGGAACGACTCCGGGGTGACCGCGGCCGGCCCCGACCCGATCGAGAGGTGACCGATGACCCCCAGCACTGCACCCAGCACGACCCGCCGCCGGCGGCCCGGCCCGGCTCGGGCGCGGAAGGAGGCCCCGGGCGACACTCTGCGCAGTGCCGCGGAGCGTGCCGAGTGGGGACGGTCGTTGCGCGGGACCGTGCCCCGCTCGGCTCACGCCGAGCTCGGCCCGGGCACCGACCGCGAGGACCCCCTCACCCTGCTGCGCAGCCAGGACGCGTCACGGGTGCCGGAGCTGCTCCCGATCCGGTACGGACGGATGGCGGCCTCGCCGTTCGCCTACTTCCGCGGCGCCGCGCTCCCGATGGCGAGCGACCTGTCGAGGACCCCGCGGACGGGGATGACGGCGCAGATCTGCGGCGACGCGCACCTGGGCAACTTCGGGGTCTTCGCCTCGCCCGAGCGCAGGCTCGTGTTCGACGTCGACGACTTCGACGAGACGCTGCCCGGTCCGTGGGAGTGGGACGTCAAACGGCTCGCCGCCAGCCTGGAGGTCGCGGCCCGGGGCAACGGGTTCTCGCGCGAGGCGCGGACCGCCGTCGTGCGGGCCGCGGTCGCGCGCTACCGGAAGGCGATGCGGGAGTTCGCGGGATCGACGGCTCTGGGGGTCTGGTACACCCGAGCCGACGTCGACGACGCGCGCGCCCGGTTCGGCCGGCGGATCCGCGGGAAGGGGGCCGCCCGGTTCGGCAAGGGCCTGGAGAAGGCGCGCAGCAGGGACAACCTGGGTGCCCTGTCCCGGTTCTCCGGGCAGCGCGACGGTCAGCCGCGGATCACGGCGGAGCCGCCGCTGATCGTGCCGGTCACCGATCTCGTCGGTCCCGGTTCGGACCCCACCGCGATACTCGGCGCCCTCCGTACCGTCCTCGCCGCCTACCGGGAGAGCCTCGAACCGGAGCGCCGCGTGCTCCTGGACCGCTACCGGCTGGTCGACGTCGCCCGCAAGGTCGTCGGGGTCGGCAGCGTCGGGACGCGGTCCTGGATGGTGCTGATGCTCGGTGCCGAGTCGACCGATCCGCTGTTCCTGCAGGCCAAGGAGGCGGGCCCGTCCGTCCTCGAGAGGTACCTCGGCGCCGGCGCGTTCGCCAACGCCGGACAACGGGTGGTGGTCGGCCAGCGGATGATGCAGGCGGCCGGGGACATCTTCCTCGGCTGGGTGCGGGTCGCCGCTGTCGACGACGAGCCCCGGGACTTCTACATCCGCCAGCTGCGCGACTGGAAGGGCTCGGCCGACGTCGCCGCGATGACGCCCAAGGGCATGCGGGCCTACGGCGAGGCGTGCGGATGGACCCTGGCCCGCGCGCACGCCCGCACCGGGGACCCGGTGGCCCTCGCGAGCTATCTCGGCCGCGGGACGACGTTCGACGAGGCCGTCCGCGCCTTCGCCGCCCGCTACGCCGACGTGAACGCCCGCGACCACGCCGCCCTCGGCGAGGCGATCGCGGACGGCGAGATCCTGGTCGAGGAGGGCGTCTGAGCACCCTTGGGAGCCTCGAGTGCACCCGAGTGTTGGAAGGGGCCTGTCCGTGGTCCACCGCGAGGCCGACGCCCTTGAGGACGTCGTGCCCGTGGCAGGACTTCCGGATGCCGACGGCTCTCACCAGAGGGCTCGCTCATCGCTTCTCCTGCGGCTGGGTGGACGGTCCCTCCTCAGCCGGGTCAGGAGGTGCACCTGCGGTCGCGGGCTCCGTGCCGGCTGCGCGGCGGTGAGGACGGCGGTCAGCACGAGGTACCACGGTGTTGCTCGGGTCGATATCGTCCTGGTCGTCCCGCGGACCGTCGAGCGCACCTGCGACGGGGTGTTGTCGGCCATGGTCATGGTCCGCCCAGCGGCCTAAGCGCTGTCGTCGTTCCGCGGCCGACCATCTTCGTATGCCGTCGTGGGCATCACGACGGTGACGACCGTGCCCACGTCGACCTGGCTGTGCACGTGCAACACACCGCCCATCGCCGCGGTGAGACCGCGCGCGAGCGGGAGCCCTAGCCCCACGCCTTCCGCGGAGTCGGCGCCGAGCCGATCGAACGGGACGAAGAGGCGGTGCAGGTGCTCGGGCCGGATCCCCATGCCGCTGTCGCGGACGGTGATGTGCGCCAGCGCGTCGTGCGTGACCCAGCTGACGACGACCGTCCCGCCGGGCCGGTTGTAGCGGATCGCGTTGGCCACCAGGTTGAGCAGCACCTGCCGCAGGCGCCTTTCGTCGGCTCGGACGTGGGTCGATCCGGCGGTGGCGACGGTCAGTGTCACTCGCTCGGTGGTGGCGATGGGATGCACCATCGCGAGCACGTCCTCGACCACCGAGGCGAGGCGGATCTCGGTGAGTGTCACGGGCAGGGCGTTCGCCTCGATGCGGGCGATGTCCAGCACGTCGTCGACCATCGCGAGGATGTGCCCCGCTGCCGCGGCGATGTGGTCGAGCGCGGTTCGGCGGCGGGTGGTGTGCAGGTCCAGGGTGCCCAGCAGCTCGGTGAAACCGGTGATCGCCTGCAGCGGAGTCCGCAGCTCGTGGCTCAGGGCCGATACGAAGTCCGTCTTCGCGCGGTTCGCGGTCTCGGCGGCGTGCTGGGCGATCTCGGCCTCGACTCGCATGCGCCGCTCCCGTTCCGCGGCTCGCCTGCCCGTGATGTCCGCGACGTTCACCGACAACGCCGTGGGCGCGCCGGCGGCGCCCCGGATCGCCGACACCGTCACTTCGAGGTCGAGAAGGTCACCGTCGGCCGTGCGCGTCGTGGCCTCGTACTGATCGTGGCCGGTCGACTGGACACCGTCGATCCGGCGGATGAACAGCTCATCGAGCCTGCGGCCGATGAGCTCGGACCCGGAACGCCCGAGCAGGGCGGGCAGGGCGGCGTTGACCCGGGTGATGCCGCCGTCCAACGTCGCCAGTGCCATGCCGACCCCGTTGTCCTCGAAGGCGCGTCGGAACCGCTCCTCGCTCTCGGTCAGCGCGCCGAAGAGGCCGTCGTGGTCGATGGCCACCGAGGCGAGATGGGTGAGTCGCGCGACGAGGTGCTCCTCGCGCGCCGTCGGCTCGTGCGGGCTGCTGTAGTACACCGCGAACGTGCCGGTGACGCCGTCGCGCCCGCGGATCGGTGTCGACCAGCAGGATCGGAGGCCGAAGCGTTCGGCGAGGGGTCGGAAGCCCACCCACCTCTCGTCCACCCGGATGTCCGCGGCCACGACCGGTGTACCCAGGTACGCCGCTGTTCCGCACGAGCCCGCCGCACCGCCGATGGACATGCCGTCGATGCTCGCCGAGTACTCGATGGGCAACGAGGGCGCAGCGCCGTGGTGCAGGGTGCCGGTCACGGCGTCGAGGAGCAGCACCGAGCAGCGGCACCCCGGAACGAGATGTTCGAAGGTGTCCGCGATTCCGTTGAGCACGTCCGCCAGCCCGCGGCCCGTGGCCATCTGTTCGAGGATCTCGGTCTGCCGGCCGAGCAGCTGCATCGCGTCGTCCCGGCCGAGGCCGCGGTCCAGTGACGTCACGGTTCCAGCCGGTAGCCGACACTGCGGACGGTCACGATGAGCGCGCGTCCGAGCTTCTGCCGGACGCGGTGGACATGCTCGGTGACCGTGGCTTCGCTCTGCCACGTCGGTGAGCTGGACCAGACCTGTTCGAGGAGCTGTGCGCGGGTGAAGACCTGGCGGGGATGCCCCGCGAGGAAGGCGAGCAGGTCGAACTCGCGCGCGGTGAGCGGCACGGGCCGTCCGTCGAGGACGACGTCGCGGGTCGTCGGGTCGATGCGCAGGCCGGAACGCTCGTCCGGCGTCGCGCCGCGCGGGTGGACGAGTAGGTGGTCGTTCGACCGCCGCAGCACGGACCGGACTCTGGCCGCGAGCTCGCCGAGGGAGAACGGCTTCACGAGGTAGTCGTCCGCGCCGAGGTCCAGGCCCAGGATCCGATCGCCCTCACCGCTGCGGCCCGACAGCACGACGACGGGCGTCCGGTCGCCGCGCTCCCGGAGCCTGCGCAACAGGTCGAGCCCCGCCAGACCGGGCAGCGACAGGTCGAGGACGACGAGATCGGGCCGCTCGTCGACGATGTGCTGCCATGCGGAGTGCCCGTCGGCCGCCTCGCGCACCGCGTACCCCTCCGACGCGAGCTGCCACGAGACCACGGTGCGCACCCGGCTGTCGTCGTCTACCACCAGGAGGGACGGGAGGGCGTCGACCGCTGTGCTTCCTGCCATGCGTGCTCCTACCGCCGACGCGTCGTCGCTGCTCTGGAAGGAGCGCCGCAGGCCTCGGCAGCGCCGACGGTACCGCTCCGCGGACCCTCGAGCGAGAGTCCGCCGAGGGGGGCCGTGCGGCCGCCACCCGGGTGACCCGGGCCCCTCCCGTGTGGACGGCGTTGCGTTCGACCGTGCCGAGGCCGCTCGCTGACGGCTGGCCGGCATGTCAGTGGGAGCGGATCGAACGGTCCGAGGCGAACCTCTGGAACCAGAGCATCGCGTCGGGGTCGTCGACGGCCGCGAGGTCGACCGACTCCTCCAGCGGCATGCCCCCCAGCAGCTTCTTGATCGGCACCTCGAGCCGCTTGCCGGACAGCGTGTGCGGCACCGCGGGGGCGGCCACGATGTCGTCCGGCACGTGGTGCGGCGTCAGCCGGGTGCGCAGGACGCTGCGGATCCTCCGGCGCAGGGCGTCGTCGACGACGTGTCCCGGTGCGGGCACGACGAAGAGCCCGAGCCAGTAGCCACCCCCTGGCTCGTCGACACCGACCACGAGGGTCTCGCTGATCCCCGGCAGTGCGTCGAGGGCGTCGTAGAAGTCGCCGCTGCCCAGCCGGACACCGTTCCGGTTGAGCGTCGAGTCCGAACGACCGTGCACGGTGATGCTGCCGTCCGAGTGGACGGTCACCCAGTCCCCGTGTCTCCAGACGCGGGGCCAGGTGTCGAAGTACGACTCCAGGTAGCGAGTCCCATCGGGATCGTTCCACAGCCTCACCGGCATCGAGGGCATCGGCTGGGAGACGACCAGTTCGCCCACCGCGTCGACGACTCTCGTACCGTCCGTCCGCCAGGCCGCGCAGTCGACCCCGGCCAGCCTGCCGCCGACTCGTCCCACCTGGACGGTGGCGTACTCGTTCCCGCCGACGAACGAGCCCGCCACGTCGGTCCCGCCGCTCGTCGAGTCGATCCGGACATCCGGACCGATGTGTTCGGCGATCCAGTGGTAGCCGGAAGCCGGCAGAGCAGACCCGCTGACCAGCAGGTGCCGCAGCCGCCCCAGGTCGTGCTCGCGACGCGGCGACACCCCGGTCACCGCCGTCGCCTCGACCACGGCGGCACCGAGCAGGACGACGTGTGCCGCCGTCCTCGACGCCACTGCCCACGCCGCGCCGGGCGGGTGGTGGGGACCGCCTTCGTACAGCACGATGCTCGAGCCCTGCAACAGTGCGGCGAGCTGCATGTTCCAGAGCGCCCAGCCGGTCGATGTCGCCGCGAACATTCGCTCGCCGGCCCGCAGCCCGCAGTAGAGGCCGGACCACTTCAGGCCTTCGACGGTGATCCCGCCGTGTCCGTGCACCAGGCCCTTGGGCGTGCCGGTGGTGCCGGAGGTGAAGAGCACCCACAGCGGGTGGGAGAACTCGACCTGTTCGAACACCTGGGGCGCGTCGTGCGCCACCACCTCGTCCCATGGCGTCGAGCCGGTGGGACCCGGGTGGTCGGACAGTAGGGGAACGTGGACGCACCGGCGCAGCGTCGGGAGGCTCTCGAGCAGCCGCCCGACGACGTCGCTGCGGTCGATCTCCCTGCCGCCCCAGCGGTAGCCGTCCGCCGCGATGAGCACGGTGGGCTCGAGCTGGGCGAGCCGGGCGACGGCGCCCTCGGCACCGAAGTCGGGCGAGCAACACGACCAGACGGCGCCGACGGTCGCCGCGGCGAGCAGCCCGATCACGGCGTGCTCGGTGTTGGGCAGGTAGGCGCACACACGATCTCCCGGTCGCACCCCGACGCGGCGGAGCCAGCCCGCCGCGGCCGCGACCGACCTGCGCAGATCTGCCCAGGTCGTCTCGCGAGCGAGCAGATCGCCCTCGCGGACGCAGACGAGCGCGGTGGAGTCGCCGGCACCGCTGCGCAGGACGTGCTGTGCCCAGTTGAGGCGCGCTCCGGGGAACCAGCGGGTGTGGGGCATCGGTTCGGGGGTCCGCACCTGCGTCCACGGCGTCGAGAAATCGACCTCGTAGTACTCGACGATGCTGGACCAGAACCGGTTCACGTCCTCGACCGACCAGGTCCAGAGCGCATCGTGATCGGGGAAGGCGCGGTGTTCGCGGCGTTCCAGCCAGTCCAGGAACTCCCGCAGTGCGGACTCTTCGATCCGAGCCGCGGTCGGCCTCCAGAACGCGTCGCTGGTGTCCATGCCGGCGAACGTAGACGCCGGCGGTGCCCCGGAGGAGCTATCACGGACCTGGTTGATGAAGGGTTGAGAGAAGACCGAGGCCGAGTTGATGCGGGTCGAGGACAGTGGGCTCCAGGGGGACGATCGTGGCCGGGGCCCCGACCCTCCGGCGGTTCGCGAGAACACGATCGTCACCTCGGCCGGGGCTGCGCAGTCCGTCAGGTGACCCACCACCGGACAGCCGGATCCGATGTCGCAGTGCGACAGGGACATCGTGGCCCGCCGTCGACACCTCGAGGAGTTCGATCGATGAAGCTCGCTCTCTACCTGCCCAACTTCCGCGACCACGTGACGCTCGACGAGCTCGAGGAACTCACCGCCCTCGCCGAGGGCCTGGCCTTCGACTCGGTGTGGACGCTCGACCGGATCATCGTCCCGGAAGCCAACGACCGTGCGGAACTGCAGTACCCGTTCGGCATGATGACCGACTTCCCCAACGCCATGCCCGTGGTGTCGCGGGGCAAGTGGTTCCAGGGCATGACCCTGATCCCCTGGCTCGCCGCGAAGACGCGAACGGTACGGATCGGCATGAGCATCATCGACACCCCGTATCGGGCGCCGGGCGTGCTCGCCGCCGAGCTCGCCACCCAGGACCACCTCTGTGGCGGTCGGCTCAACGTCGGGGTCGGTTCCGGATGGATGCCGGAGGAGTTCGCCGCGGCCAGCGCGTCACCGCTGTTCGCGCGTCGCCACGCGCACGTCCGGGAGACGCTGGAGATCCTCCAGGGGGTCTGGTCCAACGAGCTGTTCGAGTACCACGGTGAGTTCGCGGACTTCCCGCTGAGCGGGTTCGGGCACAAGCCCGTCCAACAGCCCGGCCCGCCCATCTACTTCTCGGGCCTCAAGGACCCGAAGCGGTCCGCGAAGCGCATCGCCAAGTACGGGTTGCAGGGATGGATCGGCATCCAGGACTCGCCCGAGGACGTGAGGCGCTGGAAGGCCGAGATGGAGCTCGAGATGCACGAGCTCGGCAGAACCCTGCCCGAGGACTTCGACATGTGCAGCATGATCTGGTTCGTCATCACCGACGAGAAGATCGACCAGACGCCCGCCGGGAAGGCGACGAACCTGTTGGCGGGCGACGCCCGTCAGATCGGCGACATGCTGAAGCGGTACAAGGAAGCCGGCATGACCATGCCCCTCCTGTGGCCACCCTTCCGCGACGTGCCGACCGCCAAGACGATGGACGATCTGAAGCGCCTCGTCGAGGAGATCATGCCCGAGGTCGAGCAGAGTTGAGCCGTCCGACCCTCGATCCGCACTCGCTCCGGAGGACCTGCGTGCCCAGAGTGCCCGTTCCCGCGAACGTGGATGAGTTCCTCAAGGGGCCGCGTCACGCGGTCGTGGCCACGGTGGGCGCCGACGGGGCTCCCTACACAGCGGTGACGTGGTACGGCTGGACCCGCGAAGGCACCGTCCTGCTCAACATGGACGCGAGCCGGCGCAGGCTCCGTCACCTCCGCGCGGATCCCCGCGTATCGCTGACGGTCCTCACCGAGGACGACTGGTACTCCTACGTCGCGCTCTTCGGTGAGGTTCGCGAGATCCGCCCGGACCTCGACCTGGCCGACATCGACGAGATGTCCCAGCGGTATCTCGGCCGTCCCTATCCCCACCGTGACAGAACCAGTTGGACGGCAGAGGTCGCGGTTCGATCGTGGCATGCCTGGGGTGCCCTGCGGCCCGGCTGAGCGACGTGCCATCGGGTCGTGTTCTGGCGTCGTCGCGACGGCGGTCCCGGGCTCTGGCCAATGCAGAGGCAACCGACTACCATCATGCGGGACATCGTCCCGATTTTGAGAGCCACGATGAGGTGGGTCGCAGAATGCGCAGGCAGCACACACAGCCCGGACCTGAAGTCCGGCGCACCGGTCGCGCGGTGGCGTCGCCCTCGACGATCGCTCTCCTCGCGCTCTGCGGCGGATCTCCGACCGCACGACCGATCTCGGACACGGCGACCCTGTGGGATGGCAGATGATCAACACCAGCGCCGACGGCGTTCGAGTGGCAGTGCCGGGCGGGCGCGATCAGGCGGCCCGTCCCGTGCTGGATGTGCGAGGCGTGTCGAAGTCGTACGGCAAGGTCGGCGCGCTGAAGTCGGTGGACTTCGCCGTCGGTGCCGGGGAGTCGGTCGCTCTCCTCGGCCAGAACGGCGCCGGGAAGAGCACCCTGGTCAAGATCCTCTCGGGTCTGGTGCGGCCGGATGCCGGCGTCGTCTCGCTGGACGGCGACGAGACCGCGCTCCACAGCGGCGCCCGGGCCCAGCGGGCAGGCATCGCTGTCGTGCAGCAGGAGGTGGCAACCGTCGCGACGATGACCGTCGCCGAGAACCTGCTTCTCGGGCTGCGCGCCGCTCCGGTGTTCTGGACGACACGCACACTGCGCGAGCACGCGAAGCCGCTCCTGGCCGGCGTGGGGCTCGGCCACGTCCATCCCGACACCCCGATGGAGGACCTGACCATCGCCGAGCAGCAGCTCGTCGACATCGCCCGTGCGTTGTCCGAGGAGGCGAAGGTCCTGGTGCTCGACGAGCCGACCGCCTCGCTCTCGGACACCGAGATCGAACGCGTTCTCGGCCTCGTCCGTGAGATCAAGGCGAGCGGTCGCAGCATCGTGTACGTCACGCACCGGCTCGATGAGGTCTTCACGATCTGCGACCGCGCCGTGGTGTTCCGCAACGGCGAGGTCGTCGCCTCGATCGAGGTGGCCACGGCGTCCGTCCCGGACATCGTCACGGCGATGCTCGGCGAAGCGCTCGAGACCTACTTCCCCGAACCGGGCGAGCTCGGCGACACGAGGCTGCGGGTCGTCGAGATGGTGGCTCCCGGCCTGGCCGAACCGGTCTCGGTGGCGCTGCGACGTGGTGAGATCCTCGGTCTGACCGGACAGCTCGGCAGCGGAGCGAGTGCCTTCGTCGCAGGGCTGGCGGGAATGTCTCCGGCCACCAGTGCCGAGGTCGAGCTCGACGGCAGAGCGGTGACCATCGCGGGCAGACGCGACGGGCTGCGTGACGGGATCTCCTACTGTTCCGGCGACCGCAAGCACGACGGCCTGTTCCCCGGGGTGTCGGTGTACAAGAACCTGTCGGCACCCTGGATCTCACGCATCACGTCCCGCGGCCGCATCAGTCGAGCTCGTGAGTACACGCTCGCCGCGGATGTCGCCGCGGTCTTCTCGATCGACGAGTCCAGGCTCACCGCAGACGCGGACACGTTGAGCGGAGGCAACCAGCAGAAGGTCGCCCTCGGGAAGTGGCTCGGAACAGATCCGCGAGTGCTCCTGGTGGAGGAACCGACCCGAGGCGTCGACGTCGGCGCGCGGGCCGAGATCTACGCGCAGCTGCGCAGACTGTGCCGCGAGGGTCTCTCCGTCATCGTCGCCTCATCGGACACGGCCGAGGTGCTGGGGCTGTGCGACACGATCGGCGTCTTCTACAAGGGCCGCCTCGTGGAGACGCGCAGAGCCCGGGACTGGACCGAGTCTGCGTTGCTCACCCGGGTGATGCACGACGCTTCCGAGGAGGCGTCGTCATGAGCCGGTCGACCGTTGCGATGGAACGTGGCGACGCCGGCTCCGCCGACGTGCGGCGCGCGACGGTGCGGCGGCCGTCGATCAGGGCTCTCGCGTTGCCCCTCACCTTCGTGGCCCTCACCGTCATCGGTGCGATCCTGACGCCGGGGTTCAGCACGGCCGCGAACTATCGAGCCGTCATGCTGAGTGCGGCGACGACGGGCATCGTGGCCGTGTCGATGACGCTCGTCACGATGTCCGGCAACTTCATTTCGCTGGCGTGCTCGCAGAGCGCCATGGTGGCCGCGCTCGGCTTCGCCGGGCTGGTCGGTGCGGGGGTGCCGTGGCCGATCGCGGTCGTGGTGGTCGTGATCGGGATGGCCCTGATCGGCGCCTTCCAGGGAGTCGCGATCGCGATGGGGCTGGACCCCATCATCACGACGATCGCCGCCGGCGCGGTCATGCTCGGCGCCGCGGCAGCCGTCTCCAACGGTGCCCAGGTCACGTTCGACCGTGTCCTGACGCCCTTTCTCAGCTCCGTACAGCCCCTCGGGATACCGCTGCCGATCTACGTCTTCGTCCTGGTCAGCGCTGCTCTGGGGTGGCTGGCCCACGCGACGGCCCTGGGCCGGCGGATCCTGCTCGTCGGTGCCAACCGCGCTGCCGCACACCTGAGCGGCCTTTCGGCGCAGCGCGTGACGGTCGTCGTCTTCGTCGTCTTCTCCATCGGCACCGGGATCGCGGCGATCCTCGCCATCGCCCCGGTGGGCGGGGGCGACACGACCTTCGCCGCACCGTTGACCATCGATGTGGCGGCGGCGGTCATCGTCGGCGGCACGATCCTGCACGGTGGCCGAGGGTCGCCGCTGCGCTCGGCGCTCGGCGCCGTGATCGTGGCGACGATCGACAACCTCATGATCCTCAACGGCTTCTCCTTCGGCGAGAGGCAGGTGGCGAAGGGTGTGGTCGTGGTGATCGTCGTCGTCACGATCATCGTCCTCGAACGAGGGGGGCGACGGTGAGGGCGAACGCCCGTCGGCTGCGGCAGTACGGGCTGCCGCTCGGTCTGTTCGTCGTTCTCTACGTCGGCCTGCTGCTCCCCGCGATGTCTCCCGTCGCGAGTGCGTACGCCATCCTGGACAACCTGACGGTTCTCGGTCTCGCGACGCTGGGAGTCGCGTTCTGCATGATCGCGCGTGAGATCGACCTGTCGGTGGGCTCCACGGTCGCCGTCAGCGGCCTGCTCGCCATCAAGCTCAGCGCGTTCGGCGCGCCGACCTCGATCCTGCTGACGACGATCATCGCCGGTGCGTACGGAGCGTTCCAGGGCTTCCTCATCCACCGGCTGAGGATCGACTCCATCGTCCTGACCCTGGGGACGCTCATTCTCCTCCGCGGGGTGGCCTACCTGTTCACCGACAGCGCCCTGCGGCTGGACGACCCCGCAGACGGAGATGTCTTCCTGACACGCGTGGGTGGCGTCTTCACCGTCGCCAGCATCATCGCCGTCGTGGCCTACCTCGTGCTCGGAGGTGTCCTGCGGTACACGAAGCCGGGACGTGAGGTGTACGCGTTCGGCGGCGCCAGGAGCGAGGCGATCGCGGCGGGTGTGAACGGCAGGCGAGTGCTGATCACGGTGTTCTGCGTGTCCGGCCTCTGCGCCGGGCTGGCCGGCTCGGTGAGCGCCTACCAGAGCGCGAGCGCGAATCCGACCTCCTACGGGGATCTCCTGTTCGCCGTCTTCTCGGCGGCGCTGCTGGGTGGGGTCTCGCTGAAGGGTGGCCGGGGATCGGCGATCAACGTCTTCCTGGGCGTGGGTGTCATGGGGTGCATCACCGCCGCGTTCTCGATCCGCGGCAGCTCCTACTACGAGGCGCAGCTGACCACGGGCGTGATCCTCTTCGCGGTGGTGACGATCGACTGGCTCCTCGCGAGGAGATGGGCGTCGGCCCTGGCCAGGCGCCGGCTGGAGCTGCGACACACGTGGTCCGGCGACTCGTCCACCACGTCGGGAAGACTCACCATCTAGGACAGAGGCGATCGTGACAGAGAACGTTGTCGAGAATCTGGGAACGCGGGTGGCGCGGCTCGAGGCGGTAGCCGACATCACGCGGCTGGAGGCACGATACGCCCTGGCCTGGGATTCGACGGATGCTGTCGGGTGGGCTGATCTCTTCACACCGGACGGCATCTTCGAGCGGGTCGACGTGCCGGGCAAGGACGGCCACCGGAAGGTGGGCCGAGACGAGCTGGAGGCGTTCTGTCGTCGGCACCAGGAGGGTTTCGGCCGCTTCCATCTCATGCACGGCTACGACATCGACGTGGCCGAGGACGGCGCCACCGCGACCGCGCGAGTGACGTTCGAGTGCAGGATCGTCCGGGTCGGAGACCATCCGCAGTTCTCGTCGGCGACGGGGTTCTACGACTCCGCGTACGCCGTCGAGGCCGGCCGGTGGCGCATCCGGCACCGCAAGGAGACCCTGGTCCTGTTCGGGGAGAGCACCTTCTTCGGAATACCGCAGGCGCCGTGACCCCGAGACGGACGGCGGACCCCGGACGGGGCCGAGGAGCGATCACATGAGCGTGGACGGGGAGGAGGTCGTCGCCGCCGTGGCTGCGCATCGCGAGTTCGACGGTCTGGTCCTGCTCGTCACCGGTGGCGGGTCCGGTATCGGCGCCGCCGTCGCCCGCGACTACGCGGCGCACGGTGGGCGGGTCGTCGTCGTCGACAAGGAGGAATCACGAGCCATCGACGTCGCACGCGGGCTCCCCGGGGACGCCGGACTGGGTCTCGGCGCCGATGTGGCGGACGAAGGCGATGTCGGGTCCGCGGTGCGGTCCGCCGTGGACCGGTACGGCCGCCTCGACAGTGTCGTGAACTGTGCGGGCCACGCCGATCTCGGTCGGATAGACGATCTCTCGTACGGTCGGTGGAAGCGGATGATGGACGTGCACGCGGGCGGCACCTTCCTCGTCTGCAAACACAGCCTTCCGCATCTGCGGCGGACGCAGGGATCCATCGTCAACGTGTCGTCCATCTCCGCGTTCGCCGCGCAGGCCGAGAACTGCGCCTACGGCGCCGCGAAAGGTGCCGTCACCGCGTTCTCGAAGCAGCTCGCGGGTGACGTGGCAGCAGACGGTGTGCGCGTGAACGTCGTGGCGCCTGGACGAACCGACACCGCGCTCACCCGGCCGGTCTACCGGGAGCGGGGCGGAGGTGACGTGGCGAAGGGAGCGGCGCTGACTGCGGAGTCGGTGATGCAGAGGCGGATCGCGCGGCCGAGCGAAGTGGCGGCTGTCATCACCTTCCTGCTGTCCGGTGCCGCCAGCTTCGTGACTGCCGCCACCTATGTCGTCGACGGCGGAGAACTGGCGCAGTAGCCTCCGCCGCCGGATCGCGATGCGCACGACCACAAGGCGGGACAGCGGGTTCCGCATCGAACGGACGTGTCCGAGAGTGTGCCGAAGGGCCACTTTGTCTCAAGAGGAGCGACCCATCATGGACATCGAGAACTACGGACTGAAGATCGGTTCTGGCGAGACCCTGTACGGCCGTCCCCCCTGGTATCTCACGGATGCCGACTCGCTGGTCGCCTACTACGAGGCCGAGACGGAGTCGGTGGCCCGGCTGCTCCCACCCGAACTCGAGCCCGCGAGCGATCCGGTCCGCTGCTTCGCCTGGTACGTCGAGTACGGAGAGTCCTCGCTCGGCGGTGGGTATCGCGAGGTGCTCATGTACGTCGGTGTCAGGTTCGAAGGTGCCGAGTACATGTACGCGCCGCTGGTGTACGTCGACACCGACTCGCCCATGGCGATGGGACGCGAGGTCTGGGGGATCCCGAAGAAGATCGCGGACTTCCAGGTTCAGATGCAGGGCTCCGGTGGTGCCGCCATGACGATGTCGCGGCCGCGACTCCGGCCGCTGATCACCATGACGTTCGTGCCGGAAGCCCCGTGCTCCCCCGACGACGTGCCTGCGGCGGAGCGGATCTCGTTCCGCGGTATTCCTGGCCATTCCGGCAGCCCTGACATGTCGGTTTCAGAGTTCCTGAGGCTCGAGAACGAGATCTCCTTCCGGACCATCTCCGACGGGCGTCCCGATGCGTGGTCCGGTCAGTGCGAGGTGAGCATGCTCGCGACATCGAGCACCGATCCGCTGCACCTGCTCGCGCCGAAGCGGATGCTGGCAGGCTTTCGCCTGAAGTACGACGTCACGCTCCTCGGCGCAAAGCTGTTGAAGACGGTCCAGCACTCCGACGTGGATTCGGCGGTGCGTTCCTGAAGCACCACGACGACGGGAGATCGCTCGATCTCGACACAGCGCCCGGAGGGTGGAGACATGTTCGGCCTTGCAGGACTGACGGCGTTGGTGACCGGGGCGGGCTCGGGTATCGGAGCGGCGACGTGCACCGCTCTGGCCGAGCTCGGCGCCTCGGTCGTGGTCGCGGACATCGCCGAGGACCGGTGCCGGCAGGTGGCGGACGGCGTTCGGGAGCGCGGTGGGTCCGCCGAGGTGATGCGGCTCGACGTGACCGCCGAGGACGACTGGCGACGCGCCGTCGACGTCATCGGCGCCGGGCTCGGCCGGCTCGACATCCTGGTCAACAACGCGGGCATCTGCCTGAACGTTCCACTCCTGGAGATGTCGTTGGCGCAGTGGCGTCGCCAGCAGGCGGTGAACCTCGACGGGGTCTTCCTCGGGACGAAGGCGGCGATTCCGCTCCTCAAGGCGGCCGGCGGCGGGTCGATCGTCAACGTGTCGTCCACCTCCGGTCTGGTCGGGAACGGTGGGGGGATGGCCGGGTACTCGTCGACGAAGGGTGCGGTACGCCTGTTCTCGAAGAGCGTCGCGCTCGAGTTCGCTCCCTTCAACATCCGATGCAACTCGATTCATCCGGGAATCGTCGTGACGCCGCTGTGGCAGAAGCTCTTTCCGGACGATCCAGATTTCGCCGTGCTGACGGACGACCTGAACATCCCGGCGAAAATGGACAGGCACATCCCGCTGGGGCGAGCGGGAGAGCCGCGCGAGATCGCCGCGAGTATCGCCTTCCTCTGCACGGCGGAGGCGGCGTTCATGACGGGGGCCGAGCTCGTCGTGGACGGCGGAACAGTGGCGGTCTGAGCGCTCGGCCGTCCTCGGGACGTCTTTCCTCGCGGTTGCCCGGACGCGGCAGCAGCGCTCCATTCACTCACCAACTTCGAAAGGACCAGGTCGGTCATGAACAGCAGCGCGCGACCATCGTCGACCAGACGGTGGTACCACATGGTGTTGACGAGCGGTCTCGCCGCGTTGGCGGTGCTGGTCGCCGCATGCGGCGGTGCACCCGCGGCCGGTGGGGCGGCATCGCCGAGCGGGAGCCTCGACGGCGCCGGGAAGGAGATCGTGTTCTTCGGGCTGACGGACCAGGTGGCCTACAACCGACTCCAGAACGAGGCCGTGCAGGAGCAGGCCAAACAGATGGGGTTCACCTACCGGGCGATCCTCACACCGCAGCTCGACCAGACGGTGCAGGACGGGCTGGTGCGGCAGTTCGTGGCATCCGGCGACAAGCCGGCCGCAATCCTGTGGTTCCCGGTCGACGTCGCGGCCTCGGTGAACTCGGTCAGGCAGCTCTCGCAGATCGCACCGGTCATCCAGCTGACGAGGGCGCCCATTCCGGCAACCGAACCGTACGTGACCAGCAGTGTCTCCGGCGACTCGTTGAAGGTCGGTGCCGCAGCGGAAGCGCTGCTGGCCAAGGCCCGCTCCGATCTCGAGGCGAAGGGGGTGGCGCTGAAGAGCCCGCAGGGGAACCTGCTCCGGATCTTCGGCCCGGCGACGTCGCAGACGGCGATCGACCGGACCAAGGGCTTCATGGACGCGATGGCGAGCAAACCGTTCACGATCCTCGCGACCGAGGCCGGTGTGTACGCCGCGGCCCAACCGACCTACGTGGCAGCGAGCCCGCTGATCGCGCGCTTCCGCGGACAGATCGACTTCCTGCAGACCTACACGACCGATGCGGCCGTCGGCGTGGCTCAAGCGCTCCGTGAGAACGGGCTCGAGCTGAACAAGGACGTGTGGATGGTGGCCGACGCCTGCAACGGCGGAGTCTCGGCACTCGCCGACCGACAGATCCTGGGGACCACGATCCAGTCGCCCCAGGCGGAGGGGCAATTGGGGGTCGTCGTGGCAGCGCAGTTCCTGGCCACCCAGAAGACGGTTCCCGGCGACGTCCAGTACCCGGTGGCCGCGGACCCTCCGGCGTTCACGGCGGACCCGCCGCACAAGGTCAACTACATCCCCCTCCTGACGGTGACCGACATCGATCAGTTCAATGCCGCCAAGATCTGGGGCAGGTCGGCCAAGGAGATGTGCTCGTAGCAGTGGTGTCGGCCAATGACTCGGACTCGAGCAGGACACACGTGACGCCGTGCAGGGCGCCGGTCTCGTCCGGCGTGCCCGTCTCTGAGGCGGGTACGAAGGGCCCGGGGACGTATGTCGTCTCGGGCGGAGCGAGTGGGATCGGCGCCGCGTTCGCGGCCCGCGTGGCGGCAGCGGGCCGGAACGTGGTCGTGTTCGACCGCGATGCCGAACGTCTCGCGTCCGTGGTGTCGAGGACCGGCGCGGGGACTGTCCGGGCCGTGACCGGAGACGCCACGTCGGTCGAGGACGTCAGCCGGGCCGTGGAGGTGGCCACCGAGGTGTTCGGGTCGCTCGACGGGATCCTTGCCGCCGCCGGTCTCGCCTCGGCCGACTACCACGCGAACGGCCACAACGTGTTCGGCGGCGGTGGCAGGCCGGAGCTGTGGGCGGACATGGTGCTCACGAACGTCCTCGGTCCCGCGCTGCTGGCGCAGGTGGCACTCCCGGCCCTGGCGTCCTCGCGCGGACGGATCGTCCTCCTGGGCAGTGTCGGCGGGTTCACGGCATCGCCGGGAAACCTCTACTCCGCGACGAAGTGGGCGGTCACCGGCCTCGCGGAGAACCTGCGGATGTACGCCACGACGGTCGGAGTGGGGGTGACGTTGATGGCCCCGGGTCGGACGGCGACACCGTTCTTCCCGGAGCTTGCGGGGCCTGCCATGGGTGTGGAGTCGGTCGTCGACGCGATCCTCTTCGCCTTCGACCAGCCGGCGGGGGTCGACGTCAACACGGTGGTGGTGAGGTCCATCGGTGAGCTGCGGTGAGGGGACCTGCCGATGGCGAGCCTGCCGGTCCGCACATCAGCCGACCGGGAGCTCCGGGCCCACCGAGATGAGTGTCGAGACGCGTCGAGCCGTCCGGCGTACCTCGTCGAGCAGCTGCTCGACGGAGCCGCTGTCCGCGCGGGCTCGCGGGATGGTGATGGTCACCGATCCGCGGACGACCCCGTCGGCGAAGATCGGGGCGGCGATGCCCAATGCCTCGGGAATCCGTTCGCCGCCCGCCACCGCCGACCCGGCCCGGGTGATGTCGGCCAGGTCGGCTCGCAACCGACGCACGTCGGTGGTCGTGTTCGCCGTCAGTGGCGCCAAGGAGACCCGCTCCACCACGGCGGCGTCGCAGAAGGCGAGAATCGCCTTCCCCGCCGCCCCGGCATGAAGTGGCACCTCCGACCCCTCCGCGATCGTGTAGCCGATCCGTTTCCGCCCCTCGATGACGGCCGCCATCGTCGCGCTCTCGGTATGGGCGTCGTAGAGGGCCATACCGACGGTCTCGCCGGTGGTCGACGCGAGTGCTACCAGGTGCTCATGTGCCAGCACGGCGACGTCGAAGCGTGCTCCCAAGGTCGCGGCCCATCGCAGCAGCAGCGGTCCTGACGTGAGGCCGCCGTCCGGTCGGGGGAGCACGAGGCCCGCGACCTCCGCAGAGGACTGGAGGCGGGAGGAGGTGATCGAACTGACGCGGAGGACGCGGCCGAGCGCTGCGCCGGAGGGGATCCGGGTGGGCGAGCGGACGAGCAGCTCGACCAGCTTCTCGAGGCGTTCGACGGCAGACCGGGCGGGATGCGGTTCGACGCCGGCAGCCGGGTGTGGGCTCGACGCGGCCACCGCCTCGTGGAGATCTCGGGCTGCCGCCCGCACGCACTCGACCAGGTCGGGGATCATCGCCTCCTGCACCTCTGAGCGCGGGCGGGATGCGGACACGGCTGCCACCAGGCCGTCGGGCATTCGAACGGGCACCGCGATCCCCGTCGCCAGGGGTATGTGTTGCCCCTCGCTGAGGGCGAAACCGCGGACGGTGATCTCCTCGATCTCGCGGCGCAGGACCGCGTGGTCGGTGACCGTCCGCTCCGTGTACTGCGGCAGCTCTTCGGGGAGGACACCCACGCCGGTCACCGACAGGATGGCGCGCCCGACCGCGCCTGCGTGCAGCGGGAGAGGCGCGCCGGCGTGGAACTGGTATCGCATCGGCCCCTCCCGCTCGCGGATCGCGGCGACGAAGGCCTGGTCGTCGTCGGGGCCGAGGACTCCGACCAGTGCCGTCGCGTCGGCGGTCCGGCTCAGCGTCTCGAGGATCGACGGAGCGTGGACCAACAGTGGATGGCGCCTGTGCAGGAGTGCGGCGTGAACCCGTGCCCGTGGTCCGATCGAGTAGTTCCCGGCGGGGTCGGCGGCCGCCAACTCCGAGTCGGCGAGGCCGAGGAGCGCGCGGTGGACCGTGGTGCGGCTCGCGTCGAGTGCGGTCGAGAGCTCCCGGACGCCCCATCCCTGGGAGCCGCGCCGGACGAGTGCGTCGAGCACCTGGATGATGCGGTCGTTGCCGGCGATCGTCACAGGTGTGCTGGTGTCCGTCGTCACGACAACCGGTCCTCACGTCGATCTCGGCAGGCACGGGGAAGACAGTGCGTGCCGACCGGCGGGCGCACCGGAACCTGCACAGCTGCACTTGACATCATATGCGGCGCTTCCTCACACTAGATAGAACGTGACACTGTCCCGATTTTATTACAGGTTGTGGAGCGGTGGAACAGCCACGTTCGGCCTCGGCGTGAGGGTCTCGAGCGCTCCCGGCGGCCGGCTGCGAGGCGCACGTGCCGGACGCCGTGGTCGGGGCCTTCCCACCTTGCCGACGATCGTTGTAGCGGAGGCTCCCGAGTGACCACTGATTCGAGCGATGCCGTTGTGAGCATGCCGGCCGTGTACGTGTCGGATCCCGTCCATGTCGACGTGCTGCGTGGGCTGGAGGCCTGGGCCCGGGTGTTCCTGGGCTATGGCGCGGACGCGGTCGACTACGTGGACGTCCGGTCCTACGTCGACGCAGTACTGCTCCGGGGTGAGGCCTTCACCGCCGAGATGATCGTCGCGTCCCCACGATTGAAGATCATCGCTCGGCACGGCGTGGGGACGGACAACGTCGATCTCCGGGCGGCCGCGGACCACGGCATCTGGGTGACCGTCACCCCGGGAGCCAACAGCCGAGCGGTGGCGGAGTTGGTGTTCGCCCTCACGCTGAGTCTGGTGCGGAACGTCTCGTCGGCGACGGCGTTCGCGCGGTCGCGGAGCTGGGACGAGCTGAGGGGTGGCCTGACGGGTGTCGAGATCTCCGGCAGGGTTCTCGGACTGATCGGGTTCGGGAGGATCGGCCAGGCGGTGCTGGAGATCGCCCGTGGCGGCTTCGGTATGCCGGTCCTGGTGCACGATCCCTTCGTGGAGCGAGGCGTGATCGAGGGACTGGGTGGGCGTTGTGTGGGGCTCGACGAGCTCCTCGGCGGATCCGACATCGTCAGTCTCCACCTGCCGCTGGTCGACAGCACGAGGAAGATCATGGGGCGTGAGGAGCTGAGGTCGATGCGACCTGGCTCGTTCCTGGTCAACACCGCCCGGGGAGAACTCGTCGACGAGGCCGCGCTGGTGGAGTGTCTGCGCAACGGTCCACTGGCGGGTGCGGCGCTCGACGTCGTCGAGCACGAGCCGGACTCCGGGGGCGGCCTCGGCGCGGGTGAGCTGCTGGGCGCTCCGTTGGACAACGTCCTGGTCACCCCCCACATCGGCGCGCAGACGGCCGAGTCGATGTTGCGAGTGGGTCGGGCTGCGGTGGCATCGATCTGGCAGGCGTTGAACGGCGATGTGCCGGACGGTGTCGTCGTGGCGCCCGGTCGCACGATGTCGGCATAGGACGGACGAGGAGTCGAATGTTCATCGGTGAGGACGCGTCGTCGATCTCGGTTGCCGGGCGTTGGCAGCGGCCGGACCCACATCTCCGCGAGCTGTTCGCCACGGCGCCCGCAGCGGTGGTCGGCGACGCGCTGGGGCGGATGCTGGTCATGGACGCCGGAATTCGGTGCATGACCAGCACGGCAACCCGGATGGTCGGGTTCGCCCTCCCGGTCGTCGTGCGGGCCGGGGACAACCTGGCGATCCACCGGGCGCTCGACGAGGCCGAGCCCGGTGACGTGCTCGTGGTCAACGGGGCCGGGGATCTGAGCCGGGCCCTGATCGGCGACCTGATCGGTGAGATCATGATGGTGCGGGGGGTCCCGGGCGCCGTCGTCGACGGAGCGGTGCGCGACGTGGACGTCCTCGACGCGAACGGCCTCGCGGTGTTCGCGAGAGGGACGACCCCGGCCGGGCCGTTCAAGACCGGCCCCGGGTGGGTCGGTCGACCGGTCGCGGCGGGCGGAGTGGTGGTGGGTCCCGGAGACGTGGTCGTCGCGGATTCCGACGGGGTCGCGGTGGTGCCCCTGGAGCGGTCGGCGTGGGCGGTGGCCCAGATGGAGATCGTGCTCGGCAGGGAAGCAGAGCTGCGCCGGCGGATCACGATGTCCGCCGAGGGTGAGACCTGAGCCTGTCCGCGATCCCCACGGTCCGACTTCCCTGAGGTCACGGCATCCGTCCGAACTCGTGAGAGCGTATGCCGCGGACCGTCCCCCACCCAGGCCAGCAGCTGAGCGGCGCGGTCTGTCCGAGGGGTTGCGGGTCGTGGTCGAGCTCGCGGATCTCCTCGGACAGATGTGGATCAGCGGGACGTCGACCGTCTGGGACCGTCGACATCCGACCACGAAGCGGTTGCGCCACAGTGCGACGGCGCCGCGACGGCGCCGCGGGTGTACGGCTCGGGTGCACAGAGGAGTAACAGCCTCCGAGCTGGCGGCGAGACCCGAGTAGTCGACGTTCTGGTGGGGTGAGCGGGCGAGATGACGTGCGGTCAGCCGGATCATCAGGCGCTGGAGGCCGAGCTTCTCCGCCGGACCGAGACGATCGCGCGGCTGACGCGCGAACGGGATGCCCTTCGTGATCCGGTCGCCGAGGCGGTGGGGCTACAGGTGGCGTTGGCGGAATACCAGCGGCGGACGGTGATGGTGCAGAGCGCCCTCACGAGGATCGACCAGTCGCTCGCGCTCCTCGGCGCGGGCCTGGCGATCCTGGGCTCGGCCGCAACAGCCTTGCTGGCCGGCCTGTGGACCGCTGATCCGGGCGCGCTCCGGATCGGCTCCGCGGCACTGGCAGCCGGCGGTTGGGCGCTGGTGTCGGTGATCCTCGCCCGGGATCTTCGCTGCCGACTCGCGCAGACCGAGGCGGAGCAGGTGCAGTCGCGGCTGCGGAATCTGTTCGTCTCCCGGGCGCCGCACCTCGAGCGGTATCTCTCCGACAGCATTCACGACGACTGGCCGACGCCCTACGCGGCGTCGCAGCACAGTGGCGGCTATATGGTGTGGATCCTCCTGGTCACCGTCGGCGGCTGCCTTCTCGGCGCGGCCACCGGCCTCGCGGTGCTGGCGACGGGCTCGGTGCCGTGGTGGGTGGCGCTGCTGGTCGGGGTGGCGGCCGGGTCGGCGAACGCCGCCGTCACGCGGTCGGTCCTGCGGCGTGCCCTGCGTCGGCGCGCGCGGAGCTCCGTGCCGCTGTTCCCGAATGACGGCCCCGTCGGGTGATACTGCTCCGTGTGACGCTTCGGCCCTTCGCCTTCCGCACCGCTCGCACGTTCGTCGGGACCGACGTCGAGGACCGCGTTCGGGACTATCGGGAGTACGCCCGAATGGTCGACGATCTCGGGTACACGACCTTCCACGTCCGGGAGCACTACGCGTATCCCGGTGCCGACGGCTGGCAGTGGGCGCCGGTGCCCGCGCTGATGGCCGTGCTCGACGCGACCACGAGGCTGCGGGTCGGCACGGGCTTCACCCCGGTCAGCTTCCACCACCCGTTCGTCCTCGCCCAGCAGTACGCCACGATGGACCAGTTCTCCGGAGGCCGGGTCGAGGTCGGTGTGGGCGCCGGGTCGATGGAGCGCGACTTCGTGGCCGGTGGGTTGCCGCCGGAAACCCCCGGTACGCGCATCCGCCGGCTCGCGGAGTACGTCGAGATCCTCAAGGGACTGTGGCGTGGCCGGTTCGCCTTCGAGGGCGAGTTCTACCGCATCGACGAGATCGAGCTCGTGCCGCCGCCGCGGCAGCAGCCCGGGCCGCCGGTCGTCATCGGGGGGCACGGTCGGAAGGTGCTCGGGCTGGCCGGCCGGCTCGCGGAGGCGGTGGAGATCTCGCCCGGCGGCCCAGGGCCCTTCCCCCCGAAGATCGACCCGGTGGGCATGAAGGCGACGGCGAGCGTCCCGCACCTCGAGAAGAAGATCGAGTGGATCCGGGACGGCGCCGGCGACCGGTTCGACGAGCTCGAGCTGCGCCTCCCGACCGGCGGGGTCGTGACCGACAGGCCCGACGAGTACGTCGACCACCTGGTGTCCGCCCACGGCATCACCGCGGAGCACGTCTACAGCAGCCCGTTCATGGCGGTCGGCTCGGTGGACCGCATCGTCGAGCACCTCCTGGCGGTCCGGGAACGCTACGGGATCTCGAGCTTCCAGGTGCCCGACGCCGTGGAGTTCGCGCCGGTCGTCGCGAGGCTGGCGGGAACCTGACGCGACCGTGCCCGGCACGACCTGGGTCAGCCGGCCACCACGGTGAGGAAGTCGAGCACAGACGGCGCGAACAACGGCGAGTCCGTGATGTCGTAGTGCGTACGTCCGGGCAGGATCGCCAGGGCGTGCCCGCCGGTGGGGCGGCCGCTGCCGTCCCAGCCGCCGTCGCGCAGCCCGCCGTCGAGCAGGGCGAACGCGTCGGCGAAGTGGCGGACCGGTGCCATGTCGGCGTCCGCGGCCATGATCAGCGTCGGCATCCGGAGGCCCCGGACCAGCTCGGAGTAGTCGAAGTCGTGGGTCATCCACTCGCCCAGCCTGTCCAGCAGGCGCGGGAAGTCCTCGGGGCGCGGCGCGACCCGCTGGTAGAGCTCGTACGGGGGTGTCCCGACCATGAACTCCGCCGCGGCGGCGCCCACCTGGGACTGCTGGGCCGCGATCGCGGGGTCGAGCGCGTCGGAGCGGAGGTAGACCGAGGTCAGCACGAGCCGCCCGATCAGCTCGGGGCGCGTCGCCGCGACGTGCAGCGCCACCCCGCCGCCGAGGGAGTACCCGACCAGGTCCGGCCGGTCCAGCCCCAGGTGCTCGATCAGCGCGGCGACGTCGCCGGCCATCGTGTCCAGGGCGAGCGGCCGGTCGATGTCGGCGGTGCGCCCGTGGCCCTGCAGGTCGACCGTGATCACCTGTCGGGTCGGCGTCAGCACGGGCAGGATCGGGGCGAACTGCTCGCCGGACATCATCCCGCCGTGCAGCAGGACCAGCGGCCGCCCCGATCCGTGGGTCTCGACGTAGAGGCTGATCCCGTTGACGTCGACGTGGCGGCCGGTCGCGGTGGTGGTCATGGCACTGCTCCTGGGGGAGTCGGGGTCCGTTGCCAGGGGAGACCGCCGGGTCCGGCGGAACTCATCGACGGATCGGCGGTGCTCAGGCCCGGTCGTGCAGGGTGACCTGGTAGCCGTCCGGGTCGGCGAAGGTGAAGGTCCGGCCGAAGGGCCCGTCGACGGGCGCGGCGACGATGGTGTGGCCCGCGGCGGCGAGTGCGTCGTGGATGTCCTGGACGTCCGTGGCGTGCAGCCAGATCGCCGCGCCGATGCCGGGCCGGTCCCCGGAGTCGAGGTCGGTGCCGGGGACGACGTCGCGCAGCGCGAAGGCGATCGGCTTCGTGTCGAAGACGACGGCGTGCGGCGGCCCGGCCGGCGAGCGGACGAGGCCCAGGTACCGCTCGTAGAACGCCTGGGACGCGGCGAGATCGCGGGCCTGCAGGGAGACGAAGTCGGGGCCGGTGGCGGGCATGGGATGCTCCTCGAGTCGTGTCAGGTTTCTGACACGGGCCAATCTATGTCAGAATCCTGACATGAGTCAAGACGGGGTCGACCTGGAGACGTCGCTGGGCTACCTCCTCAAGGAGGCGTCGAGTGCCCTCCGTCTGGCCATGGAGGAGGTGCTGCGCCCGCTCGGGATGACCGTGACCCGCTACTCCTGCCTGGAGCTGCTGGCCCAGCGGCCGGGCCTGTCGAACTCCGAGCTCGCGCGCGGCGCGTTCGTGACCCGGCAGTCGATGAACGTGCTGCTGCAGGCCCTGGAGCGGGAGGGCCTCGTGATCAGGCCGGCGGAGGCCCCGGTCGGGAAGGTCCTTCCCACACGGCTGACGCCCCGGGGTCGGCGGAGCCTGGAGCAGGCGTCCGCCGCGGTCCGGTCCGTCGAGGTCAGGATGCTGTCCGGGCTGACCGGGTCCGAGCAGGCGGCCGCGCTCCGCATCCTGCGGGGCATGATCCGTTCGCTGCGCGACGGCCCTCGGGTCACGGAACCCTGAACGGTCCCTGCCGACGGTTGCGCGCGGACACGCCACGATGGGGGCGTGCTCGGACTGGAGATGGCGGTCGTCCTCGGCGTCGCCCTGGTGGTGTGCGGTGCGCTGGCGCGGCGCTACCCGATCGCGCCGGCGATCCTGCTGGTGCTGGTGGGGGTGCTCGTCGGGTTCGCGCCGCACCTGCGCGAGGCCCAGCTGCCGCCCGAGGTCGTGCTGCTGGTGTTCCTGCCGGTGCTGCTCTACTGGGAGAGCCTGACGACCTCCCTGCGGGAGATCCGCAACAACCTGCGCGTCGTGGTCCTGACCAGCACGTTGCTGGTCTTCGCCACCGCCGCGGCCGTGGCGGCCGTGGCGCACGCGATCGGCCTGGCCTGGGGCCCGGCCTGGGTGCTGGGCGCGGCCCTCGCCCCGACCGACGCGACCGCGGTCGGGGTCCTGGCCCGGCGGCTGCCGCGCCGGACCGTGACCACACTGCGCGCGGAGAGCCTGGTCAACGACGGCACGGCCCTGGTGATCTACGGCCTCGCGGTCGGCGCCACCGTCGGCGAGGACACACTGACGCCGCTGCACGTGAGCGGTCTGCTGCTGCTGGCCTACGGCGGCGGGGTGCTCGCCGGAGCGGTGGTCGGCCTGCTGAGCTGGCAGCTGCGGCGCCGGATGGACGACCCGATGCTGGAGAACATCGCGATGCTGGTGACGCCGTTCGCGGCGTTCCTGCTGGCGGAGTCGGTCGACGCGTCCGGGGTGCTGGCGGTCGTCGTGTGCGGGCTGTTCATCAGCCAGGTGTCGCCGCGCATCACCAATGCGGCCACCCGGCGGACGTCGGTCCCCTTCTGGAACGTGTCGACGACGGTGCTCAGCAGCGCGCTGTTCGTGCTCGTCGGGCTGCAGGCGCACATCGCGGTCCGCGGTCTGTCCAGCGTCTCGCTCGTCCGGGCGCTGGTCGACATCCTGCTGGTCACGGCCGTCGTGGTCGGGGTTCGCCTGGCGTGGCTCTACACGACGCCCTACATCATCCGCGCGCTCGACCGGCGGCCCGTGCAGCGGCTGCGCAGGCTCGGGGCCCGGCAGCGCTCGGTCAGCGCCGTGGCGGGGTTCCGCGGCGCGGTCTCGTTGGCCGCGGTCCTCGCCGTCCCGCAGACCCTGGACTCCGGCGCGCCCTTCCCCGATCGGGACCTCATCGTCGTCATCACCTCGGGGGTCATCGTGCTGACCCTCCTGCAGGCGCTGCTGCTGCCCCGGGTGGTGCGGTTCGCCCGGCTCCCGGTCGACAACTCCGTCGCCGAGGAGCGGCAGTTCGCCGAGGTGTACATCACCGACGCCGCGATCGGCTCGATCGAGGCCACCGCGGCCGAGCTGGGCACGGACGAGCGGGTCGTCGAGCGGGTGCGCACCGAGTTCGAGAAGCGGCGCACGGTGCTGGCGGCCGACGGCGACCACGACGAGCAGGCGGTCCGGCACGACGACCAGTACGCCGGCCTGTGGCTCGCCCTGATCGCCCGCAAGCGCGAGGCCCTCCTCGAGCTGCGCGACGAGCAGCGGATCGACGACATCGTGCTGCGCCAGGTGCAGTCCGTGCTGGACGTCGAGGAGGTCCGGTTCTCCCGGGCGGATCTCGACGACTGATCCGGCGACGGTGCCGGTCCGGCGCGGGAGCCCCGCGATAACGCGGTCGTCGGCCCGGGCGAGATCCTCCGGACGGCGGGCCGGGCGCGGCTCGCCGCGGCGAGGAAGCGGGGATCCGGGTGCACTACCTCACCGTCGAGGAGATCGAGTCCGGCCTGGTGGAGCTCAGGGAGCGGCATCCCACGCTGTGCCGCCTGGTCCCGCTGAAGTACCCGACGTTCGAGGGTCGGACCGCCACCGCGCTGCGCATCGGCAAGCCGGACGACGGCGGCGTGCGCGCCGGGGTCCTGTTCCTGGCCGGCCTGCACGCGATGGAATGGGGTGGCGCGGACATCGCGCTGAGGTTCGCCGCCGACCTGCTGGACACCCACGTCGCGGGAACCGATCTCGTCTACGGCGAGCGGCGGAAGACGTTCGGGGCCAGAGAGATCGCCTCGATCATCGACACCGTCGACGTCTTCGTCGTCCCCTGCATCAACCCCGACGGCCGCGCCTACAGCCAGCAGCCCGGCGCGGACGAGGACCAGCGGAACTGGCGGAAGAACCGCAGCCGGCCGTCGGACACCGACCCCCGGATCGGCACCGACCTCAACCGCAACTTCGACTTCCTCTGGGACATCGAGAAGGCGTTCGACCCGTCCGTGCTCCACGCGCCGACGATGGGCAGCCTCGCGCCCGGCAGCGACCACTACCGGGGCCGGGAGGCGGGCCGCGAGGCCGAGACCCTGAACGTCGCCTGGCTGCTCGACGAGTTCCCGCAGATCACGTGGCTGCTCGACATCCACTGCAACGGCGGCCAGGTCATGCACAGCTGGGGCGACGCGCCGAACCAGTCCGACCGGCCCGGCATGACCTTCTTCAACGCGGCCTACGACGGCATGCGCGGCACCGCCGACGCGGACCGGTACTCCGAGTACCTCGACCCGGCGCACCGGGCGGCGATGGAGAAGGCGGTCGAGGTCGTCGCCGACGCGGTACGCGACGTCCGCGGCGAGGACTACCAGCGCATCCAGGCCTTCGACCGGAAGACGCCGGGTGCGGGCGACCACTCCCCGATGTCCGGGACCAGCATCGACTACGCGTACTCCCGCCAGTTCGTCGATCCCGACAGGTCCTCGGTGTTCGGCCTCGCGATCGAGTTCGGCCTCACCGGCACGGCGCAGCCTCCGGTGGAGGAGATGGAGCTGATCCTGGCCGACGTCAGTGCGGGCATGGTCGCGCTGTGCCTGCACGCGCGCCGGCCCGTCGTGTTCGTCGGGGTCGACGAGCCGACCGACTTCCGGCAGGACTTCCGCATCCTCAGCGGGATCATCGACGGCACCCCGGGCTGGGTCTGGGTGAACGGACGCCCGGTGTTCGTCCGGCCGCCGGATCCCCGACTGCACGAGCTGCTGCGCCGGGTGGGCCAGTTCCAGGTCGCTCCCGAGCTCGACGGGCCGACCACGGCGACGCAGCGGGAGGCACTGGAGCGGATCGTCGAGCTGTCGCAGAGCCTGCTCGACGGCCTCGACTAGCGTCAGGGGCAGCGGCCCGTCAGGGGCGTACGCCGATGAGGAAGGCGCCCCATTCCAGCGGCTCGAGGCGGGCCCGGAAGCCGTGGGACTCGAGCAGCGGCACCGCCTCGTCGTAGTGGTCCTGGATCTCGATGGTGATCGCGCGGACGTTGCGGGTCCAGTCCCGGTCGGCGAGGAGGTCGTACCAGGCGTCCTCGATGTTGACCAGCACGTAGTCAACGGGCTCGTCGTCGGCGAACCGGCGCAGCAGGGCGGCGGTGTCGCGGGCCGGGACGGTGATGCTCTCGGCCGGCGCGGCCTCGTCGTCGGCGTTCTGGAGCAGCCCCCAGGCGTCGTGGCCCCAGCTCAGGGTCAGGGTGCCGTCGTCGATGGCGGCGGCGGCCTCGACCACCTCGGCCCGGCCGGCGAAGCGCTGCAGGTTGCGTCGCGCCACGGCCGCGTTGCCGGGGTCCGGTTCGACGGCGAGCAGGCGGGCGTCCGGGTAGCGGTCGCCCAGGTCGGCGAGGAGCAGGCCGATGTTGGCGCCGAGGACCGCGATCCGGCGTACGGGCCCGGTCAGGTCCGCCGGCGGCAGGTGATGGTCCTCGAAGACGAACTCGAGCGCCGACACGTCGTGGGAGCGGGGCCGCAGCCACACCGTGCTCCCCTCGCGCAGGCGCACCGGGACGACGTGGGTGGGGTCGGCTCGCAGGCTCTGCATCCCCAGCGCCGCCTGGAGGGTGAGGCGGGCGACGCGGCCGCTGCTGGCCACGTCGGCGGTCCGCGCGACGGTGCGGGCGCATCGTGCGACGGTGCCGGCGGGCCCGGCGACGACCCGCGGCACCAGCCGATCCCCGGCGTGCTGCGGGGCACCCGGAACGGCAGGCCGGGTGACCTGCTCCGGGGTGAGGCTGGAGTTCCGCAGCTGTCTGCGGAACCGGCGGATCAGTGAGGGCATCGACGGGCTCCTGGGTTGTCCGAACCCGACCGACGGTGCCAGAGCCCGCCTGAAGCCGCGCTGTGAAGAACGGATCAGGCGGGCGCCGCCGCGCGCCGGATCCCGCTCGACCGGTCGAGGGGCAGCTCCACGGTGACGCGGATCCCGCCCGCGGGGTACGGCGTCAGGGTGAGCGTGCCGTCGTGCGCCTCGGTGATGGTGCGGGCGATGGCCAGCCCGAGGCCCACGCCGGCATGGTCGGCGCTGATCCGGGACGTGCCCCGCGCGAACGGTTCGGTGAGCCGCGCGGCGAGCTCCGGGGCGAGCCGCTCGCCGGTGTTCTCCACCTCGAGCACCACGCCGTCCGGCCTGGTGCGGGTAGCGACCCACACCCCGCCCCGTCCGGGCAGGTTGTGGACGATCGCGTTGTGCACCAGGTTGGTGGTCAGCTGCAGCAGGAGCGCGGGCGAGCCCGACGTCGCCGCCACGTCGCCACGGGTCTCGACGGTCACGCCGTGCTTCTCGGCCAGGGGCAGCAGCGTCTCGGTGGCCTCCTCCGCGAGCAGCGACAGGTCGACGGGTTCCCTTTCGAAGGTCCGCCGCCCCGCGCGGCTCATGACGAGCAGGGCCTCGGTGAGGTCGATCGCCCGGACGTTGACGGCGTGGAGCCGGTCGAGCAGCTCGCGATCGGGCGGCGACGGGGAGGAGCGGGCCACGTCGAGCAGCGTCTTCGTGATCGCGAGCGGGGTGCGCAGCTCGTGGGAGGCGTTGGCGGCGAAGCGCTGCTGCTCGGCGACGTGGGCGTCGAGTCGGGAGAGCATGGTGTCGAAGGCGTCGGCGAGCTCGCGGAACTCGTCCGGCGGCCCGCCGAGGCGGATCCGGTGGGCGAGCGAGCCGTTCGCGGCGAGCCGGGTGGCGTCGGTGATGCGGGCCAGCGGGGCGAGCATCCGGCCGGCCAGCACCCAGCCCCCGAGGAGCCCGAGCACCAGCAGGACCAGCAGGACGATCGCCGCGGCCGGGGTGAAGGCGTGCACCAGGAGCTGGCGGTTGGGGGCGATCCCGAGCAGGGCCGGCCACTCGTCCGGCACGTAGCGGAGCAGGAACACCCACACGGCCGCGAGCAGCAGGAACCCGGCCAGCATGAGGAAGCCGGCATAGCTGAGGGTCAGCTTGAGCCGGACGCTCATGCGTCGATCCGGTAGCCGACGCCGGGCACCGTGGCGATCAGCCAGGGCTCGCCGAGCCGCTTGCGCAGCGACGACACGGTGATCCGCACGGCGTTGGTGAGCGGGTCGGCGTGCTCGTCCCACGCCCGTTCCAGGAGGTCCTCGGCGCTGACGACGCCCCCCTCGGCCGCGACCAGCACCTCCAGCACCGCGAACTGCTTGCGGGTGAGCGCCACGTACCGGCCGTCCCGGTGGACCTCGCGCCGGAACGGGTCGACGCGCAGACCGGCGAGCTCCCGCACCGGCGGCCGGGCGTGCGCGCGCCGGCGGTCGAGCGCGCGGAGCCGGAGCACCAGCTCACGCAGGTCGAAGGGCTTGGTGAGGTAGTCGTCGGCGCCGAGCCCGAACCCCGAGGCCTTGTCGTCCAACCGGTCCGCGGCGGTGAGCATGAGGATGGGCATCCCGCTGCCGGACTCGACGATGTGCGTGGCGATCTCGTCCCCGGACGGGCCCGGGATGTCGCGGTCGAGCACGGCGATGTCGTAGGTGTTGACGCCCAACAGTTCCAGCGCCGCATCGCCGTGGCCGGCGATGTCCGCCGCGATCGCGTCGAGCCGGAGGCCGTCGCGGATGGCTTCCGCCAGGTAGAGCTCGTCCTCGACGATCAGCACCCGCACCCTCCCGAGGGTACCGACGCGCGCCTATCGCGGACGTATCGGAAAACGGATACGCCCCGGCAACGCGGCGCCGGGTGGACTACCGCCATGTCCACCCTCACCCGCACCCCGCCCGGACTGTGGAGGCGCGGCCGGGTCCCGGCGGCGCTCGCGATCCTGCTGGGCCTGGTCCTGTTGCTGCACCGGTGGATCCCGAACCGGGTGGGCAACCTCGGCAGCCTGGTGGAGACGTTCCTGCCGTGGCTCGGGCTGTTCGTCCCGGTGCTGGCGATCGTCGCCCTGGCCCGGCGGTCTGCCGCCGCGGGTGTCGCGCTGCTGCTGCCGATCACCGTGTGGCTCAGCATGTTCGGCGGGCTCCTGGTCGACCGGTCCCACCCGGGCGGCGGCCTGAAGGTGGTGACGCACAATGTCGGCGCCGACAACCCCGATCCCACCGGCACCGCCCGCGACCTCCTCGCCTCCGGCGCGGACCTGCTGGCCCTGGAGGAGATCACCCCGCAGGCCCGGACCGTCTACGAGCGGGAGCTCGCGGCCTACCCGTTCCACACGGTGCAGGGCTCGGTCGGGCTGTGGAGCCGGTACCCACTGACGGACGTCCGCCCGGTCGACGTCGCCCTGGACACCACCCGCGCCCTCCGCGCCACCGTGGCGACGGACCGGGGGCCGCTCGCGGTGTACGTCGCCCACCTGGGATCGGTTCGGATCTTTCCCCGCAACGGCTTCTGGACGGAGAGCCGCGACGGAGGCATCCAGGCGCTGAGCAGGGCTCTCGCCGCGGAACCGACCAGGAACGTCCTGCTGCTCGGCGACCTCAACGGCACCCTGGACGACCGCGCGTTCGCCCCGCTCACGGCGCAGCTCACCCCGGCCGGGCAGGGCTTCGGCTTCACCTGGCCCGCGACCTTCCCGGTCGTGCGTTCCGACCAGATCCTGGTCCGCGGCGGCGAGCCGCCGGACTCCTGGGTGCTGCCGGCGACGGGGAGCGACCACCGGCCGGTGGGGGCCGAGATCCGGTGGTGACACCGGCCCCGACCGCGCGGCGCGGTCGGGGCCGGGAGGTCAGCGGCGCTCGAAGGACGGATAGCCCGCGGCCGCCTCCTCGTCGCACTTCTGCCGGTAGGTCCCCACCCCGCCGATGTAGGACAGCAGCCGCCGCGGTTTGCCGGGGACGTTGGAGCCCAGGTACCAGGAGTTCGTCCTCGGCACGAGCGTGGCGCTCGCGACCTCCTCGTGGTGGGCCACCCAGGCCTCCTCGCCCTCGGCGGTCGGCTCGATGACGGCCTTCCCGGACTGCCGCAGGTCCCGGATCGCGCCGCTGATCCACTCCGTCTGCTGCTGCAGGCAGGTGGTCATGTTGCAGAGCGCCGCGGACGGGGCGAGCGGGACCGCCGTCGTCAGCAGGTTGGGGTAGCCGTGCTTGGCCAGGCCCATCGTGGTGCGGATGTCGCGGCCCCACTCCTCGGCCAGCGACCGGCCGTCCCGCCCGCGGATGTCGATGCGGGTCAGCGCGCCGGTGCCG
Organism: Pseudonocardia ailaonensis; assembly: GCF_039531635.1. NCBI lineage: Bacteria > Bacillati > Actinomycetota > Actinomycetes > Pseudonocardiales > Pseudonocardiaceae > Pseudonocardia > Pseudonocardia ailaonensis. The sequence continues at coordinate 207,111 of NZ_BAAAQK010000025.1, read as the reverse complement.
GCGTCGAAGCCGGTGGCGAGGACGACCACGTCGAGCTCCACGACGGTGCCGTCCGTCAGCTCGATGCCCTCCGGCCGGAACCGGGCGATCGGGTTGTCCTTCACATCGACCAGATCGACGTGCGGCTGCCGGTAGACCTCGAGGTAGCCGTTCTCCAGCGGGACCCGGTGGGTGCCGAAGCCGTAGTCGGTCGGGACCAGGACGTCGATCAGGTGCTGGTCCTTCAGCCGCGCCCGCATCTTGTCCCGCACGAACTCCGAGACGGCCTCGCTGACCTCCTCGAAGAAGAACATCTCCCCGAAGCCGGCGAGCCAGAGCTTGAGCGATCCGTCCTGGTAGATCTCCTCGAGGATCTGCTGCCGTTCCTCGGGGGTCTTCTCCGCCCAGACGTGCACGAAGTCGTACTCGAACCCCGTGAAGGTGTGCGGGATCGTCTTGCGCAGCTCCTCGTAGCGGCCGTGGTACCAGTCGTGCTCGGCCTGCCCGTACTTCGGGTTCTTCATCGGCAGCACGTACTGCGGGGTCCGGGCGAACACGGTGAGGTGGCCGACCTCGTGCGCGATGCTCTGGATCACCTGGATCCCGGTGGCGCCGATGCCGACGACCCCGACCCGCTTGCCCGCGACGTCGACACCCCCTTCGGGGTACGACGACGTGTAGACGATCTGCCCGCGGAACGAGTCCTGGTCCTCGAACTGGTTCGTCAGCGGGGCGGAGAGCATGCCCGCGCAGCTGACGAAGAACTGGGTGTCGATCACGTCGCCCTTGTCGGTGCGGACCGTCCAGCGGCCGCGCTCCTCGTCGTAGTCCGCCGAGGTGATCCGGGTGGAGAACCGGATGTCGCGGCGCAGGTCGAGGCGCTCGGTGACGTAGTGCAGCCACCGCTCGATCTCGGGCTGACCGGGGAACTTCTCGCTCCAGGACCAGCCCTTGTAGAGCTTCTCGTCGAACAGGTACTGGTAGATGTAGCCCTCGCTGTCGAAGCGCGCGCCCGGGTAGCGGTTCCACCACCAGGTCCCGCCGACATCCCCTGCCGCGTCGTACGCGCGGACGTTGAGGCCCTGCTCCCGCAGCTGGTGCAGCTGGTAGAGCCCGGCCACCCCGGCGCCGAGCACCACCGCGTCCAGCTCGAGTGTCGTGGACTGTGCTGACATCGTCGTCCCACCTCCCGTGTGTTCAGGACCAGCGTGAGCCGTGTCCCACACCCCGGAGGTGTCCCAACAAGGGACATGATCAATCGGAGATCCCGTACTGCCGGAGCTTGCGGTAGAGGGTGGAGCGGGCCAGGCCGAGCGCGGTGGCGGCGGCCTTGCGGTTGCCGGCCGCCTCGCGCAGGGCGGTGACGATGGCGTCCCGCTCGAGCTCGTCGACCGGGCGCAGCACGCTGCGCGGGGTGCTCTGGCACCGCGCGGGCAGGTCGTGGACCTCGATCACGCCGACCGGTCGGGTCGTCAGTGCGCAGGCGAGGACCTCGCGCAGCTCCCGGACGTTGCCCGGCCAGCGGTAGCGGGCCAGCATCCGGGTGGCCTCGACGGACAGCCGTACCTCGCGGTGCGGGGCGAGCTCGGCCAGCAGCGCCCTGACCAGCTCGGCGAGGTCGGCGGTGCGGTGGCGCAGCGGTGGCACAGTCACGCAGCCGCGGAAGAGTGCCAGCAGCGCCGGCTGCGTCTCCGCCGTGGCCACGAACAGCGGTGGGTCGGCCAGCTCGTCGAGCAGCTGCGCACCGGCCGAGGCGGACAACCGGTCGATGTCGCACAGCACGTGCAGCACCCCCGGCAGCGGTCGGGTGAGGGCCCGCGCACACCCGCGGGGATCCTGCTCGACGGTCGCGGCGGGGTGCCTGACCAGGCGGCCCGCCGGCTCGTCGAGCCGGTACAGCTCCTCGAGCAGCCGGAAGCGCCCGGAGCCCGGTTCGCCGAGCACCAGCACCGGACGCCCGGCCCGCAGCTCCGTCCGGGCGGATCCGGCCGCGGCGCCCAGCCCGGGGGACGAGCTGTGCAGCGGCGCGAGTGCCGGCGCGCCCACCGCCCCCTCCACCTCGTCGAGCAGGGTGACGACGCCGATCATCCCGGCGATGTCGTCCCCGATCGCGACGGTGGACCCCCGCAGCCGCACGCGCGCACCGGACGGCAGGTCGACGCGCTGGTCGACGGTCGTGTGCCGGGGCGCGAGGAAACGGACGTGGTCGTGCAGCGTGTCCTGGTCGTGGGCGTCGAGCAGGGTCTGCATCGCCGTGTTGGCCACGACGACGCGGGGCCCGACCGCGACCACGGCGTCCCGGGTGCGGGCGTCGACCCGGGAGTAGACGTCGAACAGGGCCTGTTGTGCCTGGTCACGGTCCTGGACGAGGTTGTGCTCGATCAGCCGGGCCGCGTTGCGCACGAGCGAGTGCATGATCGGCGTGGACTGGTCGGCGAGGCAGCTGATGTCCAGCACGCCCTCGATGCGCCCGGTGAAGGGGTCGCGGACCGGCGCCCCGGCGCAGGCGAAGGCCTGCAGCGAGTCGACGAAGTGCTCCGCGCCGACGATGTGCACGGACTCGCCGAACTCGATCACCGTGCCGACGCCGTTGGTGCCGACCAGGCCCTCCGCGTAGCCGAAGCCCTGCGCGAACTGGACGCGGTCGAGCACCCGCCCGATCCAGTGGCTGCTGTCCTTGCGGGCCAGGATGCGCGCGCGGCTGTCCGTGAGCGCGACGCACATGGGGACGTCGGAGAGCTGCTCGGCGAGCTGGTCGATCACCGGCCGCGCGCACTTGACCAGGCGGGACTGGAAGTCCAGCTCGGTCGTGTACGGGCTCTCCACCGTGTCCGGCGGCACCCCGCCGGCCACGCTGCGCCGCCAGGAGGCCGCGACGTGGTCCGGGACCCCGTCGACGGTGCTGCCGGCGAGCCCGCCGTCGAGCAGCTCCGCGCGGGCGCTCACCAACAGCAGGCGGCGATCAGGACCGTCGAACGACACGGGCACCTCCTCGTGTCCCGCCGTCCATCGTCCGTCACGGGTCAAGGGCGCGGCGTGTCCCATTTCCGGACACGCGGTGGCCCAGGACACAGCCGACAGTGACTCGTCGACGACGACGAGGAGTTCGCATGATCGACAACCCCTACTACTCGCACGAGTTCCACGGTGACTACGAGCTCGTGTCCATCGGCCGGCTCGATCTCGAGGAGGGTGGCTCGATCCCGGACTGCCGGCTGGCCTACACCACCTTCGGCACCCTGAACGAGGCGCGCGACAACGCCGTCCTCGTCACCACCTGGTTCTCCGGCACCCACCAGATCTGGCGGGACCAGTACATCGGCGACGGCCACGCGCTGGACCCCGCGAAGTACTTCGTCGTGGTGGTCGACCAGATCGGCTCCGGGCTCTCGACGTCCCCCCACAACGCATCCGGGGACAACGCCGCGATCTCGATGTCGAAGTTCCCGCACGTCAGGATCGGTGACGACGTCGTCGCGCAGGAACGGCTGCTGCGCGAGCACCTCGGCATCGAGACGCTGCACGCCGTCGTCGGTGGCTCGATGGGCGCTCAGCAGACCTACGAGTGGGCCGTCCGCTTCCCCGAGAAGGTGAAGCGCGCCGCCCCGATCGCCGGGACCGCCCAGGTCACCCCGCACGACGTCCTCTTCTCGCGGTCCCTGGTCGAGGCGATCACCTCCGATCCCGGCTTCGCCGGCGGCGAGTACACCTCGAACGCCGAGGTCGTCGCCGGTCTGGAGCGGCACGCCCGGATCTGGGCGGTGATGGGCTTCTCCACGGAGTTCTGGAAGCAGGAGGTGTGGCGGGCGCTGGAGTTCGACTCCAAGGAGGCCTTCCTCGAGGGCTTCCTGCAGCCGTACTTCACCGTGATGGACCCCAACGACCTGATCTGCATGGCGTGGAAGTGGCAGCGCGGCGACGTCGCCCGCCACACCGGCGGCGACCTCGACGCGGCGCTCGGCCGGATCACCGCGCGCACCTTCGTGATGCCGATCAGCGAGGACATGTTCTTCCCGCCGCGGGACTGCCGGGCCGAACAGGAGCGGATCAAGAACTCCGAGTTCCGGGTGGTCGACGACGTCCTGGGCCACCTCGGGCTGTTCGCCGTCGCCCCCACCTACATGCCGCAGATCGACGCGCACCTCGGCGAGCTCCTGGACGGTCCGGCGTGATGCGCGGGCTGGCCTTCCTCGGCGACGGGACCATCGGGCTCGTCGAGCGGGAGATCCCGACGGCCGGGCCGGGCGAGGCGGTCGTCCGCACCACCGCGTCCCTGATCTGCACGTCCGACGTGCACACCGTCGCCGGGGTGCTCCCGGTTCCGGCAGGGCGGATGCTCGGCCACGAGAGCGTCGGCGTGGTCCACGAGATCGGCGACGGCGTGACGTCCGTGCAGGTCGGGGACCGGGTGGCGGTCAACGCCGTCACCCCGGACGGCACCTGCGACTACTGCCAGCGCGGCTTCACGTCGCAGTGCGGCGGGGCGCTGGGCGGCTACCGCTACACGGCGCAGAAGGACGGCAACCTCGCCGAGTACTTCCACGTCAACGACGCCGACTACAACCTCGCCCCGATCCCGGAGGGGCTCGCGGACGAGGTCGCGGTCTATGCCTGCGACATGCTCTCGACCGGCTTCGTCGGCGCCGAGAACGCGCACATCCCGCTGGGCGGCACGGTGGCCGTGTTCGCGCAGGGCGCGGTCGGGCTCTCCGCCACCCTGGGCGCGCGGCTGCTCGGCGCCGGGCTGATCATCGCGGTGGAGGGCCGCCCGGACCGGGCGGCGCTGGCCAAGCAGTTCGGCGCGGACCTCGTGGTCGACCCCTCGAAGGGCGACGCCGCCGAGCAGATCGTCGAGATCACCGGCGACGGCGTCGACTCCGCCATCGAGGCCCTCGGCTCGCAGGTCACCTTCGAGGGCTGCCTGCGCGCAACCCGCGCCGGCGGCACGATCTCCAACCTCGGCTACCACGGCGAGGGTGGACCGACGCTGACCATCCCGCTCGACGCGTTCGGGCTGGGCATGGCCGGGAAGACGATCACCACCGACCTGTGCCCGGGCGGTCGCGACCGCATGGAACGGCTCATGCGGCTGCTCGCCACGGGCAAGGTCGACCCGACCCCGATGACCACCCACCGCTTCGGCATCGCCGACGCGGAGGAGGCCTTCGCGGTCATGCGGGACAAGCGGGACGGCGTGATCAAGCCCCTCATCACGTACTGACCGCCTGCGCAGCCGGCCGGGCCGACGGGCCCGGCCGGCCCAGTTCGCCGGTCTAGCTCGCTGCCGGCGTCGCCACCCGCTCGGCCCGCAGCGCGCCGCGGCGGACCTTGCCGGCGTCGTCGCGCAGCGAGGTGGTGACGAACTCGTAGGTCCACGGCTGCTTGTAGATCACCAGGCGGTCGGCCAGGAAGGCCCGCAGCCCGTCGGCGTCGAGACCGGGGTCGGCCTCGACGATGGCGTGGACCCGGGCGCCGCGGTCGTCGTCGGGCAGGCCGATCACCGCGACCGAGCGCACCCGCGGATGCTCCTGGATCGCCGCCTCGACCTCCGCCGGGTAGATGTTGACGCCCCCCGAGATGATCAGGTCGCCGGTGCGGTCGCCCAGGTAGAGGTAGCCGTCCTCGTCCACCCGGCCCAGGTCGCCGAGGGACTCCCAGTCGCCGTCGCGGACGCGGGACTCGCCCCCGAGGTAGTGGTAGGTCGGCTTGTCGCCGAGGTTGCGCATCCAGATCTCGCCCATCTCGCCGGCGGGGAGCTCGTGCCCGTCGACGTCGAGGATGCGGACGGCGCCCTCGACCGGGCGCCCGACCGAGCCCTCGTGGGCGAGCCACTCGGCCCCGCTGATCCGGGTCGCGGTCTGCCCCTCCGTGCCGGCGAAGGCCTCCCACACGCGCTCCGGGCCGATCCAGTCGATCCACTGCCGCTTGAGCCAGGCCGGACAGGGTTCCGCGGTGTGCCAGAGGGCGACGAGGCTGCTCAGGTCGTAACGGGCGCGCACCTCCTCGGGCAGCCGGAGGATGCGCTTCATCATGGTCGGCACCACGATCGTCACCTGGCCGCCGTGGGTGTCGATCGCGGCCAGGGTGGCCTCGGCGTCGAACCGGGGCAGCACCACCACGTGGTTGCCCTCGAGCAGCGCCAGGATCGCCCAGACGAACGGGCCGTTGTGGTAGAGCGGCCCGGGGATCACCATGCAGCCGTCGCGCTGGATGAAGAAGCGCAGCTCGGCGTCGGTGTCCATCAGGGCCGGCTCGCCGGCCACGATGATCTTCGGGCGGCCGGTCGAGCCGCCCGAGGTCGGGGCCTTCCAGGCCGGCGAGGCCGTGGCGGTGTCGTCGACGTCGGGGAGGGCCGCGATCGCCTCGTCGGTGCCCGACGGCCGGTGGCCGGCCGGCAGCGAGGTCCGGCCCTCGAACAGGCCGGGATCGATCCCGAGCACGACCGGGGCGTTCGCCAGCTCGACGATCGCGGCCAGCTCGCGGGCGGGCAGGCGGGCCGAGACCGGCTGCGGGATCGCGCCGACCCGCCAGGCGGCCAGGACCGCGACCAGCCACTCGACCGAGTTGGGGAGCGCGATCGTCAGCATGTCGCCGTGGCGCAGCCCGCGGGCGGCGAGATCGGCGGCCAGCACGTCGGCCCGGCGCACGAGCTCGGCCCGGCTGATCGTCTCCTCGCCGCAGGTCACCGCGGGCGCGTCGGGGTCTGCGGTCGCGAGATCGCCGAACCGGCGGCTGTAGGTCACGATCGGCATCCGGGCTCCCTCGACTCGCGGCAGGGTCACGCTCATGGCTACGCCGGGCGCGTTACCCCGGCCGTGGCCCGCGGGGCGTTAGCCCCTCCCCGGAAGCCCTTGGCCACCAGGTAGATCCCCAGCCCGAGCTCCCAGGCGGCGATCGGCAGGGCGAGCAGCGCGGCGAGCGGGGCGTTGCGGTCGTAGAGCCCGAACAGGACGGCGACGTCGGACGCCAGCAGCAGCGGGGCGCCGATCAGCCCGAGCAGCGGCAGGACCCGCGGGACCAGGCCGGAGCGGTACAGCACGGTGCCGAGGCACAGGGCGTTGAACACCGGCGCGAGGCTCTGGGAGAGCAGGAAGACCTTGTCGTAGCCGGTCGAGAGCACGGGCCCGAGGGCGGCGGCCGCGGGATCGCCGCGCAGGCCCACCATCGTCAGGACGATCGCGACCCCGGCGAGGATCAGCGTGGCCTCGACGGTCCGGGAGGCTACGAAGCCGAGGGCCGCGGTCTCGCCGTGGCGCCTCGTGACCGGGAACAGCACCACCGCGGTGCCGACGCAGGCGATCGCGACGACGACCTCGGACAGCGCTCCCCACAGCACCGCAGTGCCGCTGCCGGACCCGAGGAGGAAGGCGGCCGGGTCGCCGAGCGGGCCGTAGAGCGCCAGGGTGGGGATCGACACGAAGGTGACGAGGTAGAACACGCCGGCGGCGAACGCCCTGCGGCGCAGCGGATCGGCGGTCGTCGGGCGGGGTGGGGCGGTGGTCGTCATGGGGAGGTCCTCCGGTTCGGTGGAACGTCGAGGCGGGTGACGGTGAGCAGGGGTAGGCCGAGGTCGTGGATGCGGCGGAGCAGGCCGTGCAGTGCCGCCTGGTCGGCGACCGGGCCGCGGAGCGTGGTGCCGCGGGCCGTGGTGGTGAGGGCCATGCCGTCGAACCAGTCGGCCCAGCGGGCGTCGAGCCGGCCCTCGAGGTGGATCTCGTAGCGCTCCATGCGTGCCCTCCCGTCGGTCCCGTCGTGGACAGCCGAAAGGTAGGGAGCGGGGTGGTGAGTGCGGCTCACCCTGCTTGGTGATTCGAGGGGTGGGCGCCGGCCGTGGAGCGGCGCCGACCTCGGCGGTGCCGGGCCGGTCCGGGTGCCGGACCTAGCGGCGGGGCAGGAGGTCCAGCTCCGCGGCCCGGCGGACCGCCGCGCGGCGGCTGGTCACCCCGAGCTTCGCGTAGATGTTCTTGGTGTGGGTCCGCACGGTGTTGACGGAGACGAACAGCCGCCGGGCGATGTCCGGGCCGTCGAGGTCGGTGCCGAGCAGCCGCAGGACGTCGAGCTCCCGGGCGCTCAGCGGGGCAGGGCCGGTCGCTCGTGGGTGGCGGCCCGATAGGCGGCCCAGCACGGTGCCGGCGTACTCCGACCCCGACGCCTCGAGCAGCGACACGAGGAGCGGGCCCTCGTCGAGGAAGGCGCGGAGGTGTCCGTGCGGGGCCGCGAGGTCCAGCGCCCGGCGGAGGGCCTCGGTCGCCGCGGCCTGCTTCCCCCGGGCCTGCTCGGCGAGGGCCCGGGTCACCAGGACGGCGATCAGGGTTCCCGTCCGGCCGCCCCGCTCGGCCTGCGCGGCGAGGCCGTCGAGCAGCTCGGACGGGTGCTCGCCGCGGGCGACCAGCGCGCGGGCCAGCGCGAGGTGCTCGAACTCCCGCAGGTAGGTGAGCTCGGCCGGTTCCCCTGCCGTCCCGCGGCCGCGGCGGGCCTCGACCAGCGCCCGGCGTGCCTGGATCGGCGTGACGTCGGGGAAGTAGTCGCCGACGTAGTGGCGCTGGGCCTCGTCGAGCAGGCGCAGCGCGCCCTCGGGATCGCCGTCGATCTCGGACAGGCGGGCGGCGAGGACCCGGCGGCGGTAGGGGTTCTGGGGGAGCCCGCCGCGGTCGCCGAGCTCCTCGGCGGTGGCGAGATGCGCGCGGGCCTGGTCGATCTCGTCGCGCTCCAGGAGGACCGTGCCCAGTGCGACGTGCAGGTCCGCGGCCCCGCGCAGCGGCGGCTCGCCCTCGGGGGCGACCACGCGGAACGCCTGCCCGAGCTCGGCCAGCGCCTCGTCGAGCCGGCCCTGGGCGAGCCGGATGTCGACGAGCGCGATCGTGCAGCCCGCGACGTCCGATCTGTGCCCGGCTGCCTCCAACGATCGCGCGGCCTCGGCGTACCAGTGGTGGCCGCCGTCGAGATCGCCCTCGGCCCACAGCGCGAGGCCGAGGATCCCCGAGGCGCTGCCGCGGCCGAGCGGATCGTCGCCCGCCGCCTCGATCGCCCGCCGGGCCTGGGCGGCGGCGCCGGGGAGGTCCCCGGCGAGCAGGGCGATCGCGGCGCGGTAGAGGGCGATGGCGCTGGGGAGTGAGCGGTAGGCCTCCTCGTCGACGACGACCATCTGGCCGACGAAATCCTGCGGTCGGACGTCGCAGATGTGTGTTTCGGCCTCCCGAAAGTGCCGACTCGCGGGGGTGGGGGGCGCTGGGCTCGCGGGGGTGGAGGTGAGGGCCTGTTCGGCGGTGGCGAGCCAGGACTCCGCCTCGGCCGGGCGGCCGAGGGCCATGAGGGCGGCGGCGCGGCCCACGGCGAGGACCGGGCGGGACCGGAGGACATCGTCCGGGAGGGCCTCCAGCCAGCGGCGCATGGTCAGTTCCCGGCGGTCGCGGCGCAGGGCCGGGAGGGTCGGCTCGATCAGCTCGGCGGCCCGGACCATGTCCCCGCCGGCCAGGGCGTGGGACACCGCCTCGGCGCGCTCGCCGGCCTGCTCGAACCACTCGCAGGCGCGGGCGTGCAGGCCCGGCTCGGCCGCGGGGAGCTCCGCGCGCAGATGGACGCGCAGGACGTCGGCGAACAGATGGTGGTAGCGGTACCAGCGGCGACGCCGGTCCAGCGGGACCAGGAAGAGGTTGGCGCGGTCGAGCGCGTCCAGGACGGCACGACCGTCGGAGCGGCCCGTCACGGCGTCGCACAGCTCGGCGGTCATCCGGCCCAGCACGGAGGTCCGGAGCAGGAACTCCCGCTGCGAGGCCGGCAGCCGCGCCAGCACCTCCTCCACCAGGTAGTCGACGATGTAGCGGTCGTCGCCGGCGAACTCGCCGAGGAACCCCCGCACGTCGTCGCGGTCGCGGAGCGACAGTGCCGCGAGCTGCAGGGCGGCGATCCAGCCCTCGGTCCGCTCCTCGAGCACGGCGACGTCGTCGGCGGACACCGTGAGGCCCATGGCGCCGATGAGGTACTCCGCGGCCTCCTCGCCGGTGAACCGCAGGTCCGCGGCCCGCAGCTCGACGAGGTCGCCGCGGCTTCGCCAGCGCGCGAGCGGCAGCGCCGGATCGGCGCGGGTGGCGAGCACCAGCCGGACCTGCGGGGGCAGGTGTTCCACGAGGAACCCGACGCCCTCCTGCACGGCCGGCGAGCCGACGAGGTGGAAGTCGTCGAGCACCAGGACGAGCCCGTCGTCGACCGCGGCGAGGTCGTTGACCAGCGTCGCGAGGTCCGCCTCCGCCGGCCCGGGGACCACCGCTCCCAGCGCGGGGACGACAGCGCGCAGCGCGGCGTGGACGTAGGCCCAGAAGGTCGCGGGATCGTCGTCGCGCGCGTCGAGCGAGAGCCACGCGGTGCGGCCCGTCCGTCCGGCGAGCCAGTCGGCGAGCACGGTCGTCTTGCCGAACCCGGCCGGGGCCGAGACCAGCGTCAACGCCGACTCGCCCGCGTCGAGCACCCGGGTCAGCCGGGGTCGGGGCACCTGGCCGCGCCGCCGCCGGGGGACGTGCAGCTTGGTGGTCACGAGGGGGCCCACCGGGACCTCCTCGCGCCGGGCGGACGAATCCTGACAGCCACAGCACCGACGGGCTAGTCGCGAGGGACCTAGCAGCGGTCCGAGACCCGGTGCGCCGGGAAATCACTCGCGACGGTTGTGGGGTCCGACGAGCCGACGTTACTGTCCTAACGTCTAATGCCGTGACGGGGGTCACTCCGTAGCCGCACGGGAAGTGGAGCGATGAAGCCTGCACCGTTCGAACACTGGGCCCCCACGTCGGTCGACGAGGCGGTCAAGATCCTGTCCGGTCTGGACGATCCGGGCGACGCCAAGGTGATGGCCGGCGGCCAGAGCCTGATGCCGCTGCTGAACCTGCGGCTCAGCCAGCCCGCGCACATCGTGGACCTCAACGCCGTCACCGGGATCTCCGAGGTCTACCGCGAGCGCGACACGCTGGTCGTCGGCGCCATGTGCCGGCAGCGGACCGCCGAGCGATCGGAGGACGTCGCCGCGGCCGTGCCGCTGGTCGTCGAGGCGCTGACCAACGTGGGGCATCCCGCGATCCGCAACCGCGGGACCGTCGGCGGCAGCATCGCGCACGCCGACCCGGCCGCCGAGCTGCCGACGGTCGCGCTCTGCCTCGACGCCGAGCTGGTCGCGCAGGGGCCGGGCGGGGAGCGGCGGATCGCCGCGGCGGACTTCTTCGACGGCTTCCTCTCCACCGCGCTCGGCGAGCAGGAGATCCTCACCGCCGTCCGGTTCCCCGTCGACGGGCCCGGCTGCGGATCGGCGTTCGCCGAGGTCGCGCGCCGGCACGGGGACTTCGCGATGGCCGGGGTCGCCGTCCACGTCCGGCTCTCCGGCGACACGATCGCCGAGGCGCGCATCGCCGTCTCGGGCGTCGCGCTGACCCCGGTCCGGGCCGCCGACGCCGAGGCCGCGCTGCGCGGTGCCACCCCCGGCGACGAGGCCTTCGCCGCCGCGGCCGCCGCCACCTCCGCCGCCCTCGATCCGGCCTCGGACCTGCACGCGTCCGGCGCCTACCGCACACACGTCGCCGGCGTCCTCGTCCGGCGCGCCCTGGCCACGGCCACCGACCGAGCGAGGGAGTCGCAGTGACCGACCGCGAGATCACCATCACCATCAACGGCCTGGTCAAGACGGCGCGGGTCGAGCCCCGCCGCACCCTGGCGGACTTCCTCCGCCACGACCTCGGGCTCACCGCCACCCACCTGGGCTGCGAGCACGGCGTCTGCGGCGCGTGCACGGTCCTGCTCGACGGCGAGACGGTGCGCTCCTGCCTCGCCCTGGCGGTCCACGCCGACGGGCACGAGGTGACCACCGTGGAGGGCGTCGCCCCGCCGGGGGAGATGCACGCCGTGCAGAAGGCGCTGTGGGAGAGCGGCGCGTTCCAGTGCGGGTTCTGCACGCCCGGGTTCGTGATGGCGATCTACGGCATGGAGCAGGAGCGGGCCGCCGGCCTGCCCTGCCCGCGCAGCCGCGCCGAGATCCGCGAGGAGCTCTCCGGCAACATCTGCCGCTGCTCCGGCTACCAGAAGATCATCGACGGCGCCGAGGCCGTGCTGGCCGGGGAGGGGGACCGATGAGCGAGCTTGCGAGCGAATCATCGGCACAGCGCTCGAGCGCAGCGCCGACCGGGCGAAGCGAGGGAGTGCGATGAGTTCCAGTGTCGTCGGCGGCATCGTCGGGGCGAAGATCAAGCGCCGCGAGGACGTCCGCATCCTGACCGGCACCGGCCGCTACATCGACGACGCCGGCGACCGCTCCACCCTCACCGCCCACTTCGTGCGCAGCACCGTGCCGCACGGCCGGATCACGGAGCTGAACGTCGACGCGGCGCGCGAGCTGGAGGGCGTCGTCGCGGTGATCACCGGCCCGGACATGGCGGCCTTCACCAACCCGCTTGCGCTGGGTGCCCCGATCCCCGGCCTCAACAGCGCCACGTATCCGGCGCTGGCCGTGGACACCGTGCGCTACGTCGGGGAGCCGGTCGCCCTCGTCGTCGCCTCGGACCGGTACGTCGCCGAGGACGCGGCGGGCCTGATCGAGATCGACTACGACATCCTCGATCCGGTCGTGAGCAGCACCGACGCGCTCGCCGAGGGCGCGGTGCAGCTGTTCGAGGAGGTCCCCGGCAACGTCGTCTACCGCGGCGGGTTCGAGGAGGGCGACGTCGAGAAGGCGTTCGCCGAGGCCGACCATGTCCTCGTCGACCACATCGACCAGCACCGCTGGGGCTGCGCGCCGATGGAGGGCCGCGGCGGCGTGGCGACCTACGACCGCTCGACCGGGCAGCTGACCTACGAGGCCTCCACCCAGACGTCGCACCTGCTGCGGCTGTTGGTGTCCGGCTTCATCAACCAGCCCATCCACCTGATGCGCGTGATCACCAGCGACATCGGCGGCAGCTTCGGGCTGAAGTTCTCGATCTACCGCGAGGACGTGGCGCTCTGTGCGGCCGCGAAGCACCTCGGGGCCTCGCTGAAGTGGGTCGAGGACCGCAACGAGAACCTGACCGCCGGGGGCGCGGCCCGGGACGAGACCGTGACGATCGAGGCGGCGGTCAGGGCCGACGGCACGATCCTGGGGCTCAAGGCCGACATGGTCATGAACTCCGGCGCGTACCCGATCATGCCGCCGGCCCCGGTCGTCACCAACATCGCCGGGTACATGCTGCCCGGGCCGTACCGGGTGCCCGCCTACCGCTTCAAGGCGACGGCGGTGGCGACCAACAAGGCGTCCTACATCTCGCTGCGCGGGCCGTGGGCGGTGGAGACGCTCGTCCGCGAGCGGATGATGGACCTCATCGCGAAGAAGGTGGGGATCTCGCCGGTCGAGGTGCGGCAGCGCAACCTGGTGCCGGTCACGGAGCAGCCGATCATCTCGGGCGGCGGTTTCACGATGGAGGGCGTCACCGCCGCGGAGACCTTCGAGAAGCTCGTCTCGATGATCGACTTCGACGCGTTCCGGGCCGAGCAGAAGGCCGCGCTCGCCGAGGGCCGGCTGTTGGGCCTGGGCGTCGGCACCTTCTACGAGCCCGCGCCGGGGACCCCCGAGTTCTGGGGCAAGATCGGCTTCCCGTTCGGCGCCGAGCCGGTGCGGCTGCGGATCGAGCCGGACGGGCACGTCACGGCGTTCACCACACAGATCCCCCACGGTCAGGGGCACGAGACCACGCTCGCGCAGGTCGTCGCGGAGGAGATGGGGGTCGCGTACGAGGACGTCCGGATTGTCTTCGGCGACACGGACGCCACGGTCTTCACCATGATCGGCACCGGCGGCTCCAAGGCCGGGATGATGGCAACGGGCGGGGCCATGGTCGCCGCGCGGGAGGTCAAGGAGCGGGTCATCACGATCGCCGCGGCGATGCTGGAGGCGAACCCGGACGACCTGGAGATCAAGGACTCGGTGATCTCGGTGAAGGGCGCGCCGGCCTCGCAGGTGCCGCTCGCCCAGCTCGCGATGGGCTGCTACATGGCGCCCGGGATGATGCCGCAGGGCCTGGACCTCAACCTCGAGGCCACCGCGATCTACGACGGCGAGAACGGCGGCTGGGGCCAGGGCAGCCACGCCTGCTGGGTCGAGATCGACCAGGAGACCGGCAAGATCAGCATTCCGCGCTACCTCGTCGTGGAGGACTGCGGGAAGATCATCAACCCGGACGTGGTCGACGGCCAGGTGATCGGCGGCGTCGCGATGGGACTCGGCGGGATGCTGCTGGAGCACTCCGCGTACGGCGACGACGGGCAGTACCTCGCCGGCACCTTCATGGACTACCTCATGCCGAGCGCCCCCGAGGTGCCGGAGATCGAGATCGTCCACATGGAGTTCGAGACGGCCACCATGGTCGGCTCCCGCGGGGTCGGCGAGGGGGGCACGGTGCTCGCCCCGGCTGCACTGCTCAACGCCGTCGACGACGCGTTCGCCCAGGTCGGCGGCACGCGGATCACCCAGACGCCGTTGACCCCGACCCGGGTCCTGGAGGCACTCGGCGTGATCGAGAAGGACTGATGGACCTGGCCGAGCTGGTGGCGCGCGAGGAGATCGGCGATGTCCTCGCGCGCTACTGCCGGGCGGTCGACCGCGGCGACCTGCCGCTGCTGAAGTCGGTCTACCACCCGGACGCGACGGATGACCACGGCATCTTCAGCGGCAACGCCCACGAGTTCGCGGAGTGGCTGATCGGGCAGCCGGGCCGCGGGGACCTGGTCACCCAGCACCACCTCACGAACTCGCTCGTCGAGGTCTCCGGTTCCGAGGCGCGGGCCGAGACCTACTTCGTGGCTGTCCACCGGCGGCCGGGCTCGCCGCCGCAGGTGGGCCGCTTCGGCGGTCGCTACCTCGACCGGCTGACCAGGCGGGACGGGGCATGGCGGATCGCGCACCGGACCGTCGTGCACGACTGGAGCGTGTACGCCACCAGCGACGACGAGTGGCCCGGTCTGGACACCTTCGCCCGGGGTGCGCAGGCGCCGGCGGATCCCTCGTACGCCGATGAGTTCCGGGGGCTCGGCGGGTCCTAGGTTCGTCACTCCCGACACCTGAGGAGCCCGCATGAGCACCCCGGAACTGATCACCACCACCGCCACGCCGACGGCCGTCGTGCGGGAGGTCGTGGCGATGAGCGAGCTGGCGCCCTTCTACGACCGCGCGTTCTCCGTGCTGCCGACGACCGTCGCGGGCCAGGGCGTGGCGATCACGGGCCCCGCCTTCGGCCACTATTTCGGCATGCCGGGGGAGACCGTGGACCTGGCGGCGGGCTTCCCGACCGACCGCCCCGTGACGCCCGAGGGCGACGTGGTGGCGGGAGAGCTGCCCGCCGGCCGGGTCGCGCGGCTGGTCCACGCCGGGTCCTTCGACGGCCTGGGTGAGGCCTGGCAGGCGCTCGGCGCGTGGATCGCGGAGCAGGGGCTCACGCCCGGCGGGGAGTTCTGGGAGGTCTACGTCACCGAGCCGTCGCCGGACATGGATCCCGCCGACCTGCGCACGGAGCTCAACTGGCCGGTCGCCTGAGCCCGGTAGCCGCTGGGTGAGCAGCCGAACCGGGCCCGGAAGGCGCGGCTGAACCGGGCCGGATCGGGCAGTCCCCAGCGGGCGCCGATCGCGCCGACGGCGACGTGCGCGAGTTCCGGCCGCACCAGGTCGGCGCGGCAGCGGAGCAGCCGTTCCTCCCGGATCGTGGCACCGACCGACGTGCCGGCCTCGGCGAACAGCCGGTGCAGGTAGCTGACCGAGATCGCGCAGCCGTGGGCGACCGCGGCCGGGTTCAGCTCCCGGTCGGCGAGGTGCTCGCGGAGGAAGGCCCGGGCGCGGTCGAGGTGCACACCGGCCGGCGACCGGGCCGGGACGTGGCTGCGCACCAGCACCCCGAACAGGTCGCCGACGGTCCGTTCCAGGGCCTCGACGGTCGCCGGCGTCATCCCCTCGTCGACGGTCCGGTGCAGCGCGGACAGCATCGGCGGCACCATCGCGCCCACGCCGCGTCGCCCGTCGAACCGGATGGCGGTGACCGCCGCGATCTCGGTCTCGGTGAGCCCCAGGCTCCGCTTGGGGTGCAGGCAGACCGAGTACTCGAAGTCGTCCGTCGTCGCGAACGTGAAGGGGCGGCTGCTGTCGTAGAGGACGAACTCGCCGGGCCGGATCACGGCCTCCCGCCCGTCCTGGACGATCAGGGTGCGGCCGCGACGGGCCAGTGCGATCTGCAGGTAGTCCTCGTCGGCGGCGCGGACCTGCCGCGACGTGCGGGTGAAGGTGTGCGGGCCGGACGCGATCCGGCGGATGTGGGTGCCGCCGATGTCGGCGGCGGAGATCCGGCCGTCGACGAGCCGGCCCGCGGTGGGCGTGACGTCGAGGTCCACGAACTGGTCGCACACGGTCGACCGCCAGAAGTCGAGCCGGTCCGGCTCACCGACCCCCGACGTGTCGATGGTGACGATGGCCATAGGGCATGGTGGCACGCTCCCGTCACGGGCGCATGAACGTCGCGCCGCCTTCCCGGCGGGAACGGATCCCGTCGTCGCTGCAGAAACCGGCACCGGTGCGCTTCAGGCACAGCAGCCCCAGCAGCTCGTGGTCCGGACCGATCACCGCGAGCCGGCGACGGCCGCGCTCGGTCATCCACCGCCGCGTCTCCTCGAGGTCCGCGCCGGGATCGACGGCCCTCGTCAGCCCTCCCCAGTCGCGGGCCGGGCCGGCGAGACCGGGCAGGTCCGCCCGCTCGACCACGGCGAGCAGGCGGCCGGCCTCGACCACGAGCAGGGCGTGCACGTGGTCGTCGGCGAAGAACCCGTGGGCGTCGGCCACGGTTGTGTCGGGCCCGCAGAGCTTCGGGAACCGGACCATCGCATCCCCGACGGTCGCCGTGCGGACGGACACCGCGTACCCCCTCAGACGATCTCGACCTCGACCAGTGTGTCCGAGAACGTGGGCGCATTGCCGAGATCCCCGAAGACTGTGGGGTTCACCGCAGCCAGGGTGGCCCCGGCCTTCGAGTGCTTGCGCCAGCCGCCCATGGACGACACCACGACCCCGCGGGGCACCGCGTCGTCGGTCTCGGCGACGACGGTGAACTCTCCGCGGTCGTTGAACACCCGCACCGGGTCACCGGGGGAGATGCCGCGGGCGGCGGCGTCGTCCGGGTGCAGCCGGGCCGCCTGCTCGCGGCCCACCCGGCGGTGGAAGTCGTGGTTCGCGAAGCTCGAGTTGAGGTACGCGTGCGACTTCGGGGTGAGCAGGTTGAGCGGGTAGCGGGCGAAGAGCTCGGGATCGGCGGCGGCGGACTCGCGCGGCGGGATGTAGTGCGGCAGCGGGTCCACCGGCTGGCCGGGCTGGTGGTCGTTGGAGCCCTGCCGGAACAGCGGGACCACGAAGTTGCCGCCCGCGGCGGCCGAGGAGAGCAGCTCGACCTTGCCCGAGGCCGTCGGGAAACCGCCCTCGGCGTGCGGCGCGTACTCGTCCGGCGACGGGACGTTCAGCCGCTGCCAGCCCTGCTCCTTCAGCGACTCGACGGTGATGCCTTCCATGTGCGGATGGGACCAGTCGAAGGCCTCCGCGATCATCTCGGCGTCCGTGCGGCGGAAGAGCGGATTGTCGAAGCCCATCCGCGCCGCCAGCCTGCGGAACATCTCCGTGTTCGGGACGGCCTCGCCGAGGGGCTCGATGGCCTGGTGGTTGTAGGTCACGTACAGGTGGCCCCAGGAGAACATGATGTCGTCCTGTTCCAGCTGGGTCGTGGCCGGCAGGACGATGTCCGCGTACTCCGCCGTGTCCGTCATGAACTGCTCGCTCACGACGGTGAACAGGTCCTCCCGGCGCAGCCCCTCGACGAGCCGCTCCTGGTCCGGGCACGTGACCAGGGGGTTCGAGTTGTAGACCATGAGGCCCTTGATCGGCGGACCGGCGGGCAGGTCCCCGGCGAGCGCGCCGCCGAGCAGGTACTGGTTCACCACGCGGGTGCCCGGGGTGAGCAGCTCGGGATGCATGAAGGCGCCCCAGTTCACCGGGAACGCCCACAGCGGCAGCTGCAGGATGCCGCCGCCGGGCTTCCGCCAGGCACCGACGAGACCGGGCAGGCAGGACAGGGCCCGGACGGTCTGGCCACCCCCGGCGTGCCGCTCGATCGCGACCCCGATCCGGATCACGGACGGCTGCGCACCCGCGTACTCCCGGGCCAGGGTGCGGATGACGTCGGCCGGCACGCCGGTCTCGCCCTCTGCCCACTCCGGGGTGTACTGCTCCACCCGCTCCGCGAACTCGGGGAAGCCGGCCGTGTAGTTGTCCACGTAGGCCTGGTCGGTGAGGCCCTCGGCGATGATCACATGGGCCATGGCCAGCGCGAGCGCGCCGTCCGTGCCGGGGCGCAGGGCGATGTGCTGGTCCGCTGCCGCCGCCGTCCGGGTGCGGACCGGGTCGACGACGACCACCTTGGCCCCGCGCTTGCGGGCCTCGGTGATGTACGGCCAGAGGTGCAGGTTCGTGCTCATCACGTTGCAGGCCCAGATGAGGATGAACCTGGAGTGGACCAGGCTCTCCGGGTCGACGCCGGCCGTGTCGCCGATCGTCATGGCGTAGGCGGTGCAGGAGCCCGAGTCGCAGTAGGTGCGCTCGGCGACGGTGGCGCCGAGCTTCGCGAAGAACGGGTCGCCGACGTTGAGGCCGTTCAGGATGCCCTGGGTGCCGAGGTAGCTCACGGGCATGATCGCCTCGGGGCCGTGCTCGTCCGCGATCGCGCGGAACCGGGTGGCGATCTCGTCGACCGCCTCGTCCCAGGTGATCCGCTCGAACCGGCCGCTGCCCTTGGGGCCGGTGCGGCGCAGCGGGAACAGGACCCGGCCCGGGTCGTACACGCGGTCGAGGTAGTTGTTCACCTTCACGCACAGCCCGCCCGCGGTGTACGGGTGGTCGGGATCCCCGCGGACCGCGGTCGCCTTCCCGTCCTCGACGGTGACGAGCATGGCGCAGGTGTCCGGGCAGTCCTGCGGGCAGGCGGCGCGCACCGCGCCCGTGTTCTCGATCGTCGCGGTCATGCGGGTCCTCCGGCACGTGGTGGTGCCGCCCAGCCTGCGGCGCCCGGGCCCCGCACCGCTTGTCCTGTGGTGCACAGCCCTTGCCGCTCGCTACACAGTGCCTGACCAGCGCGAATCCGGTTTCTGCGGAGACTTCGGGCTCGTTCTCCGGCGGCTGCGGAGGGGGTGCGGGGTCAGGCGCCCGATCCGCGGATCCGCGCGATCCACTCCGTCAGGAGGCCCCGCTCCGCGGCGCTGAGCGCGGGCAGGGTGGGGACGAGCGCGGCGAGGGTCACGAGCAGGGTGCCGAGCCCGTCGTCGGGGGTCGCCGGGGTGTCGGCGAGGACCGCCGCCGACACGGCCGCGAACATCGCGTCCGCCAGGCCGGGATCGGGGGCGTCCGCGAGCGCCAGCACGGCACCGGCGCCGGCCGCGTGGATCATCGCGACGGCCCGCTCCTCGTCGACGCGGAGCAGGCCGGCCTCGGCGAGCCGCCGGACCTTGGCCCGGAGCACGGCCACCCCCGCGGCGGTCGCCGGGCTGCGCCGGCCGGGGGTGCTGAGCAGCGCGTAGAGCTCGCGGTTGGCCAGTCCGAACTCCACGTGGGAGCGCCATCCGGCGCGCAGGTCCGCCACCGGGTCGTCGGCATGGGGGGCGCCGGCCTTGGTCGAGACGTAGGTCGCCATGACGTGCTCGGCCACGGCGTCGATCAGGCCGTCCTTGTCGCCGAAGAGTCGGTAGATCGTGGGCGCCTGCACGCCAGCCTCCTGCGCCACCGCGCGGGTCGTCACCGCGCGCACGCCCTGCTCGCGGAGCAGCCGCGCGGCGGCGACGACGATCGCGGAACGCGGGTCCTCCGTCATGAACCGATGCTATCCGAATCGTGGTATCACTGGAAACATCAGAGATAGCTCGATCGTGTTAGCGGAGGAAACATGCTCGTCGTGACCGGTGCCACGGGGCGCCTGGGGTCCCGGATCGTCGAACGGCTGCTGGAGCGGGTGCCCGCGGGGGAGATCGGGGTGAGCGTGCGCGATCCCGCCGCCGCGTCGGGGCTCGCCGCCCGGGGCGTCCGGGTCCGGCGGGGAGACTTCACGGACCCGTCCTCGCTGGTCCACGCCTTCGAGGGGGCCGAGCGGGTGCTCGTGGTGTCGGCGGCGATCCGCGGGGAGGGGGCGGTCGCGGCCAACCTCGCGGCCATCGACGCGGCCCGCGCGGCCGGGGCGTCGCGGATCCTCTACACGAGCCACCAGGCCGCCGCGCCCGACTCCCTGTTCGCCCCGCAGCTCACCCACGCCGCGACCGAGGCGCACCTGCTGGCGCAGGGGGTGCCGTTCACGGCGCTGCGCAACGGCTTCTACGCCAGCACGCTGGGGATGTACCTGGGCGGTGTCGCGGAGACGGGCCGGCTGGTCGCCCCGGAGGACGGGCCGGTGTCCTGGACGGACCACGCGGACCTGGCCGAGATCGCGGCTGTCGCCCTCGCGGAGCCGGGGACGTTCGAGGGGATCACCCCGCCCCTGACCGCACCGGTCGCCCTCGATCTCGCGGACGTCGCGGCCCTCGCCGCGGAGATCCTCGACCGGCCGGTGGAGCGGATCGTGGTGGGCGACGAGGAGTGGAAGGCCACCGCGGTGGCGAACGGCATGCCGCCCTTCGCCGCCGACTTCACCCTCGGCATGTTCCGGGCCGCCCGCCGGGGCGAGTTCGCCGCGACCGATCCCGCCCTGGAGACCGTCCTCGGCCACCCCGCGGTGCCGGTCCGGACCGTGCTGGAGGGCCTGCTCAGGGGCTGAGCTCGGCGGCGTCGCCGACCCGGATCGTCCCGCCCTCGACCACCTCGGCGTAGCAGCCGGCGCAGGGCAGGACGCCGAAGCCGGGGACGTCGACCCGGTTGGCCCGCATCGGGGTGCGGACGGCGTCCGGGGACCGCGGGAGGTCGCCGTGTTCGAGCGTCGGGACCGAGCAGCGCGGGGTCGGCAGCACGATCCGCAGCACCACGCTGCCGATCCGCAGCTCGCGGCCCATCCACGAGTTCTCCACGAACGCGGGGGTGCCCGGCCGCGTCTGCAGCACGAGGTTGGGCCGGTAGCGGACGTGTTCCACGCCGATCTCGTCGAGCGTCGCGCTCGTGATCAGGTGCAGCGGCGCGTAGTCGACGAACGTGTCGCCCGTGGTGCCCTGCGCGATCTGAAGGGTCGGTGCGGCCACGGTCGCCTCCACCCCCTCGGCCAGCACGTCCTCGGGATCCGGCCGCTCGACCTCTGCGCCCGGCGGGCGTTCGGTGGTCACCCGCACCACCCGGCCGAGCTCCTCGGAGAGCCGCGCGCCCGCGTCGAGGGCGTCGAGCGTCCAGCCGGCGGGCGAGGTGATCACGACGTGGTCGTCGTCGACGGCCGCGCGGTACTGCAGCAGCGCCCGCCACAGCCGCGGGTGCTTCGCGGTCGCGACCCTGCCGGTCTCGCCGTCGATCAGGGCGACGCCGCGGTCCCGGCGCATGCCGCCCGCGTCGACCTCCGTCTCGGTGACCCGCTCCCCGAGCATGGACTTCACCGGGTACCGCCACACCGTCGTGACCTGCACGGCTACCTCTTCTTGGCCTGGTTGTGGGCGATCGCCTCGCGCACCAGCCCCGCGAGCCCCGCCTCGTTCACCGTGTCGCCCTCCGCGAACTCGTACGAGCGCCGCTGCTTGCCGCCCAGCTCGCCGTTGAACAGCCCCTCCGGGTCGTGGAGGGAGGCGCCCCACAGGAACCCGAGCTTGACCTTCTTCGCGAAGATGTTGCCGACGATCAGGGTGCCGCCGAGCGACCACACCGGGGCGCCCATGTACTTCCACTCCTCGACGATGCCGGGATCGACGTCCAGGATGATCCGCCGGCACTCGGCGAGCAGGGCGCCGCGCCAGTCGTCGTGCGTGGCGATGAGGGTGTCGATCTCGGCCGAGGCGTCGCTCATGCCGGTCAGCGTAGGCGCGCGAAGCCTCTCAGGAGCAGTGCCGCGACCGCCCCGAACCACACCCAGGTGAGGAACGCGGCCACCAGCCCGCCGACGAAGAAGCCCAGGACCATCGCGATCACCCAGCTCAGCGCGGCCAGCACCAGGCCCCCGACCAGCAGCAGCACGGCCCGCCCGGACGGTCGCGCCCCCACCAACCACGGCGTGCCCAGGACGAGGACCACGGGCAGCGCGAGCGGGCTGAGCAGGCTGGCCGCCACGGCGAGGACGCCGACCACGACCACCCGGCCGAGCCCCACTCCACCGGCCACTGCCCGCCCGCCCACCAGGCGTGCGACCGCCCACACGGCGAGCACCAGCGCCACCACCGACGCGATGGCGGCGAGCACGAACCAGAGGGTCGCGCCGGGCGAGGGGTCCCCGATCACGAGCAGCATCTGGACCGCGGCGTGGAGGAGCACCACGCCCGCGACCGAGGCGAAGCGCCTCACTCCGCCCTTCACGGCCGCCCCGCCTTGTCGACGACGGCCTGGACCGGCCCGTCGTACAGCGTCCGGGACCCCACGGTGACGGTCATGGTCGCGGGATCCCCGGCCGGCGCGGCGACCTTGATCTCCTGCCCGTCCACCGTGCTCCCGCTGCAGGTCACGACCTCGCCCGCCTGCGCGCACACCGGCGCCTCGAGCACCGCCACCTGCTGTGCCACCAGGACGTCGTTCCCCGCGAACCGGACGAGCGCCTCCCGCCCACCGCTCACCGGCGCGATCGCCGCGGCCTGCGAGCACCCCGCCAGCAGCATCAGGCCGGCCACCAGCACCAACGCCCTCCGTGCGCGTTGCACGCGCACAGGGTGGCGGGTTGCGTGCTCGCTCATCGGGCCAGCACCCGCGCCCGGGCGGCGTTCTGCTGGGCCTCGAGGGCCGCATCGCTGATCGTCGAGAGATCGAAGGGCGCCGGGAGCAGCAGCTCGGTGTTGCGGTCCAGCGGCGAGCCCCGGCGCATGAAGGGGTTCTCGATCCAGTCGTTGGCGGCCAGCTCGCGGCTCGTCCCGGCCAGGTCGGTGTAGGAGGTCCCCGTGCTCGCGGCGATCGGCGAGGCGTGGTCGACGACCGTCGTGAAGATCGACATCGTGCCGTCCCGGTTGTCCACCAGCTCCACGACCTGCTGCTGCTGCGGGAAGTCGATGCAGGAGGCCGTGGTGATCTCCCAGAATCCCGCCTTCCCACGGGAGTGGGCGAGGATCTGGTTGAGGTGCGTGTGCCCGTTGAGCCAGGCCACGACGTTCGGGAAGTCGAGCAGCAGGTCGACGAACTCCTCGGCACCGTGCAGGACGGTGGTCGCGCCGGGCCGCAGCGCCTGGTTCTCCAGCGTCAGGCTGTTGTGGTGGCTCAGGACCAGGCAGAGCTTGTCCCTCGACTGCTCCAGCTGGGTGCGCAGCCACCGGAACTGCTCGTCCGGCACCGCGCCGTCCGGGCCGGCCACCTGGTTGCAGGTGTCCAGGCCGAACACCCGCACCTGCGGCGTCAGGTCCGCCTGCCACCACGTCTCGCCGGAGTCCAGGTTGGCCTGGGTGAACCCGTGCCCCACGGGCCCGGGATTGATCGGCGTGACGAAGTGCGCGGCCATGAACTCGCGCTGCTCGAAGATCCGCCGGCGGGCGTCCGGGGTGACCGTGCGGTAGCCGGGCGAGAGGCCGAACCGCTGGTCCAGGGCGTCGACCAGCCGTTGGATCGGGCTCGCGGTGGCCGCGTAGCCGCCGAGGACGTCCCCGGCGAGCGCCTGCCAGGCCAGGGCCTTGCGGTCGCCCACCGCCATCGTGCGGAACTGGGAGGAGATCCCGAACGTGCCGAGCAGCAGCGTGTCGTGGTTGCCGTAGACCGCGTACCAGGGCGCGGGCAGGCCGGGCGACTCCACGGGGCCGCGGATCGCCCGTTCCAGCAGGCCCGGCATGCGCGGGAACCCGTAGTCGCCGAAGTCGCCGCCGGCCGGATCCTCGGGGCGGTAGGCCCAGGTGGCGTCCGCCCAGGACTGGATCCCCTCGTAGACGTCCGCCAGCCCGCTGTTCGGGGTGACCGGCACGCCGTCGAGGGTGTCGATGTACCAGCGCAGCTCCAGGTCGGAGTGCATGTCCGCGCTGTCGCCCGTGACCATCGCGGCCGCCATCGGGGCGCCGGTCAGCGGGCTGGTGCGCAGGTCGGACAGCGCCTTCACCATCGCGGCGAGGACGTGGACCGTCATCGGGTCCTGGGGGTGGAACGCCGAGGCCCACGCCGAGTGGTCCTGCACGATCATCGGCTCGATCCGGCCCGGCGACTGCGAGTCGATCACGTGCATGTCCGACAGGTGGCCCAGGTAGAGCAGCGAGCGCCGGGAGCGGGCGCGGTCCGGGTTCGCGGTGCGGCCGAGCACGTCGAGGCGCGGGATGTACGGCTCGCCCGGGCCGGTGACCAGCGTGCGGTAGCTGCCCTGCGCGACCGGGCCCTGCAGGATCGTGCGCTGCAGGGTCGACAGCGCCTGGCCCGGCGCGAGGGGCTGGGCGAGTGCGGTGCCGAGGGCCGCGGGGCTCAGCTGCCAGGCGGCGGCCAGCGCGGAGACGGACGCCAGGAAGCCACGGCGCGACAGACCGGACACCAGGCGGCTCCTCAAAGGACGACGATCTTCCGGAAGGTTCGTCGATCGAGAGAATGCGTTACCGAAGTGACCTGCGTCACGCGATGTCACGCCATCGTGCGCCGCGGTGTCCCGAGGGCATGACCACACGAATCGTTGTCCTCGGTGGCGGCTACGCAGGCGTCACCGCCGCCGACCGCCTCGCCCCGCACGCGGAGGTCACGCTGGTGAACCCGCGCCCCGAGTTCGTCGAGCGGATCCGGCTGCACCAGCTGGTCGCCGGGACCGGCGCGGCCACCCGGGAGTTCGCCGGGCTGCTGGGCGAGGGTGTCCGCCTGGTCGTCGCCGGGGCCGAGCGCATCGACGCCGGGGCCCGCCGCGTGCACCTGACCAGCGGCGACACCCTCGACTACGACTACCTCGTCTACGCCGTGGGCAGCACCGGCCGCGCCCCGGAGCACGCCTACTCGGTGGCCGAGCTCGAGCACGCGGGCCGGCTGCGCGCCGCCCTCGACGCGCTGCCCGCCGACGCCCCGGTCACCGTGGTCGGTGGCGGCCTGACCGGCATCGAGATGGCGTCGGAGCTCGCCGAGCAGGGCCGCACCGTCGCGCTGGTGACGGGCGGGACCCTCGCCCCGAGCCTCTCGGAGCGCGGCCGCCGGGCGATCGCCCGCACCCTGGCCCGCCTCGGCGTCACGGTGCTCGACGAGAAGGTCCGCGCGGTGACCCCGGACGCCGTGGTCCTCGACGGGGGCGAGCGCCCCAGCGCCGTCACGATCTGGACCGCGGGCTTCGGCATCCCGGACCTCGCCGCCCGCAGCGGCCTGCGCACCGACGCCGCGGGCCGCCTGCTCACCGACGAGACGCTCACCAGCGTCGACGACGACCGGATCGTCGCCGCCGGGGACGCCGCGGCGCCGTCGGGCACACCGCTGCGGATGAGCTGCCAGGCCGCGGGCCCGCTCGCCATGCAGGCCGCGAACACCGTCGTCAGCCGGATCGCCGGCACCGAGCCCGCCGCGCTGGACCAGGCGTTCGTCGGGTCGTGCGTGAGCCTCGGCCGCGGCGCCGCCGTGATCCAGGTCGCGCGCAAGGACGACAGCCCGCGGGACGTGATCGTCACGGGCAGGGCGGCGGCGGCGATCAAGGAGTTCGT
Organism: Pseudonocardia ailaonensis; assembly: GCF_039531635.1. Lineage (NCBI taxonomy): Bacteria > Bacillati > Actinomycetota > Actinomycetes > Pseudonocardiales > Pseudonocardiaceae > Pseudonocardia > Pseudonocardia ailaonensis. The sequence continues at coordinate 181,380 of NZ_BAAAQK010000025.1, read as the reverse complement.
GTGCAAGGGCACCGTGTTCGGGCTGAAGCGGGAGGCCCGCAAGCCGGGCGCCACGCCGTGGCTCAAGGGCGGGGCGAAGGTGGACCGGCCTGCCACGATGGTCCCGTGAGCGAGCACCCGGACGATCACGCCGACCGGTTCACCCCGCTGCGGCCGCTGCTGTTCACGATCGCCTACGAGATCCTCGGCTCGGCCACGGAGGCCGACGACGTCCTCCAGGACGCCTACCTGCGCTGGGCCGAGGTCGACCTGGACACGGTGCGGGACAACAAGTCCTACCTCGCCCAGGTGGTGACCCGGCAGGCGCTGAACGCGCTGCGGGCCACGTCGCGGCGCCGCGAGGAGTACGTCGGCCCGTGGCTGCCCGAGCCGCTGCTCCTCGACGAGCGGGACGCGTCCTCGGACACCGTGCTCGCCGAGTCCGTGTCGATGGCGATGCTCGTGGTGCTGGAGACGCTGAGCCCGGACGAGCGCGCGGTGTTCGTGCTGCGCGAGGTCTTCGGCTTCGGCTACGACGAGATCGCCGGCGCCGTCGGGCGGCCCGTCGCTACCGTCCGGCAGGTGGCCCACCGCGCCCGCGAGCACGTCCACGCCCGCCGGAAGCGCTACGCGCCGGTCGCCGAGACCGCCGAGGTCACCCGCCGGTTCATGGAGGCCTCGGCCACCGGCGACGTCGACGGGCTGCTGGCCGTCCTCGCCCCGACCGTCACCTGGACGGCCGACGGCGGCGGGAAGCGGAGCGCGGCGCGGCGGCCTGTCGTGGGCGCGGAGCGCGTGGTCAAGGTCCTGCTCGGGATGTTCCGCTTCGCGGCGGACATGCCCGCCGCGCGGTTCGAGCTGGTCACGGCCAACGGCGCGCCGTCGGTCGTCGTCCGCAACGGGGACGAGCTGGAGGGGATCTTCCTGATCGAGATCACGGACGGCCTGATCACGCACCTCTACGCGGTCCGCAACCCGGACAAGCTCGCCGCGCTCGGTGTCACCCGGGAGATCGGCCGATAGCGGCCGGAAAGTGACCGCAGGGTCGGGCAGGGTGGGCAGCATGCTCACCCGGCGCGCCCTGAACCGAGCCTCGCTCGCCCGCCAGTTCCTGCTGGAACGGGTGGACGTGCCGGTGCTCGACGCCGTCGTGCACCTCGGTGGAGTGCAGGCCCAGGAGCCGCAGGAGCCGTTCGTGGGCATCTGGTCGCGGCTGCGGGACTTCGACCCGCACGAGCTCTCGCGGCTGCTCACCGATCGCGAGGTCGTCCGCACCGTCCTCATGCGACGGACGATCCACCTGGTGACGGCGGCCGACGCCCTCGCCTGGCGCACCCGGCACGCCGCCCTGCTGCGCCAGCGGCTGCTCGGGGTGTACCGCGCGGAGCTGGCCGGCGTCGATCTCGACGAGCTCGCCGAGGCCGGTCGCGCCCTGTTCGCCGGCGGCCCGCTCACCATGGGCGAGGTCGGGCGCGCGCTCGCGGAGCGCTGGCCGGAGGCCGGTCCGCGGGTGCTGGGGGAGGCGGTCGTCGCCGCCCTCGTCCCGACCGTGCAGCTGCCGCCCCGCGGCCTCTGGCGGGAGACGGCCGGGGCCCGCCACCTGCCCTACGACGCCTGGCTCGGCCGCGATCCCGATCCGGAGACCGACGGCGACCCGGTCGGGAAGGCGCTGGTCCGGCGGTACCTCGCGGCCTACGGTCCGGCCGCGAGCGCGGACCTGCGGGCCTGGTGCGGGCTCGCCGGGCTGCCCGCCGCGGTGGCCGCCGTCCGCGAGGAGCTGGTGTCGTTCCGCGACGAGCGCGGCCGCGAGCTGCTCGACCTCCCGGACGCCCCGCGCCCGGACCCCGACACCCCCGCCCCGGTCCGCTTCCTGCCCGCCTTCGACAACGCGATCCTCGGCTACGACGACCGCACCCGGATCGTCGACGACGCCCACCGCGGCCTCTCCGTGGCCGGCGAACGTGCCGTCCTGGTCGACGGCCGGGTCGCTGCACTGTGGACGGATCGCGACGGCGCCGTCGAGGTCACCCCGCTCCGCCGCTTCACCCGCGCCGAGCGCACCGAGGTGGCCGAGGAGGCTCGCGCGGTGGCGTCCTTCCTCTCCGAGTGCACCCACACCCGCGCCCGGGTGGCGAGCTCCTCCCACCTCCCGAGCCGCGTTATGGAGCCATGACGTCACCCTCAGCCCCCAGAATTCGCGTTATGGAGCCATAACGCCTTCTGAGGGGGCCCTGGACGCCGTTGTGGCTCCATAATGCGGCTGGTGGGGCGGCGCTAGGCTGCGGCGGTGTCGGGGGCGCTGTTCGGGCGTGGGGCCGAGTCGGCCGCGCTGCGGGCGCTGGTCGATCCCGCCCGTGTCGGTGGTCCCCGGCTGGTGGTGGTCGAGGGCGAGGCCGGGATCGGCAAGACCAGCCTCGTCGCCGAGCTGGCCGAGGGGCTCGCGGCGCGGGTCCGGTGGGCCCAGGGCGCCGAGGAGGGCGGGCCGCCCTTCTGGCTCTGGCGCCAGCTGACCCCCGAGGTCCTGCCGGACGAGCGCTTCGCCTTCTTCGCCGCGATCCGGGACGTGCTCGCGGCCGACGCGGGCTGCCTCCTGGTGGTCGACGACATCCAGTGGGCGGACGAGGCCTCGCTGCTCGCGCTGCGGCTCCTGCTGCGCGACGGCGGCTCCCGCGGCCTGGTGTGCTGCGCGACCCGGCGCACCGGCGAGTCGACGGCGGGATGGGACCGGGTCGGGCCGGACCTGCTCGCGGGCCCGGACGTGGAGCGGATCGTGCTCGGCGGGCTCGCCGAGGAGGCCGCCGGGGAGCTGCTGCAGGCCGCCGGCCTCGCCGCGGACCAGGTGGGACGGGCGGTCGCCGCGGGCGGCGGGAACCCGCTGTTCCTGCGCGAGCTCGCCCGGCTCGGTCCCGGGTCGGCCTGGGGGAGCGTCGGGGAGGTCATCACCGCGCGGGTGCGCCGGCTCGGCCCCGCGGCCCAGCGCCTGCTGCGCGCGGCCTCGCTGCTCGCCGAGGACTTCGAGCTGACCGTCGCCGCCCGGCTGCTCGACGAGCCCACCGTCACCTGCCTGCCCGCGGTGACCGACGCCCTCGCCGCCGGCCTGCTCACGGACGCCGGCGGGGGCCGCTTCCGCTTCGCCCACGGCCTGGTCCGGACTGTCCTGGAGGCGCAGACGCCGCTGCAGGAGGCCGTCGTCCTGCACCTGCGGGCCGCCGAGGCACTGGAGGACCTGCACCGGGACGGGCTCTCCCGGGTGTCCGCGGACATCGCGCGGCACCGGGCCGCGGTTGCCGTCGTCGGGGATCGGGAACAGGCGGTCGCCTGGGCGCGGCGGGCCGCCGAGGACGCCTCCCGCGTGTTCGCCCACGAGGAGGCGGCCCGGCTCTACACCTCCGCCCTGACCTGCGGCGGGCCCGCTCTACCGGCTGCGGAACGGGCCGATCTCCTGCTCGCGCTCGCCGCCGCGGAGGCCGCCACCGGCCGGTTCCCGCAGGCGCTCGAGGCGTGCCGGGAGGCAGTGGCGGCGGACGAGGACGCGGTGGCCCGCGCCGCCCTGACCCTCGACGCCGTCGGCGACCGGGCCTGGGACCGCACCGTGGCGGGCTGGTGCCGCCGCGCACTCGCCACCCTGCCGGACCCGACCCTGCCGGACCCGACCCTGCCGGACCCGACCCTGCCGGACCCGACCCTGCCGGACCCGACCCTGCCCGACCCGACCCTGCGCGGCACCGCCCTACCCGGAGGGCCGGAGGCCGGCGGACCGTCGGGCGGCGCCGACCGGATCCTGCGCGCCCGGCTCCTCGCCCGCCTCGCCGAGACCCTGTTCTACGACGGCGACGTGGCCGCCTCCGCCGACCCCGCCGCGGAGGCCCTGGCCCTCGCGCAGACCGAGGGGGACGAGGACGCCCTGGTCGCGGCCCTGCGCGCCCGCCAGCTCACCTGCAGCGGCCCCGAGCACACCGCGGAGCGCACCGATCTCGCCGCCCGGATGACCGCGCTGGGTGAGCGCTCCCACCGGCCCGACGTGGAGATGTGGGGTCGCCTGTGGATGGTCGACGTGCTGTGGGAGCGGGGTGATCTCACCGGGATCGAGGCGGAGCTGACCCGGCTGCGGTGGTGCGTCGAGCAGCAGCGCAGCCCGCTCGCCGCCTGGCACCTCCTGGTCTGCCGGGCCGCCCTCGCGCAGGCCCGGGGGGAGCTCGCGACCGCGCTCGCCCTCGCCGACGAGGCGTACCGGCTGGTCGCGGGCCTGGGGCACACCGCGGCCGTCGGGGCCCGGCTCTCCCTGCTGGGTGCCGTCGGACACCATCTCGGTCATGCGCCACCCGAGCCCACCCCGGACCTCGACGGCGGCGAGGTCCGGGCCGCGCTCTTCGCCCGCCTCGGCCCCGCCGTCGCGCTCGCGGAGAGCGGGATGCCCGAGGAGGCCGGGCACCTCTACCGGCTCACCGGCCCACCGAGGGAGTGGGACGTCCCGCCGTACTTCACGGTGCTCGCGTACGCCGTGGGCGCCTCGATCGCGGTGCTGCTCGGCCTGCGCGAGGACGCCGCCTGGTTCCGCACGGCCCTCGTCGACCAGGCGCGCGGGCACGTCGTGGGTGGGGCCGGGGCCGCCTCGTATCTCGGCCCGGTGGACCTGGTGCTGGGCCGCTGCGCCGCGTTCGACGATCTCGACGCGGCGGCGGAGCACCTGGCCGCCGCGCTGGCGACCTGCGAGCGGATCGGGGCCGCCGGGTTCGCCGTCGAGGCGGCGGTGGAGCTGGCCGACGTCCGGCAGCGCCAGCAGCGTCCCGACGAGGCGCGGCTCCTGCTCGTCCGTGCCCGCCCGGCCGCGGAGCGCCTCGGCATGACGCCGTGGCTCCGCCGGATCGACAACACGATCGACACCCTGCTCGGCCGCGACGCCGGTCCCCTGACCGCCCGGGAGCGCGAGGTCGCCGGGCTGGTCGCCCAGGGCCTCACCAACCGCGAGATCGCCGCGCGGCTGGTGCTGTCCGAGCGGACCGTCGGCAACCACGTCCAGCACATCCTGACGAAGCTCGGCATGAGCAAGCGCAGCCAGGTCGCGGTCTGGGTGATGAGTAGGGGAGATGAGTAGTTCGCCCGTCGTCGCGCGCGGTCGCCGTCCCTAACGTTTGCCCTCGTCAGAGCCATGAACGAGGGGGACACCATGACCTACGTCCAGATCACCCGCAGCCCCGGCGTCGGGCTGGAGCAGTACGAGCGGGTTCAGCGGGAACTCGGCCCGGAGCCGCTCGCGGGGCACGTGAGCAGCCGGGTCGGGATCATCGACGGCGTCCTGGTGACCGTCGACGAGTGGGAGTCCCGCGCCGACGCCGACCGGTTCGCCGCCGAGCGCCTCTTCCCGGCGTTCGAGCGGGCCGCGGTGCCGGCCGGGGCGACCACCGAGGTCACGGCGTTCGAGGACCTCACCGCGGGAGCGGTGCGATGATCACCCGAGTCGGTACGGCCCTCACCGGCCTCGCCACCGTCTACGTCGTGGCGCTTCTGGTCGGGATGCAGGATCCGGGCTGGGCGTACGCGGCCCGTGGCCTGATCCACCTCGCCGAGCTGGCCGTGCTCCTCGGCGTGGTCGGCAGCGGTGCAGCGGGCCGTGGGGTGCTCGCGCGCATCGGCGCCGGGCTCGCCGGGCTGGGGCTCGTCGGCATGGCGGTGGCGGAGGTGCTCACGAACGCCGCGCCCGGGCCGAGCGACCTGCTGTTCTCGATCGCGCCGAACCTGGTCGGGATCGGCCTGATCCTGGTCGGCGTCGCGGTGATCCGCGCGGGCGTGTGGAGCGGCTGGCGCCGGTTCGTCGTCCTCGCGCTCGGGATCGTCGTCTTCGTCGTGATGACGCCGCTGCTCATCGTGTCGGGCGGGCCGCCAGCCCCGGCCGGGCTCGTGGCCGTTCTCGTCTGGGAGGCACTGTGGACGCTGATCGGCGTCGCGGCGCTGACCTCACCGGCGCTGCGGCGGGAGCCCGTGCCGGCCTAGGCCGGCGGGTCGTCGACCGGGGCGGGGTAGCGCCTGATCACCCACCCGGTCGACAACCCGTGCACCACGATGCTCAGCACCACCGTCACCACGGTCACGGCCAGGGCGAGATCGGCCTCCGGCCCGTGCAGCTCGACGAGTGCGAGCAGGCCGAAGACCAGGGTGGCGATCCCGCGGGGCCCCACCCAGCCCACGACGAACCGGTCCCGCAGCGCGATGTCCGTGCGGTGCAGGGCGAGCACCACCGGCAGTACCCGGGCCACCGTCAGCGTGAGCACCGCGTAGACCACGACCTGCCAGGTGATCGCGCCGCGAGCCAGCGTCTGGTTCACCAGCGCACCGAAGATGAACCACAGCGCCAGCGACAGCAGCTCGCCGACGTCCTCGGCCAGGTGCAGCGTGCCCTTCGGCAGCTTGCGGGCCGCGGGCTCGAAGAACACCCCGGCAACGAAGGCGGCCACGAACCCGTTGCCGTGGGCGGCCACCGCGCCGGCGTAGGCGAGCAGGGGCAGCGCCAGCACCCCGATCCGCAGCGCCGAGGCGCCGGCCCAGCCGGCGTCGACCGCCTTGCCGAGCAGCCACCGCGCGACGAGGCCGACCACGGCCCCCACCACGACGGCCACCAGCAGCGACGGGACGGCGTCGACCGCGGCGTCGCGCAGGGACTCCCCGCCCGCCGCCGTGGCCCCGGCCAGGGCGATCAGGAAGATCGGGGCGACGATGCCGTCGTTGAGCCCGCTCTCGACGTTGACCAGGTTCCGCAGCCGCTCCGGCACCCGCCTGCTGCGCACGAACGCGACCGCGGGCGCGAGATCCACGGGCATGACGACCGTGGCGAGCACCGCGAGCAGCCACAGCCCGGCCCCGCCGAACAGCGCCAGCCCGAACACCCAGGCCAGTACCAGCGACAGCGGCAGCGCGATCAGCAGCAGCCGCAGGACCAGCGGGCGCTCCCGGCCGAAGACCCCGCCCGGCACCTCGGTGGCGTCGACGAAGAGCAGGATCGCGAGGATCGCCTCGACGATGTGCTCCGCCGACTCGAACTCGATGTCGAAGATGAACACGGGGCTCGCCCCGGCCGTCAGGACGATCCCGGCCGCGAGCATCACCAGCGGCATCGTCACGCTCAGCCGCGCCAGCCGGCCGGACACCAGCGCCCAGGCGAGCAGGATGAGCGTGATGACGACGATCGCGAGCACCGGGAACTCCTCACCCACGCGGTTGCCCGCGGAGTCTTCCAGGTCGCACCGGAATGATCACCTCGGCGGTCACCTGCGGTGACCCGGCCAGCGGTCGCGGAGCCCGCCGCGGGCGGCCATGCTCTGGGGGTGACGGTGGAAACGGGCTTCTACACCATCCGGTTCGGAGCGGACCCGGTGCAGCTCGCGTTCTTCCGCAGCGGCCTGGACCGTTGGCTGCAGGCGCTGCAGTGGCCGGAGGACGAGCGCGTGGACGTGATCCTCGCGGTGAGCGAGGCGTGCACCAACGCGGTCAAGCACGCCTACCGCGGCGGCGCCCCCGGTGACGTGGACGTGGTGGCGCGGCTGGTCCTCGGACCGGGCGAGCGGCGGGTGGCGGTGCGGGTGCGCGACTGGGGCGCCTGGCGCCCCGAACCCCGCCCCGACAGCCACGACGGCGGCTTCGGGTTGACGACGATGAAGGCGTGCATGGAGAAGGTCACCATCCGCCGCGAGCCGGACGGCACGGTGGTCACCCTGACCAGCGTGCCCGTCCCGCTCGTGGGCGAGGCGGCCGAGCCCCGGGCGGTCGGCGCCGAGTGATGTGCTCGACCGCCCGGCCCCGGTGATCCGGGCGGTCCTCGGCCGGCCCGGCCGAGGACCCGAAGGCGCGGCCGCGGCGGCCCGCTTCCGCTAGAACGCGCCCGCGACCTGGTGGGTCCCGGCGTTGAGCCGGTTCCACACGTTGATCTGCGCGATCCCGAGGAACAACGCGCCGAGCTGCTGCTCGTCGTAGTGCGCGGCGGCTTCCTCGAAGACCTCGTCGGACACGGGGTTCCCGCGGTCCGCGGCACGGGTCAGCTCCTCGGTCAGCGCCAGGGCGGCCCGCTCCTCGTCGGTGAACCACGGCGAGTCCCGCCAGCCCGCCACGGTGTCGATGCGCTCGTCGCTCTCGCCCGCCTTCCGCAGGTCGCGGGCGTGCATGTGCAGGCACACGCCGCAGCCGTTGATCTGGCTGGCCCGCAGGTTCACCAGCTCCAGGGTGGTGCGGGAGATGCCGGTGGCCGCGACGGCGCCGGCGAGGGCGAGCAGGGCGTCGAGCGCGCCGGGGACGGCGAGGGCGGGGTTCTTCATCCGGGGGTCCATGGTGGATCTCCTGTCACAGTGGGTGCTTCCGGTGGGTCATGGGGGGAGACACGCGGCAGCGGAAGGATGTGACAGGTGGATCTGGTCGAGGGTTTCGAGGCGAACCGCGCACACCTGCGAGGGGTGGCGTACCGGGTGCTCGGCTCGGTGAGCGAGGCCGAGGACGCCGTGCAGGAGGCCTGGCTCCGGTTGCAGCGCACGGACACCGCCGACGTCGACAACCTGCGGGCCTGGCTGACGACGGTCGTCGGCCGGATCGCGCTGAACCAGCTGCGGTCCCGGCGGACCCGCCGGGAGCAGGAGCTGCCCGAGCAGCTGCCCGAGCCGGTCGTCCGCCGTGCCGATGATCCCGAGCCCCGCGCGGAGCTCGCCGACTCCGTGGGCCTGGCGCTGCTCGTCGTGCTGGAGACGCTGAGCCCGGACGAGCGGCTCGCCTTCGTGCTCCACGACATGTTCGCGATGCCCTTCGACGAGATCGCGCCGCTGGTGGAGCGCTCGCCCGCCGCCACCCGCCAGCTCGCGAGCCGGGCGCGGCGCCGGGTGCAGGGCGCCGAGCCCGGCCCGGACTCGCCCGCCACCCGCCGCGAGGTGGCGGAGGCCTTCCTGACCGCGGCCCGGGGCGGGGACATCCGCCGGCTCGTCGAGGTCCTCGACCCGGACGCGCTGCTGCGGGTGGACGCCGGCGACGGGATCCACGAGACGCGCGGCGCCGAGGCGGTCGCGGGCCAGGCGGCGGCCTACCGCGCCGAGGGCCAGGTGCGGTACCCGGTGCTGGTCAACGGGGCCCCCGGCAGCCTGGGCGTGGTCGACGGGCGCCCGGTCGCCCTGCTGGCCTTCACCGTGCGGGACGGGCGGATCACCGAGATCGACATCCTCGCCGACCCCACCCGCCTAGCGGCTCTCGACCCCACCCTCTACACCTGACCCCGCCCCCCGAGCCCCCCCGCCCAGTCCCCCCGCCCGCCTCCGTGGTGATCACCAGGACGTCAGTGCTTTCCGATCATGGAAAATTCGCGCTGGGGTCCTGATGATCACCGCGAGGGTTGATCATCAGGACCCCAGCGCACCGGGAGTGCGGTCAGGCCGCCCGTCAGCACGTCCGCGCGCAGCTCCAGGCGGTCGGCGGGTACGTCGAGCGCGAGGGTCGGGAAGCGCACGGGCAGGGCGGTGAACACGGACTGCAGCTCGACGCGGGCGAGCGAGGCGCCGATGCAGTAGTGCCCGCCGTACCCGAAGGCCAGGTGGCCCCTCTCGGTCCGGCCCGGGTCGAAGCGCTCGGGATCCGGGAACACGCCCGGGTCCCGGTTCGCGGCCGTCGGGGTGAGGATCACGGCGTCGCCGCGCCGGATGTGCACCCCCGCGATCTCGATGTCCGCGTTGGCGTAGCGGGGCAGCCCGCCACCGCCGGGGGCCGCCAGCCGCAGGATCTCCTCGACGGCCGCGGGCACCGACCCGGGATCGTCGACGAGTGCGGCATAGCGCTCGGGCCGGTCGAGCAGCAGGACCGTCCCGACGTCGATGCGGGTCACCGTCGTCTCGTGCCCGGCGAACAGCAGCGCCGCGCCCAGGCCGGCGGTGTGGACGTCGTACTCCGCGCCCAGCGCCGCGAGATCGGTGAGGACGTCCTCGCCGGGCTCGTCGCGCTTGCGCTCCATCAGCCCGCGGATGTAGCGGACCAGCGCGTACAGCGACTCCTGCGCGGCCTCCCGGTCGTCGAGCCGCGAGGCGCCCTCCGACCAGGCCCGGAACTCGTCCCGGTCGGCGTACGGCACGCCGAGCAGCTCGCAGATCACCAGCACCGGGATCGGCAGGGCGACCAGCTCGTGCAGGTCGGCGGGCGAGCCGTGCGCCTCCATCGCGTCGAGGGCCTCGGTGACCAGCGCGGCGACGTGCTCCCGCAGCAGGTTCATCCGCTTGGCGGAGAAGGCGGGGGCGAGCATCTTCCGCATCCGGGCGTGCCCGGCGGCCTCGGTCTCCGGATCGCCCATCGGGCCCCCGAGCAGCGCGGACCCGGAGATGCGGGACGCGTGCTCGGGATCGGGGTGCGAGCGGCCGAGCCGGGTGTCGGAGAACAGGGCGCGGCACTGCGCGTACCCGGTCACGAGCCAGGCCGGGTCCCCGGTCGAGGTGCGTACCGCGGTCACCGGGGCCCGCTCGCGCAGCTCCGCGTAGAGCGGGGCGACCTCGAGGATCCCGGCGCGGGCGAAGGGCAGCTGCGGGGCGCTCATCAGCGGTCTCCCTCGTTCGCGGTCCGGATCGCGCGCCGGCGCCGGACCGTCCAGGCGACGGTCGGGCCGATCACCGCCACCATCAGCAGCGGCGACACCCACACCATGACACCGGTCGGCAGCAGGAGCACCAGGGGAATGCGCAGCCCCGCCTCCAGGATCAGGGCACACCCCCACACGACGGTCATCGCGCGCATCGCAGCGCGGAACTCGGGCCGCTGCTCCCACAGCTGCTCCAGCACCGGGACGCGCTGTGGCATCCGGGCCTTCGCGATCGTGTGGATCAGCGGGCGGCCCGCCAGGAGCGACAGCAGGAAGCCGGCGCCGATCGACCCGGTCACCAGGGAGTCCTTGAGCAGCAGGAACGCGGCGTCGTGCAGGAAAAGCGATCCCACGAGCCCCGCGGTGAGCGAGAACAGCGAGATCGCGGTGATCGCGTCGACCCGGCGGGCCCGGACGATGCCGATCACCATGCCGGCGAACGGGAACACCGCGCCCCAGGCCAGCGCCGCCAGATCGGAGGTGGCGACGACGTTCGTGAGGACGACGTAGGTCGCCAGTGGCGCGAGGACGCCCAGCAGGATGTCGGGCTGGAGCAGGAACCCCCGCGGGCCGGGGCCCTCGTCGACCGGTGGTGCGCCGGTCCGGGCCGCCCCCGTGGTCGTGGTGGTGGTCGTCGTCATGATCGTCCCCCGTCCCTGCCGGCGGGTGCCGGCTACGGGACACGACGCTACGAAGGCGGGCGCCGCGGATCGTCAACCCGGAGTTGGGTCATGGGTTGTCCACCCCGAGGTGGAGGTCAGGGGTAGCTCTCGCAGCCCACGCCGTTGCCGTCGCCGTCGAGGCCGTACGCGTCCGGCCCGACGACCTTGACCTTGTGCCCGATCTGCTTGCAGTTCAGGTCCGCGGCGACCGGGACGCACGGCGAGTAGCTCGGATGGCATCCGGCGGCCGAGCGGGCCGTGGTGGTGGGTGCGGCCAGGGCCGGCGCGGGAGCGGCCGCCGCGGCGCGGCCGGTGGAGCCAGCCGCGCCCACCGCGGTACTCCGGGGCGCGCCGCCGGCCGTCGTGCTCCCACCGGCGGCCGACCCCGCGCCACCCGAGACCGCCGCGCCACCCGAGACCGCCGCGCCACCCGAGACCGCCGCGCCACCGGGCTGGGCCGCCGGGCTCGCCGGTCCGGTGCCGGCGGGGGTGGTGGTCGGGCTCGCCGCCGTGGCGCTCGTGCCGGGCCGGCTCGTGGTCGCCCCGGCGAGCGAGGTCGCGGTCGACCCCGGCCCACCCCGGTTCGCGACGCCGACGATCCCCGCGACCAGCAACGCGACCCCGCCCGCGACGACCCACGGCCGCCGGGACCGCCGCGACGCCACGGCGCGTCCGGGCAGCGCGACCATCGCGGCGCCCTCCGCCCGCGCTCCTGCGGAGCCGGGCTGCGGGAGAGCCGGGCGCGGCAGCACCGCGGTTCCGGCAGGCGGCGCAACCGCGTCCGGCGAGGTGCGCGGCTCGGGAATGATCACGGCCCCACCCCGGTGTGCACCGGGCTCGCTGCCGCGGCGCTGGATCGGGATCATCGGTGCCGGGGCCGGCCCGCCCACCCGCGGGAAGGGCACCGTGGCGGGCTCGACGCCCGGGAACGGGTCCCCGCCGTGCCCGCCCACCCGGGCCGGCGCCGCGCGCCGTCCGATCCGCTCGACGATTCTCGCCCCGGCCCCGGCCCCGGCCCCGGCCCCGGCCCCGGCCCCGGCCCCGGTTCCCGGCTCCGCGACCGCGGGTGCCGGTGCCGCAGTGCGCTCCGCGTCCGGGATCCGGTCGGGGGCGGGCAGGAGGAGCTCCACCTGACGGCCCCGCTCGCCGTCCGAGATCGTCGCCGCGCAGCGGGGTGTGCCGCCCTCGGCGAGGACCGCCTCGACCAGCCCCGCGTACCGCTCCGACATGCGGAAGGTCAGCTCGCCGACCCGCGCCCCGCCCAGCCGCACCTCGATCGCCCGTGCCCCGCGGTACCGGCCGTCGGAGACCACCGTGAACCCGAGCTCGGCGGTCGCGCGGCCGAGCGGATGGCGGGCGAGGACCGCGCGATGGTGTTCCTCGCGGGTCACGGTGACCACGTGGCGGCCGTCGAGGAAGCCGTCCGGCAGGGGCATGTCGGGAATCTCCGATGCGGGGGAGCGCGGGGGATCATGGGTTGCTCGCCCGGCGCGGCGCAGCGTTACCCACCTCGCGGGCCCGTCCGCGGTGGGGGAGGGTGGTCCCGTGCCGCTGATCGTCACCGCCACCCTGGACGCACCCACCCAGGAGCGCTTCGACGCGTTGCGGCGCAGGCACTTCCCGTCGGACCGGAACTTCCTGGCCGCGCACCTCACGCTCTTCCACGCCCTCCCCGACGAGCCGTGCGCCGCCGCCCGGACGGCCGCCGCCACGCCCACCCCGACCACCGCCGAGACGCCCGGCCCGGGGCCGGCTCCGACGACCGCCCCGGCCACCGCCGCGACGCCCGGGCCGCCCGCCCGCCCCCTCCGGCAGGCCCTCGCCGCTGCGGCCCGCCGACCACCGATCCCCGTGCGCGTCACCGGGCTCCGCCTGCTCGGCCGCGGCGTCGCCTACCGCCTCGAGGCGCCCGAGCTCCTCGCCCTGCGGGCCGATCTCGCCCGGGACCGCGACCTCACCGCGCAGGACCGCGGCAAGCGCGAGCTGCACGTGACCGTCCAGAACAAGGTCACCCCGGAACGGGCCCGGGCCCTGCACGCCGAGCTCTCCGCGGCCTTCGTCCCGGAGACGGTCACGGCCACCGGTCTCGCCCTCTGGCGCTACCTCGGCGGGCCGTGGGAACCGTTGGCGGAGTACCGCTTCAGCGGCCCTTGAGCGCCGCGAGCGCGTCGTCGAGGGCGATCACGTCCCCGTACTTGGCCTGGATGTCGAACAGCGCCGCCTCGTGCGGCCCCTCGGCCCGGTCGCCCACGCACTCCCGCGGCACCAGCGTCGGGTAGCCGTACTGCAGGGCGTCGACCACCGTGGCCCGTACGCAGCCGCTGGTCGTGGCCCCGCAGACGATCACGGTGTCCGCACCCACGGCCGTCAGCACGGACTCCAGGCCGGTCCCGAAGAACCCCGACGCGCCCTTCTTCATGATCACGTGATCGGCCTCGGTGACCGGCAGCCGCGGATCCACCTCGACCGCCGCCGAGTCCGCCGCGAGGGCCCGCAGCGCGGGCACCTTGTGCACCCAGCGGACCGTCGCCATCTCCGCCGGGGTGTAGCCGATCGTCGTCCAGACGATCGGTGCCCCGGCCGCGCGGCCCGCCTCGACGAGCCGTGCGGTCGCGTCGACCACCGGCGTGAGATCGGCCCCCGTCGGGTAGGAGGTCTCGGTGAACCCCCTGGTCAGGTCCACCACGACGATCGCGGGCCGGCTCCCGCGCCGCACCGCGCCACCGAACCCCGCCGCGTCGTAGAGCCGGTCCGTCCCGCCCCCGTGAACTCCCATCCCCCCATGGTCCCCCGGCCCACGCACCCCCGCGCACTATGGAGCCACAACTGTCGTTCCGAGGCCCCGAAACGACAGTTGTGGCTCCATAACGCCGGGTCAGACGGCGTCCGCGCCGCGCTCGCCGGTGCGGACCCGGACGATGTGCTCGACGTTCGTCATCCACACCTTGCCGTCGCCGATCCGGCCGGTGCGGGCCGCGGCGGCGACAGACTCCAGGACCTTGTCCGCGAGCTCGTCCGCGCACACGACCTCGACCTTGACCTTCGGGACCAGGTCGACGTCGTACTCCGCGCCGCGGTAGATCTCGGTGTGCCCCTTCTGCCGCCCGTAGCCCTGGGCCTCGGTGATCGTCATGCCGAGGACGGCGAGCCGTTCCAGCGCGTCGCGGACCTCGCCCAGCACGTACGGCTGGACGACGGCGGTCACCAGCTTCACGGGGACTCGACCCGGGTGGCGGTGCTCGGGATCCCGACGCCGCCCGATCCACTGCCGGTGGTGAGCGACGAGTAGTCGTAGGCGGTCTCGGCGTGCTCGGTCTCGTCGACGCCCGTGACCTCGTCCTCCTCGTCGACGCGGAACCCGATGGTGGCCTTGATGACCAGGCCCAGGATCGTCGCGACGACGAAGGAGTACACCAGCACGGAGCCCGCGGCGGCCGCCTGCCGGCCGAGCTGCACGATGCCGCCGCCGTAGAACAAGCCGTTGTCGCCCAGGGCCGCCGAGTTGACGTCGTTGTCGCCGAAGAAGCCGATCAGCAGCGTGCCGACGATCCCGCCGACCAGGTGGACGCCGACGACGTCGAGCGAGTCGTCGAAGCCGAAGCGGTACTTGAGCCCCACGGCCAGCGCACACAGCGCCCCGGCGATGATCCCGATCGCCAGCGCCCCCATCGGTGCCACGTACCCGCAGGCCGGGGTGATCGCGACGAGCCCGGCCACCGCCCCGGACGCCGCGCCCAGCGTGGTCGGTTTGCCGTCGCGGAACTGCTCGACGAGCAGCCAGCCGATCACCGCGGTGCAGGTGGCGAGGGTGGTGTTGGTGAAGGCGAGGCCGGCGAGGTCGCCCGCGCCGAGCGCGGATCCGGCGTTGAAGCCGTACCAGCCGAACCACAGCAGGCTCGCGCCGAGCAGCACGAACGGCAGGTTGTGGGGGCGCATCCGCTCGCGCGGCCAGCCCTTGCGGCGCCCGAGCACGATCGCCAGCGCGAGGCCCGCGGCGCCGGCGTTGATGTGCACCGCCGTGCCGCCGGCGAAGTCCTCGGCCTTGAGGGTGTTCGCGATCCAGCCGCCGATGTTGTCCGCGCCGGTGAAGCCGTCGAAGGCGAACACCCAGTGCGCCACCGGGAAATAGCACAGGGTCACCCAGCCGGCGACGAACGCCGTCCAGGCCCAGAACTTCGTGCGGTCCGCGATCGAGCCGGAGATCAGCGCCGGGGTGATCACGGCGAACATCAGCTGGAACATGACGAACGCGGTCGCCGGCAGCGCGTCCGAGCCCGGCCAGGGCGCGGAGGCCGACCCGACGCCGACGAAATGCCCGATGGTGCTGGCCAGCCCGGCGAACTCGCCGCTGCCCACCAGTCCGCCGAACTTGTCGTTGCCGAATGCCCAGCTGTACCCGAACAGCGCCCACAGCACGCCGACCACGGCGAGGCAGACGAAGTTCATCATCAGCATGTTGAGCACGCTCTTGCTGCGCACCATGCCGCCGTAGAAGAAGGCGAGCCCCGGCGTCATCAGCATGACCAGTGCCGCGCTCGCCAGTACCCAGGCGGTGTCTCCCGCGTTGACCACTCCGACCTCCCTGGCGTGTCCCGGCCGGGAATGCTCGATGTGATCTGTTTCATACGAGGTGTGCGGAGCGTTTCCGGGTGGTGACCGGAATTCACGTTCGGCATATTCCGGAGAAATCGCGCGGAACGAAACGCCGATTCCGGATGAGTCGCGAGAACAGTGGATCACGAGGCGGTCCGGTCACAACCCCGGGGTGCCGTTCGTCTCCCTTCCGAGGCGACGGAAGGATGGATCCATGACGGACGACGAGCTGCTCGCGCGGCGGTTCGAGGCGAGCCGCACCCGGCTCGGCGCGGTGGCGTACCGGATGCTCGGCTCCACGGCCGAGGCGGACGACGCCGTGCAGGAGGCCTGGCTGCGGCTGACCCGCGCGGACCCGGACGCGATCGACAACCTCGACGGCTGGCTGACGACGGTCGTCTCCCGCGTGTGCCTGGACATGTTGCGCTCCCGGGGGTCCCGGCGGGAGCAGCCGCTGGGCGACACGAACCCCGCCCACGAGCCGGTCGACTCCGCCGATCCGGCGCGGGAGGCCGAGCTCGCCGACGCGGTCGGTCCCGCGCTGCTCGTGGTTCTGGAAACCCTGCAGCCCGCCGAGCGGCTGGCCTTCGTGCTGCACGACCTGTTCGCCGTCCCGTTCGAGGAGGTCGCCGCGATCGTCGGGCGCAGCCCCGCGGCCGCCCGTCAGCTCGCCTCGCGGGCGCGCCGGCGGGTCCGCGGCAGCGGCGGGGTGGACGATCCCGGGGAGGCCCGGCGCCGCGCCGTCGTCGACGCCTTCCTCGCCGCCTCCCGCGAGGGCGACTTCCAGGGCCTGCTCGACCTCCTCGATCCCGAGGCCGTGATCCGGGCCGACGGGGCCGCGGTCGCGATGGGGGCCGAAGAGATCGTCCGCGGCGCGGCCGCCGTGGCGCAGACCTTCTCCGGGCGGGCGAAGGGTGCCCGGTTCGCGCTGGTCGACGGCATCCCGGGCGCGGTGTGGTCCATGGGCGGGGCGCCCAAGGTCGTCTTCCTGTTCACGGTCGACGACGGCCTGGTCTCCGCGGTCGAGCTGCTCTCCGACCCCGACACCCTGGCCGCCCTGGAGTTCGAGTACCTCTGACCGCCGGGCGGTGATGGTCCGGCGCGGCGCATCCCGGCCGCACCGCGCCGCACCCGGCGATCAGCCCGTCCGGCGGAGGCCCGCGACGAGGTGGGCGGCAAGGGCGCGGGCGTCGTAGCGGGGGTCGGTGTCGGCGCCCACGCAGAGATTGCCCACGCCCCGCATCAGCGACAGGGCGTCGAGGTCGGTGCGGACCTCGCCCGCCTCCCGCGCCGCGTCGAGCAGCCGCGCGCACACCGGGACCAGGCGGTCGAGGAAGTAGGTGTGGAGCGCCTCGAAACGGTCGTCGTCCGGGCGCAGCGCACCGGCCAGGCCGTGCTTGGTCACGAGGAAGTCGACGAAGAGGTCGATCCACCGGGCCAGGGCCCCGAGGCCGGAACCGGTCTCCGCGAGCAGCGGCTCGCCCGCCTCCGCGCAGGCCTCCACCTGGTGCCGGTAGACGGCCACGACCAGCTCCGCGCGCGTGGGGAAGTGCCGGTAGACCGTGCCGACGCCCACCCCGGCCCGGGCCGCGATGTCCCGCACCGGCGCCTCGACCCCGGAGGCCACGAACTCCGCCGCCGCGGCGTCGAGCAGCGCCTGGGCGTTGCGGCGCGCGTCGGCACGCCTGGGTGCGGGCATGCGCCTCCCTTCGACAAACGGAACCGTGTTCCATATCGTGAGCGGAACGAGGTTCCGGATCCAGGATAGGGGACGACGATGACGAGCGTCGGCATCGCGACCGCGCCACAACAGGTCGAGTACGAGGACGTGCTGCGTGTCTGGGAGGAGGCGGACGGCATCCCGGAGATCGAGCACGCGTGGCTCTTCGACCACCTCATGCCCATCGGCGGCGACCCGGACGGCCCGATCCTCGAGGGCTGGACCCTGCTGTCCGCGCTCGCCGCCCGCACCCGCCGGCTGCGGCTGGGCCTGCTCGTGACCAGCAACCGGTTCCGGCCGCCCGCGCTGCTCGCGAAGATCGCCACGACGGTCGACGTCGTGTCCGGCGGCCGGCTGGACTTCGGGATCGGGGTGGGCTCGCGGCCGGGCCATCCGCTCGCCCGCCGCGAGTACGCGGCCCACGGGCTGCCGTTCGTCGAGACCGCCGACGCGGTGGCCGGGCTCGCCGAGGCCTGCACCGTGATCAAGCGCCTGTGGACGGAGGACGCGCCGTTCGACTTCGAGGGCTCGCAGGTGCGGCTGACCGGCGCCTTCGGCAGTCCGAAGCCGGTGCAGAAGCCGCACCCGCCGATCGTCGTCGGGGGCCGGGCGCTCGCGACGCTGCGGATCGTCGCCGAGCACGCGGACGTCTGGAACATCCCTGGCGGCGACCTCGCGGACGTCGTGGAGCGCAGCGCGATCCTCGACCGCCTCTGCGCCGACATCGGCCGCGATCCCGGCGAGATCGTCCGCTCGATCCACCTCGGGGTGTCCTACGACCGCCCGGAGGACACGCGGCAGGCGATCGCCGACGCCGTCGGGGCCGGGTTCTCCCACGTCGTGCTGGGGCTTCCTGCTCCGTTCCCGGTCGGGGTGGCCCGGTGGGTGGCGGACGAGGTGATCGGCTGAGCGCCGTGCCGGCCCGTGTGCGTCGGGTCCACGCCGCGCGCTGCGCCCGCCTGGTCCCGCGCCGCGATCGTCCCCGGGGTGCCGCGTCCCGCTCCCGGCTCAGCCGCACGCCCGCGCCAGCAGCTCCCGCCGCCCGTGTGCCCCGGTCTTGGTGAAGATCGACTTGAGGTGGTCCGTCACCGTGCTCTCCGCGATCCCGAGGGCGCGGGCGGCCCCGCGGGTGTCGTCGCCCGACGCGAGCCGGACCAGCAGGTCCCGCTCCCGCGGCGTCAGCCCGGCGGCCCGGCCGTAGACGGCCAGGCGTTCGGCGGGCGACGCGCTCTCCAGGGTCACCGCGACGGCGGCCTCGCCGGCGCAGAGGCGCGCGGCGCGCAACGTCGTCCAGCGCCCGCCGGTCAGATGGGCGCGGGCCGAGGGTGGATGGTCGTCGATCCCCGCCTCGACGGCGAGCAGCTGCGCGGCGACGTTGAACGCGGCGGCGGGCACCGGCGACCGGTCCGGCGGGGTGGGCAGCAGGGCGCGCAGGTGCGCGTCCGTGCCGGGGGTGCGGGCGATCGGGTGCAGCGAATCGTCGAGGAGGAGAACCACGGGCTCGCCGGGCGGGGGTGGGGCGGTGGCGAAGCTGTCGAGGAGCGCCGCCCGCAGCCCGGCCACCACCGGGGCCCGGACCGAGGCGAGGAAGCGCAGCTCGGCGGGGGTGAACGCGCCGCCGACCCGCCAGAGGTCGAGGAATCCCCAGCAGCCGAAGCGGTCCCGGAACGCCGTCGACGCGATGTCGCGGACGCCGTAGCCGGCCAGCAGCTCGCGCCACAGCAGGCTGCGCTCGGGGGCGGCGCCCAACGCGGCGACGCCGTCGAGCGTGGTCCAGCGGTGGACCGGGGTGAGGTACTTCAGCCGGATCAGGGTGGGTAGCGCGCCGAGCTCGGGGACGCTCGCGAGTGGCGCCGTACCCACCTCGGTCTCCGGGTCGGTGAGCAGCCAGGCGTGGAAGTCGAACGGCACGACCCGGCCGATCTCGGCGAGCACCGCCTCCCGCAGGGCGCGCTCGTGGCCGGGGTGCGCGCAGGCCGCGGTGATGCGTTCCTGAGCGGCCCCGAGGCGCATCCGGCCAGGTTATCGGGGCTGTACACCCCCGAAAGCCGGGATGGTTCGAGGGGTCGGCGCGCTCCTAGCGTCGCCGCCATGGCAACCCTCCTGATCCAGCACGCCGTGACCGACCTCGACACCTGGCGTCGCGCCTTCGCGGGTTTCGCCGACGCCCGGGCCCGGGCCGGCGTCCGCGCCCAGCGCGTGAGCCGGCCCGTCGACGATCCGTGCGCCGTCGTCGTCGAGCTGGACTTCGACTCCGTGGCGGCGGCGACCGCGTTCCGCGAGTTCCTCCGCACCCGGGTGTGGGCGGATCCGGCCAGCTCGCCGGCACTCGCCGGGGCACCGCGCGCCGACGTCCTCGTCCCGGTGGACAGTCTACGAAAGTTTGACGCGAATCATCGCACATGTAGAGTGTCAGGCACCCGAGCCGCGTGGTACCCGCCCCGGTGACGACAGGAGGGTGTCGATGACCGACGAGCCCGAGGTCTCCTTCGGGACCTCCCCGCAGGCCTACAGGCACTGGCGGCTGGCGGTCGACGGGCCGGTGGCCACGCTGACCCTCGACATCGACGAGGCCGGCGGCATCGTCCCGGGCTACGAGCTGAAGATGAACAGCTACGACCTGGGTGTGGACATCGAGCTCTACGACGCCACCCAGCGGTTGCGGTTCGAGCACCCCGGCGTCCGCGCGGTGGTGGTGACCAGCGGCAAGGACAAGAACTTCTGCGCGGGGGCGAACATCCGGATGCTGGCGCAGAGCTCGCACCCGTGGAAGGTGAACTTCTGCAAGTTCACCAACGAGACCCGCAACGGCATCGAGGACGCGACCGCGAACTCGGGCCAGACCTGGATCGCGGCCGTGAACGGCACCGCGGCCGGCGGCGGGTACGAGCTGGCCCTGGCCTGCGAGACGATCCTGCTGATCGACGACCGCTCCTCCGCGGTCTCGTTGCCCGAGGTCCCGTTGCTCGGCGTGCTGCCGGGTACCGGCGGGCTCACCCGCGTGATCGACAAGCGCCGGGTGCGCAAGGACCGGGCGGACGTCTTCGCCACCAGGCCCGAGGGGATCCAGGGCAAGCAGGCCGTGGAGTGGAAGCTGGTCGACGAGGCTGTGCCCAAACGAGTCTGGGCGGACACGGTCGCCGAGCGCGCGGCGCAGGCGGCCGCCGCGTCGTCCCGCCCCGACGGCACCGGGATCACCCTGAAGGCCCTGGAACCGGACGGCTACCGGTACCGGCACGTCAAGGCCGAGCTCGACCGCGAGCGCGGGCTCGTGGAGATCACCGTCCTCGGCCCCGAGGGCGGGGTGCCCGAGTCCCTCGAGCGCGTCCACGAGCTGGGCGACGAGTTCTGGCCGCTGGCCATGACCCGGGAGCTCGACGACCTGATCCTGCGGCTGCGGGCCAACGAGCTCGAGCTGGGCACGTGGATCATCCGCACCCGCGGGCAGGTGGAGGACGCGCTGGCGTTCGAGCGCGTCATCGAGCAGCACTCGAAGGACGACTGGCTGGTCAACGAGATCCGCCACTACTTCAAGCGGGTCCTCAAGCGTCTCGACGTGACCTCCCGGTCGCTGATCGCGCTGATCGAGCCCGGGTCCTGCTTCGCCGGGGCACTGCTGGAGCTCGCCCTGGCGTGCGACCGGCAGTACATGCTCGACGGCACGATCGAAGGGGACGAGCAGGGCGACGAGGCCCAGATCATGCTGTCCGCCAGCAACTTCGGCACCTTCCCGATGTCCAACGGGCTGTCCCGGCTGGAGTCGCGGTTCTACGGCGACGAGGACCACGTCGCGAAGCTCCGTCAGGAGACCGACCGGCGGATCGAGGCCCGCGAGGCCGTCGAGCTGGGCCTGGTGACCGACGCCCCGGACGACATCGACTGGGAGGACGAGATCCGGATCATGCTGGAGGAGCGGGCCTCGCTGTCGCCGGACGCGTTGACGGGCATGGAAGCCAACCACCGGTTCGTCGGTCCCGAGACGATGGAGTCGCGGATCTTCTCCCGGCTCACCGCCTGGCAGAACTGGATCTTCGTGCGCCCCAACGCCTCCGGCGAGGAGGGCGCGTTGCGCAGGTACGGCACGGGACGCAAGGCCGAGTTCGACAGGAAGCGGGTCTGACATGTCGATCGACTACAGCGAGAAGATCCCCAACAACGTCGATCTCGCGGGCGACCGGAAGCTCCAGCGCGCCCTGGAGTCCTGGCAGCCCAACTTCCTGAGCTGGTGGAGGACGATGGGCCCCGCCGTCCCCACGCAGGACGTGTACCTGCGGACGGCCGTGGACGTCGGCAAGGAGGGGTGGGCGCAGTTCGGCCACGTCGCCATGGAGGAGTACCGGTGGGGCGTGTTCCTCGCCGAGCGCGGCGACGACCGGCGGATCGCCTTCGGGGAGCAGAAGGGGCAGCCGGTCTGGCAGCAGGTTCCGGGTGAGTACCGGGCGGACCTGCAGCGGCTCATCGTGATCCAGGGCGACACCGAGCCGGCGTCGGTGGAGCAGCAGCGGCGCCTCGGCGAGACCGCACCCTCGCTGTACGACCTGCGGAACCTGTTCCAGGTCAACGTGGAGGAGGGCCGGCACCTCTGGGCGATGGTGTACCTGCTGCACGCCTACTTCGGCCGCAACGGGCGCGAGGAGGCGGAGGCGTTGCTGCAGCGCAACTCCGGCGACCTCGACAGCCCGCGGATCCTGGGTGCGTTCAACGAGGAGACGCCGGACTGGCTGAGCTTCTACATGTTCACGTACTTCACCGACCGGGACGGCAAGTACCAGCTCGGCACGCTGAAGGAGTCCGCCTTCGACCCGCTCTCGCGCACGTGCGAGTTCATGTTGAAGGAGGAGGCGCACCACATGTTCGTGGGCACCACCGGGATCGACCGGGTGGTCACGCGGACCTGTGAGCTGATGCGCGAGCACGACACCGCGGACATCGCCCCGCACGGCGGCATCCCGCTGGACGTGATCCAGAAGTACATCAACTTCCACTACTCGGTGTCGCTCGACCTGTTCGGTTCGGAGCGCTCGACCAACGCGGCCAACTACTTCACCGCCGGTCTCAAGGGCCGCTGGCAGGAGGAGCGCCGCAAGGACGACCACACCCTCACCGAGGACGCCTTCACGATCGACACCGTCAAGGACGGGCAGCTCACCACGGACGAGGTGTCCGCGCTGCTGGCCCTGAACCTCGACCTGCGCAACGAGTACGTGAAGGACTGCCAGTCCGGCCTCAAGCGCTGGAACCGCATCCTGGGCAAGCACGGCTACGACGAGTCGCTGTACCTCCCGCACGTCGGCTTCAACCGGCAGGTCGGCCTGTTCTCCGAGCACCGGGTCACCCCGCGCGGGGAGCTGGTGGCCGAGGACGCCTGGAAGGCCAAGGAGGACGGCTGGCTCCCGTCCGAGGCGGACAAGACCCACATCCGCAGCCTGATGCGCCCCGTCTACGAGCCCGGCAAGATCGCCGGCTGGATCGCCCCGCCCACGAACGGCATCAACGGCAAGCCCTTCGAGTACGAGTACGTCCACCTCGCCTGAGCCCGGCCCGGGTCAGTCCCGGTACACCGCGGCGCGACGCTCCGTGGCCGCGGCGACGGCCTCCTGCAGGTCCGCCGAGGCGAGGGTGCCGGCGTTCCAGGTGGCGACCTGGTCCAGCGCGTCGGCCACGGTGTGGTCGCGGGCGTAGGTGATCGCGTGCTTGGTGCCGCGCAGGGCCAGCGGGGACTTCGCGGCGAGCTGGGCAGCCACCTCGTCGACGCCCGCGGTGAGCGCGTCGACGTCGTCGAACACCCCGTTGACCAGGCGCAACGCGTGCGCCTCGGTGCCGGACACCGCCCGGCCGGTGTAGGCCAGCTCGCGGGTGACGCCCTCTCCGACGATCTTCGGCAGCCGCTGCAGGGTGCCGACGTCCGCCACCACGGCCATGTCGATCTCCTTGACGACGAACGACGCGTCCGCCGTCGCGTAGCGCAGGTCGCACGCCGTCGCGAGGTCGATCCCGGCGCCGACGCACGCGCCGTGCACGGCCGCGATCACCGGCACCCGGCAGCGCTCGGCGCTGGTGATCACGTCCTGCAGGTCGAGGATCGTGCGCCGCAGCTGCTCGCTCGCGCGGGCGGGATCGGGGTCCGACGGGCCCAGCGTCGCGAGCATGCCGAGGTCGATGCCCGCGCAGAAGTGCCGGCCGTTGCCGGACAGCACCACCACGCGGACGGCCGGATCGGCGTCGAGCTCGTCGAGGGCCGCGCGCAGCTCGGTCCACAGCGTGCGGTCCAGCGCGTTGGCCTGCTTCGGGCGGTCGAGGCGCAGGCGGGCGACGCCGTCCTTCGTCTCGATCGTGAGTGCGGTGTACTCCATCGGGCCGGTCCTTACGTGAGCATGGCGCGGGCGGTGCGCTTCCACAGTCGCAGATGGGGGTCGGTCGTCGGGTCGCGCGGGTCGATCGCGTAGGTCATGGCCACCCCGCGCATGCTCGTGAACAGCAGCTCGCGGGTGTCCTCGAAGGCCGGATGGCCGCTGTGCACGGGCCCGAACACGGTGACCGCGAGGTGCTGCAGGGCGAGGCCGAGCCGGCGCTCCTCGGGCAGCACCTCGGTCCGCAGCGCCGGATCGGTGCGCGACGCCGTCCACAGCTCGATCGAGGCCCAGAACGAGGGCTGCCGGAACACCGCCCACATGATCTCGACGGCCTGGTCGATCCGCTCGGGCCCGGACATGCTGGTGTGCGGCCAGGTCTCCATGTCCGCGATCCACTCGGCGGCGAGGTGCTGCGCGGCCGCGACCAGCAGCGTGGCCCGGGACGGGAAGTGGTGCAGCATCCGGCCGCGCGAGACGCCGGCGCGGGCCTGGATCGTGACCGTGGTGGTGTGCGCGTAACCGTGCTCGACCAGCGCGGAGACCGCCGCGTCCAGGATGAGCGCGTGGCTGCTCGCACGCCGCTCGCCCTGGGTGCGTCGGGCGGGGGTATCCGGGGCTGCCATCGCTTACCAGCCTAGCCCGCCTCCCGGTACCCCGAACTGTGTTCCGAACCGCGGGGACGGCGCACGAATCGGCCATCCGGTTCACTGTGGGGCATGGATCGGGTCCGAGTGAGCCTGCTCGGGCCACTGCGTGCGGAGGTCGCAGGCGCGGCCGCCGATCTCGGCGGGCCGCGGCAGCGTGCCGTGCTCGCCCGGCTCGCGGTGGCCGGTGGTGAGGTCGTGTCCACCGACCTGCTGGTCGACGACCTGTGGCGCGGCGAGCCGCCGCCCCGTGCGCTGGGTGCGCTGCAGGTGCACGTCTCGCACCTGCGGCGGGTCCTCGAACCCGGGCGCGCGCCGCGGACCCCGGCATCGGTGCTGGTCAGCGAGCCGCCCGGGTACGCGTTGCGGCTGCCTCCGGACGGCCTGGACACCCGCCGGTTCGCCGCGCTGCTCGACGCCGCCGCGGCCGCACCGGCGGACCGGGGCGAGGAGCTGCTCGTCGAGGCGCTCGGACTGTGGTCCGGGCCCGCCCTCGCCGAGTTCGCGGACGAGCGGTGGGCGTCGGCCGAGGCGGCCCGGCTCTCCGAGCTGCGGCTCGTCGCCGTCGAGCGGCTGGCCGGGGCGCGGATCGACCGGGGCCGCCCGGCCGACGCCGTGCCCGATCTGGAGCTGCTGCTGCGCGACCATCCGCTGCGCGAGGGCGCGGTGCGGCTGCTCGCGCTGGCGCTCTACCGCACGGGCCGGCAGGCGGACTCCCTCGCCGTCCTCTCGCGGGCCCGCGAGCAGCTGGCCGAGGAGCTCGGCGTCGACCCGGGTCCGGAGCTGCGGGCCGTCGAGCGGGACGTGCTCACCCACGCCGCCGGGCCCACCGCCCCCGCGCCGCCGGCCCCGCGCACGGAGCGGATCTTCGGCCGCGCGGCCGAGCTGGGCCGGCTGCGGGCGGTGGCCGAGCGGGTCCGGGCCGGGAGCGTGGCCGTCGCGCTGGTGGAGGCGGACGCGGGCGGCGGCAAGTCCACGCTGGTCGAGGCCTTCCGCACCGAGCTGGCCGGGGCCGGCTGGACCACCGCCACCGGCCGCTGCCCCGAGGTCGACGGCGCCCCGCCCGGCTGGGCGTGGACCGAGATCGTGGAGCGGGTCCTGGTGCCCGGCGCGCAGGCCGGTCTGGCGGAGCGGCTCGCGCCGCTGCGGGCGGCCGGACCGCGGGCGACCGGCGAGGGGGATACGTTCTGGCTGTCCCGCGCCGTCGTCGAGCTGGTGGCGGGGGTGGCCGCGCGCACTCCCGTCCTCCTGGTGCTCGACGACCTGCACCGTGCCGAGGACGAGACCTTGCAGCTGCTCAGGGCGGTGGTCGGGGGGTTGGCGGGGAGCCCGGTGCTGGTGGTCGCCACGGTGCGGCCGGCCGAGATCGGGCAGGAGCTGAGGGCGGCGCTGGCCGCCCTCGCCGGCCCGGTCGCGGACCGGATCACCCTCGCCGGGCTGGCCGGGCCGGACGTCCGGGCGTTGCTGGCCGAGCACGGTGTGGCCGCGCCGGACGAGGCCACGGTCGCGCTCGTCGCGGAGCGCACGGACGGCAATCCGCTGTTCGTCCGCGAGACCGCGCGACTGATCGCGGTCGAGGGCACCGGGGCGGCGGCGGACGCCGTGCCCGCCGGTGTCAGGGACGTGTTGCGACGGCGGGTGGGTCGCCTGCCCGCGCCCGCCCGGACGGTCCTCGGGCAGGCCGCGGTGCTCGGCCGCGAGGTCGACATCGAGACCCTGCTCCGGCTCGCGGCCGGTACCCCGGAGGACGCGGTGCTCGACGCGCTGGAGCTCGGGGTGCTCGCCGGGCTGCTCAGCGAGCCCGCGCCGGGCCGCGTGCGGTTCGCCCACGCCCTGGTCAGGGACACCCTCGACGCCGACCTGCCCCGGCTGCGCCGCACGCGTCTGCACGCGGCGGCGCTCACCGCGCTGGAGGCGGGCCCGGCGCCGGACCGTGCCGCGCTCGCCCGGCACGCCCTGGCCGCGGGCCCGGCGGTCGCGCCCGCGACCGCGTGGGCCCACCTGACGGCGGGCGCGCGCGAGGCGGTCGCCGACGGCTCGCACCGCGAGGCGGCCCGGCTGTGGGGGTCCGCGCTCGAGCTCGCGGCGGGGGTCGGGCGGGAGGACGAGATCGCGGCGCGGTGCGCGCTCGTCTCGGCGCTGGCGCACTCCGGGCAGATCGGGCCGGCGGTGGCCGCGCGGCGGGCGGCCGTGGACGCCGCCCGCGGCACGGAGTGGATCGTCGCGGCCCTGACCAGCTTCGATGCCCCGATCTCGTGGACCATCCGGCAGGACGTCACGGTCGACGCGGACCTCGTCGGGTTGATCGACGCCGAGCTCGCCCGGCCGGACCTCGACCCGGCCGTCCGGTGCCGGCTGATCGTGGCGCTGGCGTTCGAGCTGGAGTCCCAGGACGACGTCCGGGTGCAGGCGGTCACCGCGGAGGCGATGGCGCTCTCGGCCGGCCTGGACGATCCGCTCGTCCGCTGCGCGGTGCTCAACGCCCGGTCCTTCGCCGCCCTGGGCCCGGACCTGCGCCACGAGCTCGAGGGCGTCGGCGTCGAGCTGCTGGAGACGGCGCGGCGCGCCGGCCTGACCGGGTACGTCGCCGAGGGGCACCACCTGCTGTTCATGATCGAGTGCGAGCGCTTCCGGCTCGACCTCGCCCAGGGGCACGCGGACGCCGCGATCGCCGCGGCCTCCAGCGGGCAGCTCGGGCAGACCCTGATGTGGGCCGCGATCTTCGCCTCGCTGCGCGCTCTGGTGGCGGGGGAGCTCGACGCGGCGGAGGCCGGCTACACGGCCGTCAACGACGCGATGGCCGCCGCGGGCGCGGTGAACGTCGAGGCGTTCCGGCTCTTCACCCTGCTCGGCGTGCGGTACGCCCAGGGCCGGCTCGGCGAGCTCGCCGAGGGCTTCCTGGCGATCAACGGCCGGATCCCGGACACCGTCAGTGACCCGATCGCCCTGTCCCTGATCGCGGCCGGGCGCCCGGACGAGGCCCGCGCCGTCTGGCGGCCGGAGCAGCACCCGCCGCGGACCTACTACTGGCTGCTGTTCATGGCCCTGCGCTGCGAGGTCGCCGTCGCCCTGGGCGACACGGAGGTGGCCGCAGCGTGCTTCGCCGAGCTGGAGCCCTGGGCCGACTCCGCCGCGGGCCTGGGCAGCGGCACCGTCAGCCTCGGCCCCGTCGCCCAGCACCTCGGCGACCTGGCCACCCTCCTGGGCCGCCCCGCGGACCCGTACTACCGGCGGGCCCTGCAGATCGCCGAGACCGCCGGCGCCCCGCACTGGATCTCGAGAGCCCGCCACTCCCTCGGCACTATGGAGCCATAAGGCACGTTTCGGGGGTCGAAATGTGCATTATGGTTCCATAGTGCGTTTTCAGGCGAAGACGAGCTTCTCGCGGCGGCGGTAGGCGGGGCGGACCAGGGCCATCAGGAGGCCCATCACGGGGCCGGCGAGCCTGCGGACCTCGTCGCGCTCCTCGGGGCGGACGACGCCCTCGAAGCGGGGGAGGACGAAGGTCAGCGGGGCGCCGCCCTTGCGGATCTCCTTCTCCATCGCCTCCCAGTCCTTCACCGCCACGTAGCGCTCGATCACCGGGAAGAGCGCGCGCTCCTCCTCGGCGATGTGCTCGTCGAGCTCGTCGCGGACCCGGGCGAGGGCCGCGGCGAGCCGCTCGGCGGTGGCGATCCCGGGACGGGCCTCGACGGCGTCGACGGCCCAGCGGATCTCGTCGAGCAGCGGGTCGAGGGCGGCGTGGTCCTCGCTGAGCACGGCCAGGTCCACCTCGCTGCCGGCGCTGCGCTCGATCAACGGCCAGGTGAGCTCGTCCTCCACGGTGTGGTGGTGGTGGATCTCGTGGCACAGGTGGCGCACCCAGGTGGCGATCGCGGCGGCCCGCCGGGCGTCGCAGGCGTCCCCGCCGGCGATCTTCTGCGCGACCTCGGTGAGGCGGTGCAGGTCGCGCAGCATCATCCGGTGGGCGAAGCGCATGCCGAGCAGGTTCGGGGTGGCGGTGGAGGCGGTCATCTCGGTTCCTTCCGTCGGTGTGACACCAGACTGGGCGGACCCGCTTAAGGACGGCTTCGGCGGGACTTAAGGCGGCGCGCGGCCCGGCGCGGGGCCGGCATGATCCACCGCGACGCGGCCCTCCACGGGGTGGTCGACGCCGCGGAGGCGACCACCCGAGATGCGCTGCACCGGTTCAGGAGCATGCTGGAGGGGTGAGCATTCGTATCGGACTGCAACTGCAGCCCCAGCACGCCGACTACGACCGAATCCGCGACACCCTGCGCGCTGCCGAGGATGCCGGCGCCGACGTCGTCTTCAACTGGGACCACTTCTTCCCGCTCTCCGGCGATCCCGACGGCAAGCACTTCGAGTGCTGGACCATGCTCGGGGCCTGGGCGGAGAGCACGAGCCGCGTCGAGATCGGCGCGCTCGTCACCTGCAACTCGTACCGCAACCCCGAGCTCCTGGCCGACATGGCCCGCACGGTGGACCACATCTCCAAGGGCCGGCTCATCCTGGGCATCGGCTCGGGCTGGTTCGAGAAGGACTACGACGAGTACGGCTACGACTTCAAGACGGCCGGGCGTCGCCTCGACGACCTGGGCGCCGCGCTGCCGCGGATCCGGGACCGCTGGACCAAGCTCAACCCGGCCCCGACCCGCGACATCCCGATCCTGATCGGCGGCGGCGGGGAGAAGAAGACCCTGCGCTACACCGCCGAGTACGCCGGCATCTGGCACGGCTTCGGCGACGCGGAGACCATCGCGCACAAGTGCGCGGTGCTCGACGGCCACTGCGCCACGATCGGCCGGGACCCCAAGGAGATCGTCCGCTCGGCGGCCGTGAACGGGAAGCCGTCGGAGCAGGCCCAGGGTCTGCTCGACGCGGGGGTCTCGCTGTTCACCGTCGGGGTGGGTGGACCGGACCACGACCTGGCCCTGCTCCAGGAGTGGATCTCCTGGCGGGACGCCCAGGGCTGACCTCCCGGTCCCGACTCGCGCGGAGCCGGGCCCCGACTCGCGGGCTCTCCCGCGGGTCGGGGCCCGAGGGGTGCGCGAGTCGGGGGCTCAGGTCGTGCGGGTCACGGGCCGAGCTCGCCGCGGAGCAGGGCCGCAGCGCCCGCCATCGCCTGCATCTTCCCGAAGGCGGAGGCCCTCGGGAGGTACTTCATGCCGCAGTCGGTGGCGATCACGACCTGCTCCGGCGGCAGGTACTCGAAGGCGCGGCGGACCCGGGCGGCGACCGTCTCCGCGGACTCGACCTCCGGATCGGACAGGTCGATCACGCCCAGGATGATCGTCTTGTCGGTCAGGTCGGCGAGGACGCCCAGGTCCAGGCCGGACTGGGCCGTCTCGATGGAGATCTGGTCGGCTGCGCAGCCCGCCAGCTCCGGCAGGAACGAGTAGCCCTCCGGGCGCTCGTGGATGATCGCGGCGTAGCCGAAGCAGAGGTGGACGGCGGTGGTGCCGGTGACCCCGTCGAGCGCGGCGTCGAGCGCCGTGAGGCCGTAGGCGCGGGCGGCGTCCGGGCGGGCCTGCAGGTACGGCTCGTCGATCTGGACGATGTCGGCGCCGGCCGCGAACAGGTCCTTGATCTCGGCGTTCACCGCCGCCGCGTACGCGAGGGCCGCGGCCTCGGTGTCCGGGTAGTGGTCGTTCTGCGCCTGTTGGGTCATGGTGAACGGGCCGGGCACGGTGATCTTGATGGTCCGGTCCGTGTGGGCGCGGAGGAAGCGCAGGTCGTCGACCTGGACCGGCCGCGGGCGCGTGACGGGTCCGGCGATGCGCGGCACCGGGTTCGGGTGTCCGCTGCGGTCCAGCGCGGTGCCGGGGTTGTCGATGTCGACGCCGTCGAGGGCCGTCGCGAAGTGGTTGGAGTAGCTCTCCCGGCGGATCTCGCCGTCGGTGAGGATGTCCAGGCCCGCCTCCTCCTGGGCGCGGATCGCGAGCAGGGTCGCGTCGTCCTGGGCCTCGGCCAGCTGCTCCGGCGGGATCCGCCACAGCTCGCGGGCCCGGACGCGCGGCGGGAAGCGGCCGGCGAGCCTGGCGCGGTCGATGAGCCACTCGGGCTGGGCGTAGCTGCCGACGAGCGAGGTCGGCAGGGGCGGGAGGACCATCAGGAGGTCTCCTGGAGGACGAAGTCGTAGCGGGCCTCGAGCCAGGGCACGTCGCTGTGCCCGCCATCGGGCGTCGGGCCCGGATCGCGGGGTTCGAACGCCACCACCAGCGCCTCCTTCGTGCCGAACACGACGTCCGAGTCGAGGTACTGCGCGCCCTCCCGGAACAGGTGGGTGATCAGCGGTTCATACCCCGTGGCCGTCAGGAGGAAGTGGACGTGGGCGGGCCGGAAGTGGCTGATCTCGGTGCGCGCGATCAGCTCCCCGACGGGCCCGTCCATGGGGATCGCATAGCCCTTCGGGGCGATGGTCCGCACGCAGTAGCTACCGTCTTCGCGACTGAGGTACTTGGCGCGCAGCCGTGCCTCGTCGACGTCGAGCTGGGCTTCGTAGTCGCCCGCGGCGTCCGCCTGCCAGACGTCGAGCAGGGCGCCTGCGAACGGCTCGCCGTCGAGGCCCCGCACGGTGCCGCATACGTAGAGCGGGGTGCCCGGCACGCCGTCCGACATGTCGCCGCCGAAGTCGAGCTCGGGTGAGCCGTCGATGTGGAAGGGGCCCAGCACCGTGGCCGGGGTGGCCTCGGGCGCGAACGGGTGGTTCATCTGGACCACGAGCATCGACAGGCCCAGCACGTCGGAGGCGAGGATGAACTCCTCGCGCTTGTCGTCGCTGATCTGGCCGGTCCTCGTGAGCCAGCCGATCGCGGCCATCCACTCGGCCTCGGTGAGCCGCACGTCGCGGGCGAAGGCGTGCAGGTGCCGGACGAGCGCGGTGAGCAGCTCCGCGGTCCGCGGGTCCTTCGCGGTGCCCCACCGCGCCGCGGCGAGGTCGGTGATCGTGTCCTCGGTGACCAGCTGCACTGCTGTCTCCTCAGTTCGGCTGCGGCGGAACCGGCTTGTTGTTCAGATCGACGGACAGGAAGATCTCGTTCGCCACGGGATTGCGCAGCTCCTCGGCGAGCTGGCCGATCAGCCCGGCGGTGCGGGCGAGGAGGGCGAAGCCGCGCAACAGCTCCAGCGGCAGCCCGAGATCGGCGAGCACGGCGCCGCAGGTCCCGGCGCCGTTGAGCGGCAACGTCTTCCCCAGCACCTGGGGGTGCACGCGGCCGATCGCGGCGAACAGCTCCAGGTGCGGGCCGACGAGCCCCTCCTCCTCGGCGATCGCGTAGAGCCGCGGGGTGCGGGGGTCCCCGTCCTTGTGGACGTGGTGGCCGAGGCCGGGCACGAACCGGCCTGCCGCCTTCTCGCGGCGGACGACCTCCAGGGCGATCTCGTCCACCGGCCCGTCGCCCAGGTTCTCGTGCAGGAAGCGACCGCAGTCCTCCGTGACGCCGAGGAACCGCGAGCCGCCGCCGAGCAGGCCGGCCGCGAGCGCGCCCTGCACGGAGTCCGGCGCCGACAGGTAGGTGAGCCGGGTGACGATCGCGGTGGGGGTGAAGCCGTGATCGGCCAGGGCGGCGAGGACGGCCTCGAACAGCCGCGTCTCGCCGGGGGTGGGGCGCCGCTGGGTGGCGAGCCAGAAGGCGAGCTCCCCGAACCCGACCGTGCCCATGACGTCGTCGGCAAGGTCGGTGCCCAGCAACGTGATCCGCTCGCGGGAGGCCGCGCCCAGGGCGGTGGGGTACTCGGTCATCGTGACAGCCAGTCCCTGAGCTCGGTGCCGTGCTCGTCGAGCCCGGGCGGGGGCAGCCTGTGGACGGCCGGGGTGGCGGAGAAGCGGATCGGGTGCCGGGTGGTGGGGATCCCCCCGACGTCCACGACGGGATCCAGCCCGAAGCGCTCGGCCATCGCGAACCCCTTGTCGATCGTCTGGATCGGGCCGCTGGGCACGCCGGCCGCGGTGAGCAGCTCGAACCACTCCACCGCGCCCCGGCGGGCCAGTGCCTCGACCAGGATGGGCCGGAGCTCCTCGCGGCGCTCGGTGCGGATCTCGTTGCGGGGGAAGCGTTCCGCGATCTCCGGAATGTCCAGGACCTCGCAGAGCGCGCGGAACTGGCGGTCGTTCGCGGCGGCGACGATCAGGTCGTCGTCGGCCGTGGGGAGCGCTTCGTAGGGGAAGACGCTCGGGTGCGCGTTGCCCATCCGGAAGGGCACGGTGCCGCTCGCGACCCACGCCGAACTGTGGTTGACCAGCCCGGTCAGCGCCGAGGAGAGCAGGTTGACCTCGACGTGCTGGCCCTCCCCGGTGCGGTCCCGGTGGCGCAGCGCGGCGAGGATGCCGATGGTGGCGTGGTTGCCGGCCATCACGTCGAACACGGAGATGCCGGCGCGGAAGGGCTCGCCCGCGGGGTCGCCGGTGAGACTCATCAGGCCGGACATGGCCTGCACCATCAGGTCGTAGCCGGGGACGTGCGCGCCCGCCCCGGAGCCGAACCCGCTGATGGACGCGTAGACGATCTTCTCGTTCGTCGCGCGCACGGTGTCGAAGTCCAGGCCGTACTTGGCCATGCCACCGGGCTTGAGGTTCTCGATGAGGACGTCCGCGCGGCGGGCGAGCTCGCGGGCGACCTCCCGGTCGGCCTCCTCGCCCAGATCCAGTGCGATCGAGCGCTTCCCGCGGTTGATGCCCAGGTAGTAGGTGGACACGCCGTCGCGGTGCGGTGGGCTCCAGGTGCGGGTGTCGTCGCCGCCGGGCCCCTCGACCTTGACGACGTCCGCGCCCATGTCGGCGAGCAGCATCGTGGCGTACGGGCCGGCGAGGATGCGGGAGAAGTCGGCGACCAGCAGCCCGGCGAGGGGCCCCTCCGTACTCGGCATGCACACTCCGTCCGCCCACCGGACATTCGTCCGAACCCGAGCCTGCCCTCGGTGGCCTCCGCGGTCAAGCCGCGTCCTGCATCCACGACGCGCGTGGACGGCCGTCGAGTTCGCGTTATGGATCCATAGCGCGATTCTCGGCCGCCTCTGACCGCGTCATGGATCCATAACGCGGTCAGGCGGTGGAGATGTGGGGGACCGTCTGCAGGCGGGCGAAGTCCGCGCTGATCTCGCCCGCGGTGTGCAGCAGGAGCGGGAGGTGGTGCTCCAGGAGGTGCTCGACCGTCGTCTCGGCGGCGTGGGTGTTGACGTTGACGCCGGCGATCACCCGGCCGGACCCGTCCCGCAGGGGTGCCGCGACCGAGCGGATGCCGAGGGTGAGCTGCTCGTCGGTCAGTGCCCAGCCGCGGGCGCGCACCTCGCGCAGCGCGGCGTCCCGTTCGGTGCGGTCCGGCTGCCAGCGGGGGACGAGCCCGGAGCGGGTGGGCTCGGCGAGCACGCGGTCCAGCTCGTCCAGGGGCAGGGCCGCGAGCTGCACCTTCCCGAGCGAGGTCTGCAGCGCGGGGAACCGGGTGCCGATCTGCACGGCCAGCGACACGATCTTCGGCACGGACACCCGGGCCACGTAGACGATGTCCGAGCCGTCGAGCTGGGCGATCGAGCAGGACTCGTTCGTCCGCTCGGACAGCCGCTCGAGGTGCGGGCGGGCCACCTCCCAGAGCCCGGCCGAGCGCACGTAGGCGACGCCGAGATCGAGCACCCGCGGCGTCAGCGCGTACCCGCCGCGCTCCTCGACCCGGACGTAGCCCAGCTCCCGCAGGGTCAGCAGGATCCGGCGCGCGGTCGGCCTGGCCAGCCCCGCGGCCGTCGCCACCTCGGCCAGGGTCATCACCGGCCGGCCGGGACGGAACACCGTGATCACCTCGAGGCCGCGGGCCAGCGCCTCGATGAAGTCCGGGCCGGTGCCCTCGCGCGGCATGCAGTTCCCCCGTTGACACGTCCGACGTGACTGCACGACAGTAGCGCCCGACCGTCTGGCGGACGAGGGTCCGTATCGCGAAGGGGCGAGAAGATGTCGGTGGTCCTGCGCAATGGCACGGTGCTCACGATCGACGACCGCAGCCGGGTGCTCACCGGCCACGACGTGCTCGTCACGGACGACCGGATCGCCGCGATCGGCGAGCGCCTCCCCGTGCCCGACGGGACCGAGGAGATCGATGCCACCGGCGGCATCGTCATGCCCGGCATGATCGACACCCACCGGCACATGTGGCAGACGGCGATGCGCGGCTACGGCGCCGACTGGACCCTGACGCAGTACTTCGTCTGGTACTACCTGGAGCACGGGCGGAGGTTCCGGCCCGAGGACGTGTACGCGGGCAACCTGGTCGCGGCGCTGGAGGCGCTCGACGCGGGCGTGACGACCACCGTGGACTGGTCGCACGGGCTGCGGACGGTCGACCACGCGGACGCCGCCGTCGACGCCCTGGCCGCGGTTCCCGGCCGGTTCGTCCTGGCCTACGGCAACATCCAGGACGCGCCCGCGACCTGGACCGCCGCGCCGGAGTTCCGGGACTTCCTCACCCGCCGGGCGGGGGACCTCGAGCGGATCCAGCTGGCCTTCGACGTCACCGGGGATCCGGCGTTCCCCGAGAAGCCGGCGTTCGAGGTGGCCCGCGAGCTGGGGCTGCCGGTGTCGACGCACGCCGGGGTGTGGGGCGCGACGAACGACGACGGCATCCGGCTCATGCACGACCACGGCTTCATGACGCCCGAGACGGTCTACGTCCACGCCGCGACGCTGTCCGCGGACTCGTACCAGCGCATCGCCGCCACCGGCGGGTCCGTGTCGGTGTCGACGGAGAGCGAGCAGAGCGCCGGGCAGGGCTATCCGCCCACCTGGGCGCTGCGCAAGCACGGGATCCCCGTGTCGCTGTCGATGGACACGTCGGTGTGGTGGAGCGGGGACCTGTTCTCGGCGATGCGGTCGACGCTGGGCGCGGACCGCTCGCGCGAGCACCTGGAGGCGCACGCCCGCACCGACACCGTGACCCACGCGGCGCTGCGGGCGGAGCACGTGGTCGAGTGGGCGACCCGCGGCGGCGCCCACGCGCTCGGCCGCGACGACCTGGGCCGCCTCGAGGTGGGCCGGAAGGCCGACGTCGTACTGATCAAGAACGACCACTCGCCGGTGATGTTCCCGCTGCTCAACCCCTACGGCCACGTCGCGTTCCAGGCCCAGCGCGGCGACGTCCACACGGTGCTGGTGGACGGCCGGATCGTGAAGCGGGACAGCCGGCTCGTGGACGTCGACCTCGCGGCGGCGCAGGTGGCCGTCGAGCGGACGGTGGAGCACCTGCGCGCGGAGATCGGCGAACAGGCGTGGGTCGCCGGCATGAACCCGGAGGTCCCGGAGACCAAGCTGCTCGACAACCCGTACACCTACACGGACTACCGCAGCGCCGGCACCCACGGCGGCTGACCGCCTCGCATCTCTCTCCCCCCGCGAGTCGGCACTTTCGGGAGGCCGAATGTGACGTTCGCGCGTCGTCAGTTCGGGAGCGCGAGCCGGCCTCCTCTTCGCGGGTCGGCATGCGTCGACGCCGACGGGGACGTCTGCGCGTCGTCAGCGTGTGACACGGCCTCCGAGAAGTGCCGACTCGCGGAGGTTCGGGGCCATCTCAGACCAGGGCGGGGAGGCGGACGCCCGTGAGCTGCTCGGATGCAGTCCACAGGCGGTCGGCGACGGCGGTGTTGCGGCCCTGGCGCGGGAGCCTGACCTGGCCCGCCGGGCCCACCATGCCGAAACGGCCGGTGGGGCCGAAGTAGGCGCCGTTCGCGGCCGTGGGATCGGTGATCGCGACGAGCAACGGCTCGGTGCCCTGCTCGACCTCCTGGGACGGGACGAAGCTCGGTGCGTTGCTCAGCAGCGACCCGCGCTTGCCACCGCCGAGGTTCGCCCCGGCCGTCTGCAGGTTGGTGTGGGTGTAGCCGGGGTGGGCGCCGATGCTGCGCAGCGTCCAGGCGCGCTCGCGGGCGATCGCGGCGAGGCGCTGCGTCATGAGCATGTTCGCGAGCTTGGACTGGGCGTAGGCGAACATCGGCGAGTAGCGGCGCTCCCACTGCAGGTCGTCGAACCGGATGCGCCCGAAGCTCGCCACGCCGCTGCTCATGGTGACGATGCGCGGTTCGGCCGCCCGCAGGACGAGCGGGAGCAGGCGCAGGGTCAGCGCGAACGGGCCGAGGTGGTTCGAGCCGAACTGCAGCTCGAAGCCGTCCGCGGTGGTGAGGCGCTGTGGCGGGGCCATCACGCCGGCGTTGTTGACGAGGACGTCGAGCGGCACGTCGTCGGCGATCAGGCCCTCGGCGAACTCCTGCACGGACGCGAGATCGGCCAGGTCGATCCGGCGGATCTCCAGGCTCGCGCCGGGATGGGCGGCCAGGATCTCGGCCTTCGCGGCCTCGCCCTTCTCCGGTGTGCGGACGCCCATGATCACGTGGGCGCCCGCGGCCGCGAGGCGCTTCGTGGCCTCCTTGCCGGTACCGCTGTTCGCGCCGGTGACGACGATGCGCCTACCGCTCTGGTCGTTCATTGTCTGACTCCCATCGGACCGGTGGTCTGTTATTGACGACGGTAACGGACCGATGGTCCTTTATCAAGGGACCGGCGGTCTGTAATATCGGGGCGTGGGTTTCCAGCGGGCGCGCAGCCCGGAGCAACGGGAGGAGCGGCGGCGGTCGATCCTCGACACCGCCGCGGCGATGCTGCGCGAGATGCCGGTGGCGGAGCTGTCGCTCAACGAGCTATCCCGGCGGGTGGGGCTCGCGAAGTCGAACGTGTTGCGCTACTTCGACTCCCGTGAGGCCGTCCTGCTCGAGTTGCTGACGGCGGAGTGGGCGGCCTGGCGGGTCGACGCCGGCGCGGCGCTCGCCGCGGGCCCCCGAGGCGCCGTCGAGGAGCGGTGCGAGCAGGTCGCCGCGGTGCTCGCCGAGAGCCTCCACGCCCGTCCGGTGTTGTGCGATCTCGCCGGCGCGCAGGCGTCGGTGCTGGAGCGGAACGTGTCGGCCGAGGTGGCGGCCCGGTTCAAGCGGACGGTCGTCGTCGAGGTGATGGAGTTCGCCGGGCTCGTGCGGGGGTGCATCCCGGAGCTGTCGGAGCAGTCGGCGTTCGAGTTCGCGGGGGCGGCGACGATCTCGGCGGGGGCGCTGTGGGGGCACTGTCGGCCGTCCGCCGCGATGCTGGAGGCGTACGCGGCGGATCCGGAGCTGGCGGCGATGCGGCTGGACTTCGTGACGACGCTGCAGGGCCTGCTCGCCGTGCTGTTGCGGGGGTTCCTGGTGCGGGGGTGAGCTCCGACCGGCCGTGGAGTGTCCCGCCGGCTCGG
The DNA here is from genome assembly GCF_039531635.1 of Pseudonocardia ailaonensis. Classification (NCBI taxonomy): domain Bacteria; kingdom Bacillati; phylum Actinomycetota; class Actinomycetes; order Pseudonocardiales; family Pseudonocardiaceae; genus Pseudonocardia; species Pseudonocardia ailaonensis. The sequence goes on along the minus strand of NZ_BAAAQK010000025.1, from coordinate 143,591 downwards.
GTCGTCGTCGCGCGGGACGCGTCGTGGCGGGGAGCTCCGGATCGGTACCCCGCCGGCGTCGCAGATGTGTGTTTCGGACTACCGAAAGTGCCGACTCGCGGGTGGGTGGGGTGGGGGCGCGGCTGCTGACGCCGGACGGCGGGGCAGGGTTCCTCGGGTGTCAGGAGCTCATCGGTGCCGGGTGAACAGGCTCCTGAGCAGCGCGAACAGGCCGGGACGCGGTTCGGCCGGGCGGTGGGTGCGCGCGAGGTAGCGCGGCGCGGCGTAGGGCTCGCGTGCGTTCCAGCCCCAGCCGGTGACGCCTCCCGTGCGGCCGTCGTCCGTGGCGTCGCCGGTCATCGCGTTCCCCTCCCGTTCGGGCCTTCGCGGGGGAGATCGTCACGAGCAGTGAGTCTCGTTACGACGGATGGCCCAACCGGGGTGGGGGATACGCAAAATTGATGACGCCGGTCGGGTGAGGGTGGTCGCGGAGCGTCAGGATTCGGGGACCTCGCGACGGATCTCGTCGATCCAGATCCGGGCGGACATGTCGCTCGGCGCGCGCCAGTCGCCGCGGGGCGAGAGCGATCCGCCCGCGGAGACCTTCGGGCCGTTCGGGAGCGCGCTGCGCTTGAACTGGCTGAAGGAGAAGTAGCGCTGCGCGAACACCTCCGACCACTTCCGGATGTCCGCCATCGTGAACACGCCGCGCTTCTCGGGCGGGAAGCCGACGGGCCAGTCGCCCCGGTCGACGTCGCCCCAGGCGTGGTGGGCCAGGAAGGCGATCTTCGACGGGCGCATGCCCCAGCGCAGGTAGTGGAACAACGTGAAGTCCTGCAACGGGTAGGGGCCGACCTTGGCCTCGGAGCTCTGGACCTGGTCGCCGGGCACCAGCTCGGGGGTGATCTCGGTGTCCAGGACGTCCGTGAGCACCGCGCCCACCTCGTCGTCGAACTGCTTGGAGGAGGCGACCCAGCGGATCAGGTGCTGGATCAGGGTCTTGGGCACGCCGCCGTTGACGTTGTAGTGCGACATCTGGTCGCCGACACCGTAGGTGGACCAGCCGAGCGCGAGCTCGGAGAGGTCGCCGGTGCCGAGCACGATCCCGTTGCGCTGGTTGGCCGCGCGGAACAGGTAGTCGGTGCGGAGTCCGGCCTGGACGTTCTCGAACGTGACGTCGTAGACGGGTTCGCCCGAGGAGAACGGGTGCCCGAGGTTGCGCAGCATGAGCCGCGCCGTCTCGGTGATGTCGAGCTCCTCGAACGTGATGCCGAGGGCCTCGGCGAGCCGCCACGCGTTGCCCTTGGTGCGATCGCCCGTGGCGAAGCCGGGCAGCGTGAAGCCGAGGATGTCCGTGCGCGGGCGGCCGGCGCGGTCCATCGCGCGGGCCGCCACGATCAGGGCGTGCGTGGAGTCGAGCCCGCCGGACACGCCGATGACGACCTTGGGTTGGCCGATCGCGCGCAGGCGCTGCTCCAGGCCGCTGACCTGGATGTTGTAGGCCTCGTAGCAGTCCAGCTCGAGGCGCGTCTCGTCCGCGGGGACGAACGGGAAGCGCTCGATCTCGCGCTTCAGGCCCAGGTCCGTGCGGGGCGGGTCGAGGCGGAACTCGATCGTGCGGGTGACGGGCTCGTGGTGGCGCCGGTTGTCGTCGAACGTGCCCATCCGCAGCCGCTCGGCACGCAGCAGGTCGAGATCGACGTCGGCCACCGACTGACGCGGGCCCTGGGGGAAGCGCTCGGTCTCGGCCAGCAGCGCGCCGTTCTCGTAGATCATCGTCTGGCCGTCCCAGGACAGGTCCGTGGACGACTCGCCCTCGCCCGCCGCGGCGTAGGCGTAGGCGGCGAGGCAGCGCGAGGAAGCGCTGCGGCACAACAGCTTCCGGTCCTCGGCGCGGCCGACGGTGATCGGGCTGCCCGAGAGGTTCGCGAGCACCGTGGCGCCCGCCAGCGCCGCCTCCGCGGACGGCGGGATCGGCACCCACATGTCCTCGCAGACCTCGGCGTGGAGCACGAAGCCGGGGACGTCCGTCGCCTCGAACAGCAGGTCGGGTCCGAAGGGGACGTCCGCGCCGCCGACCCGGATGGTGCCGCGCGCGTCGTCGCCGGGCGCGACCTGGCGGCGCTCGTAGAACTCGCGGTAGGTGGGCAGGTAGGACTTGGGCGCGACCCCGAGGATCCGCCCCTTGTGGACGACCACGGCGCAGTTGTGGATGCGGTGCCGGTACCGAAGCGGTGCGCCGACGACGAGCACCGGCAGCAGGTCGGCGGAGCCGGCGACGACCTCGTCGAGGGCCTGCTCCACGGCGTCGAGCAGGGTGTCCTGCAGGAGGATGTCCTCCAGCGAGTACCCGGAGAGGGTGAGCTCGGGGAAGATCGCGAGGCCCACGCCGTCCGCGTGCAGGGCGCGCGCGGTCTCGAGGACCGCTGCGGCGTTGGCCGCGGGCTCCGCGATCGTCGTGCGGATCGTGCAGGCCGCGACGCGCAGGAAACCGTGCCGGTAGGCCGAGAAGAACTGCTCCACGGGGCCATCCTGCCTGGTCCGGTCCCCGCCGCGCCCGACCGGTCGTGAGTGGCGATCCTTGCTCTGGCGACGATCGCCACTCACGGGGTGGTTACCCTCGGCGCGTGTCCCTCCCCGCCGGCGTGCCGGAACGGCGCCAGCTCTCGGAGCACGTCGCGGCCGAGGTGCGCGAGGCGATCATGTCCGGGGAGCTGCGCGGGGCGGACTACCTGCGCACGGAACAGCTGGCCGAACGGCTCGGGGTGAGCGCGACGCCGGTCCGTGAGGCGCTGATGGTGCTGCACAGCGAGGGTGCGGTGCGCTGGGAGCCCCGGCGCGGGTTCCGGGTGGTGCCGCTGACCGGCCGGGACGTCACGGACATGTTCGCCGTGGCGGCCTTCATCGAGGGCGAGCTGGCGGCCCGGGCGGTCGCGCTGCTCGACGATCCCGCCGTCGGTGCGCTGCACCGCCGTCAGGAGGAGCTCGCCGCCGCGGCCGCGGCCGGGGATCCCGACGAGGTGCTGCGGATCAACCACGACATCCACGCCGCGATCAACCGGCCGGGCCTGTCCGCCCGGCTGCAGACGCAGCTCGCCCTGTCGCTGCGGTACGTCCCGCGCGGGCACTACGCGCAGGTCGGGGGCTGGGTCGAGGCCTCCGTCACCGACCACGTCCCGGTGCTGGCCGCGCTGGCCGCCCGCGACCCCGACAGGGCGCGGACGGCCATGCGCGACCACATGCTGCACATCGGGGAGCTGCTGCGCGCCCACCTGGAGCGCGTGGGGGTGTTCAGCTCCTGAGCGTGGCGACCGACAGGTCCCAGAGCCGCTCGGCGGCCTCCGGGTCCAGCGCGTAGGGGGCCACGCCGCGGCCGTAGGCGCCGGTCGCGGGCAGGGCTTCGGCGCAGTCCTCGAAGTAGCGCCCGCCGATGCCCTCCACCAGCGGCGACGCCGCCAGCAGGACGCTCGTGGCCGCCCCCTGCTCCGGGGTCTTCCAGCCGACCGCGCCGGCCCGCTCCTCCATCGCGTCGAGCGCGGCGCGGTCGAGGTGGCGCTGCAGGCCGCTGCGGATCCCGCCCGGCATGACGGCGTTGACGTGGATGCCGTCGCCCGCCCACCGGCGGTTGGCCTCGACGGCGAACAGCACGTTCGCCGTCTTCGACTGCCCGTAGGCCAGCCACGGGTCGTACGGGCGGCCGTGGAAATGGATGTCGTCGAACGTCACCGGCGCGCGCAGGTGCGCGCCCGACGACACGGAGACGACGCGGGCGCCGTCCGCGGCGACCAGGGCCGGGAACAGGCCCGTGGCCAGCGCGAAGTGGCCGAGGTGGTTGGTGGCGAACTGCAGCTCCCAGTGCTCGGGCGTCCTGGTGAGCGGGGTGGCCATCACGCCGGCGTTGTTCACCAGCATGTGCAGCGGGCCGTCCCAGTTGGCGACGAACGCCCGGATGGACGTCCGGTCGGCCAGGTCGAGGCGGGCCACCGAGACGAAGTCGTTGCCGGTGGACTCCGTGATCGCGGCGGCCGTCGCGGCGCCCGCGTCCAGGTCGCGGACGGCGAGCGTGACGCAGGCGCCGGCCGCGGCCAGCGCGCGGGCGGTCTCGATGCCGATGCCCGAGGCGGCGCCGGTGACGACCGCGCGGCGGCCGGTGAGGTCCAGGCCGGCGACGACCTCGGTGGCGGTGGTGTCGGCCCCGAAGGGGCTGGTGAAACGGCGGGACAGGGAGAGCGTGGGGGTGGTGAGGAGGGTGGTCACGAGGTCTCCTTCACGGTCGTGACGCGAGAATCGCGCGTAGAGTGCAACCGGAGCTGCCTCCGTTCGAACCCGCGGTAAGCGGAGGCTGTTCCGCTTGCGGAGAGATAGTGACGCGCGTCACTATCAGGAGGTGGAACCGGTGATCGAGGAGAAGCGGCTGCGGGCGGACGCCCGCCGCAACCGCGACCGGCTGGTCGAGGTGGCCGTCGAGGCCTTCTCGCGTCCGGACGGCGACGTGACGCTCGAGGCGATCGCGAAGGCGGCCGGCGTCGGCATCGGCACCCTCTACCGGCACTTCCCCACCCGCGAGGCGCTGGTCGAGGCCGCGTACCGCTCCGAGGTCGCCCGGCTGTGCGACGCCGTGCCGGGCCTGTTGGAGAGCTACGCGCCGGACAAGGCGATGCGGATCTGGATGGACCGCTTCGTGGACTACATGACGGCCAAGCGCGGGATGGCGGACACGCTGCGCGCGATCGTCGCCTCCGGCGGCAACCCGTTCGCCGAGACGAAGGCGCGGATGCGCGAGGCGGCGGGCTCGCTGGTCTCCGCGGGCGCCGAGGCCGGCACCCTTCGTGGCGACGTCGATCCGCAGGACGTGATCGCGGCGCTCGTCGGCGTGACGCTCTCGGCGGGTGGGCCCGAGCAGCGCGACCAGGCGGGGCGGCTGCTCGACCTGATCATGGACGGGCTGCGGGCGCGCTGATCGGGGAGCACCCGCTCCGGTGACTCACCGGCGCTGACTCACCGGCGCCGCCTCCTCCTCGGAGCCTCCTGCGCCCGGGCCTGCCGCAGCGCCTCGCCGCGCTCCGCGCGCCGGGTACGCCAGGCCTCGATCACGGGACCGGGCTCCACCTTCCGCAGCGGCAGCCGGGGGCCTTCGGGATTGCGGATGTGCTCGGCGATCCGGGCGTTGAGGTCCGCGACGACCCGGCGGACCGACTCCTCGGTCGGCAGGTCGCGCACGGTCTCGGGCAGCCGCTCGGTCTCCTTCCGCAGCTGGACGGCGACGGGCAGCAGGGCGTCCGCAGGCAGACCCTCGCGCTCGACGTACCGGCGCACCCACCAGTCCTCGCCGCCCTCGAACCGCGGCAACGGCTTGCCCTTGCCGGGCAGGTCGTCGAACTCGCCGCGCTCGGTGGCCTCCCGGATGGCCTTCTCCACCGCCGACTCCCAGGGCATACCCCGACGGTAGGCGATGAGTCCCGCGCGCGCCGCCGGTCAGAGGGGTATGCAGACCGAACTGGACGGCCGCTACAGCGATCCGACGGCCGCGGCGACGCCGTGGGACACCGCCCGCGAGCGGCTGGCCGCGGCCCCGCTCTACTGGGTCTCGACGGTCCGCCCGGACCGCCGCCCGCACGTCACGCCCCTGATCGCGGTGTGGCACGCCGGCGCCCTGCACTTCTGCACGGGCGCGGGCGAGCGGAAGGCCCGCAACCTCGCCGGCAACCCCGGCTGCGTGGTGACGACCGGGACGAACGCCCTGCGCGAGGGCCTCGACGTCGTCGTCGAGGGGACCGCGCAGCGCGTCACCGATCCCGCCCGGCTCCAGGAGGTCGCCGACGCCTACGTGGCGAAGTACGGCGAGGAGTGGCACTTCGACGTGTCGCCGGACGGCACGTTCGCCGGGGACGGCGGTCCCGCCCTGGTCTACGCGGTCGCGCCGGAGACGGCGTTCGCCTTCGCCAAGGGGCGGTACGGGCAGACCCGCTACTCCTTCTGAAAGCCCCGGGTCAGCGCTACTGTCCGGCCATGAGCCCTGTCGACGAGATCCTCTCCCAGGTGCCGCTCGGCGCCCTCGCGGCCCAGCTGGGCGTGGACGAGGCCACCGCGGAGCACGCCGCCCGCCAGGCCCTGCCGGCGCTGCTCGGCGGGATCCAGGCCAACGCCGAGGACCCGGCCCGCGCTGCGTCCTTCGCCCAGGCCGTCCAGCAGCACGACGGCGGGCTGATCGACGGCGGCGTGGACCTCGGCCAGGTCGACACCGCGGACGGCGACAAGATCGTCGGGCACGTGTTCGGCGACCAGCGGGACCTGGTCGTCAACCAGCTCGGGGGGATCGGCCCGCTCGGCGGGGCACCCGCCGGGGACGCGCCGGTGGGTGCGCAGGGAGCCCTGGGCGGGCTCGGCGGCTCCGGCCTGATCGGGAAGCTGCTGCCGCTGCTGGCCCCGATCGTCATGTCCTACCTGGCCAAGAAGATGAGCGGCGGCGGCGCGGGCAGCGGCTCGCTCCCGGGTGCCGCGCCCGGCGCGGGCGGCGGCCTCGGCGACCTGCTCGGCGGGATCCTCGGCGGGGGCGCGGGCGGGCAGAGCGGCGCGGGCGGGGGAGTGCTGGGCGGCGGCCTGGGCGACCTGTTGGGTGGCCTGCTCGGCGGCGGCCGCAAGTAACCCGTTCCCGCGAGTCGGTGCGCGGGCGGAGCCCGCCGTCGAGCAGAGCCGGGAGGCCGAAACGCACTCCCACGACGTCGTGGATGTGTGTTTCGGCCTACCGAAAGTGCCGACTCGCGGGTTTTCTCCGTGGTTTCTCAGGCGGGGCCCTCGGAGGCGATCTCGTAGCGGCGGACGTCGGCGTCGAGGATCGCCGTCTCCTGGTCCTGGCTCGGGCCGCTGCCGCGGAAGGCGAGGAGGGGCTCCTCGGCCTCCCAGCGCTCGTAGACGTTCACGCGGGCCGGGTCGGCGGTGTCCGCGGTGATGGTGAAGTCGAGGCAGCCCGCGGCCGCGCGGGCGGACTCGACGACGGCACGGCACTCGGCCACGTAGGCATCCCGGGCGGAGGGGTCGACCAACAGGTGTCCGGCGACGATCAGCATGCCGGGTAGACCGGGCCCGGCGCCGGGACTCATCGTTGACCCGGGCCGCCCGTGCGGGCAGCATCGGCCGGGTGTTGATCGACGGCCGGTTGCGGGACGGGCTGGAGCACGTCGCCGAGGACGCGCGGATCTGCGAGGAGATCGGCTACGACGGCGCCTGGAACAGCGAGAACAAGGCGGACGGCTTCCTGCCGATCACCCTCGCCGCCGAGCACACACAGCGGCTGCAGGTGGGCTCGTCCGTCGCGATCGCCTTCTCCCGCAGCCCGATGACCGTGGCCTACCAGGCGATCGACCTCGCGCGGTACTCCCACGGCCGGTTCGTGCTGGGGCTGGGCAGCCAGATCCGCCCGCACATCACGCGCCGGTTCTCGATGCCCTGGTCGAAGCCGGCCGCGCGGATGAAGGACTTCGTCGCGGCGCTGCGCGCGATCTGGGCGGCCTGGGAGACCGGCGAGCGGCTGCACCACCGCAGCGAGTTCTACGAGCACACGCTCATGACGCCGAACTTCGCCCCGCCGGAGAACCCGTACGGGCCGCCCACGGTGTACCTCGCCGCCGTCGGGCCGCACATGCTGCGCACTACGGCCGAGGTCGCCGACGGGCTGTTCACGCACCCCTTCTGCACCGAGCGGTACCTGCGCGAGGTGATCGTGCCGGAGGTCGCGGCGCACCGGCCCGCGGGAGCGGCGCCGCTGGAGATCGCGCTGTCGGCGTTCGTGGCCCTCGACGAGCCGGACGTCGAGGCCGTCCGCAGGCAGATCTCGTTCTACGGGTCCACGCCCGCGTACAAGCCGGTGCTGGACCTGCACGGCTGGGGCGACCTGCAGGCCGACCTGAACACGCTGTCGAAGCGGGGCCGGTGGGACGAGATGGTCCCGCTGGTCACCGACGAGGTCCTGCACGCCATGTGCTCTGTGGGCACGGAGCAGGAGGTCGCGGCGGACCTGCACCGCCGCTACGGGCAGCTCGCGCACCGGATCAGGTTCAACCGGCCCGGCGACACGGCCGGCCCCGGACGCTTCGCCGGCCTCGTGGAGGCCCTCCGGTCCCTGGGCTGAGCCGGGGAGATGCTCAGACCAGGTCGCTGCGGCTGAGGACGCCGACGAGCCGGGTCCCCTCGGTGACCGGCAGGACCCGGAAGCCGCGTTCGGTCACCAGGCGGCGGGCCTCGTCGAGCGGGGTGTCCGGGCGGACCGTGGTGGGGGAGCGGGTCATGGCGGCGCGGAGCGTGGTCGGGGGCGCGGAGCGGTCGCCGGCGAGCGGGTCGCGGAGCAGGTCCGCCTCGCTCACGACGCCGATCAGGGCCCCGGCCGCGTCGACCACGGGGAGCAGGCTGAACCGGTGGTCCAGCAGGAGCTTCACGGCCTCGGAGCACGGGGTGTCCGCGCGGGCGGTGACGAGGTCCCCGCGCGTCATCACCTCGCCGACGGTGGTCGCGCCGGCCGGGCGCTCCCGGGGTCGGCGGGGCGGGGTGGGGTCGGGCAGCGGGGCGCGGCCCAGCAGCCGGGTGAGCAGCCCGGGGCGCTCGCGCGGGCCGCGGAGCAGGTCACTGCGCGTGACCACGCCGACGAGCATCCCGCGCTCCACGATCGGCATCACCCGGAGCTCGCCGTAGGTCCGCAGCCGGTGCGCGACGACCGCGGCGCCGGTGGCGGGGGACATGGTGAGGACGTCCGTGGTCATGATCGTGCCGACCGCGGCCTCGCCCGGGCCGCCGTCCTCGCGGTGGCGCAGCACGTCGACCAGGCTGACGATCCCGACCAGCCGGTCCACCCCGCGGACCACGGGCAGCGCGCTGAACCCGGTGCGCAGCATCCGCTGGGCGGCGGCGTCGACGGTGTCCTCGGCCTGCACGGTGGCGAGCCGGCGGGTCATGACGTCACGGGCGCGCACGGGCATTCGGATGACCTTAGAGGGCCAGGGCCGCGTCCGCCGCCAGTTCGAACAACCCCGCCCGGGCCTCGCGCGCCGTCGTCCAGCCGCGGTGTTCCCACTCGTCGCCGGCCAGGGAGTCGCCCGCGAGCAGGAGGTGCGCGAGGCGGACGCCGCGGTGGCGGGCCACCGCGATCAGCGCGGACGCCTCCATGTCCACCGCCGCGCAGCCCTCGGCGACCCGGCGGTCCACCCGGCTGCGGGTCTCGCGGAAGACCGCATCGGTCGTCCACACCCGGGTGGTGACGTGGGGGACCCCGGCCGCGTCGAGCACCCCGGTGAGCGCGGCGACGCCGGCCGCATCGGCGTCGACGACCCGGCCGGCGGGCAGGTAGTGGAAGGAGGTGCCCTCGTCGCGCAGGGCACTGCCGACCACGATCGCGTGCCCCAGGGTGAGCTCCGGGACCAGCGAGCCCGCGCCGCCGACCGCCACCGCGGCCCGTACCCCGAGCGCGATGAGCTCCTCGAAGAAGATCACCGACAGCGGTGCGCCGACGCCGGGCTGGATGACCGCCAGCCGCTCGCCTCCGCGTTCGACGACGTGCACCGGCCACGGTCCGAGCTCGGAGGACAGCCGGACCGTCTCCACCGGCTCCAGGGCGGCGACGACCTCGGGGAAGAAGCAGAGGACCGCGCGTTCGGGGAGCTCCCTGCGCGGCACCACCCGGTCGGGGTTCAGCAGCGCGGGCTGGTCCAGGTCGTCCTCGAGAAGCGGCAGATCCACGCCGCCGATCATGCCCGGCGCCGCTACCGTCGACGAGGACACCGGACGGAAGGGGAGCCCCATGCCGCAGCCCGAGGGAGCCGAGCTGGAGGCGGTCCGCGCGCGCCGCACGGACCTGCGCGAGAAGTACCTGAAGGCGCCCGGGGAGCGGCCGCGCACGACGGTGCAGGGGGTGCACCACGCCGCGCTGATCTGCAAGGACGTCGAGGAGACGATCCGGTTCTACCAGGACCTGATGGGCTTCCCGCTCGTCGAGCTGGTGGAGAACCGGGACTACCGCGGCTCCAGCCACTTCTTCTTCGACATCGGCAACGGCAACCTGCTGGGCTTCTTCGACTTCCCCGGCCACGACCACCCGGACTTCCACGAGACCATCGGCGCGGTGCAGCACATCGCGCTCTCCACCTCGCCGGAGGAGTTCGACCGGGCCAGACGGCGTTTCGACGAGGCGGGCGTCGAGTACCTGGGGCCGGACCGTGGGGTGGACAACAGTCTGTACGTCCGGGATCCCAACGGGGTGGGTTTGGAGTTGTACCGGGAGGAGCTCGGCAGGTTCGAGGGCGAGCCGCTGCTCGGCTGATCACTACCGGCGGGCGCGGGTCCGGACCGTCGACGCAACCTCCGGGGCGATCGGGCGTCCTGGAGGATGAGGGACCGGTACATCCACGACAGGACGGTGCGCTGAGCCATGAACGCTGACCGACGCGGGCCCGTGGGCCCTCCGGGCCGGGGCGGTCCGCCGCCCCCGCCGCGCCGCGGTGGCGGTCCGGGCTGGGCGCAGCAGCCCCCGCCCCGCCGTCCCCAGGGTCCGCCCCCCGGCCCGCCGCCGCAGGTCACTCGCGTGCTGCCCACCGGTGCGCCGCAGGGCCGCGAGCGGCCGGAGCGCGAGGTCTACCGGCCCCCGGTGGAGACCCGGGCGCCGAAGGTCCGGCGTCGCGGCCGCTGGCGCCGCCGGATCCTGGTCACCCTCGCGCTGATCCTCATCGCGCTCATCGGCTTCGGCGTGTACCTGGACCAGAACCTCAACCGGGTGGCCGCGCTGCCCGCGAGCTCGACCGCGGAGTCCTCCGGCACGAACTGGCTGATCGTCGGCTCGGACAGCCGGGCGGACCTCTCCGCGGAGGACGAGGAGCGGCTCGGCACCGGGGACGCGGCGGGCCAGCGCACGGACACGATCATGCTGCTGCACTCCGGCAGCTCCGGATCCGTACTGGTCAGCCTGCCGCGCGACTCGTACGTGCCGATCCCCGGCAAGGGCACCAACAAGCTGAACGCGGCGTACGCGTTCGGCGGGGCGCCGCTGCTGATCCAGACCGTGGAGAACGCGACCGGCCTGCACGTCGACCACTACGCCGAGATCGGCTTCGGCGGGTTCGTGGGCGCGGTCGACGCGGTGGGCGGGGTCGACCTCTGCGTGCCGCAGGCGATCAAGGACCCGAAGGCCGCGCTGGACATCAAGGCCGGCTGCCAGCAGCTCGACGGCGCCACCGCGCTGGGCTACGTCCGGACCCGGGCCACGGCCGGCTCGGACTTCGACCGGGTACAGCGACAGCGGGAGTTCCTGTCCGCGCTGATCGCCAAGTCGACGAGCGTGGGCACGCTGGTCAACCCGTTCCGGGTGATCCCGCTGGCCGACGCCGTGACCGGGCTGATCACCGTCGACGACGGCGACCACATCTGGAACATCGCCCAGCTCGGCCTCGCGATGAAGGGCGTGTCGGGCGGCGGCATCGCCACCACCACCCCGGTGGGGGGCACACCGACGATCGGCGGGCAGTCCGTGGTCCGCTGGGACAAGGAGCGGGCCGGCGTGCTGTTCTCCGCGCTCCAGAAGGACCAGACCCCGCCGAAGTCGGCCCTGGGCCCCTGATCCCCTCGTGAGTGGCGATGGTCGCCCTGACGACTATCGCCACTCACGGGTCACGCGGTCTTGCGCTTCCGGGTCGCGGGCTTCTTCTCCGCGTCCTCGCCGTCGTCGTCCTTCTTGGCGCGGGTGGTGGTGCGCTTGCGGGGGGCCGGCTTCTTCTCGGGCTCGGGTTCCGGCTCCGGCTCGTCCTTCTTCGCGGCCCCGGAACGGCCCTTCGCCGCCTCCACGCTGGCCTGCAGGGCCGAGAGCAGGTCGGTCATGGAGTCGCCCTCGTCCTCCTTCCTGGCCTCGACGGGGGCGGGCTTGGCGTCGCCGTGCTCCTTCTTCGACTCGATGAGCTCGAGGACGGCGTCCCGGTACTCGTCGTGGAAGTCCGCGGGATCGAAGTCCGCACCCATGCTCTCCACGAGCGAGGCCGCCATCTGCTTCTCCTGCGGCCGCAGCTCGATGTCCTGGTCGAGGACGTCGAAGGCGGGCTCGCGCACCTCGTCCGGCCACAGCATCGTCTGCAGCACGATCGTCTTGTCCCGCACGCGGAGCAGGGCCAGGCTCTCCCGCTGCCGCAGCGCGAACCGGACGACGGCCATCCGGTCGGTCTCGGCCAGTGCCTCGCGCAGCAGGGCGTAAGGCTTGGCGGCCTTTGTCTCCGGCTCGAGGTAGTAGCTCTTGTCGAACAGCAGCGGATCGATCTGGTCCGACGGCACGAACTCGACGACGTCGATCTCGTGGCCGCTCACGACCGGCAGCGAGTCGAGGTCGGAGTCGTCGAGCGTGATCAGCTCGCCGTCCTCGGTCTCGTAGCCCTTCACGATGTCCGCGTACTCCACGATCTCGCCGCACACCGTGCAGGTCCGCTTCATGCGGATCCGCCCGCCGTCGGCGCCGTGGACCTGGTGGAAGCGGACATCGTGGTTCGTGGTCGCCGTGTACAACTTGACGGGCACGCTGACCAGCCCGAAGGACACGGCACCGCTCCACATCGCACGCATGGTGACAGCATGACGGGGTGCAGCCCATGCTCGCCACTCCCGGCCCCCTCCCGACCGGGCCGGAATGGGTCTACGAGGTGCTGTGGGACGGCATGCGGCTGCTCGCGGAGGTCACCGAGGGTGAGCTGCGGCTGCGGACGCGGGGCGGTCGGGACGTCACCGCCACCTTCCCCGAGCTGGCCGGGCTGCCCACGATCGCGCCGGACGTGGTGCTCGACGGCGAGGTGGTCCTGCTGCAGGACGGGGTGCCGAGCTTCGGGGCCCTGGCCGAGCGGCTGCACCGGCCCGTCGCCCGCCCGCGTACCCCCGTCACGTTCATGGTGTTCGACGTCCTGCGCCTCTACGGGGTGCCCCTGCTGGAACGGCCGCTGCGCGAACGGCGCGCCACCCTCGAGCGCCTGGAGACCGGTGGCGTCCCGGCCCTGCAGCTCTCCCCGCTCTACACGGACGGCCGCGCGCTGCTCGACGCGACGGTGCGGCGGGGGATGGAGGGGATCGTCGCCAAACGTCGGGAGGGGCCCTACCTGGACGGGGTGCGCAGCTCCGGCTGGGTGAAGGTGAGCCCCCGGCAGACCCAGACCTGCCTGGTCGGCGGGGTCCGCGCCGAGGGCCGCGGCGGCCGGATCGGTGCTCTGCTCCTCGGGGTCCCGGACGGTCGCGGGCTCGCCTACGTCGGACGGGTGGAGGCCGGCCTGGAAGGTGCCCCGGTGCAGCGCGTGCTCGGCGAGATGCTCGGTGACCTGGGCCGGGACACCCCGCCCTTCGCCGAACGGCCGTCGCGCACGGACGCCGCCGGGGTGGCGTGGTGCGAGCCGGTGGTCGCCGTCGAGGTCGCCCACACGGGCTGGTCCGCGGCCGGCCGGCTCCGCCGACCGGCGGTGCGCGGGGTGCGTGCGGACGTCGACCCCGCCGAGGTGCGCCGTGAGCCCTGATCGCGGGCGGCGGGTGGAATCGGGCCCGCCGGAGGTGTTGGATGAACCGGACCCGGGCCTCCTACCGGTGGCCCGGACCCGCTCCCTACGGTGGTGTCGATGACGACCATGCTCACCTGGCAGGCCGACGGCCGGCCGGGCCTGGAGGGGACGCGCGTGCACTTCGGCGCGGGCCCTTCCGGGTTCCGTGCCCTCGGCCGGATCGTGCGACCGGATCCCGACGGCGACCTCACCGCGTCCTACAGCCTGGTCGTGCGCGACGACGGCACGCTGTCCCGCCTCTCGGTCAGCGCCGCGACCACGGCCTTCGAGAAGCACCTGACGATGAGCCGGACCGAGGACGGCTTCTGGCTGCTCGACAACGGATCGGGCAGCGAGCGCCGCGAGTTCGACGGCGCCGTGGACATCGACCTGGCCTCCAGCCCGCTGTTCCACTCGCTGCCGGTGCGCCGGCTCCGGGCGCATCGCGAGGCCGTGGCGGTCGAGCTGTCGGTGGTGCGGGTGTCCCTGCCGGACCTGCAGGTCGCGGTCGAGTCGACGGCGTACCGCACGGTGCGCGTCGCGGAGGGGGACTCGCCGGCGGTGGTCGAGTTCACCACGGACGGCGCGACCCGCGAGCTGGAGATCGATGCCGACGGGTTCGTCATCTCCTCGCCGGGTTCGGCGCGGCTGGTGTCCAGCGAGCGGGCGGAACCCGCGGCGCGGACCTGATTTCTGTCGGACCCGCACGCTAGCGTTCGGGCCGTGCTGGACCATCTCTCGCTGCAGTGTGCGGACGTCGAGGCGTCGTTGGCCTTCTACCTGCGGGTCTTCGGGCCCGCCGGGCTGAAGGAGGCCATGCGGTTCCCCCGGGAGGAGGGCCTCGTCGTGGGCCTCTCCGGGGCGGACGGCTTCCCCCACCTCTGGCTCGGGCCGCTGGTGGAGGGCGGGGAGAACCGGCCGGTCCACCTCGCGTTGACCGCGCCGTCGCGGGAGGCGGTCGACGCGGTGCACGCCGCCGCCAGCAAGGAGGGTGCCGCCGTGTTGCACGAGCCGCGGCTGTGGCCCGAGTACCACCCGGGCTACTACGCGGTGTTCCTGCGCGACCCGGAGGGGAACAACGTCGAGGCGGTGCACCACACGTTCTCGCCGGACCCTCCGCGCTAGTCCGGCCCTCCACGCCGGCCGCGCTCTCCGCTCATCCCCGCACCGCGGCGACCGCCTCGGCGAACAGCTCCGGGAGCGGTGTCGTGGCGCCGCCGTCCACCCAGCGGTCGGTGGCGATGTCGAGGCAGGCCATGCCCGCCGCGAGGATCGCGGTCGCGGCCACCTCGCCCACCGGGGCACTCGCGGGGCGCCGGGCGAGCAGCGGCACCAGCAGCTCCGACCAGCTCTGGTGCTTCTCGCTGCGGCGCGCCCGCAGCGAGGGCGTGGACAGGCAGGTCCGGCCGACCGCGAGCTCCCGCTCGTCGCTCCACGTGTCCTCGGCGACCATCTCGTCGGCCACGGCCTGGAGCGCCTCCCAGGGCCCCTCCGCCGCTGGCCGGGCCCGCAGCAGCTCGGCGACGATCTCGCCCGTCGCGGTCAGGCTGCGCAGGACGATGTCCTCCTTGGTGCCGAAGTAGCGGAACAGCGATCGGCGCGATACGCCCGCCCGTGCGGCGATCTCGTCCATCGTCGTGCTCTCGAAGCCCTGCTCCTCGAACAGCGCCATGGCGGCGGCCGCGATGTCGTCGCGGACGGTCCGGCGCGTGCGTTCCCAGAGAGGCTGCTCCACGGTGTGGAGTGTATCTCAGCGTGCCAGTGTGGCACTCAGTGCCAGACTGGCATACGGTGCAGAGCATGGACCACAGCGCACAGACCGTTCTCGTCACCGGGGCCAGCTCCGGCATCGGCGCCGCCTTCGCCCGCGAGGTCGCCCGTCGCGGCTCGGACCTCGTGCTCGTCGCCCGGCGCGCCGAGCGGCTCGAGGCTCTGGCCGCGGAGCTGACCGCCGCCCACGGCACCACGGTCGAGGTGGTGCCGGCCGACCTGGCCCTGCCGGGTGCCGCCGAGGAGGTGACCGGCGAGATCGAGCGGCGTGGGGTGCGGGTCACGAGCCTGGTGAACAACGCCGGTTTCGGGGACCACGGGCGCGTCCACGACCAGGACCCGGCCCGGCTGCAGGAGATCGTCGCGGTCAACGTCGGGGCGCTGGTCGGGCTGAGTCGGGGGCTGCTGCCGGCGCTGCGGGAGGGCGACGGGTACCTCCTCAACGTCGCCAGCCTGGCGGCCTACCAGCCGATCCCCGATCTCGCCGTCTACGCCGCGACCAAGGCCTT
The DNA here is from genome assembly GCF_039531635.1 of Pseudonocardia ailaonensis. Taxonomy (NCBI): domain Bacteria; kingdom Bacillati; phylum Actinomycetota; class Actinomycetes; order Pseudonocardiales; family Pseudonocardiaceae; genus Pseudonocardia; species Pseudonocardia ailaonensis. Next base: position 127,798 of record NZ_BAAAQK010000025.1, on the reverse strand, counting down.
CGTCCTGAGCTTCACCGAGGCGCTCTGGTACGAGAGCAAGGGCACCCGGCTGCGGGTGCTCTGCCTGTCGCCGGGAATGACCGGCACCGAGTTCTTCGACGTGGCCGGGGCGGGGGCGGGCACGTCGGGTCGGAAGCAGACGGTCGAGCAGGTGGTCGCGACCGCGCTCAAGGCGCTCGACCGCCGCGACGGGCCGCCGAGCGTGGTGTCCGGCGGGATGAACCGGCTGACTTCCGGCCTGAACCGGTTGCTGCCGCGCCGCACCACGGTCGAGCTGACGGCCCGGGCTACTTCCAGCCGCTGACGACGTCGCCCCGGCGGCCGAGCTCGCGCAGCTCGGCGAGGACGTCCGGGCCCTCGAGGGAGACCTGCAGGCCCAGCGGCTCGCGGGTCGAGGCCCAGCGCTGCCGGGCGAGGTAGCCGGACTCCACGGTCGCCTTCAGCCCGCCGGTGGAGGCGAGCGCGCCGCGCATCACACCGAGCCGGCCGAGTGCCTCGTCGACCGCGGCGAGCAGGGCCGGGCGGTTGCCCTCGCACATCGCCAGGGTCAGCTCCGGGCGGGTGCCCGCGACCCGGGTGCCGTCCGCGAAGGAACTCGCGGACAGGGCGAGGGCCAGGTCGTCGTCCGGCGCGCCGGCGCCGACGGTGGCCAGCACCGCGGCCAGCAGGTGGGGCAGGTGCGAGATCCGCGCGACGGCGAGGTCGTGCTCGTCGCTCGCGGCGGGCACGACCCGGGAACCGCAGGCCCAGGCCAGCTCGGCGACGTCGCGCCAGACCGCGAGGTCCACGCCGTCGTCGGCGACGACCACCCAGGCGGCGCCGCGGAAGAGCTCGCCGTCGCCGGCCGCCCAGCCGGACTCGGCGGTGCCCGCCATCGGGTGCCCGCCGACGTACCGCGCGTGCGGCGCGTACGTCGTCACCAGGTCCTGGACGGCCACCTTCACGCTCACCGCATCCGTCAGCCGGACGGTGGGCGCCACCGCGTCGACCCGGGTGAGCACACCCTCGACGGCCGGCAGCGGCACGGCGACCACCACGAGCGCGTCCGCCTCGGCGGCGTGGTGGAGGGCGGCATCGAGGTCGGTGGTGACGTCGAACCCGTCGGCCCGCGCGGCGGCCGCGGTCGGGTCGGACCCGGCCACGCCCCAGCACTCCCGCCCCGCGGTCGTGGCGGCGCGCAGCAGCGACCCGCCGATCAGCCCGGTCCCGACCACGCACAGCGCCCGCATGACGGAGCAGGGTACGAGGTCAGTCCCGGGCCAGGACGCCCGCCACCCGCAGGATCCCGCGCTCCTCCAACCGGCGGCCGATCAGCTGCACCCCGCCGGGCAGCTCCCCCTCGGCCAGGGGTGCCGGGACGGACACGGCGGGCCAGCGGGTGAGATTGAACGGGCTGGTCAGGGCCAGCATCGACGTCCGGACGGGGTGCCCGTCGGGCGTGGTGCGCTCGCCGATCGGGGTCGCCCGCAGCCGGGTCGTGGCGCATATCAGGACGTCCATGTCGGCGGTCGCGGCGGCGAACTCGGCCGTCAGCCGCCGCCGGGCGCGCTGTGCGTCGACGTACGCGTGCGCCGGACGGTCGGCCACGGCGCCGAGCCGCTCGGCCGTCTCGGGCTGGTACTCGCCGCGGCGCGTCGCGAGCCACTCCCGGTGGGTGGCGTACGCCTCGCCGCCGACGATCTCGCCGTAGGTCTCCGCCATCTCGCCGGTGAACGGGGTGCGGATCTCGAAGATCTCCGCGCCCGCCTTCTCCAGCATCCGGACGGCCTCGCGCACGCCCTCGGCGAGCACCGGATCGGCGGCCTGCCAGTAGTCGTCGACCAGCACGCCGACGTGCGCGCCGGAGATCCCGGGCGGCTGGATGCCGCCGCCGGTCCCGTCCGGGCGCGACACCACGTCCCACGCGACGGACGCCGAGTGCGCGTCCGCGGCCAGGATCCCCACCGTGTCCAGCGTCTCGGCCAGCGGGAACACGCCGTCCGTAGACAGGGTGCCGAACTCCGGCTTGAGCCCGACGATCCCGCACAGCGCGGCCGGCGTCCGGACGCTGGCGCCGGTGTCCGTGCCGAGCGCGAGCGGCAGGTACCCGGCGGCGACGGCCGCCGCCGAGCCGGACGACGAGCCTCCCGTGATCCGCTCCCGGTCGTGCGGGTTGCGCGCGGGGCCGGTCGCCGAGACGTCGCCGGTGGGGCCGTAGGCGAACTCGTGCGTCGCCAGCTTGCCGACGATCACCGCGCCGGCCTCGCGCAACCGCGCCACGACCGGCGAGTCCGTGCCGGCGGGCGGGGCGTCGGCGAGCAGTGCGGAGCCGGCGCGGGTGGGCAGGCCCTCGACGTCGAACAGGTCCTTCACGCCGACCGCCACCCCGTGCAGGGGGCCGCGCCACTCGTGGCGGGCCAGCTCGGCGGCCCGCTCCTCCGCGACGGCGATCGCCCGCTCGTCGATCTCCACGACGGCGTTCAGGTCGTCGCCACGCAGGTTCTCCAGGACCTCGCGGACGTGCTCGACGGGGGAGAGCTCGCCGGACCGCAGGGCCAGGGACAGATCGCGCAACCTCATCACGCGCCCAGCTTTACAGAGGCCCCTCAGAGCAGGGCGAGGGCGGCGTACAGCGCGGCTCCCGCGGGCAGGACGCCCTCGTCGAACCGGACCCGGTTCGAGTGGTTCGGGGCCGCCTGCGCGGGGGAGACGCCGGGCGGGCAGGCGCCCAGGAACCCGAGCGCGCCCGGAACCCGCGCCAGCACGTAGGCGAAGTCCTCGGCGCCCATGATCGGCGCGGCCATCCGGCTGCTCCGGGCGTCGCCGAGCAGCCGTCGGCCCAGGTCGGTGAGCCGGCCGGCCGCCGCCGGGTCGTTGATCGTGACGGGGTAGCCGGACTCGATCCGGACCGTCGCGGTGCAGCCGTGGGCGAGTGCGGTGTGGGTGCAGACGCGCTCGATCTCGGTGTGGACGGCGCGGCGCACGGCCTCCGACATCGTGCGCAGGGTGCCCTCGAGCTCGGCCGTCTCGGGGATGACGTTGTCGGTGGTCCCGGCGGTGATCCGGCTGACGGTGAGCACCGTCGGGTCGTGCGTGTCGACGCGGCGGGTGAGCATCGTCTGCAGCGCGCCGACCATCGCCGCGGCCGCCGGCACGGGATCCAGCGCGTGGTGCGGGGCGGACGCGTGCCCGCCGCGGCCGGTGACCGTCACCCGCAGGACGTCGGCGGCCGCCATGATCGGGCCCGGGCGGGTGTGCAGCTCGCCGCTGGGCATCGTCGCGCTGACGTGCAGGGCGAACGCCACATCGGGCCGTCCCCCGGGGCCGTGCCGGTCGAGCAGCCCCTCGTCGATCATGTGCCGGGCGCCGTGGAAGCCCTCCTCGCCGGGCTGGAAGGCGAAGATCACCCGTCCGGGCACCTGGTCCCGGCGCTGGCACAGCAGGCGCGCGGCCGAGCACAGCATCGCGACGTGGAGATCGTGGCCGCAGGCGTGCATCACCCCCGGGGTCTGCGATCGGTGCGGCGCGTCGTCCGGCTCGTTGAGGGGCAGGGCATCCATGTCCGCGCGCAGCAGCACGGTCTTCCCGGGGCGTCCGCCGTCGAGCACGGCGACGACGGACCCCAGGTCACGGCCCTGATGGACGCGCAGCGGGAGATCGGCGAGCTCGGCCAGGACGGCGTCGCGGGTGGCCGGGGTGGCCAGCCCGATCTCGGGCGCGCGGTGCAGCGCCCGGCGCAGCGCGACGGTCCGCGGCTGGAGCGACCGGGCCGCCCCCAGCAACGCGGCGGTGCCGGTGGCGAGGCCAGGGACGAGATCGGTCACACACCGATCCTGGCATCGCGGAGGCCGTTCCGCGGATGTCCACCGGATTGTGGTTTGTACCACAGTCCGAATCGGCCTACCGTGGGTCCATGCCGACGCATGCGGTGGTGGCTCCGACCGAGGTCAAGGGTTCTTCCCTGCCCGGGTTCGCCATCGCGGCCATCCGGGAGGAGGGCCGCTGGCGCTGCGTGCGCCTCGCGCCGGACGCCCTGGTCGACCTCAGCGCCGCGATCACCGAACTGCGGGCGCTGCGTTCCACGGGCGCGGTGGTCGGCCTCCTCGATGTGGACGACGAGTTCTTCGTCCTCCTGCGCCCCACCCCGGGCGGGGTGGCCCTGATGGTGTCCGACGCCGCCGCGGCCCTGGACTACGACGTCGCGGCGGACGTCCTGGACCTGCTCCGCGTCGAGCTGCCCCCGGACGAGGACGCCCTCGACGACGACCCGTGGCCCGAGGGGGACCTGGGGATCCTCGCCGACCTGGGCCTGCCCGCCGAGGAGCTGAACGTCCTCGCGGGCGAGGTGGAGCTGTACCCGGACGAGCAGCTCGCCGCGATCGGCCGCCGCTGCGGCTTCGCCGACGAGCTCGCCGAGGCCGTCGACGACTGAGCCCCGCGAGTCCCCCCAACCCCGCGAGTCGGGGTGTGGCGCCGCGCGAGTCGGGCTGTCACTACCCGCGAGTCGGCCCGTCGGGCGTCAGCCCGCCATCGGGCGGAGCCGGTAGGCCGAAACACACATCCGCGACGCCCGGCATGATGGCCCGATGCTGCCCACTCCCGCCGACCACGCGCTACTGGGCCGCGCCCTGGAGATCGCGGCCGAGGCCCTGACCACGGGTGACGTCCCGATCGGCGCCGTCGTCGTCGATCCCGACGGCCGGGAGCTGGCCGCGGCGGCGAACGCCCGCGAGGCCCTCGGGGACCCGACCGCGCACGCCGAGGTCCTGGCCCTGCGCGCGGCGGCTGCGGTGCGCGGCGAGTGGCGGCTGGAGGGCTGCACGCTCGCCGTCACGGTCGAGCCCTGCACCATGTGCGCCGGCGCGATCGGGCTGGCCCGCGTCTCGCGTGTGGTGTTCGGGGCGTGGGAGCCGAAGACGGGTGCGGCCGGCTCGCTGTGGGACGTCCTGCGTGACCGCAGGCTCACGCACCGTCCCGAGGTGCTGGGCGGCGTGCGCGCCGACGAGGCGGCTGACCTGCTGAAGGAGTTCTTCGCAGGGGGCCTGCACCGGCCGTGACCCCGGCTTGTAACCTTGTCGGCGGTAGCGTGTCCGAGCGGCCGAAGGAGCGCGCCTCGAAAGCGCGTGATGTGCAAGCATCCGTGGGTTCAAATCCCACCGCTACCGCCACGAACGCCGGGTCCGGATCGGACCCGGCGTTCGGCGTCTCACCAGCCGCGCACCCTCTCCGGCGTGATGCGCAGCAGCACCGAGTAGTCGTCCGCGAAGGCCTCAGGCGTCACGCCCAGGCTCCGGAAACCCCTGCCGTACTTCTCCGCGTAGGAGCCCCACTCCTGCTCGCTCACCCCCGCCTCGTCCACCCGCGCGGTGCCGGTGACGACCAGGACGTCGCCGCCGTGCGCGTCGGAGTTGAGGTGGAGCGCCACGAGGGGGTTCCGCCCGATGCCCGCGAGCTTCGCGGTGCGCGGCTTGCTGAACACAAGGAACTCGGCGCCCGTCCACAGGAACCAGACGGGGGTCGGTGCCGGCGCGCCCTCGGCGTTGACCGTGGTGAGCCAGGCGATGGTCTCGTCCGCGAGCCGCTGGGCCTGCCCCGGGGCCAGGGTGGGGGTACTCATGGGGCGGAGAACGTGCGTCGCCCGGAGGTCATTCCCCGAACGCCACAACGCCGGGCCGACCCGTGAGGGCCGCCCGGCGTTGTCGCTGCTCGTGAGCGCGGAGGATAGGGGATTCGAACCCCTGAGGGATTGCTCCCAACACGCTTTCCAAGTCTGTGGACGACTGTTCAGGGCCGGTCGTGGAGATCGTGACCAGCGGGCCGGCGCCGCTCGCTGCACCTGGCGGACCGAGCCGGACGCGGGCGAATGAGACTGAAACTGAGACTGCCCGGGTGATCCACTGCGACGTGGTTCTTCCACGTCACAGGTGCCCTCGTGCTGGTCTCCTCGCGGCGCGGGTCCCACCCTGCCGGGGCGAGGGGTGGGGTGCAAGGCACGCTGTCCCGCCTTGTGCCCCGCCCCTCGGTCCGGTAGCCGTCTCGGCGCGCCGTGAGGAGGCCGGCACGCTCCCCTGGTCTCTGAGCGGTGTCGGGTGTGGGCGGAGCCCGCATGGGTGTAGCGCGTAGCGCCTGTGCGACACGCCACGGCACTGAAAATCTAGGGTTGTAAACACCGTGCCTGTACCGTGAAACCGTACCTATAAGAGGTCGCAGGCGGGGATGCGGGAACACCCCCACCTGCGAGTATCGCCTCCTACAGGTGCAGCAGTGGAAGTACGTTCAGGATGATGCTCACGACAGCAGCGGTGATCTGAACGAACGGGACAGCCTGGCGGACTCGCCTCATGTAGCGCGGGCCGTCAGGCTCCGGTTCCTTGTCGCTGTTGGGGGTGTCCAAGCTGGCTCCGTTCCTTGTCATCACGTCCCCGGGCAGGACGCATCGCGACTTCGGGATAGATCTGCCCGAAGCGCTGGCGTAGACGCTATTCGGTTCCGAGCGCAGTTCGGGTGACCGCCGTCGGCGTGTCTCAGTGCGCCGAGCCTGGCTGTCGAGGGCCGGGTAGTTGGCTCCGCCGGCCGCGAGCGGGCCGGAGGCAGGAGCGAGCGAGCCGAGCGGGGCCGGCGTGGCCGGCCCGCGCCGCCGGAGGCGGCGCCTTGATCCCCTAGAGGTGGATTCGGCAAGGATCGCTAGACTTGCCGCTCGCCGAGATCAACGGAGTTGGCATGTCACTACCCGGTCCCGCCCCGGGGCCTGGCCCGGGAGCGTCGCCGGATGTCTCGGCGAGTGTCACGGTGACTCTCCATGACGCGACACCTGCCGCGAGAGCTGAGTTCGCTGACGCTGTGCAGGCTTACGCCAACTTTCTCGCGCAGGAGAGTCAGCGTCAGGAGATCGACGCGCGCCCCGATGGCGCGACGCATCTGGAGATCACCGCAGGGTCCGTTGTGAGGGCGAAGCAGGTCGGAGAGCGGTATGGCACGCGCACAAAGGTCGGCACGCTGGACCGCGTTCTTCTAGGCGCGTCACCCATCTTGGGTGCGTCAACCGGCGTCCTGGGCAGCTACTTGACGTCGCCCCTAGTGGTGGCGTGCTTCGCACTTTCCATGGCGGCGTTTGTCTTCACGATCGTTCTTCTCTTGAAGCGGAGGCTGCTGTGATCGACTTCAGCCTCTGGACGGTCCTCCTGGGGGCAATTCCGGCTCTCATTGGCGCCGCGACGGCTATTGCTATCGCAGCGATATCTGCTAGGCGTAGCCGGAAGGTTGAGATGTCTGTCCGCGATCCGCAGTCTGGAATTCGGATCGAAGTGTCAGTAGATGGCCGCCGCGACGATGTTGAAGCAACCGTTAATGAAATCATTGGAATCGTGACGGCGAGGCGAGGTGATGACTTCGAATTAGTCCGCATGATTGCCGACATTGAAGGTGCAGCAAACACTGTTCTGACCGAGAGACTTGGATCTCAGAGACGGGAGAGTCGCGGACTCTTCAGTATTCGTCGCGATCTCATCGATACCGGCATACTCGATTCCGACGATGTTAAGCGCCTGGATCGAATCTTTAAAGTGCGTAACGCGATTGTCCATGGCGACGAGTACGAGCGGCAGAGCGTCGCGCCTGCGAAGACCGAGGCGGCAGCACTTCTTAAGAAGATCCAAGCCGCCCGAAGCACTGGGATCAATTAGGGGTGTCGGTCACAGGTTGGCGTACTTGTTGAAACCATCGTAGACGCCACCGCAGGGCGTCAGACAATTGTCGCATAGCACGGGCACGCCTGGGTGGAAGTCTGATCCGAGACCTCTTTTAAGACGCCCGATGTCGACGCTGACGCGATTTATCCGCGCATCAGGTTGGTTTGGACGAGCAACGAATGAGACCTCTAGTATGTCAGCTTCCTTGATAATCCGGACACAGCGTTCTCCGTCGTATGTGCGGCCTGTAATATGGATGCAATCCTCGGGATCGGATTCGCATATGGAGCACTGCGATTCGCGGACAATCATGCCTGGGCTCAGTCCAACTCGGTTGTGCGCCAGAGCGACTGGGCACGACTGATGGTAAGTAAGGTCCTCGTCCAGGTCTAGGTGACATCCTTCCGCGAATTTCTGTCGAGCTAAGCGGCCTGCCCGATCAAGTTCCGTATGCGCGTCCTCAAATGTGGCGGTGTCCTCGAGGTGGTTCATGGCCGATCGAAGTGTTTGCATATTTCGGCGCAACTTCGCTCCGGCCTCCCGGGTGGGGCCCTCGATAGCGACGATTGTTTCAACCTGATTGTTCGTCCGGATGCCCTGCTTCAGCAGATCCGCCCCGCGCCTGCTCAATGTTTCGCACCTCGAACTCTCGTAAGGATTCTAGGACTGTCTCGCGCGGTCCTTCTAGGAGGGTAGTCTCCGTTGAGCCGTCAGCGTGAGTAACTGTACATTCGAGATGCAGGAAGACCTGGCGATCTGAAATACCTCGCAGGTATTGAATTACTAGATGCGTTGCAAGACCGCTCCCGATCGCAATTAAGGACTCTGCTCCGATTACAATCGAAGGTAGCCAGCAGTCGGCAGCGTTGTGCGTCAGATAGACTCGGTCTTTTCGATCTGCATCCTGAAAAGTAACGGTCAAGCCAGCCTCGCGCGCGATCTTGGCGAAGTCAACTGCAGTGTCAGGATACGGATGCGACCCCGGCGGCAGATCCGGAAGTGACAGGCCGGGGACTCCTCGCCGAATATGCACTTCGACCTGTTCGTTCATTACAAAAGTATAGCGCGTCCCGTGTGGCGCCGGGTGTGCAGCCCTAGTCTGGATCGGCCCTGGCGGCCACTGAATGCCGTGGCTATGGGCTTTCAATCCTGGCATTTCAGGAGGGCTGCGTCGGGGCTAGCTTCGGGAGTCGGCGTATCGACGAATGTCCACGTGGTCACATGCGCTTCTAGGGTGAAGATATAGCTCGGCTTGTGAAGCCGCGCTCGACTAGTCGCCGGCAAGCGAAATTGACCGAATTCGGGATGTTCTGTTCAATCGCCCAACCCTTGGCTGCGTAGAGCCAGAGGCGTTGAGTATCGCCGACCAGCATATTAATCACTCGGTTGGTGTCGCCAATCTCAATCATGTATGCATCAATATCAACGGGCTCCGAGGCGCAAAGAATATTTACGCTCGGCCAGCGTAGGCGGCAAATAGCGAAGGCGCGGCGCTGCTGATATGGCCGTGAGATCAGCATGACCGAGCGAACTGGTGGGTCGTCTTCCTCGACCAGGCCACGGGTGAAGTCGATGTTTTCGCCGGTGTTGGTGGCGTTGGGTTCGACGAGGATGGCTTCGTCGGGGACGCCGAGGGTGAGGGCGTGTTCGCGGTAGTGGACGGCTTCGCCGCGGGGGAAGCGTTCGATGGTGGTGGGTGCGTTGGCGCCGGTGAAGACGATGCGGGGGAAGTAGCCCTGGTGGTACAGGTCGGCGGTGTAGGTGGCGACGCCGAGGTCGTGGCTGCCGAGTCCGATGCCGAGGTCGACGGGGCGTAGTTCGTGGTGCATCTGGTTGAACTCCCACAGGGTCTCCACGTCGGCGCGGAGCTCGGCGGGGATGGTGGTGTTCGGCATCGCTGGGTCCTTCTACTCGGGGATGTCGAAGGAGTAGGTCCAGGAGAAGCGTGAGGCTGCGTGGACGCCTCGTGCGACTTCGACGAGTGTGCCGTCGGCGGTGTAGGTGCGGCGGTTGAGGATCATCACGGGCTCGCCGGCGGGGAGGTCGAGCTGGTCGACCTCGTTCGGGGTGGGCATTCGCGCGTAGAACGACTCGGTCATGTGGTCGGGTTCGAGGCCCTGCATGGTGAGGACGGCGAACCCTCCCCCGCGCCCGGCCGGGCCAGGTGTCGGGTCGACGAGCGGGGTGCCTTCGACGTGGGCGGGCAGGTAGAAGCTCGTGAGCGTGTGGGTGGGCTGCTCGCCGTCCTTCACGAGCCGCGCTCGCGCGTAGACCGGTGCGCCGGGGTCGATGTTGTAGGCCTGCGCGATCTCGGCGTCGGCGTCGACGAGAGAGACGGTCTGGGTCTGGTCGCTGGGCTTCCACTCGCGGCCTGAGGCCTCGCGGTCTGCGGCGAACGCAACCACGTCGCCGTACTTCCATTTCTTCTTGCTGTAGCGCTCCACGCCCAGGCGACGCATCGGCGGCGGGGTGCGAACGACGGTCCCTCGACGCCGGATCGGGGTAACGAGGCCCTCGGCTTCGAGCATGGCGACAGCGTTGCGGACGGTCTTGACGTTGACGCCGTGCTGCTCGGCCAGCTCGTCCTGCTTGGGGAGGGTGTCGCCGGGCGCGTAGGCGCCCTGCTGGATCGCGTCCCGCAGGATCGCAGCCAGCTCGCGGTACCCCACGGTGCTCAATGGTCCTCCCTGGTCGTCTCTGATAACGGTAGCTGTACCACGCGATCTTCCCCCGCCGCGTCGATAGAACCCCCTCTATTGACAGCACGCTTCGCGCTTGCTCCAATAGAGCTGGTTCTAACACCGCTGGCTTCCAGCGGGGACCGAGCGCAGAGGAGCCCACTGTGGCGATCAAGAACAAGTTCGCGGTGTCGATGGGAGACGTCTTCCCGCACGGCGCCTACGTGGTGTCGGAGGTCGAGGCGGTGCGGGACTTCGACAAGTCCGCGCCGGGTCGTCCGGTGCAGCAGCTGGACAAGGAGTCGGGGCTGCCGGTGTGGTCGGTGTCGGTCCTCGACGCGGACCCCGACGCGCGTCGGCAGGACAAGACAGTGGTCGTGAAGATCGCCGCCACGCATCAGCCGGTGCCGCCGGAGACCCTGGCGGGGATGCCGTTCCGCCCGGTGGAGTTCGACGGGCTGACCGTGACCCCGTACGTGATGGAGAACGGTGGCCGGCCCCGCGTGGCCTACAGCTTCCGGGCCTCGGGGATGCGTGCCCCGGCGGTGGGTGCGAAGCCGTCCCCGCGGTCCGGGCAGAACTCGGAGGCGGCCTGACCCGCGTTTCTCGGGGTGGAGGGGAGCCCGATTCCGGCGGACTCCCCTCCGTTCTCCCTCACCTCATGACGCCCTGAGCAGGCCACACAGAGACTTGGAAGGACACCGAGGCTAGATGACTCTCACCCGCACCACCCCGCCCCGCCCGTTCGTTCCCGATCCCCGCGCGGTTCCCGGTTCGGTTCCGGCGATCGTGGACGCGGCGTTCTACCGGCTGCGCGTGCAGCTCAACGCCGCCCGCGACTGGCCTCCCGTCGCCCCGCTCGATCGCGCTGCCCGGGCCGATCGGCTTGCCGTTCTCCACGACCGGGCCGCTCGGTGGTGGGAGGTCCTCTACCGCCACACCTCGTCCGCGGTCCCGTTTCTCTACGTCCGTGCTGCGGGTCGTGCGGCGGATGACCAGCGCGAGCAGGCCCGGTTCTGGCGGGAGACCGCGTCGGATTGGCGTGCCCGTGCCGAGCAGCGCCCGACCTCGGACGCGGCCGGCGCGCTGTCGAACTGGGCTGAGCTGGGGGTGGCCTGATGCGCATCACCGGCTGGCACGCCGACGCGTTGTGCGCCCGCCCGGGGACTGATCCGGAGCTGTTCTTCCCCGACGACACCGCCCTCACCTACCCGGTCCGGGTCGCCGCGGCCAAGCGGGTCTGTGCGGCCTGCCCGGTCCGTGCCGAGTGCCTGGCCGACGTCCTGGGCCGCGAGCAGCCCGGCCGGCGCTGGGGCGTCATCGGGGGCACCACCGCCGAGGAACGCGACCACCTCGCCACCCCGGCCGTCTCTCCGGAGATCGGGCGGGCGGCATGAGCGCCAAGCCCGACCCCCGCGACCGCTGCGAGGTCTGCCGCTTCCCGCTGCCCGACTCCGCCGACCGGCCCGATCGCCGCCGGCGGCGCTGCGCCGATCACCTCGCCCAGGCCGTGCTGTTCCCGCTCACGGCGGTCCCCGGCCGCCGCGCCCGCAAGGAGCCCCGTCGATGAGCCGCAAGGACTGGACCGCACCCGCACCGTTGGAGATCGAGCGCCCGCGTCTGCCCTGGTGGACGATGTTGCCCCGCAAGGTCCTCTGGGTCGTCTCCCCGATCATCGCCGCCTGGCTGCTCGCCGTGTCGGTCAACCAGATGGTGCGCCGCTGCTACCGCTACCCCGTCACGATCACCACCACCGCCACCCTCACCGGTGTCGGGTTCTGGGCTGGCTGGTGGTGGTCCCTCGCCGCCGCCCTGACCCTCGCCGCTGGGGCCGGCGTGTGGTGGTGGCGCTGGCGAGAGTCGTTCGGCCGCATCGCTGATCGGCAGGTGCGTTCGGAGTGGCGCCGGCTGCGGATCTACGCGCTCGTGTGGCGGCGCACCATGCGCATCGCCGGGATCGCCCACCGCGTCGGCCGCACCTGGCACTACCCCCGCGTCCGCCGGGTCCGGGCTGACGGCTGGCGTGACCGCGTGTTGGTCGGGCTGCTCCACGGCCAGGACCCGGCCGCGTTCGAGGCCCACGCCGGCGCGCTCGCGCACTCCTTCGGCGCCACCTCCTGCCGCGTCCGGGTCGCCGGCCCCCGCCGGATCTGGCTCGACCTCATCCACCGCGACACCCTCGCGACCCCCATCGCACCGCCGGCCCTCGCTGCGGCGGCCGTGGATCTGCGCCGGCTCGTCGTCGGGATGGTGGAGACCGGGCGGGAGTTCGTGCTGCGGCTGCTCGGCAACCACATCCTCGTCGTCGGCTCCACCGGAGCCGGGAAGTCGTCGGTTATGTGGTCGCTGCTCTGGGCGCTCGCCCCCGCGATCCGCGACGGGAACGTGCAGGTGTTCGGGGTGGATCCCAAGGGCGGCATGGAACTCGGGCGCGCACCGCACCTGTTCACTCGCCTCGTCAACGACAACGGCCCCGACGCCGTCGACCTCCTGGAGCACGTCGCCGCGCTCACCCGCCAGCGCGCCGCGATGCTGCGCGACGCCAACGCCAAGGCCTGGACACCCGAGTCCGGGATGCCGTTCCTGCTGCTGGTTGTCGACGAGCTCGCCGACGTCGTCGCCTACCAAACCGACCGGAACCTGAAGATGCGCGCGAACGCCGCCCTGCAGACCATCTGCTCGCAGGGCCGCGCTCCCGGCGTCGCGGTCCTCGGACAGGTGCAGGACCCGCGCAAGTCGGTCCTGGACTTCCGCCACCTGTTCCCCACCAAGATCGCGCTCCGGCTGGACGAGGCCGACCAGGTCGACCTCGCCTTCGGTGACGGCGCGCGAGCCCGGGGCGCGACCGCGCACGAGATCCCGGAGACCACACCGGGTGTCGCGTGGACGATCACCGACGGCCGGCGCCAGATCGACCGGGTCCGCGCCTTCCACACCGACGACGCCCACCTCGCCCAGCTCGACGCCTACGCCCAGAGCGGCGCCGGCCCTCGCGTCCTGCCCGTCCCCGCCCGACCGGAGGTGGCCGCGTGAACACCCCCACCAGCGGACGCATCGAGTTCGGTCGCAGCCGTGACACCGGCCTGATCCACCTCGCGATGACCGTGCTCACCCTCGGCGCCGCCGCCACGGCCATCGTCCCCGGATTCGAGGACTGGTACGGCGCCGCGATCGGCACCCTCATCGCCGCCGGCGTGCTCACCCTCGCCGTGAAGCTCGTCCGCCGGGAGCTGCGGATCCGCCGCCGCCTCGCCGCCATCCGCAACGAGCCTGTCCCTGGTACGGCGCAGACCCGCCGACGCGGTCCCGACGCTCAGGTGTGGGAGGACGCCGCATGAGTACCGACACCGGCTCCCAGACCGCTGCGGGTGTCCCGACCGATCCGGCCGGGCGGGTGGACCAGGACACGCTCACCCGGGCGCAGAAGGCGCTCCTCGCGCTCTCCGATGACGTTGCCCGCCAGCTCGCCGAGGACAACGGCGTCTGCGTCCGCCCGATGGCCATGCGTCGCATCGACATGAGCACCGGCCGCGTCGACGTCGTGCCTGTGCCGTGCAAGTCGACCCAGGAGGACAAGTGCCGGCCCTGCGCGGAGAAGGCACGCCGCGAACGGATGGTCCAGGCCCGCGAGGGATGGCACCTCGAGCACGAACCGTTCGAGAAACCGGCCACTCCGAACGAGCACCAGAAGCGGCTCCTGGCGATGCGGTCGGATCTGCACGCCGCCTACACCTGCGCCCGCACCGACGGCCTTGACTACGAGTGCGAGGAGATCCGCGAGATCGTCGCCGAGCTGGACGCCGAGATCCGCGCGGCTGGTGTCCGCGGCCGGCTGGCGCCGCTCGATCCCGCCCCGAAGCTGGTGAAGCGCTCCACCCGGCGCCGCCAGGACGCCCCCGACCTCCCCCGACGCCCGGTGGAGAACCGCACGCTGGGGGAGGTGTTCGGCGGGAAGTACCGGCCGTCGACCTTCCTCACGCTCACCCTCGACACCTACGGGCGGGTGGACAAGCACGGGGCCGCGCTCGACCCCGACACCTATGACTACCGCCGGGCGGCTCGGGACGCGATCCACTTCCCGCGGCTGCTGGATCGGTTCTGGCAGAACACGCGGCGATGTGTCGGGTGGGAGGTCCAGTACTTCGGCACCGTCGAGCCGCAGAAGCGCGGCGCCCCGCACTTCCACGCCGCCATCCGCGGCGCCATCCCCCGCGCCGAACTCCGGGCCATCGCCGCCGCCACGTACCACCAGGTGTTCTGGCCCGCCCACGACGAGATCACCCACAGCGGGGACCAGCTCCCGCGCTGGGACGACCGACACAAGGGCTTCGTGGACCCCACCACCCGCGAGCCGCTGCCCACCTTCGACGAGGCCACCGACCCCGACGTCCTGACCGAGCCCACGCACGTCGTGACCTTCGGCGCGCAGGTCCACGTGAAGGGGATCCTCGGCGGCACCGAGGAAGCCGGCCGCCACGTCGGCTACCTGACCAAGTACCTCACCAAATCCATCACCCAGGCGGCCGGGCTCACCGACGACGCACCCGCCCGGCTACGCGCCCACCACCGCCGGCTCACCGCCGAACTCGCCATCACCCCGTGCTCGCCGCGCTGCGGGATCTGGCTGCTCTACGGCATCCAACCCAAGGGCGCGCTCCCGTCGACCAAGCCGGGGCAGTGCAAGAGCAAGGCCCACCGCCCCGAACACCTCGGCATCGCCGGCCGCCGCGTCCTCGTGTCGCGGAAGTGGTCCAACAAGTCCCTCGGCGATCACCGCGCCGAGCGGGCCGAGTTCGTTCGGCAACTCCTCGACCGCGCCGGCGTCACCCCCTCCTACCCGGTCGATGACGGCCCGTTCGCCTGGGAACGCACCGCCCCCGGCGACACCGATGTCCCACCCCGCCAGGTCCTGCTGCTGCACGCGATCAACCAACGGCAGCGATGGCGCGCCGACTACGACGCCGCCCTCATCGCCGCCCCCGACCCCACCGACAACCGTTCGGCAACTGAGAGCGAGGCAGCATGAACGACAGGACGGCACCGGTGCGGCTCGTGCTCACGATCGAGGAAGCGGCCGAGCGGCTGGGGATCGGGCGGACCCTGATGTACGCCCTTGTCAGCGCCGGCGCGGTTGAGTCCGTCCGGATCGGCCGACTTCGGCGTGTCCCGACGGACGCTCTCGCCACCTACGTCGAGGGCCTGCGGGGTGAGGCAGCATGAGCGGGCGGACCCGCCAGCCGAACGGGGCTTCGAGCGTCTACCTGGGCAAGGACGGCTCCTGGCATGGACGGGTGACCGTCGGGGTCAAGGACGACGGGAGCCCTGACCGTCGACACGTCATGCGCAAGACGAAGGCCGCCGCGACCAAGGCCGTTCGGCAACTCGAACGCGAGCGGGACGACGGTCGAGTGAAGGCCACCGGGAAGGGCTGGACGCTGGGGGAGTGGCTGACCTACTGGGTCGAGAACATCGCCGCTCCCCACGTGCGGGAGAACACGCTCGCCGGCTACCGGGTCGCGGTCAACGTGCACCTGATCCCGGGCCTCGGTGCGCACAAGCTCGACCGGCTGCAGCCCGAGCACCTGGAGCGCCTCTACGCGAAGATGATCGCCAACGGGAGTGCCCCGGGAACGGCGCACCAGGCCCACCGGACCCTCCGCACTGCTCTCGGTGAAGCAGAGCGACGTGGGCGGATCGTCAGAAATCCCGCGCAGCTCGCCAAGGCTCCGCGGCTCGAAGAGGTCGAGGTCGAGCCTTACTCCGTCGAGGAGGTCCAGGAGCTGTTGCGCGTCGCGGGAAAGCGTCGGCTCGCGGCTCGGTGGGCCATCGCTCTCGCGCTGGGGCTCCGACAGGGCGAGGTACTTGGTCTGATGTGGACGGACGTCGACTTCGAGACCGGCACCATGTGGGTCCGCCGCGGCCGTCTGCGACCGAAGTACGCGCACGGCTGCGACGGATCATGTGAGCGCAAGGCCGGCTACTGCCCGCGCCGGATTCAGGTCCGTGCCGAGACGAACGACACCAAGTCTCGGGCCGGCCGTCGCGCAGTCGGGCTCCCGGCCGCGCTGGTCGTTCTGCTCGAACACCACCGGGAGGAACAGGCCGCGGAGCGGCTGACGGCCGGGCAGCTCTGGCGCGACTCCGGGTACGTGTTCACCACGCCGGTTGGGGAGCCGGTCAACCCGAACACGGACTACCACCACTGGAAGCGGTTGCTCGCGGAGGCGGGCCTGCGTGACGGCCGGCTCCACGATGCCCGGCACACGGCGGCAACCGTGCTGCTGCTCCTCGGCGTTCCGGAACGCGCGGTGATGGGGCTCATGGGCTGGTCGTCGTCTGCGATGGCTGCCCGCTACCAGCACATCACCGGGGCGATCCGCGGCGACGTGGCCGACCGGGTCGGTGGCCTCATCTGGGGCTCGCCGAAGGCCAAGTGAGACTGCAACTGAGACTGAACGCAACAACGCCGGGTCGACCCTTGACGGGCCGCCCGGCGTTGTCGCTGCTCAGAGGCGCGGAGGATAGGGGATTCGAACCCCTGAGGGATTGCTCCCAACACGCTTTCCAAGCGTGCGCCCTAGGCCACTAGGCGAATCCTCCGCGGAAGACCTTACGCGACCGGTTCCGGCCCCCACCCCGGGACCCTCCGTTCACGGTGCCGCTACACTCGTCCACGGATCCCGCGCGGCGTCCATCCTGTGAACTCCCCCAGGGCCGGAAGGCAGCAAGGGTCAACGGGCTCTGGCGGGTGCGCGGGGTCCCCTTTCTCTCCCCCCACCCGTCTTGTCGGTGGCGGTCGGTAGCCTCGGCCCGTGGCACTCGCTCTCTACCGCAAGTACCGCCCGGCGAAGTTCGCCGAGGTGGTGGGGCAGGAGCACGTCACCGAACCGTTGGGCGTCGCGTTGACGGCCGGCCGGATCAACCACGCGTACCTGTTCTCCGGGCCTCGGGGCTGCGGGAAGACGTCGTCCGCGCGGATCCTGGCGCGGTCGCTGAACTGCGTCGAGGGGCCCACGCCCGATCCCTGCGGGGTCTGTTCGTCCTGTGTCGCGCTCGCGCCCGAGGGGCCCGGGAACATCGACGTCGTCGAGCTCGACGCGGCGTCGCACGGTGGCGTGGACGATGCGCGCGAGCTCCGGGACCGGGCCTTCTACGCGCCCGCCGAGAGCCGCTACCGCGTGTTCATCGTCGACGAGGCGCACATGGTCACCACGCAGGGCTTCAACGCCCTGCTCAAGATCGTCGAGGAGCCGCCGGAGCACCTCGTCTTCATCTTCGCGACCACCGAGCCGGACAAGGTCCTGCCCACGATCCGGTCGCGCACCCACCACTACCCGTTCCGGCTGATCCCCCCCGGCACGCTGCGCGCGCTGCTGGAGAAGATCTGCGACGACGAGGGCGTGCGGGTCGAGCCCGCCGTGTACCCGCTGGTCATCCGGGCCGGAGGCGGATCGGCGCGCGACACGCTGTCGGTCATGGACCAGCTGCTCGCCGGGGCCGGGCCCGAGGGAGTCACGTACGAGCGGGCGATGGCGCTGCTCGGGGTCACGGACGTCGCCCTGATCGACGACGTCGTCGACGCGCTCGGCGCGGGCGACGGCGCGGCGGTCTACCAGGCCGTGGACCGGCTGGTGGAGGCCGGACACGATCCCCGGCGCTTCGCCGCGGACCTGTTGCAGCGGCTGCGGGACCTGATGCTGGTCCAGGCGGTCCCCGAGGCGGCGAGCCAGGGCCTGGTCGAGGCGGCGGACGACGAGCTGACCCGGATGCTCGACCAGGCGGCCCGCCTCGGGCCGGCCACGCTGACCCGGTACGCCGAGATCGTCCATGCGGGGCTCACGGAGATGCGGGGCGCCACGGCGCCGCGGCTGCTCCTGGAGCTGCTGTGCGCGCGGATGCTGCTGCCCGCCGCCACGACCTCGGACGCGGGGCTCCTCGAGCGCCTGGAACGGATCGAGCGGCGGAACGCGATCGCCCCCGGCCCGGCCGTCGAGCCGTCGGGGGCACCGGCCGGTGGTCCGGAGCGGGGGGCTCCCGCGGCGGCTGCCGGAGCACCGGCGGGCTCGAAGTTCGTCCGGCCCTCGCAGCGGGCTGCCCCCGATCGCCCGGCTCCCGCCTCCGGCGCGGACACCGCGAGTCGTCGGGTGGAGCCGCCGGCCCCGGTCGGGCCGGAGCCGACTGCGGTACCGGTGGAGCCGGAACGCACCGCCGATGCCGGGGCCGCGGCCGCAGCGGCCGCCGAGTCTGTCGCCGTCGAGCCTGCCTCGGTCGTCGAGACTGCCGCCGTCGAGTCTGCGCCGGTCGTTGAGCCCGTGCCGCCGGTCGAACCCGCACCAGCCGTCGGATCCGCACCGGCCGTCGAAACTGCACCGGCCGTCGGAACTGCAGCGGCCGTCGGAACTGCAGCGGCCGAGGGGCCTTCAAGGGTCGGCGAATCCGTAGTGGCAGACGACCCTGCAGGGGTCGGCGAGCCTGCCTCGGTCGGCGAGTCTGCCTCGGTCGCCGAGCCCACGCCGGTCGCCGAGCCTTCGCCTTCTGCGGAGAACGTGCCGGCGGCCGAGCCGTCGGCATTGCACCGGTCGTCCGCCGATCGGGAGCCCACACCCGAGCCGTCCGCCCCGTCGCCCGACACCGCGGACCAGGTCGCGGGGACCGGAACCGACCGGTCGACCGCGTTGGGGGCCCCGGCCGGCCCGGTCCCGGCCGAGACCGTCGAGGACACGTCGCCCGCGGAGGAGCCCGGTGCTGCGGGGGACGGGCCGGCATCCGACCGCCCTGTCCCGGTCGTGGAGCCCGTCGCCGCGGAGCCCAGTGCTCACGCGGAGCCCACTGCTTCCGCCGAGCCCACTGTTCCAGCGGCCCCCGAACCCGGCCGGGCGGAGCCCGCAGCCGAGGAGCCGTCCGCCGTCCAGGAGCCCGTCGCTCAGGAGCCCGTCGCTCAGGAGCCCGTCGCTCAGGAGCCCGTGGCCTCGGGTCTCGACGCCGGGGCCGTGCGCCGGGTCTGGTCGGAGATCCTCGCGGCGGCCCGCGAGCGCAGCCGCAGCACCGAGGCGCTGATGGTCAACGCCACCGTCCGTGCCGTGGAGGGGGACACGCTGGTGCTCAGCATCGGCTCCCCGCCCCTGGCCCGGCGGCTCTCGGAGTCCCGCAACACGGACGTGATCAGCGCCGCCCTGCACGCCGTCCTCGGCGTCCAGTGGCGCATCCGGGTCGAGACCGGCGACGGAGGCCCCCCGCCCGCCCAGGCCGCGCCGAGGCAGCCCCCCCGCACGTCGCCGCAGCGCCCGTCCCGCCGGGAGGCCCCGGCAGGGCAGCCGGAGCAGGCCCAGGGGTACTCGCGTCCGGAGCCGCGGGACGAGAGCGGGGAACACCAGGCTCCGGAACAGCAGGAACAGTCGGGCCGGCCGCAGCGCAGCCCGGAGCAGCCGACCGCCGAGCCTCAGCGTCAGCCGCCGCAGCGCCCCGCCTACCAGCGGCCCGAGCCCCAGCGCGGGGCCGCGGAGCAGCCGCGCGGCTACCAGCGGCCCTCGGCGGGGCGGCGACCCGCTCCGGACGAGGGCGTCCCGCTCCCGCCCGAGCCTCCCTCGGACGAGCCCCCGCCGGACGACGAGGAGGCGATGATCGCCGAGGCGGACGCCTCCCGCGCGGAGCGGTCGGTCCGCCGGGACCCCGAGGAAGTGGCGATCGAGCTGCTCACCGCCGAGCTCGGCGCGAAGGCCTTCGAACAGCGCTGACCTGATCGTCGAGAGTGCGCGATTCCGGCCTCCAGCGGCCTCGGATCCGCATTCTCGGTGATCATGGGCGGCGATCTCCATCGATCCGCGGGATCTCAGCCGCTCCGGAGCGGCGCCTGCACCGCAGGCCTGCTGCTCCTCGTCGCAGACCGGCAGGCGGGTCCTACCGCGGGGAGGAAGCGAGGTAGGTGCCGATCCCGGCGGTGATCGCGTCGGCGTACTTCTGCCGCCCGTCCGCCGAGGAGACCACCGCGGCCTCCTTGGCGTTGCGCATGTTCGCGCACTCCACCAGTGCCGTCGGGACCGTCGCGAGGTTGAGCCCGCCCAGGTCGGACCGGGGCGAGAGGCCGTCGTGGCCGATGTAGTCCGAGAGCGCGAACCCGGCGCCGCGCAGCGCGTCCCGCAGGTCCTTGGCCAGGTCGAGGGCGGGACCGGACTGGGCGGGGTTGAGCGGCGGGGACGAGTACGCCACGTGGAACCCGCTGTTGGCCGCCGCCGATCCGTCCGCGTGGAGCGACACCATCAGGTCCGCGTGCGCCTTCTGCCCGGCCGCCCCCCGCACGTCGACACAGGGGCCGACGCCGGTGTCCGAGTCCCGGGTCATCACGACCGTGGCGCCCTGTGCCTGCAGCGAGGTGCGGATCCGCTGCGCCAGGTCCCAGTTGAACGCGTGCTCGGAGTACCCGGCGTCGGTCGCGGTGCCGGTGCTGTTGCAGGGCTTGGTGCCACCCCGGCCGTCGGGTACCTGGCGGTTGATGGCGGCCTTGTCGCCGGCGTTGCCGCCGTTGTGGCCCGGGTCGAGGACGACGATGCGCCCGCTCAGCGGCCGGGCGGGGGTCGTGGTGGCCGGAGCGGGGGTCGCGGCCGCCGCCGCCGAGGTCACGACGGGTGGCGGGGTCGTGGTGCTCGCCGGCACCGGCGTCCCGCTCGTCGCCCCCGAGCAGGCCACGAGTACCAGCCCGGCGGCGAGGACCGACGGGACGAGGACGCGGAGCGGGGCGGGCACGACCCCCAGCCTGACACGGCTACGCTGGTCGGGAGACGTCGACACGGCGAGGAGTGTTGTGGTGCAACCGGGTGGTCAGCCGGACATGTCGATGATCCTGCAGCAGGCGCAGAAGATGCAGGAACAGCTCATGGCCGCACAGCAGGAGCTCGCCGAGGCAGAGGTGACGGGGCAGGCCGGGAACGGGCTGGTCCAGGTCACGCAGACGGCGGCGGGCGAGATCCTCTCCGTGACGATCGATCCCAAGATCGTGGACCCGGAGGACGTCGAGACCCTCCAGGACCTGGTCGTCGGCGCGATCCAGGACGCGGCGCGCGCCGCACAGGAGCTGCAGGCGCAGAAGATGGGCCCGCTCGCCGGCGGTCTGGGGGACCTCGGCGGCGGGTTCGGGCTTCCCGGCGCCTGACGTGTTCGAAGGACCGGTCCAGGACCTGATCGACGAGCTCGGCCGGCTGCCCGGCGTCGGTCCGAAGAGCGCGCAGCGCATTGCCTTCCACCTGCTGGCTGCCGAGCCCGCGGATGTCACCCGGCTGCAGGAGGTCCTGCAGAAGGTGAAGGAGGGCGTGCAGTTCTGCGACGTCTGCGGCAACGTCTCGGAGAACGAGCGCTGCCGCTACTGCGCGGACGCGCGTCGCGATCCGACGGTCGTCTGCGTGGTCGAGGAGCCCAAGGACGTCCTCGCCGTGGAGCGCACGCGCGAGTTCAAGGGCCGCTACCACGTCCTCGGCGGCGCCCTCGATCCGCTCGGCGGCATCGGCCCGGACTCGCTGCGCATCCGTGAGCTGCTCGCCCGCCTCGGCGGGACCGGCCCCGCGAGCGACGAGACGGACATCAGCGAGGTCATCATCGCGACGGACCCGAACACCGAGGGCGAGGCGACCGCGACCTACCTGGTCCGGCTGCTGAAGGACTTCCCCGGCCTGTCCGTGACGCGCCTGGCGTCCGGCCTGCCGATGGGCGGCGACCTGGAGTTCGCGGACGAGATGACCCTCGGCCGCGCCCTCGCAGGCCGCCGCGTCCTCAGCTGAGCTGCTTCGCCAGCGCGTCCGCGAAGCCGGCGGGGTCGTCGAGGAAGCCTCCGTGGTCGCCGGGGAACATTGTCGGCTCGAGCCCGAGCGCCTCGGCGAGCACGGTCGTCGTCCGCTGGGTGACGAGGTGGGCGGAGCCCTCGCCGAGCCCGAGCAGGATCCGGCTCGGGGCGGCCCGCAGCGCCTCGAGGTCGGGTCGGTAGCCGGTCGTCACCAGCAGGTCGTGCTCGAGGAAGCGGGCGCCGTCGAGCATGTCCTGCTCCGTGGGTGGCGGCCCGGGCATCGGCTCGGTGGGCGCGCCGGAGTCCTCGCCGACGAATCCCGCCTGCACCATGAACCTGCCGAACGCGGCCTCGGCCCCGTCGGAGTGGAAGGTCGCCACGATCTCCCGGGCCGCGGCCAGCTGCTCGTCGGCATCGGGGAGCAGGGTCATGACGGGCGGCTCGTGCGCCACCAGCGCGCGCACCCGGTCGCCGTGGTGGGCGACGAGCGACAGCCCGGTGATCGCACCGCCGCTGGAGCCGAAGACGTCCGCGCTCGCGGCGCCGACGGCGTCCAGGATCCGGACGAGGTCGTCGGCCCGCTGGTCGACGGGGACGTCGAGCGTCGGGTCGTCGATCGGGCTGGCCGCGATGCCGCGGGGATCCGTGGTGATCACGGTGTGGTGCGCGGCCAGCGCCTCGGCGAGCGGCGCGAAGTACCTGGCCGACATCGGCGAGCCGACGACGACCAGAACCGGCCCGGAGCCGCGGACCTCGTAGAACAGCCGGGCACCGGGGACGTCGAGAGTGGGCATGGGGCCTCCTTCGAAGGGGTCGCGGGGAAGACCGTCGCCCCGGCCCGGACTCATCGGTGTGCCGGTCACGAGGGAGGCCGGGAACGCGGTCGCGCCGCGTTCCCGGCTGTTCTCACACCTGCGGTGGCGGAGACTGCAGGTCGGCCCGCGCCCGCAGGAGCGCGCAGCACGGGCATCCTCCGAGCTCCGCGGCGGACACGATCTCGTGCTCACGCAGCCACAGGTCCCATTCGACCGCCCGCAGCCGCTCCCGCTCCTTCTCCGCCTCGCCGCGGGCGATCCCGGCTCCGACGGCGATCGACAGGGCGATCAGCCCCGCGAGCCCGACGGCCACGACCACGGCATTCATGGTTCCTCTCCCTCCGGTGGACCGGGTGGGTCCGGTGCGCAGGAACCCCCCGGTTCTGCGCGGTCAGTCACTGTCCTCGTCGCCCCAGGAGTCGACGGGGCGGCTGGTGACCGCCTGTCGGGCCTCCCAGTTCCGGCGGCGTTCGGCAGCGACCCGCCGCCATGCCCGGGACTGCGCGGCGTCCGTGACGCCGACGACGATCCCGATGACGGCCAGGACACCCAGTCCGACCAGAACGAGAACGACGACGGTCACGGCGACCACCTCCCCGAGAGACGACGGGCGACCTTGCTGGACCGGGACCCGGTCTCGACCTGCACTGCTCTGACGGACTTCATCGTGGAACCCACCCTTCGATCGATGACTCTCCGGCGACTGCCGGACGCTTCGTGGGCCCGCTCGGCGCGGGCCGGGTCGGGCGGGGGCGGCTGCCGTTCGTGCTGGTCACGGGCGCCCTCCTCTCCCTGGGACCCCGGGTGGAGGTGATGCGATCCACTGGGGTCTCGCGCCTTCAGTGTCGGGGATGCGATCCCGTCATGCAATTGCAAAAGCTCAAATCTTCGTCAAACTTCGCTGTGTGACGAGGGGCGCTCAGTGCTCCCTGTGGACGTGATCGTCGAGGGCGCCGGTGAGGACGCGGCAAGTGGCGCAAGGCCTTTCGCCCGTCCGGGCGCGCGGCTCGACCGGCGGCGTCTCGCCGATGATCGACCGCCAGGCCTGCCGGTGCGCGTGCGCCTGGAGGCGGCCGATCGCGACCCCGAGGGTCAGCAGCGCCGCGAGGCCCAGGACGACGATCCACCCCGTGGTCATGCGGCCCCCTTTCCCGGCGGGACGCGGGAGCACCGCGACACGCCCAGAGCCAATGGTCTTGCACCATGCAATTTCAGGGGCTACGTTCGGGCGCTGTCCGAGGAGACGAGCGGACCCGTTCCGGTTCCCGACGCCCTGACGAGGGCGCCCAGTTCCTGGCGACGTGCCGGTGTACTGCGACCGACAGGCGGTCACCTCTCCGTCGCAGTGCGCAATGATGATGCAACGGCCTCATGCAATTGCACAAGGGGATGACCGGGTAATGGCACAAGGTCCGGCAGTGTCGCGGCGGAGGCTCGGCAACGAATTGAAGCAGTTGCGAGACGACGCCGGTCTGACGCTCGATCAGGCGGCCGACGCCCTGGAGTGCTCGAGTTCGAAGGTGAGTCGTCTCGAGACGGGCAAGGGTCTGCCGAAGCAACGGGACATCCGTGACCTGGTCCGGCTCTACAAGGCCGAGGCCAGTCTCGATCGCCTCCTTCGGCTGGCGCGGGCGGGCGCGACCGCCGGCTGGTGGCAGCAGTACACGCCGATACTCACCTCCGAGCCGTTCGTGCTCGACGGGGCCGATCGCTACGCCGCGTTGGAGTTCGACGCAACGCGTATCACGTGCTTCGACGGTGCGGTCTTCCACGGACTTCTCCAGTGCCCGGACTATGCCCGGCTCATTCTCGAGCGCGCCGCCGCGCATCTCGATGCCGGTGAAATGGCTCAGCTGCTCGAATTCAGGAGCCGTCGACAGGAGTCCCTGTCGCGATCCGAGTCGCCTCTCGAGCTCTATCAGGTGATCGACGAATCGGTTCTCGTGAGGTTGGTGCGCGGGCACCGGGAGCTGGCCCGTCGGCAGATCGAGTTCGTCCTTCGGGAAATGGAACGGAGCAACGTGGAGGTGGGCCTCCTGCCGTTCGACGCCGGGTTCATGAGGGCGACCCAGGGCTCGTTCGCGGTGATCGAGTTCGCCGACTCCAGGGATCAGGACGTCGTCGTGGTCGAGTCGCACGCCGGGGTGTCCTACCTGGACGGTGATTTCGGTGTGGAGACGTACAAGGCGGTGTTCGAGGACACCAGACAGGTTGCTCTCACGTCGACCGAGACATACTCTGAGCTGGAGAGAACGCTGTCCACACTGTAGGTCCGGGGCGAGCTCCCGCCGTTCGTCGCGAAGGGGCCGTCAACCGTCGTGTCCGATGCGCCGCTCGCAGCGAGGAGGGGCGTCGTTACCGAAATGCCGCCCCGACAGTGTGACTGTGCCTGGCCTGTCGGCAATCACGATGGTTGGATGCCGCAGTGATGACCCCTTACCTCGGCCCCTCTGTCGCCGTGGAGCCCGTGCTGCCGTCCGAGTTCACCCGAAGCAGCTTCTGCTCCATGGGGCAATGTGTCGAAGCGCGCTATACGGGGTCCGGGGTCGAGGTCAGGGATTCCAAGTCGCCCGGCACCGGTGCGCTCGCTTTCACGCCTGCCGAGTGGACCGCATTCGTCGCAGGTGTCAAGAACGGCGAGTTCGATATCTGACGATCACGCCTTCGTCGAGTAGCTCTACCGCCCTCCGGCCTCGTGATGCACCATGGGGTCGGAGGGTGATTGATGAGTGCGGAACCAGGGCCGGTGTACGTGCGCAGCAGCGCGTGCTCGATGGGCTCGTGTGTCGAGGTAACGCGTACCTCTGACGGCATGATCAGAATACGCAACAGCACGGAACCC
The DNA here is from genome assembly GCF_039531635.1 of Pseudonocardia ailaonensis. Taxonomy (NCBI): domain Bacteria; kingdom Bacillati; phylum Actinomycetota; class Actinomycetes; order Pseudonocardiales; family Pseudonocardiaceae; genus Pseudonocardia; species Pseudonocardia ailaonensis. Next base: position 102,026 of record NZ_BAAAQK010000025.1, on the reverse strand, counting down.
GATCAGTCACTCCGATTCTCCCGCGAGGAGTGGAGCGCCTTCTTGGTCGGTGTGCGAGGCGGCGAGTTCGACTTCCCGGACGGTTGAGGTCGCTCGACCGGACCAGCGTCCGACTTGTCCGTCTCGTGACAGGCGGGGCGCAGGTTACGTCCTTCTTGGGCATTTAAGACTCACTTGAGGTAAGCGTCACTCAAACGTGATGCGAGAAGCTACCGGCGGGTAGCGGTAGTGACTAACGTCTCGCGGCATCGCTGAACCCCGACGACCTCGAGGTGTCATCCGAATGCCCACCACACGACGTCTGCTCGCCACCATCGCCGCTGGCGCGCTCGCCGTCTCGCTCGCTGCCTGCGCCACCTCCGACAGAGGTACCGGCGGCACGCAGGCCGGCGCGACCGGCGGGACGATGGTCTTCGGCGCCGCCGGCGCTCCGAAGAACTTCGATCCGATTTTCAACGACGACGGCGAGAGTTTCCGCCCGATCCGTCAGATGTACGACACGCTGATCACCTACAAGGCGGGGACGACCGACCTCGCGCCCGGCCTCGCGACGGCCTGGGAGTCGACGCCCGACGGCAAGCAGTGGACGTTCACGCTGCGCCAGGGCGTGAAGTTCTCGGACGGGACCCCGTTCGACGCGGCCGCGGTCTGCTTCAACTTCGATCGTTGGTCGAACATGTCCAGCGAGGCCGCGCAGAGCAACATGATCTATTACGCGGACGTCTTCGAGGGCTTCAAGGGCAAGGACGGGATCTACTCCGGCTGTCAGGCCAACGGGGACAAGGCCACGATCTCCCTGACGAAGTACAAGGGAGCGTTCCCGGCCGCGTTCGGCCTCACCAGCCTGTCGATCTCGAGCCCCACCGCGCTCAAGCAGTACGACGCGGACAACGTCACCCAGTCCGGCGACTCGTTCTCCTACCCGGCGTACGCTACGGCGCATCCGACCGGGACCGGCGCGTTCAAGTTCGAGAGCTACGACAAGACGGCCAACACGATCACCCTCGTCCGCAACGACGACTACTGGGGTGAGAAGGCCAAGCTCGACAAGCTCGTCTTCAAGATCATTCCGGACGAGAACGCGCGCAAGCAGGAGCTCGCCGCCGGCACGATCGACGGGTACGACTACCCGTCGCCCGCGGACTACAACTCGCTGAAGAGCGCGGGCCAGCAGGTACTGATCCGGCAGCCGTTCAACGTCCTCTACATGGGCATCAACACCAAGAACAACCCGGCGCTCAAGGACATCCGGGTGCGCCAGGCGCTCGCCTACGCGATCGACCGGAAGGCGCTCGTGCAGACCAAGCTGCCCGAGGGCGCCGAGGTCGCCACGCAGTTCATGCCCAAGACGGTCGCCGGGTACGCCGCCGACGTGCAGCAGTACCCGTACGACCCGGCCAAGGCCAAGCAGCTCCTTGCCGACGCCGGCGCGAGCAACCTGACGCTCAACTTCTACTACCCGACCGAGGTCACCCGGCCGTACATGCCGAACCCGACCGACATCTTCCAGCTGATCTCGGAGAACCTGAAGCAGGCCGGGATCACGGTCAACCCGGTGCCGCGGCCCTGGAACGGCGGCTTCAAGGACGACGTCCAGACCGCCGGCAAGCAGGACCTCCACCTGCTCGGCTGGACCGGCGACTACAACGACGCCGGCAACTTCATCGGCACGTTCTTCGGCCGGCAGAAGGCGGAGTTCGGCGCGGAGGACCCGGCGATGTACGCCGAGATCAACGCGGCGGACGCCGAGCCGGACCAGGCGAAGCACAAGGCGGCATACGAGCAGGCCAGCCGGGATCTCATGGCCAAGTACCTGCCCGCGGTGCCGATCAGCAGCAGCCCGCCCGCGATCGTCGTCTCCAAGAACATCCAGGGCCTGGTCCCCAGCCCCCTGACCGACGAGCGCTTCAACACGGTGAGCAAGACGCAGTCGTAACCACCGTCGTCCGCGTTATGGATCCATAACGCGCGGAATCGGCCTCCCTGGGCGCGTTATGGATCCATAACGCGCCCAGGGAGCGCTCGAAAGGCCTCTGCATGCTGCGGTTCGTGGTGCGGCGGTTGGTTCAGGTCGTTCCGACTCTCCTGTTGCTGTCGATCCTGTTGTTCGCCTGGCTGCGCTCGCTGCCGGGCGGGCCGGCGGCGGCGCTGCTGGGGGACAAGGCGACCCCGGAGAAGATCGCCGCCCTGAACACCGTCCTCGGGCTCGACCAGCCCATTCCCGTCCAGTACGTCAAGTTCCTCGGCCGCGCCCTGACCGGCGACTTCGGCAACTCGCTGATCACCGGCGACCCGGTGACGGCCGAGATCGCCCGCGCCCTGCCGGCGACGATCGAGCTGTCGGTCGCCGCGCTGCTCATCGCGGTGCTGCTCGGCATCCCGCTCGGGTACGTCGCCGCGCGCTACCGCGGCCGCCCGCTCGACACCTCCACGGTCATCGCGACGCTGGTCGGCGTCGCAGTCCCCGTGTTCTTCCTCGGCTACCTGCTCAAGCAGTGGTTCGCCGTGGACCTCGGTTGGTTCCCGCCCTCGGGCCGGCAGGCCGTGGGCATCGACGCCACCCACGTCACCGGGTTCGCGGTGCTCGACGGGCTCGTGACCAGGGAGTTCGACGCCTCGTGGGACGCCATCGTGCACGTCGTGCTGCCCGCGATCACGCTGGCCACGATCCCGCTCGCCGTGATCGTCCGGATCACGCGGGCCTCCGTGCTCGACGTCCTCGACTCCGACTTCGTGCGCACGGCGAACTCCAAGGGGCTCGCGCCGGGCACCGTGCGACAGCGGCACGTGCTGCGCAATGCCCTGCTCCCCGTCTCGACGACGATCGGTCTGCAGACCGGCCTGCTCCTCGCCGGCGCGGTGCTCACCGAGAAGGTCTTCGTGTGGGGCGGGCTGGGAACCCTTCTGGCCCAGGCGATCGAGAGACGTGACTATCCGCGGCTCCAGGCGGTGGTGCTGCTGGGGGCGCTGGTCTACGTGATCGTGAACCTCCTCGTGGACCTCTCGTACGCGATCATCGACCCGAGGGTGAGGGTCCGGTGACGGTTCTGGATCGGAAGAAGAAGCGGCTCGACGACCTCGGCGGGCGCTCCCTGTCCGCCGACGCCTTCGTCCGGTTGCGGCGCAACCCCGTCGCGATCGTCGGGGCCGTGATCATCACGCTGTTCGTGCTCGTCTCGATCTTCGCGCCGCTGATCGCGCCCCACAACGGCGCGGAGTCCTTCCCGGACCTGCAGCGCACGCTGCGGCCGGACTCCATCCCCGGCGCACTGCCCGGCTTCCCGCTGGGCTCGGACCAGAACGGCCGGGACTTCTTCTCGCGCATGGTCCTCGCGTCCCGGCAGACGCTGATCGTCGGCGTCGTCGCCACGCTCATCGGGCTCGTGTTCGGGGTGGTCATCGGGGCGCTGGCGGGGGCGTTCGGCGGGTGGGTGGACACCGTTCTCATGCGGGTGACGGACGTCCTGCTCTCCATCCCCTCGTTGCTGCTGGCGATCTCCATCGCCGCGTTGGCCGCCAAGCCCAGCCAGACGACGGTGATCATCGCGGTCGCGCTGGTGAGCGTGCCGGTGTTCGCGCGGCTGCTGCGGGGCTCGATGCTCGCGCAGCGGGAGTCCGACCACGTCCTCGCGGCGACGTCGCTGGGGGTGCGGCGGAGCGCGGTCGTGTTGCGGCACATGCTGCCCAACGCGATGGGGCCGGTCATCGTGCAGGCCACGCTGACGCTCGCGACCTCGATCCTCGACGCCGCCGCGCTGTCCTTCCTCGGGCTGGGCGACGGCGACCCGGCCCGCGCCGAATGGGGGCTCATGCTCGCCAACGCCCAGACCTACCTCGACGTCCGGCCCGCGCTGGCGTTCTACCCGGCGGTGGCGATCATCCTCGTCGCGCTCGGGTTCACGCTGCTCGGCGAGGCCCTGCGCGAGGCCCTCGACCCGAAGGGGCGGCGCTGACCATGAGCGAGCGTGCGAGCGAATCATCGACGCAGCGCCTGCGCGAAGCGCCGAGCCCGCGCAGCGGGGGAGAGCGATGAGTGCGCTCCTCGAGGTCGAGGACCTGAAGGTCGCCTTCACCCGGCGCGGCGAGCCGGACTCGCTCGCCGTCGACGGGGTGAGCTTCGACGTGAAGCCCGGCGAGATCGTCGGGCTGGTGGGGGAGTCGGGCTGCGGCAAGTCCGTGACCTCGCTGGCGGTCATGCGGTTGCTGCCGGAGCGCGGCAACCGGGTGCGGGGCTCGGTCCGGATGGACGGCGAGGACCTGCTCGCCCTGTCGGACCGGGAGATGCGCGAGCGCCGCGGCCGGGACCTCTCGATGATCTTCCAGGATCCGCTGAGCTCACTGAACCCGGTGATCTCGGTGGGGCTGCAGGTCACGGAGGTGCTCACGCGGCACCGCGGGATGAGCCGGAAGGCGGCGGAGAACGAGGCTGCGGACCTGCTCGACCGGGTCGGCATCCCGGACCCACGCCGGCGGCTCGACTCCTACCCGCACCAGATGTCCGGCGGCATGCGGCAGCGCGCGCTGATCGCGATCGCGCTGGCCTGCACCCCGCGGCTGCTGATCGCCGACGAGCCGACGACCGCCCTCGACGTCACCATCCAGGCCCAGATCCTCGACCTGCTCAAACAGCTCGTCGCGGAGACCGGCACCGCACTCGTCATGATCACGCACGATCTCGGCGTCGTCGCCGGGCTGTGCGACCGGGTCAACGTGCTCTACGGGGGACGGATCGTGGAGCGGGCGGAGCGGCACGAGCTGTTCCGGTCGCCGCGCCATCCCTACACGCACGGGCTGCTCGGCTCGATCCCGCGGCTCGACGGGGACCCGGGCGAGGACCTCGCCGCGATCCGGGGCTCGGTCAACGACAACCTGCCGTGGGACTCGGCGTGCGCCTTCGCGCCGCGCTGCCCGCGGGCGCTGGAGGTCTGCACGTCCGTGACACCCGAACCTGTCGACGACGGGCGGTTCCTGCGCTGCCACAACCCCGTTTCGGAGGGACCGGAGTGAGCCTGCTGGAGGTCGAGGACCTCGCCGTCCACTTTCCGATCACCCGTGGCGTGGTGATCAACAGGACCGTGGGGCACGTCTACGCGGTCGACGGGGTGTCGCTGAGCATCGAGCGCGGCGAGACGTACGGGCTGGTCGGGGAGTCGGGCTGCGGCAAGTCGACCCTGGGACGGGCGATCCTCAAGCTCACCGAGCCCACCCGCGGCGCCGTGCGTTTCGACGGGACGGACATCGCCGGTCTCAAGGGGGAGGAGCTGCGGCGGCAGCGGCGGCGCTTCCAGATGGTGTTCCAGGACCCGATGTCGTCGCTGGATCCGCGGCAGTCCGTGGAGTCGCTGCTGGCCGAGGGGATGAAGGCGCACGGGCTGACCGGCGGGCACGCCCGTCTGCAGGAGCTGGTCGACGCCGTCGGGTTGCCCAAGGGGGCCCTGCGCCGGTACCCGCACGAGTTCTCCGGCGGGCAGCGGCAGCGGATCGGGATCGCGCGGGCGCTGTGCGTGGAGCCGGACCTGATCGTGGCCGACGAGCCGGTGTCCGCGCTGGACGTGTCGGTGCAGGCCCAGGTGCTCAACCTGCTGTCCCGGCTGCAGCGCGAGCTGGGGCTGACGTACCTGGTGATCGCGCACGACCTGGCCGTCGTCCGGCACGTCAGCGACCGGGTGGGCGTGATGTACCTGGGCGGGATCGTGGAGGAGGCGCCGGCGACGGAGCTCTACACCGATCCGCAGCACCCGTACACGAAGGCGCTGCTCTCGGCCGTCCCCGTGCCGGATCCGGAGTCCGAGGACCAGCGCGAACGGATCCTGCTGGCGGGCGACCTGCCGTCGCCCGCGGCCCCGCCGGCCGGCTGCCGGTTCCACACCCGCTGCCCCTGGCGTCATAAGGAGCGGTGCGCGTCGGAGCGTCCTGAGCTGCGGCAACTCGAGGGAGCCGCGCCGGGGCACCGGGTGGCCTGCCACTTCGCCGAGGACATCCGCGCCGGCCTCATCCAGCCGCACGCGGTGGACGCGACGATGGTCGACGAGGCCGCGATCCTGGACATCGACGCCCCCGAGCACGCCACGAGCGTCACCGACATCCTCGGCCGCTGACCCCCTGTGAGTGGCAATAGTCGCCATAGCGACTATTGCCACTCACGAGCTAGACGGCGAGGGGGCAGGGTTCCTCGTGGTTCTCGGGCTCGCAGGCGCACTGGCGCGTGACCCGGCGCTTGGCCAGCAGGCCGATGACCAGGGCGGCCGGGACCGCGAGGGCGAGCCCGAACCACGGGTTCCCGGTGACCGTGGCACCGAGGTAGCCGAGGCCGAGGAAGACCGTCGACCAGATCAGCGCACCGACCGCGGAGGCCAGCACGACCGCCCGCAGCCGGAGCCGGAGCGCGCCGCACAGGATCGTGGCCACCACGACCCCGCACGGGACGAAGTACGACGGCGCGATCACCATCGGCCCGGACGCCAGGATCCGCGCCTCGAGCCACCGCACCGCCCGGGCCCCGGTCCTCAGCCGCGAGATCCGGCCGAGCAGCGCCGTCCCGGCACTGCGTCCGAGCGCGTACTTCGCGAGGTCGCTGGCCAGGGAACCGAGCGTGGTGGCCGCGATCGCCAGCGGCAGGAAGAGCCCGCCGGCACCGGCGACCGCACCGCCCGCGAGCAGCACGGGCTCGGCGGGAGCGAAGGGGACGGCGGACCAGAGGAAGAGGAACAGGTACACCGCGAGGGGAGCCACGGGCAGGACCACGGCCACGACGGTACGGGACCCTGCTGAGGGACACCTGAGCGATGACCCCTCTCACCCGGACAGCCGAAAACGGGTTGACGCGCGGTGAACGATGTCCCTCGTCCGCGCGTATCGGCGGTCACGGCCCCGCCTCTTCACCGGTATGGGAGAGGGTGTGCCGTGAGAGACGAGTCCGTTAAGTTGATCCCCGCCACGGTGAGTGACCGTGGTGGGGGAGGGCCGGGCGCGCGTGGAGCAGGGCGAGGTGGCCGACACCGTGCGCCGTGCCGCGGCGGGCGACGAGGCCGCATGGGCCGCGCTGGTCGACGCGTTCTCGTCGCTGGTCTGGTCGATCGGGCTGCGGTCCGGACTGAGCCGGGCGGACGCGGGCGAGGTCGTGCAGGCGACGTTCCTGCGGCTCGTCGAGAAGCTCGACCAGGTCCGCGAGCCGGAGCGGCTCGGTGGCTGGTTGGCGACGACCGCGCGCCGCGAGGCGTGGCGGGTGTCCCGGCAGGCGGCCAAGGAGCTGCCCACCGAGGAGGAGCCCGACTCGGACACCCCGGAACCGGGCCCCGAGGAGCGGGCGCTGGAGTCGGATCGCGCGCGGGTGCTGCGGGTGGCCTTCGGCCAGCTGTCGGACCGCTGTGCGCGGCTGCTGGAGCTGGTGGTGGTGCTGGCGCTGCCGTATGCGCAGGTCGCAGCGGTGCTGGACATCCCGGTGGGGAGCATCGGTCCCACCCGGGCCCGCTGCCTCGCCCGGCTGCGGGCGCTGCTGCCGGACGACGAGCCGTGAGGGACCGCTCTATGAGGGACCGCTCTATGAGGGACCGCTCTATGAGGGACCGCTCTGTGAGGGACCGCTCCGTGAGGGACTGCTCCGTGGGGGACTGCGATGAGTGAGCCCGGGAACCCGGCGGTGGGTTCCGGGGACGCCGCCGACCCCGCCGACGAGGCGCTCGCCCTGGAGCTGGCCGCGGCGCTGGCCGACCACCGGGCGCCCTCGGACGTCACGGCCGCGGCCAAGGCGCTCTTCACCTGGCGGACGGTCGACGCCGAGCTGGCCGCCCTCGTCTTCGACTCCCTCGTCGACGAGGAGGAGCTGCAGGTCCGGTCGGTCGCCGGCCCCCGGACCGTCGCGTTCGCCGCGGGCGACACCGAGATCGAGATCGAGATCGTGCCGGGGGCGGAGGGGCGCCGGCTCGTCGGGCAGACCGTCCCGGCCGCCGCGGCCGAGGTGGAGATCTCCGTCGACGGCCGGTCCTCGACGGCCGTCGTCGATCAGCTGGGCCGTTTCTCCGCGGACCTCCCGGTGACCCGGGTGCGGGTCGCCGTGGGACTCGTCCGCGCGGGCGAGCGGACCGTGCGGACCGCGCCGATCCTGCTCTGACCCGCGACGGCGGAGCCCGGATCCTGCCGGGCTCCGCCCACCGGTCAGGTGCCCGGCAGGATCCGCAGCGCGCGCCCGAAGTCCGGGCGCCGGACGCCGACGGCCGAGACCCGCTGCAGAGCCTCCGGAGCCGACAGGTTCTCGGCCAGCATCAGCCGCGCGATCAGCCCCGCGACCTGCGGCGCCGCGAACGAGGTGCCGCTCCACACCGCCCAGCCGGCGACCGGGAAGGTGTCCGGGTACGGGTCGATGATCGCGGACTCCTGGCCCTGCACGTAGGTCGAGACGATCCCCTCGCCGACGACCGACAGGTCCACCCAGAACCCGCGCGTGGACCACGGTGACCCCTGGCCCGTGGCGCTGAGCGCGGCCACCGACACGACCTGCCGGAACGCCGCCGGCCAGACCGGTCGCTCGTCGCCGTAGTTGCCGGCGGCCGCCACGACGACGACGTCGGCCGGGATCACCTCGAGCGCGACGTCGATGGCCACCGGCGGCTGGTCGTCGAGGGTCCGGGTGCCGAGCGACAGGTTGACGACCTTCGCGCCGTCCGCGGCCGCCTGCACGATCGCCTCGGCGACGGCGACCTCGCTGCCCATCCCGTCGGAGTTCAGCGCCTTGTAGACGCGGATCGGCGCCGCGGGCGCGACCTGCTGCACGACGCCCGCCACGAACGTGCCGTGACCGGCGGCGAAGTCGAGCTCCTGGTCGTCGCCGAAGACGTCGAGGAGGTCCTTGTTGCCGTCGTTCTGCAGGCCGGCGAGCCAGTCGTCCCCGCGACCCTCGGTGTTGACGCCGGTGTCGATCACCGCGACCAGCGGGTCGCCGCCGACCTGCGGCGGCGCGACCCGCGCGACGCCGTCGGTCGGCTCGGGGCCGCCCTGCCCCTTGGCCCACGGGCCCAGGGGGGTCAGGTGGTTCAGCGAGGCCGGGATGCCGCGGCTCTGCAGGACGAGCAGGACCTCGTCGAGGCGGTCGGGCTCGAGGCCCGGGTTCGCCCGGATGACCTTGACCCGGCCGCCGAGCGCGTCGACGGCGGCGGTGACGTCGAAACCGAGCTCCACCAGCAACTGGCGGGTGGCGTCGTCGAGGCGCTCGGCCCGCAGCAGGAGCTCGTTCGGGGTGGCGAGGACCTCGCGGTCGCCACGGCAGACGGCGTAGGCGGCCTGGCCGTCGTGCGGGCGGGCCGCGGCTCGCTGGTTGATCTCGCGCAGCAACGCGGCCTGGTAGGCCGCGGCGCCGGGCCCGGTGAAGAACCCCGCCTGGGCGCTGACGCCCACGCGGTCCTCGAGCCGCTGGTCCGCCGACCGCGGGTACGCGGTCCGGTCCTCCGGGACCGCGAACTCCCCGTCGTGCCAGAGGGGATCCTGATTACCCAGTCGCATCGATGCCTCCGCGCTCGAACCCTCGTTATCCTGCCTTGACCTCTCGGGCGGGCAGGCGGTGTCAATGAGTCAGGACGGATCCACCGATCTCCTGATACGTGCTGTCGCCCTCCATGCCGATGTCGTGGCGGATCCGCGGAGCGCCGGGCCGTCCGCGACCGGGCTCGTGGCCGAGGCCCGGCGGCAGGCGGTGGCGAGAGAACCGCTGGTCGTGGCCCTGCGCGCCCAGGCCGCCTACGAGCGTTCGCGGATGGCGCACGGCAGCGCGAAGCGGCTGCTGGACGAGGCGGCGCGGCTGGCCCGCGCGGCCGAGCTGTCCGGGCGGCTGCACGAGGTGCTGGTCTCGAGGGCGGTCGTGCAGCTCGAGCGCGGCCGCTTCGCCTCGGCCGCGCGGGACCTCGACGCCGCCGAACGGCTCGGTCCCGGGGACGACACGGAGCTGGATCTGCAACGGGCGTCCGTCCTCTACAACGTCGGGCGCCTCCGGGACGCCGCCCGCATCTGCCGCCGGATCCTCGCCGATCCGCGGAGCACCGTCGAGACCCAGGCCAAGATCGCGAACAACCTGGCGCTGCTGGAGGCGCAGCTCGGTCGCCCGGCCGCGGCCCTCGGCCTGCTCGACCGCGCCGACGAGCTGGCCGGACCCGCGCTCGCTGCGATCGTCGCCTGCAGCCGGGGCTGGGTGCTCGCCCGGGCCGGGCGGCTGGCGGAGAGCCTCCGCCAGTTCGACGACGCCGAGGTCCGGTACCGGGAGGTCGGGCTGCCGCTCGCCGAGCTGCATCTCGAGCAGCTCGACACCCTGCTCGACCTGCGCCTCACCGCGGAGGCGAGGGCACTGGCCGAGCGGGCCGGGGCCGCGTTCACCGCGCACGGCGTCGGGCTGATGGGGGCCGAGGCGCTGCTGCGGCTCGCGCAGGTCGCGGCCAGGTCGACGGAGCCGGAGGCGGCGCTCGATCCCGCGTCGCGCGCGGCGGCCGAGTTCCGGGCCCAGGGCCGGCCGGGGTGGGTCGCCCGCGCCGAGATCACCCGCGTCGGCGCCCTGGTGCGGGCGGGGCGGGTCGATCCGGCCGACCTGGCGGGTGCCCGGCGTGCGGTGCGCACCCTGGAGCGTGGCGGCCGGGGCGCGGACGTCGTCGACGCCCACCTGGTCGCCGGCCGGGCGGCCCTCGCCCTCGACCGGGCTCGCCCCGCGGCCGAGCACCTGGCGGCGGCCCGGGAGGCGAGCCGGCGTGGATCCGTGCTGGTCAGGCTGCAGGGCAGGGTCGCCGGTGCGCTCCGGGCGTCGATCGTGGGCGACGACGCGGGCGCGGTCCGGCACGCCCGCACCGGCCTGCTCGACCTGGCGCGGCACCGCGAGACGCTCGGATCCGTCGAGCTGCGGGCACTCGCCTCGGGGCACGGCGCCGAGCTCGGCCGGCTGGGGCTGCGGTCCCTCCTGCGGTCGGCGCCGCCGGCCGACGTGCTCCGCTGGATGGACCGCACGCGTGCCGCGGTGCTGCTGACCTCGGCCCCTCCCGCCGGGGGAGAGGTCGGGGAGGAGCTCTCGGCGCTGGCCGCCGTGCAGGGCGAGCTGGCCCAGCTCCGCCGGGACGGCGCGGACGAACCGCAGGCCCTGCTCGTCGAACAGGCGCAGCTGGAGGGCCGGATCCGGCGCGCGGCCTGGCGGCGCGGCTCGGAACCCGGCGCGCCCGGCGGAGCGAACCGGATCGGTGTCGCCGAGGTGCGGCGGCTGCTCGCGGGACGCCCGCTCGTCGCCTACGGCGCGAACGAGGGACAGGTCTTCGCGATCCGCCTCGGTGCGCACCGCGCGGTGCTGGTCCCGCTGGGCGATCGGTCGGAGATCCTCGTCGAGGCGGAGGCGTTGGGCACGGCCCTGCGGCGGCTCAGCCGGCCCGCGGGCGGGCGGCCGGCCACGCTCGCGGCGGCCTGGCGCAGCGCGCGGCACGCCCTCGACCGGTTGCGGGCGCTGCTCGTCGCGCCGCTCCGGCTGGATCCCGAGGCGCCGGTCGTCGTGCTCCCCGATCCGACCACGCGTGACGTGCCCTGGTCGGCACTGCACCCGGGTCCGGTGACGGCGGCCCCCTCGATGTCGTCGTGGGCGCGCTCGGCCGCCGCCGGACCGGGCGACGGGCCGACGGTGCTGGTAGCGGGCCCGGGCCTGCCCGGCGCGGTTCGGGAGGTCGAGGCGTTGTCGGCCCTCCACCCCGGTGCGGAGGTGCTCGTGCCACCCGTCGGCGGGGTCGAGCGGGTCACGCGGGCGCTCGCCGGGGCCGGCCTCGCGCATCTCGCGTGTCATGGCTACCTGCGTGCGGACAACCCGACCTTCTCCGCCGTCCGGCTCGCGGACGGCGACATGACCCTGCACCAGCTCGACCTGCTCGGCGCCGCGCCCCGCCGGGCGGTGCTCGCCGTCTGCGACTCGGCCAGCGGGGTCGCGGTCGAGGGCGACGAGGTGCTGGGCCTGATCAGCGCCCTGTTGGCGCGGGGCACCGCGGCGATCGGGGCGAGCGTCGCCCCTCTCGGCGACGCGGAGACGGTCGGCTTCTCGATCGACCTGCACCGCGCCCTGGCCGCGGGGGCCGGGATGGCGGAGGCGGTGCACACCGCCCGGACCGGTGTCGACGTGGACGACCCGCGGGGGTTCGTCCTGCACACCGCGTTCTCGGCCTACGGCGGCGGGTGACCGCGGAGCTGATGTGGTCGGCGTCTCGTTGCACCGAACAACCATAAGGCTGATTGATAAAGTAGCCTTACTACATGGACGAGCGAGATCCCGCTGAGGTCGCCGCCGCCCTGCTGGCGGGCGTCGGCACCCTGGTCCGGCGGGTCCGCCTGGTGCCCACGGGGGCCCTCTCGATGCCCCAGCGGGCCGCGCTGGCCGCGGTGGAGCGGTCCGGTCCCACCACGTCGGCCGCGCTGGCCCGCGAGATGCAGATCACGGCGCAGGCGATGGGGGCGACCCTCGGCGAGCTGGGGGAGGGCGGCCTGGTCGACCGCCGCAAGGACCCGGACGACGGGCGGCGCGTGGTCCTGACGATCACCGCGACCGGCCGCCAGGCCCTGCAGGACAAGCGGAACGGGAGGGTCGAGCTCCTCGCCCGGGCCCTGACCGGCGGCGCGTTCACCCCGGCCGAGCTGGAGCTGCTGGCCGCCGCGGCCCCGCTCCTCGAGCGGCTGGCCCAGGGAATCCCCGACGGGCCCCGGCGGTGACCGCCACGCGCGAGGCGCCCGCGGTCCGGGACCGCTACCGCTGGACCGCACTCACGAACACGACCGCCGCGGTCTTCATGTCCTCGTTGGACGGCTCGATCGTGCTGATCGCGCTGCCGGCGATCTTCGGCGGCATCCACCTGGACCCGCTGGCCCCGGGCAACTTCGCCTACCTCCTGTGGATGATCATGGGATACCGGCTGGTCCAGGCCGTCCTCGTGGTCACCGTGGGCCGGTTCGGGGACATGTACGGGCGGGTCCGGATCTACAACGCCGGGTTCGCGGTGTTCACCGTCGCCTCGATCCTGCTGTCCTTCGATCCCCTCGACGGCGGCCCCGCGGCGATGTGGCTGATCGGCTGGCGGGTGCTGCAGGCGGTCGGCGGGTCCATGCTGGCCGCGAACTCGGCGGCGATCCTCACGGACGCGTTCCCGGCCGAACAGCGCGGCTTCGCGTTGGGCGTCAACCAGGTCGCCGGGCTGGCCGGGCAGTTCATCGGCCTGGTCGCGGGCGGGCTGCTGGTCGTCTGGGACTGGCGCGCGGTGTTCTGGGTGAACGTCCCCGTCGGGCTGTTCTTCACGGTGTGGGCCTACCGCACCCTGCGCGAGACCGGCCGGCACAACGGCGGCCGGATCGACTGGTGGGGCAACACCACGTTCGCCGTGGGGCTCAGCGCGATCCTGGTCGCGATCACCTTCGGCCTGCAGCCCTACGACGGCCACACCATGGGCTGGACGAATCCCGTGGTCGACGTGCTGGTGGTGGGCGGGATGGTGCTCCTGCTGGTGTTCGTCCTCGTCGAGCAGCGCGTGAGCGCCCCGATGATCCAGCTGAGCCTGTTCCGGCGGCGAGCCTTCACCTTCGGCAACATCGCGGGCCTGGCCATCTCGATCGGACGCGGCGGGATGCAGTTCGTCCTGATCATCTGGCTGCAGGGCATCTGGCTGCCCCTGCACGGCTACGACTACGAGAGCACGCCGCTGTGGGCCGGCATCTTCATGCTGCCCCTGACCGCGGGCTTCCTCGCCGCGGGCCCGATCTCGGGGTACCTGTCGGACCGGATCGGCTCCCGGCTGCCGGCCACCACCGGCGCGCTGCTGTTCGGGGCCAGCTTCGTGGGCCTGATGCTCCTGCCGGTCGACTTCGGCTACTGGGCGTTCGCGCTGCTCATCGCGGTCAACGGGATCGCCAGCGGCATGTTCGCCTCGCCCAACTCCTCGTCGATCATGGGCAGCGTGCCCGCACCGCTGCGCGGGGTCGCCTCCGGCATGCGCTCGACCTTCCAGAACTCCGGCACCGCCGTGTCCATCGGGGTGTTCTTCTCGCTCATGATCGCCGGGTTGGCCGGCGAGCTCCCGCGCACGCTGACCGGCGGGCTGCAGGCGCAGGGCGTCCCGGCCGACGTCGCCGCCCAGATCGGGAACCTGCCGCCGGTCACGTCCCTGTTCGCCGCCCAGCTCGGCGTCAACCCGATCCAGCACCTGCTCGAGCCCAGCGGCGTCCTGGCCCACCTGACCGCGGCGCAGCAGCAGACCCTCACCGGGCGCGAGTTCTTCCCGACGCTGATCGCCGGGCCCTTCCACTCGGGCCTGGTCGTCGTGTTCGCGTTCGGCGCCGTCCTCGCCCTCGTCGCCGGCATCGCCTCCCTGCTGCGCGGGACCGCCGCGCCCCGCCCCCGGGTGGCCCCGTCGCCCGACCTCTCACCGGAGCACCCATGAGCCTGACGAGGATCGATCCCGTGTCCGCGCTCGTCCTGATCGACCTGCAGAAGGACCTCGTCCCGGGGCGCAGCGGGCCCGCCGGCCTCACCGTCGTGGAGCGGGCCGCGGACCTCGCCGCCGCGTTCCGCCGCCGCGGCCTGCCCGTCGTCCTGGTCACGGTCGCCGGTGGGCCCTTCGGGCGGACCGACCGCCGTCGGCCCGAGCGGGACACCATCCGCCCCGCCGGGCAGCCGGAGGTGGTCGACGAGCTCGACGCGCAGCCCTCCGACCATCGCGTCACCAAGCGGCGGCGCAGCGCCTTCCACGACACCGGCCTCGACACCCTGCTGCGGGACCTGGGCGTCACCCAGGTCGTGCTCGCCGGCGTCTCGACCAGCTCCGGGGTGGAGTCGACCGCGCGCTCGGCGTTCGACCACGGCTACCACGTCGTCCTCGCCACGGACGCCATGACCGACACCGACCCCGACGCGCACCGGCACAGCGTCGACCGCGTCTTCCCCAAGATCGCGGAGACCGCCACCACCGCCGAGATCGTCGGCGCGGTCGAGGGCGCTCGCTGATGCTGGGCCGGATCCTGAAGGGGCGCAGGGCGGGCGAGGAGCACCTGGCCTGGAACCTGCCGCAGCTGCGTGGGCCGGAGACCGTGGCCCTGACCAGCCGCGACTTCGGCGACGGCGGGGACATCCCGCCGGAGCACCACGCACGGCACGTCGGCGGCCGGGACGTCTCCCCGCACCTGGCGTGGACCGCGGTCCCCGCCGGCACCGCGCAGCTCCTGCTGGTCGTGGAGGACGTCGACATCCCGCTCGGCAGGCCCGCCGTGCACTGCCTCGCCCTCGTCGATCCGGCGGTGGGGCACCTGGATCCCGGTGCGCTGGGACGGCGGCACCCCGGGCCCGGGGTGCGGGTGCTGCGCTCCACCGTCGGGCGCGGCTACCACGGCCCGGGCCCGATCAAGGGCCACGGGCCGCACCGGTACGTCTTCCAGCTGTTCGCCCTCGGGAGCGCGCTGCCCGGTGCTCCCGACGCGAGACCCCGCGCGGTCCTGTCCGCCGTCGACGCGCCCGTCGTCGGCCGTGGGAGGCTCACTGGCGTCGTCGAACGCTGAGCCGCCCACGGAGCCGCCCGATGGATCTCGCCACCACGCGTCGCTCGCTGCACGGCGTCGCCGAGCTGCTGCTCGCCGGCCCCCAGTTCCGCACCTGCGGCACCATCCGCCTGCGGGTCACGCCCGGCGGGTTCGGGCAGGTGAACGGTCCCCTGAGGGTGGAGGGGACCGAGCTGGTGTGGGCCGAGACCGCGACGGGCCGGGCGCCGCTGGCCGGCACGTACCGCGAGCTGGCCGCGCGCGCGGGGACGGAACCCGGGGCGCCGGAGGGGGTGTACCCCGACGTCACCGGGATCTCGCCCGCCGACGAGATCGTCGTCGACGGGGAGGCCGTCGCCCTGCTCACCGCGTGGTTCGCCGCGGGGGAGCAGGCGCTGCGCGCGTTCGCCCCGGATCTCGAGCCGGTGCTCTGGCCGGAGCACCTGGATCTCGCGATCACCAAGGACGAGGTCAACTACGGCGTCTCACCCGGGGATGGTGGGCACGAGACGCCGTACGCGTACGTGGGTCCGTGGACGCCCCGCGAGGGCCCGTTCTGGAACGCGCCCTTCGGCGCGATCCACGAGGACCGGGACACCCTGCTCCCGTTCTTCCGCGACGGTGCAGCCCAGGCCTCGTGAGTGGCGATAGTCGCCAGAGCGACCATCGCCACTCACGGGGTCAGCGCATGGCCCGGTTGACCGCCGAGACCAGGGCCTTGAGGGTCGCGGAGACGATCGACGAGTCGATGCCCACGCCCCAGAGGACGGTGCCCTCGACCGCGCACTCCACGTAGGCCGCGGCGCGGGCGTCGTCGCCGCCGCCCATCGCGTGCTCGTGGTAGTCGAGGACCCGGACGTCGAAGCCGATGCCGGCCAGGGCGTCGACGAAGGCCGCGAGCGGGCCGTTGCCGCTGCCGGTGATCTCGTGCAGGTCGTTCTCCACCCGCACGGTGGCCACGATCTCGTCGCGCCCCTCGCCGTCGCTGGTCAGGCGGTGCCGGATCAGCTTGAGCGGGGTCTCGCGGCCCAGGTACTCGGTGTCGAAGACGTCCCGCATCTCCTTGGGCGACACCTCGCCGCCCTCGGAGTCCGTGACCTCCTGGATGGCCTTGGAGAACTCGATCTGCAGCCGGCGCGGCAGGTCCAGCGAGTGCTCGGTCTTCATGATGTAGGCGACGCCGCCCTTGCCGGACTGGCTGTTCACCCGGATCACGGCCTCGTACGTGCGGCCGATGTCCTTCGGGTCGACCGGCAGGTACGGCACCTCCCACGGGTGCTCGTCCACGGAGTGCCCGGCCTCGGCGGCGTCGGCCGCCATGGCGTCGAAGCCCTTGTTGATCGCGTCCTGGTGGGAGCCGGAGAAGGCCGTGTAGACCAGGTCGCCGCCCCACGGGTGGCGCTCGGCCACGGGCAGCTGGTTGCAGTACTCGACGGTGCGGCGGATCTCGTCGATGTCCGAGAAGTCGATCTGCGGGTCCACGCCCTGGGTGAACAGGTTCATGCCCAGGGTGACCAGGTCGACGTTGCCGGTGCGCTCGCCGTTGCCGAACAGGCAGCCCTCGATGCGGTCCGCGCCGGCCTGGTAGCCCAGCTCGGCGGCCGCCACGCCGGTGCCCCGGTCGTTGTGCGGGTGCAGCGACAGCACGATGCCGGAGCGGCGCTCCAGGTTGCGGTGCATCCACTCGATGCTGTCCGCGTAGACGTTCGGGGTGGCCATCTCGACCGTCGCCGGCAGGTTGACGATCATGGGGCTCTCCGGCGTCGGCTGCCAGATCGCCGAGACGGCGTTGCAGATCTCGACGGCGTACTCCAGCTCGGTGCCCGTGTAGGACTCCGGGCTGTACTCGAAGCGCCAATCGGTGTCCGAGTACTTCTCGCTGATCTGCTGGACCAGCTCGGCGCCGTCCGTGGCGATCTTGGTGATGCCCGCGCGGTCCTGCCGGAACACCACGCGCCGCTGCAGCACCGAGGTGGAGTTGTAGAGGTGGACGATCGCGTTGGGCGCGCCCTCGCAGGCCTCGAAGGTCCGCTCGATCAGCTCGGGGCGGGCCTGCGTGAGCACCTGGATCCGGACGTCGGACGGGATGGCGTCCTGCCGGATGATCTCGCGGACGAAGTCGAAGTCCGTCTGCGAGGCGGCCGGGAAGCCGACCTCGATCTCCTTGTAGCCCATGCGCACCAGCAGGTCGAACATGCGGCGCTTGCGGGCCGGGCTCATCGGGTCGATCAGGGCCTGGTTGCCGTCGCGCAGGTCGACGGCGCACCACAGCGGCGCCGTGGTGATGACCTTGTCCGGCCAGGTGCGGTCCGGCAGCGACACGGGCTCGACCAGGTCGTGGAACGAGCGGTAGCGGCCGAAGGGCATATGGCTGCCCTTCTGCTGGTTCCACGGCGCCTGGCCGGCGGGCGCGGGTACCGAGGGCGTGCGCAGGCGGCTCGAGTTCGAGGCGGTGTACGCGTCGGGAGAGACAGTCATCGCGGGAGGCTCCTGAGGGTGTGCCGATCTGGGAGAGACCGGCGCACGCCAGAACCCGCGACGAGGGGCCGGTCGGTCAGACCCCGCCGCGGCGGCGAAGGAGCAGGCGCGCCATGGGACGACTGTAGCCCGCCACCCCCGTGCGGGCGCAACCCGCCCGACACGGTGACGGTCGCTTCACCCTGCGCGACGCGCCCGATCTGTCAGGATGACGGCGACGCGGGAGGTCTCTCATGGCGGTGGGTACGACGGTGCGTCGCGGGGCGGGCCTGCTGGCCACGGCACTGCGGCTGGTGGGCACGCTGATCGTCGCGGTGCTGGTGATCCACATCGTGCTGACGCTGCTCGACGCCAACCCGGGCAACGGGCTCACCCAGGTGGTCCGGGACCTCGCGGACTACTTCAACCTGGGCCTGAACAACCTGTTCCTGCCCGCGGAGCCCAAGCTCGCCGTCACGCTCAACTACGGCACCGCCGCGATCATCTGGCTGGTCATCACCACTGTCGTCGTGAAGCTGGTGCGGCGGGTCGGCTAGCTGCCGATCCGGCCCGCGGCGCTCAGCTGCCGATCCGGCCCGCGGCGTTCAGCTGCCGATCCGGCTCTGCAGCTTCGGGACGAGCGCGATCCCGGCCTGCTGGTCCTCGGTGCCCCGGTTGCTGGCGACCTGCACGATGCAGTCCCGCGTGCCCGCGACGAACTCGATGCCGCCGTTGATGTCCCGCATGTCCTTGCCGACCACGCGCTCCGGGCCGAGCGCCGGTTCCCACTTGGGCAGCCCGTTCGTCGCGGTCCCCGGGTTCCCGACCTCGATGGTCACCGAGAAGTAGTTGTCGTTGTTCTGCCACGTGCAGCCGCTGCCGTTGGGGGTGGGGCCGTCGTTGGTGCCGATCAGGGCCTCCACCTCGGCCGCGCTGAGCAGCGCGCAGCCGTCGACGGGCTTCGGATCGGTCCCGCGGCCGGCCAGCTCGGAGGCGCTCTGCTCGGCCTCCTGCACCGCGCTCTGCACGCTGCTGCCCGCCGGGGCGCCCTGGGCGGCGCTCGCCACGGCCGCGCGCGTACTCGACGACGTGCCGCATCCGGCGACGAGCGCGGCGGACAGCGCGCCGATCAGCAGCACGGCGGCCGGGGAGATCCTCATGACGGGGTAGTCGTCCGAAAGGCCCAGAGCGTTAGATCGCGTAGGACCAGCCGGTGAGGGCGTAGGCGCCGAACCAGGCCGACACCAGCACGCACCCGACGAGCACCGCCACCCGCGTGCCCGGCCGCCGACGCGCGAGCCCGGCCGCGACCGGCACGAGCAGCGTGAACGCCGGGATCAGCAGGCGCGCCTTGGAGCCCATCAGGCCGTTGCTGCCGATGTCCATGAACAGCACGACGGCGGAGTTCACCAGCAGCGGCCACGGGTACTCCCCGCGTTTCGCCTGGATCGCCGTGACGACCAGCAGGACCAGGGCCCCGACCAGGATCGCGACGGTGCCGACCTCCATGACCGTCCGGCCGTCGCCCAGCGCCTCCACGGCGAACGAGACGGTGGCGGCACCGCCGTCGAACCGGGAGTCCCACCCGACCTGCTGGACGGTGAACCAGCCCGTCGGTGATCCGGTGCGCGCGGCGACGTACCCGAGGTACCCGAGCAGCCCGGAGGTGGCGAGCAGGCCGCCGGCCCAGGGGCGCCAGCCGTCCCGGCGCTGGACGATCGCGACGACCGCGGCGAGCCCCACGGCGGCCACCACGGCGGCCGCGGTCGGCCGCACCAGCCCGGCGACCCCGGCCGCGATCCCGGCGAGCAGCCACTGCCGGCGCAGCACCCCGACCAGCGCCCACGCCGCGCCGGCACAGAACAGCGCCTCCGAGTAGGCCATCGAGAACACGACCGCCATCGGCATGCTCGCGAACAGCGTGACCAGGACGAGCCCGACGCGGCGCGATCCGCCGGGCACCAGCTCACCGAGCCGCGCGACGCCGTAGGAGGCGACGATCCCGGCGAGGGCCGCGGCGACCAGCGCGGCCGGGAGCGACGGCAGCCCGGTGAGGAAGCGGACGAGGGAGATCGTGCCGGGATAGCCCGGGAAGAAGGCGAGGGGGGTGTCCGGGGTGCGGTTCCCGTACGCGTCGACCAGGCCGGGCGGCACCGCGTCGTAGCCGCCCTGGGCCACGCCGAGGAACCACTGGCCGTCCCAGGACCCGAGCTCGTCGCCCAGGCGGGTCCCCGAGCCCGTCGCCATCATCGCGAGGACGGCCAGCCCGACCAGCCGGACGCCGACGAACAGCCCCGCGGGCAGGAGCGCCCGGCCGATGCGCGCCCACGGCACCGCGCCGGCGCGCGCGGCCGGGATCGGCTGCGTGGGGGCGGCCTCCCGCTCGGTCGACGACATCGGGACATCGTGGCCCACGGCCGCGGCCGGCGTCGCGACGGACTGCCGTGCGCGGCCCTGCCCGGCCCCCGGTCGGGCTAAACGTGGCATCGGCCTCTGTGGCATCGGTCAAACAGGTTAACGGTGCAGCTCGCGACCGGTAGCCTCGACTTCCGACCAGCGAGAACCTAAGGCGCACTGTGCGCTGGAGAAGGAGGTCGGCGTGGCCCTCGTCGTGCAGAAGTACGGCGGATCCTCGGTCGAGAGCGCGGAGCGGATCAAGAAGGTCGCCGAACGCATCGTCCGAACCCGCAAGGAGGGTCACGACGTCGTCGTGGTCGTGTCCGCGATGGGTGACACCACGGACGAGCTGACGGACCTCGCGGAGCAGGTGTCCACCGGGGCCCCGCCCCCGCGCGAGATGGACATGCTGCTCACCGCCGGTGAGCGCATCTCCAACGCGCTGGTGGCGATGGCGATCCACTCCCTCGGTGCCGAGGCCCGCTCGTTCACCGGCTCGCAGGCCGGGATGCTCACCACCAGCAAGCACGGTGACGCCCGGATCGTCGAGGTGAACCCCTACCGGCTGAAGAACGCGCTGGCCGAGGGGCAGATCGTGCTCGTCGCGGGGTTCCAGGGGATGAGCGAGGACTCCAAGGACATCACCACGCTGGGCCGCGGCGGCTCGGACACCACCGCCGTCGCGCTGGCGGCGGCGCTGAACGCCGACGTCTGCGAGATCTACACGGACGTCGACGGCATCTACTCGGCCGACCCGCGGATCGCGCCCAAGGCGCGCCACCTCGACACGGTCACCTACGAGGAGATGCTCGAGATGGCCGCGTGCGGTGCCAAGGTGCTGCACCTGCGGGCCGTCGAGTACGCCCGTCGCTACAACGTCCCCCTGCGCGTCCGCAGCAGCTACAACGACAAGACCGGCACGCTCGTCGCCGGCTCGATCGAGGAGATTCCGTTGGAGAACCCCATCATCACGGGGGTGGCGCACGACCGGTCCGAGGGCAAGATCACCGTGACCGGTGTGCCGGACACCCCCGGCATGGCCGCCCGCATCTTCCGTGTCGTGGCCGATGCCGACATCAACATCGACATGGTGCTGCAGAACATCTCCAACGCGGCGGACAAGAAGACCGACATCACCTTCACGCTGCCGCGCTCTGAGGGCCCCAACGCCATCGCGGCGCTGGAGCGGTCGAAGGAGCAGATCGGCTACGCCGAGCTCATCTACGACAACGAGGTGGGCAAGGTCTCGCTGGTGGGCGCGGGCATGCGCAACCACCCGGGCGTCACCGCCAAGTTCTGCGAGGCGCTGTCCGACGCCGGCATCAACATCGAGACGATGAACACCTCCGAGATCCGGATCTCCGTGATCTGCCGCTCCGACCAGCTGGACGACGCGGTGCGCGCGCTGCACGCCGCCTTCGAGCTGGACTCCGAGGAAGAGGCCGTCGTGGCGGCCGGGACGGGACGGTAGGAGATGGCACAGGCACCGGTTCTGGCCATCGTGGGCGCCACAGGCGCCGTCGGCACCACCATGATCGACATCATCAACGCGCGCCCCGAGGTCCCGTGGGGCGAGATCCGGCCCATCGCGTCGGCGCGCTCCGCGGGCAAGGTCCTGCAGATCCGCGGCGCCGGGGTCGAGGTCCAGGTCCTGTCCCCCGAGGCGTTCGACGGCGTGGACATCGCGCTGTTCGACGTCCCGGACGAGATCTCGGCCGAGTGGGCCCCGATCGCCGCCGCCCGCGGCGCGGTGGCCGTGGACAACTCCGGCGCGTTCCGCATGGACCCGGACGTGCCGCTCGTGGTCCCCGAGGTGAACGCCGACCAGGCCGCCAACCGGCCCAAGGGGATCATCGCGAACCCCAACTGCACCACGCTGTCGATGATGGCCGCGATGGGGGCGCTGCACCGCGAGTTCGGGCTCGAG
Organism: Pseudonocardia ailaonensis; assembly: GCF_039531635.1. Taxonomy (NCBI): domain Bacteria; kingdom Bacillati; phylum Actinomycetota; class Actinomycetes; order Pseudonocardiales; family Pseudonocardiaceae; genus Pseudonocardia; species Pseudonocardia ailaonensis. The sequence goes on along the minus strand of NZ_BAAAQK010000025.1, from coordinate 79,732 downwards.
GCGCTGGTCGTGGCCTCGTACCAGGCCGCCTCCGGTGCGGGCCAGCCCGGCATCGACCGGCTGCAGGCGGAGCTGTCGGCCGTCGCCGGCAAGGACCTGGGCTCGGTGTCCGGCGACGTCGCCGCGGCCGTGGCCCCGCTCGGGGACGACTCCCCGTTCCCGGCTCCGCTGGCCCTGAACGTGGTGCCGTGGGCGGGCTCGCTCAAGGACGACGGCTGGTCGTCCGAGGAGCTCAAGGTCCGCAACGAGTCCCGCAAGATCCTGGGCATCCCGGACCTCAAGGTGTCCGCGACCTGCGTGCGGGTCCCGGTCGTCACCACCCACGCGCTGTCGGTCCATGCGACCTTCGCGCGCGAGGTCACCGTCGAGGCGGCGCACAAGGTCCTGTCCGCGCAGCCCACGATCGTCGTCGACGACGACCCGGCGAACGGCGTCTGGCCGACCCCCGCCGCGGTCGTCGGCCAGGACCCGACGCACGTCGGCCGGGTCCGCCAGGCCCTGGACTTCCCGAACACCCTCGAGCTCTTCGTGTGCGGCGACAACCTGCGCAAGGGCGCCGCCCTGAACACCTACGAGATCGCGGAGACCATCGCCGGCGAGTTCTGAGCCGTCGCTGACCGTATGAACGGCACTGTCGTGCACACCTGCTGCACGAAAGTGCCGTTCGTGCGTTTCGGGGGCGTGAGATGGGGCGCCACGCCGGGACGTCCGCCGTGCTCGTCGGCAATCATGGGCGGGTGAGCAACGAGGAGCTGCTGAAGCGGTACGAGGACGGCGGCGGGCAGCTGGCCGCCGCGAACGCGGAGGGACTGGCGGTCCCGCCGTCGCTGCACGTCGCGATCGTGACGTGCATGGACTCGCGGATCGACGTGTTCGCCCTGTTCGGCATGAAGCTGGGCGAGGCGCACGTCCTGCGCAACGCGGGCGGGGTGGTGACCGAGGACGTCATCCGCTCGCTGTCCATCAGCCAGCGCAAGCTGCAGACCCGCGACGTGCTCCTCGTGCAGCACAGCGGGTGCGGGCTCGCGACCTTCACCGACGACGACTATGCCGAGGCGCTCGCGGACGAGACGGGGATGCGCCCCTCGTGGCGCACGCACGCGTTCCGTGACCCGGTGGTGAGCGTCCGCCGTGGCGTCCGCCAGCTCCGGCACGATCCGTTCCTGCACCCGGACACCCGGGTCCGCGGGTTCGTGCTGGACATCGAGAGCTTCAACCTGCAGGAGGTCTTCCTCGACGGGTGACCCCGGGACGAACGGCGCGCTCGCCCGGCAGGCGCGGGCGAGCGCACCGTTCGCGCTCAGCGGCGGAAGCCGCCCGCCATGTGGGTGGCGGGGATCCGGTTCTCGCCGAACAGCTTCTCCCGGAAGGTGCCCGGGGCGTACTCGGTCTTGTAGCGGCCCCGCTCCTGCAGGATCGGGACGACCATGTCGATGACGTTCTCGTAGGTCTCGTGCGCCACGATCCGGGCGACGTTGAAGCCGTCGAGGTCCGTCTCGTCCATCCAGCGGCACAGCTCGTCCGCGATCTGGGTGGGGCTGCCGATCATCGCCATGTTGGTGCCGCAGAGGGCCTTCTCCTCCAGCACCTGCCGCAGGGTCCACTTGTTGCCGCGGGTGAACATCTCCAGGGCGGAGCGGTTGGCGTCGTTCTCCTCGTACTCGATGGGCTTGTCCACCGGGTAGTTCGACAGGTCGATGCCCATGATCCCGGACATCGTGGCGATGAGGCCCTCGAAGCTCGTGTACCGCAGGTAGTCGTTGTAGCGGGCCCGGGCGAGCTCCTCGGTCTCGTCCACGAAGATCGAGACGCCGGCGAAGAAGCGGGCCGACTCGCGGCTGCGGCCGACGGCCTCCAGCTCCTTCGTCATCGTGACGATCTTGTCCCGGACGATGTCCGTGGTGGTCCCGTTGAGGTACATGCCCTCGGCGTGGGTGCCCGCGAACCGCCGGCCGCGCTCGGAGCCGCCGGCCTGGAAGAGCACCGGGGTGCGCTGCGGGGACGGCTCGGTGGCGTGCACCGCGCGGAACTTGTGGAACTCGCCGTCGAAGACGATCTCCTCGACCTTCGACGGGTCCGCGTAGACCCGGCTCGCCTTGTCCTTGACCAGGGAGCCGTCCGCCCAACTCTGCTCCCACAGCCGGTAGACGGCCTCGCAGAACTCGTCCGCCATGTCGTAGCGCCTGTCGTGGGCGATCAGGCCTTCCAGGCCCATCGCGCGGGCGCCGCTGGCCAGGTAGCTGGTCACGATGTTCCAGCCGAGCCGGCCCTCCAGCAGGTGGTCGAGCGTCGAGATCCGGCGCGCGAACTGGTACGGCTGCTCGTAGGTGCAGCTGCCGGTCATGGTGAAGCAGAGGTTGTCGGTCACCGCGGCCATCACCGGCAGCAGGACGGCCGGGTCGACGCTGGGGGACTGGCAGCCGTTGCGCAGCGCGCCGTCCTTGGTGCCTTCGTAGACGTCCGGCATGCCGTAGACGTCGGCGAGGAACAGGTTGTCGAACAGTCCCCGCTCGAGCAGCTGCGCGTACTCCGCCCAGTACTTGATCGACGTGTAGTCGACGGCCTTGTCCCGCGGGTGCGCCCACAGCCCGAAGGACTGGAAGCTCGGGTTGCCCTGCTCCAGGGCGTTGAAGCGGATCTCCTTCTGCGTGCCTGCCACTACCACTCCTCGTCTCAGCACCCTTGCTCGCACAGTGAGCGTAGCAACCACACAATGATAGTGGGAAGCGCTGGACGACGATGCCTCCGCGGGGAATGATGCGGCCATGTTCGTCTGCCTGCTGACCTATCACCGCGAGATCGACCGCGAGGGACCGCTGTTCGCGGCGCACAAGGCGTTCGTCGCGGAGAACGCCGAGGCGCGCCGCTTCCTCTGCTCCGGCCCGCGGGTCGGCGTCGCCGGTGGGGCGATCGTCGCCTACGGGGACGACGAGGCCGCCGCCCGCGCGCTGTTCGACTCCGATCCCTTCGTCGTCGACGGCACCGCGACCTACGAGCTGCACCAGTTCACGGTGGGCATGGTCGACCCGGCGAGCGGGCTGGCGTGAGCGGCGACGTGCTGCTGGTCGCCAGCCAGTTCGGCCAGACCCTGGACTTCTTCGACGCGACGACGCTGGAGAAGGTCCACACGATCCCGGACCTGATCGCGCAACCGCACGAGATGGCGTTCGACGCCGGCCGCCGGCTCGCGTACCTCGCCCACACCTACCGCGCCGGCGCCTACAACGAGGGCAAGCCGAAGGCCCACGAGATCAGCGTGATCGACGTGGACGCGCGCGCGGTCGTCGACGTCATCGACGTGAGCCCGTACGAGGCGCCGCACGACGTGGAGTACGACCCCGCGGCCGACCTGATCTACACGGGCGTCGAGCGCGGGGAGGCGGGCAACGGGATCCTGGTGATCTCCGCGGCCTCCCGCACGGTGGTGGGCGCGATCCCGTTGACGGCGCCCAACGCGCACTGGGCGGCGATCACCCCGGACGGTGCGAAGGCCTATGTCGCGCACAAGGAGGCGCCGGTCGTCTCGGTCGTCGACCTGCGGTCCCGGACCCAGCTCGGCGAGATCGCCTCGGCCGGCGGTGCCGAGGAGGTCGACTGCTCGCCGGACGGGCGCTTCGCCTTCGTCGCGACGCCGATGATGAGCCTGGTCGTCAACGTCTCGAAGGGGCAGCTCACCAAGGCCGAGCCGCCGCCCGGCACCCCGTCGCCGAGGCTGCTGAAGATCGACACGGCGACCGACGAGGTGGTCGGGCAGCGGGAGTTCGACGAGTACCTCTCCGCGTTGCGGGTCACGCCGGACGGGCGGGTGCTGGTCACGGAGTTCCGCTTCGGGGACGCGGGGCCGGTGGCGGGCCGGGTGCATGTCGTCGACCCGGAGACGCTGGAGCTGCTCGCCTCGGTCGAGGTCGACGAGCTGCCGTTCACCACGCGGTTCTCGGCGGACGGGGGTACGGCGTACGTCGCCAACCTGAAGACGGGTTCGGTGTCGGTGATCGACCTGGGGACCTACTCGGTGCGGGCACGGCTGGACAACAACATCGGCCCGGGTTTCGGGGGCTCGCACGGCATGGCTCTGGTGCCGGGCCGGTGAACGGGCCTGCGAGCGGGGCGTCGGCAACGAGCGAGCCTGCGAGCGAGTCATCGGCCCGGGGCCTTCTCGACCGCACCGACCTCGTGGCCAGCTACTTCACGCTGACCGGGGCGCACATGGCGCAGCCCCCGCGGCACCCGCTGGAGGATCGGGTGCGGGCCGCGGCGGAGGCGGGCTTCACGGGGATCGCGCTGTCGCCTGCCGAGCTCGCCCTGTACGGGGGTGCGGTGGGAGCGGTGGCCGCGGCCGTCGGCGGGTTCCCGGTGCCCGAGATCGAGCCGCTGAAGGGCTGGGACTCGGGCGGACAGGGCGACGAGGACGCCGTGTTCGCGCTGGCCGGGACGTTCGGCTGCCGTCAGGTCACCACGATCCAGCTGGTGTCGGACGTCCCCGCGGACCTCCTGGCGGAACGCTTCGCCGGGCTCTGCGCCAGGGCGGCGGAGCACGGCCTCGTGGTCGGCTTCGAGCCCCGGGCGAACTCCGCGGTCTCGACGCCCGCGCAGGCCGCGGCGCTGATCGAGGCCTCCGGGGCGGGCAACGCCGGGATCGTGCTCGACGCCTACCACGTGCACCGCGCCGGCGTGACCCTCGCGGATCTCGAGCCGGTGGCGGGGCTGGTGGCCTCGGTGCAGCTCAACGACATGCTCGCCGCCCCGCGTCCCGACCCGGCCGAGGACGCCCTGGAGTTCCGGCTCGCCCCGGGCGCCGGGGCGATCGACCTCCCTGCCTGGCTCGCCGGTCTCGCCCGTCTGGGCATCGACGTCCCCCTCGCGGTCGAGATCATGTGCAGGGAGGTCAACGCCCTGCCGGTCGAGGAGGCCGCGAAGTGCGCTGCAGAGGGCGCCCGAGCAGCGCTGACAGCAGCCAGGTCCTGCTGATCTTCCGTTCTTCGCAGCGGCCCGAGCGGGCTTGGCAGCAGTGGGGCCCTGCTGATCATCGACCGTGCTCGCCCATGGGCACCGCGGGTGCAGCCAGGCTCTGGTGATCATCCCCCGCAGTGATCACCAGGACGCCACTGCTGATCGATCAAGGAAGAATTGCAGCTGAGTCCTGTTGATCACCCGTCAAGAGCATCCGGGCACTGGTGATCACTCGTCGCGGGAGCTCGAGGTGGCCAGGCTCGCGCTGGCCGTGGTCAGGTCCTGGTGATCATGTGGCGGCACACCGACAGCGCACTCAGGTCCTGGTGATCATCGGCTGCGGGTGGCCCCGGCGCGCTCCTGCCCTGGTGATCTCTCCCCGCGGCGATCACCAGGACGTCACTGCTGATTGATCAAGGAAAATGCACGCCCACGTCCTGATGATCATCGACAGGGGAGCGCTCAGGTTCTGATGATCACCGGCGGGGGCGCTCAGGTCCTGGTGATCACCGGTGACTGGAGGGCGGCCCGCCTGTCGCGGTGATCATCAGGACCTCAGGGCTCGCGGACCCAGGGGGCGATCCGGCGGGCCGCGTCCTCGAGGTCCGGGACGCACTTCTCGACGGCCTCGGGGGACAGCCTGGTGGTCGGGCCCGACAGGGTGAGGGCCGCGACCACCCGCTCGCCCGACCGCACCGGCACCGCGACCCCCGTGACGCCCGAGATCAGGCCGTCCCGCTGCACCGACCAGCCCTGGGCGGCGGCCTCGCGCAGGCGTGCCAGCAGCTCCACGCGGGAGCCGTCGGCGTGTCGGGCCCGGTCGATCAGCGCGGTCTGCTCGGCCGCCGGGAGCCCCGCCATCAGCACGTCCCCCGTCGCGGTGCCGACCAGCGGGATCGCGTCCCCGACCGGGACCACCCGGCGCAGCTCGTGCCGCGAGTCGACGGAGGCGATGCAGACCCGGACGTCCTCGCGGCGGACGTTGAGCGAGGCCGTCTCGCCGGTGCGGTCCCGCAGGTCGGCCAGCACGCGATGGATCGTGGCCATCGCGTCCCCGCCCTCGCGCGCCGTGCGGACCAGCCTGAACACCCGTGCGCCGAGCAGGTAGCTGCCGTCGTCGAGCCGGTCGAGGAGCTGGTCCTCGGCGAGGTCGCGCATGATCCGCGACACCGTGGACAGGGACAGCCCGGTCCCGGTCGCGACCCGGGCAGCGCTGGCAGGCACGTGGGCCTCCGCGACGCACTCCAGGATCGCGACGACCCGCTGCATGGACCGCACGTGCATCCCCTCCACCGCGAGCGTACTGGGCTTGACGACGTGGCCGAGCTTTCCTACCGTCATCTCATCTGGCAAGCGTAGCGCTCATTGGATGGGAGTTCGGGTGTCCGCACTGGACGGCGTGACCGTCGTCGACCTGACGCAGATCGTGAGCGGGGCCGTCACCAGCATGATGCTGGCGGACTTCGGCGCCGACGTGATCAAGATCGAGCCGGTGGGCGGTGAGACCTATCGCAGGGCCGGCTACGAGCTCCACGGCCCGGGCGGCGCGACGAACCTGAACATCCTGCGGTTCACGCGCGGCAAGAAGAGCGTCGAGCTGGACCTCAAGTCCGAGCGCGGCACGGAGATCCTCGCCGAGCTGGTCACACAGGCAGACGTGCTGGTGGAGAACTTCCGCCCCGGCGTCCTGGCCCGGCTGGGGTTTCCGTGGGAGCGGCTGCACGAGCTGAACCCCCGGCTCGTCTACACCTCGATCAGCGGCTTCGGGCACGACGACGTGCTGCCCAGCCCGTACCGGGACCTGCCCGCCTACGCGATCATCGCCGAGGCCATGGCCGGGCTGACCCACCTGGCGGGGGAGAAGGACCGCCCGCCGGCCTGGATGGGGTTCGCGATGTCGGACATCTTCTCCGGCACCTGCGCCTTCGCGGGCACCCTCGTCGCGCTGCGGGACCGCGACCGCACCGGCGAGGGCACCCGCGTGGACATCGGGATGTTCGACGCGTCCCTGCTGATGAACGACCTGCCGATGGCCTACCAGGAGCACCTCGGCGAGTCGATGGGCCGCGGGCAGTACGCATTGCAGTCGCCGTGGGGCCCCTTCGAGACGACCGACGGCTACGTGATCGTCGCGGTGCTCAACGGCCGCGAGTGGGCCGCGCTCTGCGAGTGCATCGACCGCCCCGACCTGGTGGACCACCCGGATCTCGGGACCGGGCACCAGCGGTCGAAGGCGCACGAGACGCTGGTCCGGCCGGCCGTCGAGGAATGGACGCGCACGCGCACCCGCGCCGAGGCCGTCGCCGCGCTGCAGGCCGCCCGGGTACCCTCCGCCCCGGTCAACACCACCGAGGACCTGCTCGACGATCCCCAGGTCACCGCGAGGGGGATGCGGCAGGACACGCACAACCGCGAGCTCGGCACGATCCGGACCGTCGGGAACCCGATCAAGGTCGCGTCGTCGCTCGTCGGGCAGGAGGAGGCCGTGCTGCCCGGTCTGGGCGAGCACACGGACGAGGTCCTGCGTACCAGACTGGGCCTGGACGACGCGGCGATCGCCGCGCTGCGCGAGTCGAAGGTGGTCGGCTGATGCCCTACCCGCACGCGTCCGCACCCCGGGTCGCCCCGGTCGAGGAGCCGGCACCGGAGGTCGCCGAGGCACTGGCCAAGACCTTGACCGGCGGCGACGGCGTCCCGCTCGCGATCTTCCGGACGATGGCGCGCCATCCCCGGATGATGAAGCGGTTCAACGTGCTCGGCGGCTTCTTCCTCACCCGCGGCGACCTGCCGGCCCGCGAGCGCGAGCTGGTCGTGCTGCGCACCGCCTGGCGCAGCGGTTGCGAGTACGAGTGGGCGCAGCACGTGCTGATCGGCCGCGACGCCGGCCTCACCGACGCCGAGATCGAGCGCATCGCCACGGGCGGCGAGTGGTCCGAGGTGGACGCGGCGCTGCTCCGGCTCGCGGACGAGGTGCTGGCCGAGGCGGACGTCACGGACGCGACCTGGTGGGAGCTCGCCGAGCACTACACCGACGCGCAGCTGTGCGAGCTGGTGCTGCTCGTGGGCTTCTACCGGATGGCAGCCGGCTTCCTCAACGCCGCGGGCGTCGTCAAGGAGGACCGGCTGCCGTCCTGGCCGGTCAGGGCACCCGGAGGGTCGTGAGGATCGGGCGGTGGTCGCTGCCCGCCCCCTCCTCCACCGCGAACGACTCGGCGGCGATCCCCGAAGTCCCGAGCACGTGGTCGATCTGTGGGCCCACCCAGCGCGGCGCCCAGGTCGGCCAGCTCGAGGTCAGCCCCTGACCGGCCTGGGACGCGGCGTCGCCGCAGCCCGCCGTGCCCTCACGCATGACGGAATGGTCGAACGTCGCGTTGAAGTCGCCGGCGACGATCGTGGGAGTGGTGGCACCGCACCACTGCTGCACGCCGAGCAGGTCCTCCTTCCACTGCCCCACCCCGTACCCGGGCGTGGGGGCCACCGAGTGGAAGCCGACGAACCGCAGGTCGCCGAGCGCCCCGCCGGTGGCCGTCACCGAGCGGAACGTGACGTCGGACGGGGCCACCTCGAACTGCACGTCGCCCAGCCGGGCGGCCGTGAACACGGTGACCCCCGAGACGTCCGGCTGCCTCGTCGTGACGGACGAGCGCGAGCGGTAGCCGAGGTCCTCGATCAGCGGGGCCAGCTTCTGACGGAAGCGCTCACCGGCCTCGGGCAGGGCGATCAGGTCCGGCTTCTCGGCGTGGATCAGCGCGGCCAGGGTGGTCACGTCCGCCCGGCCCTCGTAGACGTTGTAGGAGAGGACCTTCAGGGTCGAACCGCCCGCAGGTACCGGGTCGGCGATCGTCCGGGGCAGCAGGAAGGCCCCGGAGGTGAGGGCCAGGGCGAGCGCCGCCGCCGTGAACGGCCAGAGCATCCTCACCTTGATCGTGATCAGGCCCAGTACGACGACCAGTGCCGCGACGGCCAGGAACGCCATCGGGCGGAAGGCGCCCAGCTGCGCGAACGGGCTGTACTGGTCCAGCCCGAACCAGCGGTCCGGCAGGACGACCACGGACAGGGCGAGCCCGAGCAGCGCGGCGATCACCAGCCGTGCGGTCAGCGAGGGGCGCCGCCGCGTCGGTGCGGGGCGGGCAGGCGGGGGCTCGTCCGCGCGGTCGGCCGCGGGGACGGACGGGTGGCTCGGGGGCGCGCTCAACGCTCTCCCTCGCCGCGCGAGGTCGGTGCGTCGCGCAGGCGCGGTGTCGAGGATTCGCTCATCGCCGTTCAGTCTGCCCGAGTGCGCGGTGCGCACGGCGCGGTCACTCAGCGTGTCTTCAGGTCGGACTTTTCAGCAGACGGACGGGTGCCGGGTGCACCACGGCGAGGTGCCCGGCAGCCGCCCCCGGTTGCGGGCGACCCATGTGTAGACCCGGTCCTGCAGCGCGGTGGTGCGGGCGTAGAGCCGCTCGGGCAGCGGATGGCGCAGGGCCACGGCCAGCGCGGCGTTGACGGCTGCGGCGCCGGTGAGCACCCGGCCCTCCGCGGCGAAATGCAGCGTGGCCTTGCAGGCCTCGCGGGTGGCGCCGACCCGCTCCGGCACTCCCGGCGCCTGCAGCGGCAGGGAGGTGATGCGGGCGCCCCGGTCGAGCAGCCGCAGCCAGCCGAGGCTGCGCGTGCAGAAGCCGCACTCGCCGTCGAACACCAGCAGGCCCTCATCCGGGATCGGCATCCTGCCAGGCTATGCCGGCCGGGAGAGCCGGCTGGGACACTGGGCCCGTGGACGCGACGATCTGGCACAACCCGCGCTGCTCCAAGAGCCGCGGTGCCCTGGCCCTGCTCGAGGAGCGCGGCGTGGACGCGACCGTGGTCCGCTACCTCGACGAGGCCCCGTCCCGGGCGGAGATCGAGCGGGTCCTGGCGCTGCTGGGCACGGACGACCCGCGCGCGATCGTCCGCACCGGCGAGAAGATCTACAAGGAGCTCGGCCTCGCCGGCGCCGACCGGGACGCCCTGGTGGACGCGCTGGCCGCCCATCCGGTGCTGATCGAGCGGCCCATCGTGATCGTCGGTGACCGGGCGGTCGTCGGGCGGCCGCCCGAGGCCGTCCTCACGCTCCTGCCCGAGCGGGATGATCCTCGCCGACCCGGGCTGAGCTGCGGACACTCGCCGCAGGCGGGATCAGCGCGAGGCCGGCGCGGCGGTCCGGACCGGGGCGAGGAGGCGGGCGCGGACCTCGAGAAGGCCCTCCGGGGCGAGCTCCGCGGTGGGGCGCATCCCCGCGCGGCGGAGCAGGCGGGTGAGCTTCATGTTGCGGCCGTGGGTGGTCGCGAGGATCTCGTCGCAGCCCTGCTCGGTGGCGATCTCCGCCGCCCGCCGGACCAGGGCCGTGCCCAGGCCCCGCTCCTGCCACGCGTCCTCGACCAGGACCGCGAAGGTGGCGGGCTCGCCTCGGCGCCAGCCGACGTCGACCATCCCGACTGCGCTCCCGCCGTCCGGGGTCACCGCCAGCAGGGTGCGCCGCCGCGCGTCCGGGCCGACCAGGCGGCTCAGCTCCTCCTCGTCGAGCCGCGGGGCGGCGGAGAGGAAGCGGCCGTTGCGGCTCTCGGGGGTGCAGCGCGCGTTGAGGGCGGCCACGAGCGGGGCGTCCGTGGGCACGGCGGTGCGCAGCCGGACCTCCGACCCGTCGCGCAGCAGCAGGACCGGGTCGAGCTGCGCGACCAGCCGCGAGGGCGAGCCCGTCAGCGACAGCTGCGCGGCCAGCTCCAGCAGGGCCGCGGCGCGGGAGAGCTCCGTGGCGGTGAACGCCCAGGCCCGGCCGAGGTGCACCGTCGACCTCCCGACCCGCAGGGTGTGCACGTGGCCACCGGCCGCGGGCGCGCCGGGATCGACGATCCGGGCCCGCAACAGCGTGGCGACGGCCTGGGGCGCGCTGCCCGGGTCCGCCGCGACCATCCGGGCCAGGGCCAGCGCGGTCGTCGCGCCGTCGGCGAGCTCGGCCGCGTCCGCCCGCACCAGGAGCGTGCACGGGATGCCGGCCTGCTCGACCGCGGCGACGACGCTCGCGGGCTCGACCTGCTCGGGGATCTTGACGAGCAGCTCGTCCGTGACCGATCCGTCGCCCGCGGGTTCGCCCACCACGTGCAGGGACAGGATGTTGCAGCCGGCCCGGCCGATCGCCGCGGCCAGCTCACCGAGCCGGCCCGGCCGATCCTCCAGCTCGACGTGCATCCGCCAGAGCGCCACCGAAACCGCCTCCTCGCCGATTCACCCCCATCGTGGCCGCGGCGCGTTACATGATCGTGACGGGGAGATGACCGCTACTCGCCGGGAACTGTGATCCCGGCCAGGGCGCGGCGGGCGAAGTCGATCTCCGTGCCGATGTGTCGCAGGGTCTCGGCCACGACGAGCGAGCCGTGTCCGGCGTCGAAGCGGGCCACCTCGTAGGGCAGGTCGCCCCGGGCGGCCAGGCCGTCGAGGTAGTTGTCGATCTGGCGGATCGGGCAGCGCGGGTCGTTCTCCCCGGCGAGGACCAGCACCGGCGCCCGCACCTCGGCGAGGTACGTGAGCGGCGACGCCACCCGGTAGGTCTCGGGCACCTCCTCGGGCGAGCCCCCGAACAGGGCGCGGTCGAAGGCGCGCAGCTGCTCCATCTCGTCCTCGTACGCCGCGAGGTAGTCCGCCACCGGCACCCCGCCGATCACCGCGGCCCAGCGCTCGGGCTGGGTCCCGGCGGCCAGCAGCGCGAGGTACCCGCCCCACGACCAGCCCTCGACCACGCAGCGGGCGGGATCGACCAGCCCCGAGGCGACGACGGCGTCGTACACCGCTGCGACGTCCTCGAGCTCGGTGAGCCCCGGGCGTCCCTCGATCGCGTCCCGCCAGGCCGAGCCGTAGCCCGTCGAGCCCCGGTAGTTGATCTCGACGACGGCGAACCCGGCGTCCACCCAGGCGGCGCGGGCGGCGCTGAAGCGGTCCTCGTCCGCGGCGTGCGGGCCGCCGTGCAGGGAGAACACCGCAGGATGCGGGCCGGGCCCGGGCGGGGAGGCGATCAACGCGTGCACCTCGCCGACCCACAGGTCCGCGACCGGCACCGACCCGGGCGCGGGCTCGCCGGGCGGGGTGAGCAGGCTGCGGTCCGTGCCGTCGGGGTGCAGCGCGCGCACCGCGGACGGGACGGCGGCGGAGGAGGCGGTGTACTCGACGGTCCCGTCCGGCCGCACGTCCGCCGAGCCGATGCAGCCCGGCGCGGTCCCCAGCTCGGTGAGCGCACCGCTCGTGAGGTCGTAGCGGAACAGACGGGTGCGGGCGGCGTGGGTGTGCCAGACCAGCAGGGCCGAGGCGTCCGGGTAGAAGTCGGCGTCGAGCTCGCCGGGCAGATCCAGCGCGAGCTCGCGCTCGGTGTCCGCCGCGACGTCCCAGATCAGCAGCTCCTCGCGGCCGCGGCGCTCGTGGCCGACCAGCAGCCGCTGGTCCCCGCGGACGGGGGAGAAGGAGATCGGGTTGAGGCCCTTGCCCGGGCCGTCGGACTTCTCGGCGACCGTCTCGCCGTCGAGGGTCAGCACGCGCAGGGCCGGATGCCGCGAGTCGCCGTGCTCGGAGTGGGAGATCGCCAGCAGCGTCTCGTCCTCCGACAGGCCGCCGACGCCGGCGTCCTCGCTGTGCTGGTAGACCCGGGCCACGGGACCGTCGCCGCGCCGCACCCAGACCGAGGTGCCGTCGTCCGTCGACGTGCCGACGGCGACCGTCTCCCGGCCGATGTCCAGGCCGGCCGGGTAGCCGTCCTCGACGCCGGGCAGCGGGTTCACGGGCTCCGCGGGGCCGGCGAAGGGCTCGCTGACCCAGTGCCCGAACTCGTCACCGTCGGTGTCGGAGAACCACCAGATGTGCTCGCCGTCCGGGGTCACGGTGGCGTAGTACGTCCCGGCCGGGCGGGTCGTGACCTGGCGGTGGAGGTCCGTGGACCGGTCCCAGGAGTGCACCTGGGTGGTGCCGCTGGCGTTCGACGAGTAGACGCTGCGGTCCGGTGCGTCGAGGGCCCAGGCGGGGCGGGACATGCGGACCGCGGTGAAGCGGGCGCGCCAGCGCTGCTCCCGCTCGTCGTCGAAGAGCCGCTCGGGGACGGGGGCGGCGGGGTGCGTGGTCACACCGGAGATCCTGCCCGATCGCGTATCGGGGGAAACCCTGATCCGTGACGGGCGTCGCGCTGGGACGATGAGCGGGTGAACGAGCCGGTGCGTCCCCAGGACATGAGGGTCTCCGACGCCGACCGCACCGTGGTCGGGCGCCATCTGCAGTGGGCCCAGGGCGAGGGCCTGCTGGATCTCGACGAGTTCGACGAGCGCTCGAGACAGCTGTGGGCGGCGAAGACCCGCGGCGATCTCGCGCACCTGGTCCGGGACCTGCCCGAGCGCCGGGCCACCACCCCCGCGCCCGTCGCGAGGCAACGGCCGGGCGTCTTCTCGGACACCGGCGGCGGCACCGCGATGAAGGTGCTGACGATCATCTTCACATCGATCATGGTGCTCAACGTGGTGATCTGGGGGCTCGTCTCGGTCACCAACGGGGAGTCGGTCTACCCCTGGTTCGTGTGGAACCTGCTGCCGCTCGTGGTGCTCGGCGTCCTCTACTCCTTCGGTATCGGACGCCCGAGGCGCGACTAGCTGTACTGCCCACGGAGGTTGAGTACGGCGACACGGGCGGGATGATCTTGATGTAGGTGAGGGCCTCCAGGTCCGGTGTGGATTGCGACATCTACCCCGTGACCTGGAAGGCCCTCATGACCCACCGTAACGCCCCGCTGTCTGAGACCGGCCGGCTGCGCCTGGCCCTGTGCGTCGTGGTCGACAAATGGTCGCTACGCGCGGCCGCTGACAGGTTCCAGGTCTCGGTGTCCACGGCCAAACGCTGGGCCGACCGCTACCGGCTCCACGGTAAGGCCGGCATGACCGACCGCTCCAGCCGCCCGCACCACAGCCCGCGCCGGACCCCGACCCGGATCGAGCGACGCATCATCAAGGTCCGCGTCATCAGACGCTGGGGCCCGGCCCGGATCGCGAGCCTGCTGCGGCTGGCCGCCTCGACCGTGCACGCGGTGCTGCGCCGCTATCGGATGGCGCACCTGGCCGAGCTCGACCGCGCCACCGGCGCCATGATCCGCAAGACGGTGCGCCGCTACGAACACCCCGCCCCGGGCGACCTGGTCCACGTCGACATCAAGAAACTCGGCAACATCCCCGACGGCGGCGGGCACCGCGTCCTGGGCCGCGCCGCCGGACGCCGTGACCGCCGACGCGGCGTCGGCTACGCCTACCTGCACAACGCCGTCGATGACCACTCCCGACTGGCCTACACCGAGATCCACGCCGACGAGCAGGCCATCACCGCGGTCGGGTTCTGGGCCCGAGCCCAGGCCTACTTCGACTCCTGCGGCATCGCGGTGCGTCGGGTGCTGACCGATAACGGCTCCTGCTACCGCTCTCACGTCTGGCGCGACGCCCTGACCAGCGCTGATGTCGTCCACAAACGCACCCGGCCCTACCGCCCGCAAACTAACGGGAAGGTGGAGCGGTTCAACCGCACCCTGCTCGAGGAGTGGGCATACGCCCGGCCCTACCAGCGTGAGAGCGACCGCCGAGCTGATCTACCCGGGTGGCTGCACTTCTACAATCACCACCGCAGACACACCGGCATCGGCGGCCACCCACCCGCCAGCCGCGTTCCCAACCTCTCAGGGCAGTACAACTAGCGGACGAGCTCGGGGGAGTTGACGAGCATCCCCAGGGCCTCGGCGATCTCCGGGCCGGTCGGTGCGTTCTCGGGGTCGACGGTCCACTGGACCATCAGCCCGGTGAGCAGTGCCTGGTAGAGCCCGCCGAGCACGCGGGTGCGGTGGTCGGCCTCGGCCGGGTCCTCCGGCAGCGCGTGGAACATCGAGGCCAGCTCCTCGCGCATCTCGTGCTGCGCGCCGACCAGGGCCTCCTGCAGGCGGGGCGAGCGGGCCGCCTCGGCCAGGGACTCGACGTAGGTCACCCAGGTCTTCCGGTCGGTGTCGTGGAGGTCGACGATCGCCCGCCAGGTCTGCTCGACCCGCTCCTGCGGCGATCCCGCCGGATCCACCCGCGCCAGCGCGCCGTCGAGCGTGTCCGCCCATTTGCCCGTGGCCCGCACGGCGGCCTCGGTGAGCAGTGCCTCCTTGGACCCGAAGTGGTACCCGATCGAGGCGAGGTTGGTGCCGGACACCGCGACGACGTCCCGAGCCGTGGTCCGGCCGAAACCCTTCTGGTACAGGCAATCCGCCGCGCCGTCGAGAAGGTCCTCGCGATGTCCCATGACGGACCACCCTATCGACGATCGGAACGCCCGTATGGGACGGGTGTATGGACGGTGACGCTCAGGGAACGAGGACGACCTTTCCCCGGGTCGCGCCCGCCACCATCCGGCGCATCGCCTCGGGGAGCTCGTCGAGCGGCAGCGTCTCGCCGACCACGGCCCGGATCGTCCCCGCCTCGGCGAGGGCGAACAGTTCGCGCAGGTCGGCGGCGTTCTCCGAGGAGACGAAGCTGCGCAGCCGGCGCCGCACGACCGGGCTCAGCAGCAGCGCGCGCAGCTGCCGGTCCGTGCCGCCGAGGAGCCGACCGCCGGGCTCCGAGCCGATGATCACGAGCGTTCCGCGGGGGGTGAGGAGCGGGAGGAGCCGGCGCAGCGGGCGGTGGCCGCCGGCGTCGAGCACCGCGTCGTAGACGCCGGTCAGGGGCCGGGTGTGGTCCATCGGCTCGGCCCCGAGCTCCCGCACGAGATCGAGCTTGCCCGGGCTCGCCGTGCCGGTGACGTGGGCGCCGCGGGCCTTCGCGATCTGCACCGCGAGGCTCCCGACACCGCCGGACGCCCCGATCACCAGCACCCGCTGCCCGGGCTCGACGCGGGCCTGGTCGCGCACCGCCTGCAGCGCGGTCAGGCCCGAGATCGGCAGGGCGGCGAGGTCCACGGGACCGAGCCCGGCCGGTGCGGGGGCGATCCGGTCCACCCGGGCCCTGGCCAGCTCGGCGAAGCAACCCTCGCCGACTCCCGCCACCTCGTCGCCCGGCGCGAGGCCGGTGACGCCGGCGCCGATCGCCTCGACCCGTCCGGCGAACTCCCGGCCGCGGACGGGCTCCTTCGGCGCGCGCAGGCCGAAGGCGGGGCGCACGAGCAGGGGCAGCCCGGCCATCAGGTGCCACGCACCCCGGTCGAGCCCGGCGGCGTGCACGTGGACCACGACCTCGCCCTCGCCCGGCTCCGGTTTCTCGATCTCCGCGGGGCGGAGCACCGAGGCGTCCCCGTAGCGGTCCTGCACGATCGCGCGCATGTCGTCTCCCTTACGCTGTAAGTACGGCCAGGATGGCCTGACAACGTAAGGCTGGTCAAGGAGGTTCCCGTGGCGCTCGGTCGCGCGCAGATCTTCGGGGTCGCGGTCGCCCTGGCGGACGCGCACGGGCTCGCGGCGGTGAC
This sequence comes from Pseudonocardia ailaonensis, assembly GCF_039531635.1. NCBI lineage: Bacteria > Bacillati > Actinomycetota > Actinomycetes > Pseudonocardiales > Pseudonocardiaceae > Pseudonocardia > Pseudonocardia ailaonensis. The sequence goes on along the minus strand of NZ_BAAAQK010000025.1, from coordinate 63,316 downwards.
GATGCGGCGGCTCGGCGCGGAGCTGGGGGTGGAGGCGATGTCGCTCTACCACCACGTCGCGAACAAGAACGCGCTGCTCGACGGCATGGTCGACGCCGTCTTCACCGAGATCGCGCTGCCCGCGGGGCCGGACTGGCGGGCGGCACTCACCCGCCGCTACGGCTCGGCGCGGGAGGTGCTCGTGCGGCACCCGTGGTCCATCGGGCTGATGGAGTCCCGCTCCTCACCGGGCCCGGCGACGCTGCGGCACCACGACGCCGTGCTCGGCTGCCTGTTCGGCGCGGGCTTCCCCGTGCCGCTCGCGGCGAGCGCCTTCGCGATCCTGGACAGCTATCTCTACGGCTTCGCGCTGCAGGAGGCGAGCCTGCCGTTCAGCCCCGGCGCGGAGACGACGGCGGTCGCCGAGTCGATCATGTCGAGCTTCGCCGACGGCGAGTTCCCGCACCTCACCCGGCTCGGTCGCGAGCACGTGATGCAGCCCGGGTACGCGTTCGGCGCTGAGTTCGACCTCGGGCTGACGATGCTGCTGGACGGGTTCGAGGCGGCTCTGGGTGCGTGAGCCGCCGCCCGGTGTCAGCGCTTGACGATCGCCGACGCGATACCGATCACGCCGCCCACCACCAGGACGTAGAGGCCGGGACCGACCGACACGGCGTCGGAGAACTCGCCCGCGTCGGACACGCCCTGGCTGTACCCGATGAACGCCAGCCCGGCGATCGCCGCAGCGACCGCGCCGAACACACCGGCGGCGATCCGCAGTGCCAGTGCCGCCTGCGGCAGGAAGAAGCGCAGCCCCGCCACGATCAGCAGCAGGATGCCGGCGACCAGGGCGAAGACGCCGTGGTCGACGTCCAGGCCGTTGAAGGAGAGACCCCCGAGGAACGGGACCTTCGCGGAGACCCAGGGCAGGAAGGTGCCGCCTACGGCGAGCACACCCGCGACGGCGGTCAGGATCGTGCCGATCGGGAGGCCGGTGGCCTTCGGCGCCGTCGGGGTCCAGGTCTGCTGCGCCGCGAACTGCGGGGCGCCGTTCTGCTGCGGGTACTGCTGGCCGCCGTACTGGGGTGCGCCCCACTGCTGCTGGTTCTGCTGGGGGTACTGGTTCTGCTGCTGGGCGGCCCACTGCTGCTGCTCGGGGGTCCAGCCGGGCTGGGCCTGGTGCTGCCCGGAGTTCCAGGCCTGCTGCTGGCCCTGCTGGGCGGCGGGCCACTGCTGCGGGTTCTGCTGCTGGTGGTTCTGCTGGGGCCATTCCTGCTGGGCGGGCTGGGCCTGCTGCGCGGGCCACTGCTGTTGGGCGTCCTGCTGAGCCGGCCACTGCTGCTGGTGGTCCTGCTGCGCGGGCCACTGCTGCTGGGCGTTCTGCTGCGCCGGCCACTGCTGCTGGCCGGGCTGCTGGGCGGCCCACGGCTGCCCGCCCTGGGCCGGCCACTGCTGCTGCTCGGCCGACCACTGCTGCTGCACCGGCTGGCCCGTCTGCGGGTCGTAGCCCCACTGCTGCTGTGGCGCGCCCTGCTGCGCCTGCCACTGCCCGTCCTGGGGTCGGTTGCCCTCCGCGTACGGGTCCTGACCTGTCGTCATCGGGTGCCTCCCGGCTCGGGGAAGAGCCTCGGCGCCTTCCGTCGTCCAACTCTCGGTTCGGGACGGTCCGTCCGTTACCGCAGCTGATACTCGCCGATCGGACACCCCGGCGCCAGGGTGTCCGCCCCACTCTCTGCGCAGCTCAACCCCGGTCGCGAGTGGGGATCGCCCCCGGTCGGGCGCCCGGCGGACTCACACGGACCCCGTGCCCTCGGCCCGCCGCTCGATTCCCGTCCGGGTGAGGGCGTCGAACAGGACCTCGAAGCGGGCGCGGTGGTCCGCCACCACCGTGGTCGGCGCCTCCCCGGCGACGATCCGGCGCGCGGTCTCCACCGTCACCGTGGCGTAGCCGGCGAGGAAGAGGGCGGCGAGCAGCGGCCCGTCGCCGTCGAACCCGGGATCGTCCCGGAGCTCCTCGGAGAGGGTCCGCTGCAGGTCCGCCGCGATCTCCCGGGCCCGCGCGATCAGGGCAGGCGAGGCCGCGACCGTCCGGAAGAAGGGGAGCGACCGCTCGTCGACGCCGGAGAGCGGGTGTCGTTCCTCGACCAGCCGGAGCGTGGTGGCGCGCAGGGAGCCCAGGACGTCGCCGGTCCGGTCCCGCACCGCGGCGCGCAGCAAGTCGACGGCCTCGTCGGAGCGGTCGAGGAAGAGATCCTCCTTGCGCGGGAAGTGCTTGAACACGGTCACGCTCGAGACGCCGGCCTCCCGGGCGACCTCGGCGACCGTCACCTCGTCGAACCCGCGGACGAGGAACAGCGCGGCCGCCGCCTCCGCGATCCGCGCCCGCGTCTGCGGTCCTCCTCGTGCACCCGTCCGGGGCATCCGTCCCTCCGTTCCCCTTGTGTCACTAAGTTTAGTCGATTAACTTAGAGACATGCTCACCGAACCCCGATCCTTGCGCGAGGCGTGGATCGCCCTGGCAGGGCTCTCCGCGGTGTTCCTCTTCGAGATGCTCGACAACTCCATCCTCAACGTCGCACTGCCCACCATCGGCCGCGAGCTGCACGCCTCGACCACCGGCCTGCAGTGGGTCACCGGCGCCTACTCCGTGGTGTTCGGGGGCCTGATGCTGGCCTTCGGTGCGCTCGCCGACCGCGCCGGCCGGCGGCGGATCATGCTGGTCGGCCTGGTCTTGCTGGGCGCGGCGAGCCTGGCGACGGCGTTCGTCACCACCGCCGAGCAGCTCGTCGCGGTGCGGGTGGCGATGGGCGTCGCCGCCGCGATGACGACCCCGGGCTCCATGGCGCTGGCCTTCCGGCTGTTCACCGAGGACGGCCTGCGCGTGCGGGCGATCAACGTCATCTCGACGGTGGGCCTGGTCGGGCTCGCCATCGGCCCGACGGCCGGCGGCCTCGTGCTGGCGGTCGCGCCCTGGCAGGTCCTGCTGCTGGTCAACGTGCCGATCGCCGCGCTCGCGTTCGTCGGCGTCCGGTTCGGGGTGGCCGCGGACGACCCGGCCGGCCTGCACCGCGACCCGGTCGACGTCGCCGGGGCGGTGCTGGGCACGGCGACGATCCTCCTCGCGCTGGTCGCGCCCACGCTGTTCGTGAACGAGGGCGCCGGCAGCTGGGCACCGTGGACGGCGACCGCCGCGGCCGGGCTGGCCGGGGCCCTCTTCGTCGTGCGGGAGCGGACGGCCCGCCATCCCCTGCTCGACCTGGCGCTCGTCGCCCGCCCGCTCGTCTCCAGCGGGCTGGCGTTCAAGGCCGCGGCCGGCCTGGCCATCGCCTCGCTCGGCTATCTGGTCACCCTGCAGCTGCAGCTCGACTGGGGATGGCCGCCGGCGCTCGCCTCCCTCGGGATGCTGCCGCAGGTCGTGGTGCTCGTCGCCGGCGGCGCGGTCGTCACGCCGTTGGTGAAGCGGGTCGGCCTGGAGAAGGCGGCCTGGCTCAGCTCGTGCGCGGTGGTCGCAGGCCTCGCCGTCTACGGCCTGTTCGGTCGCCTCGGCTACGTGTGGATCGCGCTCGCGCTCGTCCTGGTCGCGGCCGGGCTGCGGGTGGTCGGCGTGGTCGCCGGGACGAACGTGCTCCGCGGCCTGCCGGAGAACCGGACGACGATCGGCGCCGCCCTCGTCGACACGGCCGGCGAGGTCACCACGGGTATCGGCATCGCCGCCACCGGCACGGTCCTCGCCGTGCTGTTCACCGGCAGCATCGCGACCTCGGACTGGAGCCCGCAGCAGACCGGGGAGTTCCGCGAGGCGATCACGATCTCGGGCCTCGGGCTCACGGTCGTCGCGGGCCTGATCGTGGCCTGGGCGATCCTGCGCTCCCGCCGCGCGCCGGTCGCCGCCCGAGGGGTTGCTCCCCAGGACTGATGACGTGCCGTAATGGGTCGCTCACGCTTCCCGATGGGCTGTTCGGAGGTGCGCCGCACCCCGAGAGCACCAGGAGAGGCACCCGATGACCAGCACGCAGCCGTGGACCCCGCCCGCGCCGACCGGCCCGGACCGCGCCGGCAACCCGCAGGCCACGGCCGGGTTCGTGCTCGGCCTGATCGGGCTGGCGGCCGGCTGGGTGCCGATCCTCGGGCTGGTCGTGACCGTGCCCGCGCTGCTCCTGTCCCGGGCCGGACGGGCGCGGTTCCGGACCGGCCGGGCGGCCACCGCCGGTCGCAGCGGGGCCGGTCTGGTGCTGGGGATGATCGGCACCGTGCTCTGCGTGGTGATGAGCGTCGTCGGGATCGTCAGTGCGGCCGGCGCGCCCGCACCGGTCGTCGTGCCTGCCGCGGCGCCGGTCGTGGCTCCCGTCGTGGCTCAGCCCGCGCCGGTGCTGCTGGCCGTGCCGAACGTCGTCGGGATGACCGATGCGCAGGCCCGGCAGGCCCTCACCGCCGCCGGCTTCACGGTGGTGACGCTCGGCCCGTCGACCGGCTCGGTGGCGGGCGTCGCGGCCGGCACGGTGACCACCCAGCTGCCGCCCGCCGGGGCGCGGGCCTCGGCGACCGACCCGATCGTGCTGGGTGAGGCCGACGCCCCACCCGTCGCGGTCATCGCCCCGGCGCCCGCCGCCGTGGCCGAGCCGGCGGCCCCCGTCGCGCCGCGCCCGCTGGTCTCCGCCCCGCAGACCCGGGTCGCCGCTCCCGCCGCCCCGGTGCGAGAGGCCACCCCGGAGGCTCCGGCGGCGTCGAGCGCCTACTACGCCAACTGCACCGCCGCGAAGAACGCGGGCGCCGCCCCGCTGCACGTCGGCGACCCGGGCTACCGCAAGGCCCTCGACCGGGACGGCGACGGCGTGGCCTGCGAGACCTGATCCCGGGAACGACGAAGGCCCAGGTCTGCTGACCTGGGCCTTTGCTGTCGGGGTGACAGGATTTGAACCTGCGACCTCTTCGTCCCGAACGAAGCGCGCTACCAAGCTGCGCCACACCCCGAAGGCTCGACCGAACTTCCTGCGAGCCGTGGAGAACTCTACCTGACCGATTCCGCGGGCCGCGCGGGGGTTGCCCTCTCCGCGCGGGGGACCGCCGGGCGGGGCACCAGGGTCAGCAGGCTGGCCTCCGGCGGGCAGGCGAAGCGCACCGGGGCGTAGGGCGAGGTGCCCATGCCGGCGGACACGTGCAGCCAGGTGTGGGCGCCCCAGCGCGAGGCCCCGCGGGCCCGGGAGCGGTCGATCCCGCAGTTCGTGACGATCGCGCCGTACCCGGGCAGCCGCAGCTGCCCGCCGTGCGTGTGGCCGGCCAGCACGAGGTCGACGCCGTCCGTCGCCATGCCGTCGAGCACCCGGGGCTCCGGGGAGTGGGTCAGCCCGAGCCTCAGGTCGGCCGTCATCGGGCCGGAGACGCCGTCGTAGCGGTCCAGGGACAGGTGCGGGTCGTCGACGCCCACGACACCGATCCGGCGCCCGTCGACGTCGAGGAACAGGCGCTGGTGCGTGGCGTCCTGCCAGCCCCGCTCGACGAAGGCCGCGCGCAGGTCCCGCCAGGGCAGCGGCTCGCCGTGCGAACGCCGCTCGTCCTTGCGCAGGTAGCGGGCGGGGTTCTTCGGGGTGGGGCCGAAGTAGTCGTTGCTGCCGAACACGAACAGGCCCGGCTTCCCGAGCAGCGGGCCGAGTGCGGCGAGCACGCCGGGGACGGCCTTGGGGTGCGCGAGGTTGTCGCCGGTGTCGACCACGAGATCTGGGTCGAGGGACGCGAGCTCCGCGACCCAGCGCTTCTTGCTCTCCTGCCCGGGCATGAGGTGCAGGTCCGAGATGTGCAGGATCCTCAGCGGCCGGGTGTCCTCGGGCAGCACCGGCAGCGTGGCCTCGCGCAGCGTCCAGCGGCGGCGCTCGTATCCCGCCGCGTACGCGATCCCCGCGGCTCCGGTGGTGACGGCGCCGAGGGCCAGGCGAGCGAGGCTGTTCACGAATCCCAGGGTACGACGCGGGGGGCGTCGGCTAGCGTGCACGCCTGTGAGCACCCTGAAGGAGCAGCTGCGCAGCGACCTGACCGCGGCGATGAAGGCCCGTGACGAGCTGGTCAAGGCCACCCTGCGGCTGACCCTGACCGCGATCGGCACCGCCGAGGTCGCGGGCACGGAGCAGCGCGAGCTCTCCGACGACGAGGTGCTCGGCGTGATCCGCAAGGAGGCCAAGAAGCGCGCGGAGTCCGCCGAGGCGTTCAGCGCCGCGGGCCGCACCGAGATGGCCGCCCAGGAGACCGCCGAGGGCGAGATCCTGGCCCGCTACCTGCCCCGGCCCCTGACCGCCGACGAGCTCAGCGCCCTGGCGGCGAAGGCGGTCGCGGACTTCGAGGCGGAGACGGGCGAGAAGCCGGGCATGAAGCAGATGGGCCAGGTCATGAAGAAGGCCACGGCCGCCGCGGAGGGCCGGGCGGACGGCAAGGCCCTCTCCACCGCCGTCCGCGCCCTGCTCTGACCTCGTGAGTGGCGATAGTCGCCGGAGCGACTATCGCCACTCACAGGGTTACTTGGCGGGGGACTTGCGCTTGGAGACCGTGCGGGTGGTGGTCTTCGGGGGCGACTTGCGGGCCGGGGCCTTCTTCTTGACCGGGGCCTTGGCGCGGCGCTCCGCGAGGAGCTCGCTGGCCCGCTCGTCGGTGATCTCCTCGACGCTGTCGCCCTTGCGCAGGCTGGCGTTGGTCTCGCCGTCCGTCACGTAGGGGCCGAAGCGGCCGTCCTTGATCACCATCGGCTTGTCCGTGGCGGAGTCCTTGCCCAGCTCGCGCAGGGGCGGGGTGGCCGAGGCGGCGCGGCGGCCGCGCTGCTTGGGCTGCTTGTAGATCTCCAGCGCCTCGTCGAGCGTGACCGTGAACAGCTGCTCCTCGCCGGTGAGCGAGCGGGAGTCCGTGCCCTTCTTCAGGTACGGGCCGTAGCGGCCGTTCTGCGCGGTGATCTCGTCCCCGGACTCCGGGTCGTTGCCGACCAGGCGCGGGAGCGAGAGCAGCTTCAGCGCGTCGTCCAGGGTGACGGTCTCGACCGTCATGTCCTTGAACAGCGAGCCGGTGCGCGGCTTGGTCTTCGCCTTCTTCGCCGCGGCCGCCTCCTCCTCGGAGAGCAGCTCGGTGACGAACGGGCCGTAGCGGCCCTCCTTGGCGACGATCTCGTGCCCCGTCACCGGGTCCGTCCCCAGCGAGCGGCCCTCCTGGGGGACCGAGAACAGCTGCTCGGCGATCTCCTCGGTGAGCTCGTCCGGCGGGAGGTCCTCGGGCAGGTTGGCGCGCTGCGTCTTCGGCTTGCCCTCGGCGTCGACCTCGTCGGTCGGGCGCTCCATGTACGGGCCGTAGCGGCCGACGCGGACCACGGCCTCGCGGCCGTTCGAGTCGGTGAACAGCGGGATCGAGTTGATCGTGCGGGCGTCGATCTCCTCGAGGTTCACGCCCACGAGCTTCTTCAGCCCGCCGGCCTTCGCCACCGAGCCCTCGGCGCTGGCCCCGTCGCCGAAGTAGAAGCTGTTCAGCCAGGCGTTGCGGGTCAGGTTGCCGGACGAGATGGAGTCCAGCTCGTCCTCCATCGCGGCGGTGAAGTCGTAGTCCACGAGCCGCCCGAAGTGGTGCTCGAGCAGCCCGACGACCGAGAACGCCACCCACGAGGGGACGAGTGCTGCGCCCTTCTTCCAGACGTACCCGCGGTCCTGGATCGTCTTGATGATCGACGCGTACGTCGACGGCCGGCCGATCCCCAGCTCCTCGAGCTGCTTGACCAGGCTCGGCTCCGAGAACCGTGCCGGCGGGTTCGTGGTGTGGCCCTCGGGGGTGAGCGCCGCGGCGGTGAGCGCCTGGCCCTCGGTGAGGTTCGGCAGCCGGGACTCGGCGTCGTCCGCTTGGTCCGGCGACTCGTCCTCGACGGTCTCGACGTAGGCCTTCAGGAAGCCGGGGAACGTGATCGTCCGGCCGGAGCTGGCGAAGGTCACCTGCTCGCCGGTCGCCGCGGCCCCGTCGATCCGGATCGAGACGGTCGTGCCCCGCGCGTCGGCCATCTGGGAGGCGACGGTGCGCTGCCAGATCAGCTCGTAGAGGCGGAAGTCGTCCCCGTCGACCTCGCGGGCGACCTGCCCCGGCGTGCGGAACGTGTCGCCGGCGGGGCGGATGGCCTCGTGGGCCTCCTGGGCGTTCTTGACCTTGCGCGTGTACTGCCGCGGCGCCGACGGGACGTAGGAGTCCCCGTACAGCTCGCGGGCCTGCGCCCGGGCGGCCTGGATCGCGGACTCCGACAGCGTGGTCGAGTCCGTACGCATGTAGGTGATGTAGCCGTTCTCGTACAGCCGCTGGGCGCTGCGCATCGTGCGCTCCGAGGAGAAGCGCAGCTTGCGGCCGGCCTCCTGCTGCAGCGTCGACGTCATGAACGGCGCGTAGGGCTTGCGCGTGTACGGCTTCGAGTCGACCGAGGAGACGGTGAACGAGCTGTCCGCGAGGGCCTCGACCAGGCGCCGTGCCTCGGCCTCGTTGATCTCACGGACCTCGCTGCGGGACTTGAGCTTGCCGTCCGGCCCGTAGTCGCGGCCGGTCGCGACCCGCAGCCCGTCGACGGACTGCAGGCGGGAGCCGAACTGGCGCGGGGTCGCGTCCGCCCCGGCATCCATCGTCGCGGCGATGTCCCAGTAGCCCGCGGAGCGGAACGCCATGCGCTCCCGCTCGCGCTGCACGATCAGCCGCGTGGCCACCGACTGCACCCGGCCCGCCGACAGCCGCGGCATGACCTTCTTCCACAGCACGGGGGAGACCTCGTAGCCGTAGAGCCGGTCCAGGATCCGGCGGGTCTCCTGCGCGTCGACCAGGTCCTGGTCCAGCTCGCGGGTGTTCTCCGCGGCGGCGCGGATGGCCGTCTCCGTGATCTCGTGGAACACCATCCGGCGGACCGGGATCCGCGGGCGCAGCGTGTCCAGCAGGTGCCAGGCGATCGCCTCGCCCTCGCGGTCGGGGTCCGTCGCGAGGAGGAGCTCGTCGGCGTCCTTGAGCAGGTCCTTCAGCTCGGAGACCTTGGACCGCTTCTCCGGCGTGACCACGTAGAGCGGGTGGAACTCGTTGTCGACGTCCACACCCAGGCGGGCCCACGGCTCGCCCTTGTACTTGGCCGGGACGTCCGCCGCGCCGCGCGGCAGGTCCCGGATGTGGCCGACGCTCGACTCGACCACGTAGTCGTTGCCGAGGTAGGGCTGGATCTTCTTCGCCTTGGTCGGCGACTCGACGATCACCAGCCGGCGCACGCGCCCGCCGTTCGCGCTCGGGGTCGACGTGCCGTTGCGACGGCCACCTCCGGCCGCGCTCTTGCGGCGCGTCGGGGTACCGGCGGCCTCCTGCGGGGACTCCGAGGTCTCCGCGGGCTCGTCGGTCCCGGTGCTCGTCGTTCGGCTTGCCACGTTGGTCCTACTCCATCCCTCCGGCCACCTACCGGTACCGCACCGGTCGCAGCCGCATTCCGGTCCTCTCGTCCCGGGAGGGCACATCGGCCGTCATCTCACGGCCAACTGTGCCATTCCCGTCGGACCCGGGGCCGACAGTATTGCCCGCCGACCGTGCTCCGCCGCCACGTTCGCACATCGCCCACGGGTGTCGCATCTGTCACACGACAGGGTGCCCGTCGGACGAGTGGCGAGCGTAACCGGGTCGTCAACCCGCGGATCGGCCCCAGTGCCTGGGCCATTCGGCCGGATCGACGCCGTCGGGTGCCGGACCCACGAGCTCCACCAGACGATGCATCCGCCGGGCCCCGGACAGGCGCAACGCCGGCCCCGCGGCCGGGCATTCCCGCGGGTCGGGAGGGGCGAGGGCCAGATGATGGGGACGACAGGTGGTGACGACGGCGGGTTCCCCCACGGCCGTCTCCCGGCCGTCCGCGTGGTCGGTGGGGTCGGTGGGGTCGGACTCCGCCCGGTCGGTCAGGTCGATGCGGCGGCCCGGCGGGGGTTCGGGTCCGGCGCGTTCGAGGTCGGCCCGGGCACGGCAGGCCGGGCAGGCGGGCAGGCTGATCCGGGCCGGCGGGAGGCCCAGCCGGGTCGCGGCGGCGATCAGCGGTGCGTGCGTCTCCGGCGCCGCCGGATCCAGGGGCAGCAGGTAGCCGCCCCGCCCGTCCCCGCGGCCCGAGGCGACGGCCCACAGCCGCAGCGCGGTGCCGTCGAGCTGGAACCCCTCGGGGACCGCCTTGCGGCGCGCCTCGGTCCACGTCAGGGCCAGGGAGGCCAGGTCCCGTCGGTATGCCGTGCGCAGCTCGCGGCCCGCGCAGGTGCGCGCGCCCGGCTCGAACGTGATCCCGAAGGGTGCCGCGGCGCCCCGGACGGCGGCCGCGCGCGCCGCGTCCGCCACGTCCACGCTGATCCGCGCCGTCAGGCCCTCGCCGAACCGCAGGATCCGGCCCGGCCCGCAGAGCAGCCCGGCGAGGTCGCCGAGCCGGGGCGGCCGGGCGTCCGCGGAGAACAGCGAGAGCTGGGGCACACCGCGCACGATAGAACATGCGTTCGATCGGAGGCGAGAGGGCGCGCCCGATCGGGCGCGGGCCGGACTCTCCCTAGCGGGGCGGCGTGGCGGCCGGGGGAGCGGTGCTCTGGGCGGGCTGGGCGAGCGCGGCGAGCTTGGTGCAGTTGCCGGCCTGCTGGGCGGCCTTGTCCAGGCGCGGCGAGGTCTTCAGGTCGCCGAGGGTGTCCGGCGCTGTGACCTGCTGCAGGCTCTTCTGCGTGTCGTCGAGCGCGGCCTGGAAGCCCTGCACGTTCGCCGGGTCGGCGGCGTCGACCTTCGCCTTCGCCCCACCGATGTCGCCCTGGAGCTTCTCCAGGCCCGCGGTGACCCGGGCGACCGTGTCGTCCCCGCCGCCGACCGGCGAGGCGCCCACCTTCGCGAGCTGGTCCCGGCTCTGCTGCAGGCCGGTCTGGCTCGCCGAGAGGTAGTCCGAGAGGCGCTGCTTGATGGCCGGCAGGTCGGCGCCGTCGAACTGGGGCTGCGCGAGCACCGGGGTGGTGTAGGTCAGGACGGCGCCGCACACCTTGTCGACCCACGCGACGGGATCGGCGCCCCGGCCCTGGGTGGGCTGCGGGGCGGGGTCGGCTGCGGCAGCGCCCTGGACGACCGTGGCGCAGCCGCTGAGCAGCAGGACACCGCCCAGGGCGGACGCCGCGAGGGCCTGACGGAGGGGACGGGACGCGCGCTGGATCGGACGAGGCACGGGGGAGCCTCCTGGTGAAGCGGGGTGGGACCCGGGGAGCGGATGCGTTCGACAGTACGTGAGGGGTCAGCGGCCTCCGGTGGCACCGGTGCCGAGCGTGCTGAGGTTCTGGCAGGCAGGGGCCTTGCCGGCCGCGTCCGTGACCGCGGGATCGAGGCCGGCGAGAGGGTCCTGGGTGGTGTCCTGCAGGGCCAGCACGGGGGCCACCGCGTTCTTCAGCCGGTCGGCGAGGCCGGACCCGCGCAGGTCCAGCGCGTCGACCTGGCTCTTGGCCTGCTGGAACGCGGTGCGGTAGCCGCCGAGCTGACTGCGGAACCGGGTGACGGCCTGGTCCCCGCCGGAGACCGGGGAGGCGCCGAGACGGTCGAGGTCGGCGAGCGCCTTGTCGAGCGCCGCCGCCGTGGTGCCGAGGTAGGTCGAGAGGCTGCGGGCCTGCGACGGGACGTCCGACGCGGCGGCCGGGCCGACGATCGCGGCCTCGCGGAAGCCGGCGTAGGAGGTGCACAGCCCGTTCGCCCAGTCGACGGTCTGCTGCTCGCTCGCGCCGCCGCACCCGGCGAGGAGCGCACCCACCGCCAGCACCGGCAGCACCCTGCGCCACCACGAGACCATGCTTCTCCTCCTGCTCCTGCCTGCGGAGGAACCGTAGCGAGACCCCCGGACACGACGGAGGCCGCCCGTCCGTGGTGCGGACGAGCGGCCTCCTGGGGCGGTCGAGAGGACCGGTCGGGATCGCCGACCGGCCCCGGTCAGCCGACGGTGGCGTCCGCCGGCGTCTCCTGGATCGACGAGGTGCGCCGCTTCGACACGACGACCGCCACCACGATGATCGCCAGCGCCACGAGCGAGATGGCGATGCGGATCGGGGCCGACGCGCTGTCGCCGACGCTGAACACGACGATGGCGGGCGCGATGAGCACCGAGACCAGGTTCATGACCTTGATCAGCGGGTTGATCGCCGGGCCCGCGGTGTCCTTGAACGGGTCGCCGACGGTGTCGCCGATGACCGTGGCCTCGTGGGCCGGGCTGCCCTTGCCGCCGTGGTTGCCGTCCTCGACCAGCTTCTTCGCGTTGTCCCAGGCGCCACCGGAGTTGGCGAGGAAGATCGCCATCAGGGTGCCGCTCGCGATCGCGCCCGCCAGGTAGCCGGCCAGCGGGCCGACGCCGAGGCCGAACCCGACCGCGATGGGCGCGAAGATCGCCAGCAGGCCGGGGGTGGCCAGCTCGCGCAGCGAGTCCCGGGTGCAGATGTCCACGACGCGGCCGTACTCGGGCCGCTCCGTGCCGTCCATGATCCCGGGCCGGGTGCGGAACTGTCGCCGGACCTCGTAGACGACGGCGCCGGCGGCGCGCGTCACGGCGTTGACCGCCAGGCCGGAGAACATGAACACGACGGCCGCGCCGATGATCACGCCGACGAGGGTGTTCGGGTTGAACACCTCGCTGGCGAACGCGGTGCCGGCGTTCGTCGCCTGGCCGGTGGCCTTCTGCAGGGCCTGACCGATGGCGTCGCGGTAGGAGCCGAAGAGCGCCGTCGCGGCGAGCACGGCGGTCGCGATCGCGATGCCCTTGGTGATGGCCTTCGTCGTGTTCCCGACCGCGTCGAGCTCGGTGAGGATCTCGACGCCGGGACCGTCGACGTCGCCCGACATCTCCGCGATGCCCTGCGCGTTGTCCGAGACCGGGCCGAAGGTGTCCATCGCGACGATGACGCCGACGGTGGTCAGCAGGCCGGTACCCGCCATGGCGACCGCGAACAGGGCCACCACGATCGAGCCGGACAGCAGGAACGCGCCGTAGACGGCCGCGCCGATGACGAGCGCGGTGTAGACGGCGGACTCGAAGCCGATCGAGATGCCCGACAGGATGACCGTCGCCGCACCGGTGAGCGAGGACTTGCCCACGTCCTGGACCGGCTTGTCCTCGGTGCCGGTGAAGTAGCCGGTGAGCCAGAGGATGACGCCGGCGAGCACGATGCCGATGACCACGGCGACCGACGCGATCAGGCGCGGGTCCCCGGGCAGGTTCCCGACCGTGGAGTTGGTCAGCCCGGCGAAGGTGCCCGGGAGGTAGACGTACGCGGCGACGATCGACAGCACCCCGGCGAAGACGGCCGAGATGTAGAAGCTGCGGTTGATCGCCTTGAGGCTGTTCTCGCCCACCCGGGCCCGGGTGGTGTAGACGCCCATGACGGCCGTGATCACGCCGATGGCCGGGATGATCAGCGGGAAGAGCAGGCCCTGCAGGCCGAACGCCGCGGAGCCGAGGATCAGCGCCGCGACGAGCGTGACGGCGTAGGACTCGAAGAGGTCCGCCGCCATGCCGGCGCAGTCACCGACGTTGTCGCCCACGTTGTCCGCGATGGTCGCGGCGTTGCGGGGGTCGTCCTCGGGGATGCCCTGCTCGACCTTGCCGACCAGGTCCGCGCCGACGTCCGCCGCCTTGGTGAAGATGCCGCCGCCGACACGCATGAACATCGCCAGCAGGGCCGCGCCGAAGCCGAAGCCCTCCAGGACCTTCGGGGCCTGACCGGCGTACACGAGCACGACGATCGCGGCGCCGAAGAGGCCCAGGCCGACCGTGAACATGCCGACCACGCCGCCGGTGCGGAACGCGATGCGGGTGGCCTTCTCGCGGCCGCCCTCCTCGCGCGCCGCCGCGGCGACCCGGATGTTCGCCCGGGTGGCGAGCCACATGCCGAGGTAGCCGATCGTCGCCGAGAAGACGGCGCCGATGATGAAGAAGATCGAGCGGCCGATCCGCTCGCCGATGTCGTCGGCCGGCAGCGCGAAGAGCAGCAGGAAGACGATCACCACGAAGACGCTGAGCGTGCGGAACTGGCGGCGGAGGTACGCCTGCGCGCCCTCCTGCACCGCGGCGCCGATCTCGCGCATCTTCTCGGTGCCCTCGCCGGCGGCGAGTACCTCTCGGAGCAGCATGTAGCCGATGGCCAGGGCCGCGAGTGCGACGACGGCCACCACCCCGACGACTACTTGATCCCCCACTCCGAGGCGGAGGGTCTCTGTGGGCATTCGTCCTCCAGTTGCATTGGGGCGCGCCGGGAGACCTTTCGGGCTGGGGCCGACGGCATCCCTGACGTCGAGCGCACACCCGCCGGAGGCCGACGGACACACGCAGTGCAGGGGATTGTGTCCGATGTCGCACCTGCGATCCACGCCACCCCGGTGCTCGGGGGAGGTAGGTGATCGAAAACACAGACAGGTCGGAGCCCGATCCGCAGGTGAGAGCGATGGTCGACACATCGCTCCCAGCGGCCGCCCCGCCCGCGCGAGCGGTCTCGTGGTGGTCCGGGCCGTGCCGCGGGAGTTGTCGGTGCGGTGTGCGAGCCTCGGAACCGTGCAGCGCGAACCGATCGGCGAGGGATCGGGTGCCGCCGTGCTCGTCGACGGGCCGGCGCCGCGCTCGGCCCGGGGGCTGGAGCTGCTCGGCCGGGTCCTGGCCGGTTCCGGGGTCGATCCGGACGTGCCGGTCCTCGAGCTGGGCGCGGACGGCGAGCTGCCGCCCGGGTTCGCCGAGGACGACGATCCGGGCCTCGACCCGGATCTCGCGGACCCGGTCGCCCCGGAGATGCCCCTGCGCCATGCCGTGCGACTGCCGCCGCGGGCCGGCCGGCCGGTGGACTGGCCCGGCTGGGCGCCCCCGGCGGTCGTCCGGTCGCTGCGGGCCGCCGGTGTCGAGCGACCCTGGAGCCATCAGGCCGAGGGCGCCGAGCATGCCCACGCCGGGCGGGACGTCGTGGTCGCCACCGGCACGGCGTCCGGGAAGTCGCTCGTCTACCAGCTGCCGGTGCTCGCCCGGCTCGACGCGGACCCGCGGGCCACGGCCCTCTACCTCTCGCCGACCAAGGCCCTCGCCGCGGACCAGCTCCGGTCGCTGCGCGCGCTCGACCTGCCCGGCGTCCGCCCCGCGCCCGTCGACGGCGACACTTCGATGGAGGAGCGGGACTGGGCGCGCCACCACTCCCGCTGGATCTTCAGCAACCCGGACATGCTGCACCGCTCGGTGCTGCCCTGGCACGCGCGCTGGGCGACCTTCCTGCGCCGGCTCGAGTACGTCGTGGTCGACGAGTGCCACACCTACCGCGGGGTGTTCGGCTCCCACGTCGCGCTGCTCCTGCGCCGGCTGCTGCGGGTGGCGCGCCGCTACGGGGCCGCGCCCACGGTCGTCCTCGCCTCGGCGACCGTGGCCCGCCCCGCCGAGTTCGCGTCGGCCCTGACCGGCCGCGAGGTCGTCGCCGTCACCGAGGACGGCTCGCCGAGCGCCGGGCGCACGGTCGCGCTCTGGGAGCCCCCGCTGCTGCCGGAGCTCACCGGGGAGAACGGGGCGCCCGTGCGCAGGCCCGCGTCCACGGAGTCCTCCCGGATGCTCGCCGATCTGGTGCTCGAGGGCGCGCGCAGCCTCGCGTTCGTGCGCTCGCGGCGCGGCGCGGAGACGACCGCCCTGAGCGCGCAGCGCCTGGTCGCCGAGATCGACCCGGATCTCGTCCCCCGCATCTCCGCCTACCGGGGCGGCTACCTCCCCGAGGAGCGGCGGGCCCTGGAGGCGGCCCTGATGAGGGGCGAGCTGCTGGGGGTCGCCACCACCAACGCGCTGGAGCTGGGCGTGGACATCGCGGGGCTGGACGCCGTGGTCGTCGCCGGCTTCCCGGGCACCCGGGCCTCGTTCTGGCAGCAGGCCGGACGGGCCGGCCGGGCGTCGGACGAGGCGCTGGTCGTCCTCGTGGCCCGGGACGATCCGATGGACACCTACCTCGTCCACCACCCGCGGGCGCTGATCGGCGCGCCGGTCGAGGCCTGCGTGCTCGACCCGTCGAACCCGTACGTCCTCGCGCCGCAGCTCGTGTGCGCCGCCGCCGAGCTGCCGCTGACCGCCGAGGACGTCGAGTCGACCTTCGGCGGGGCCGCCGCGGAGGAGGTCCTCGCCGAGCTGGTGGAGGACGGGGTGCTGCGCCGCCGGCCCGCCGGCTGGTTCTGGCCGAGCACCCGGGAGAAGCCCGCCGGCTCGGTCGACATCCGCGGTTCGGGACTCGGGCAGGTCGCGCTCGTGGAGGCCGGGACCGGCCGGATGCTCGGCACCGCCGACGGCGCCTCGGCGCCCGGCACCGCCCACCCGGGCGCGGTCTACCTGCACCGGGGCGAGAGCTACGTGGTCGACGAGCTGGATCTCGACGCCGGCGTCGCGCTCGTCCACGCGGAGGACCCGAACTGGCGCACGGACGCCCGCTCCACGTCGGACGTCGAGATCGTCGCGGTGCGGGAGCGCAGCGACCACGGCCCGGTGTCGGTCTTCTTCGGCGACGTGCGGGTGACCGGGCAGGTCGTCGCCTACCAGCGCCGGACCCCGGACGGCACGGTGCTCGACACCGTCCCGCTCGACATGCCCGCACAGACCCTCGAGACCCGGTCGGTCTGGTACACGATCGCCGACGACGTGCTGGCCGCCGCCGGGATCGAGCCGTCCCACGTGCCGGGCGCGCTGCACGCGGCGGAGCACGCCGCGATCGGGCTGCTCCCGCTCTTCGCGATCTGCGACCGCTGGGACATCGGCGGCCTCTCCACCGCCCTGCACCAGGACACTGGCCTGCCGACCGTCTTCGTGCACGACGGGCATCCGGGCGGCGCCGGCCTCGCGGAGCGGGGGCACGCGGTGCTGGAGCGCTGGCTCCGCGCCACCCGGCAGGCGATCCGGGACTGCGGCTGTCGCACGGGGTGTCCCTCCTGCGTGCAGTCGCCAAAGTGCGGCAACGGGAACGCGCCGCTCGACAAGGCGGGTGCGGTGCGGGTCCTGGACATCGTGATCGGGGCCCTGCGGGCCTGAGGGCCGGAGCCCCGGGGCCGGCGACCGTCGCCGATCGGTGCGCCCCCGACGACGAACGAGGACGCTGAGCAGGCCGGACGGGCGACCGAGCCGGCTGCGCGGGAGGAACGCGACGCCCGCCCCGCCGGCACCGTTCGCCGGACCGTCATCGTCGGGTCGTTCGCCCTGGTCCGCGGGCTGCCGCGCAGTCGCGTCCTCGGCAGCCGCCCGGTCCGTCGCGGCCGCGGCGGTGACCGGGCCGGCGTGGGCCCGGCCGCGGGCGGCGTCGGCGGAGAGCAGCGACCAGGATCGGTGCACCCGGACCTCGACCAGGGCGTTCCAGCCGTCGAGGGTGCAGCGCACCAGCTCCGCGGACATGCGGTCGGTGACGCGCCGCGCCGCCGCGCATCCACCGCTAGCCTCGCCGGGGGCGTCGAAGGGACGGCCGGCCGCGGCGAGGGCGGCGAGATCCGCCGCGGCCTCGGCGCGGTGCCGCGCGAGCGCGGCGCTGCCGAGATCCGTCAGGAGCGCGGTGCACGCGAGCAGGGCCACGGCGGCGATCGCCGCCCACACGGTCGCCGATCCCCGGTCGTCCGGGTGCCGGGTGGTCATGTCGCCGGTCCGGGATCGGCGACGCCGGGTTCGAGCAGGGCGGTGGCGACGCCGCTGATCGTGAGCGGGAACAGCGGGACGGGGGCGGCGGTGACCAGCCCGCGGACCTCGTCACCCTCGACGGAGAGGGCCAGGGTCGCGCCGGTGGGCGCCAGCGCGACCGCCGCAGCTCGCCCCCGCTCGGGTTCGCCGCGGGACGCCAGCCGCACCATCTCCCGGGCGGCGTCGCCGCAGCGGACCGCCGCGGCGACGCTCGCGAGGGCGCCGAGCGCGGCGAGCACGACGAGGGTCAGCACGCTGAGCGCGATCGCCGCCTCGACGGTGATCGCTCCGCGCTCGGCCTCGCGCATCAGAACGTGATGGACAGGGCGCGCTGCACGAGCCCGGTCAGTGCGGTCACCACGGAATCGCCGCTGACGACCGTGTACAGAACGGCGGCGAACGCCGCTGCGGCGAGCGTCCCGATCGCGTATTCGACAGTGGACATTCCGGAGTCCGTCCTCCGGATGCGGCGGAGCGCGGACCGGATGCGCTGCAGCACCTTCCGGCGGGCCCGGCGGAGCCGCGAGTCACGGGCGACGCCATCCGGGGCGCCGGTCGGAAAGCGGATGGATCGCGGCCGGAAATCGTCGCGAGAGGTGGCGGGGCGGGCGAGCGGGGACATGGACATGGCGTCTCCTCGAATCGGTGTGGGGGATGTCGGATGGGCGACGTTCACGGTCCGCGGGCGCGGTACGGGACCGTCCGGGTGGAGGGGCTCACCATCGGGCCAGGGCCTCCCCGGCCAGGCCGATCACCACCGGCGCGATCCCGAGGGCGAGGAAGGCCGGCAGGAAGCAGAGGCCGAGGGGTGCCGCGACCAGGACCGCGGCGCGTTCGGCCTTCGCCTCGGCGGCGTCGGAGAGGCCCGCCCGCAGCCGTGTCGCCTCGGCACGGGCGACCCGCGCCAGACCCGCGCCGGTGTCGGCGGAACGCAGGGCCGCGCGTCCGAACGCCTCCAGGCCGGGCACGGTGGCGACCGCCTGCCACGCCTCGCCGGGTGCCGATCCCAGCTCGAGCAGCCCTGCCGCGCGCCGCAGCCCGGCGCCGACCTCACCGTCGATCCGGATCGCGGCCGCCTCGGCCGCCGCCGTGACCGGCAGGCCGCAGTCGAGGCAGGTTGCCAGCAGCTCCCAGCCCGCGGCGAGCCCGCCGGGGTCCGTGGCCCGCGGGCGCGCGACCCGGCGGGCCGCCGTCACGAGGCCGGCACCGGTAGCTCCACCGAGCCCCAGCCCGACGATCACCGCACCCACGCCACCCCCGGTCCCGCCGGCGGCGACCCACCCCAGGAGCGCGACCGCGCTCCCGGCCACGACGAGCCACCGGCGTCGCAGCGCGGGCGGAGGGACGACCGCGGTGACCTCGCCCCCGATCAGGGACCGCAGGCGCGGTCGCCCGGGCGAGCCCACGAGCAGCAGTGCCCCGGCGAGAGCCGCCGCGGCGACCGACCAACCGCTGTTCATGACGACACCGGTCCTGCCGCGATCCGGTCCGCCCAGGCGAGGCCGGCCAGGAGCAGGGCGGTGCCGGCGAGCACCAGCACCTGGCCGAGCACGCCCTCGCGCAGGACCCCGATCGGGTCGGCGCCGAGCAGGTGGCCGAGGCCCAGGCCGAGCAGCGGCAGGAGCGCGAGGACGGTCGCTGTGGACCGGGGGCCGGCCATCCGGGCCCGGACCCGGCCCTCGAACGCCACCCGCCAGCGCAGGTCGGTGAGCGTTCCGGCCAGCAGCTGGGCCAGGGGTGCCCCGTGCCGGTCGGCGAGTGCCCAGGCCGCGGCGACCCGGCGCAGATCGGCCGACGCCGGCCCGGTCGTGCGGGCCAGGGCGGCCGGTACGTCGTCGCCGAGGCGGGCCGCCGCGGCTGCGGGGCCGAGGGCGAGGGCGGCGCGCGGCCCGTCCGAGCGCACCCCGTCCAGCGCCGCCGCCGGATGGGCACCCGCCCGCAGCTCCTCCACGATCCGGGCGAGGGAGTCGGCGAGCTCCGTGGAGGTCTCGGCTGTCCGGGCCCGCGTGGCCGCGCGCTCCCGCCGCCTCCACAGCACCGCCGCGGTGACCGCGCCCGCGACGGCACCGGCGATCCCGCACGCCAGCGCGCCGATCCCGAGCCCCACCACGATCACGCCGGTCCGGGCCGGCGGCAGCCGGACGACGCGCCGGGACGCCGCGGGCCCGAGCGCTCGAACCCGTTGCCGGGCAGGTGATCCGGGCGCACACAGCACCGCGGTCGCCAGCACCGCGAGGACGCCGCTCACGATGACCGTCCCGCGTCCGGGCGGGGTGTCCGGGGCAGCGGTGCGGTCGGGGAGTGGCCGCGCGCCGCGCAGGTCGCGGGGGTCATCGGAAGGAGACCGAATCTTGTGTGGACAGATCGGACCAGGGGAGGGGGACCGCGCGCTCGGCCAGCAGCTCGGCGAACAGCGGGCGGTCGGTGGTCCAGCCCCGGACCCGCTCCCAGACGGGGCGGACGCAGACCCCGGCCGGGTCCCGGACCAGGACGCCGACCGCCTCGAGAACCCGTGTGCCACCGGGGATCCGGCGCATGTGCAGGACCACCTGCACCGCGGCGGCGAGCTGGCTGTGCAGAGCGGCGCGGTCCATCCCGCCCAGGGCGGCGAGGGCCTCCATGCGCGCCGGGACCTCCCGGACGGAGTTGGCGTGGACCGTGCCCGCGCCGCCGTCGTGCCCCGTGTTGAGCGCGGCGAGCAGGTCGCAGACCTCGGCCCCGCGCACCTCGCCGACCACGACCCGGTCCGGCCGCATCCGGAGCGCCTCGCGGACCAGGTCCCGCAGTGACACCCCGCCCGCGCCCTCGATGTTCGGCGGCCGCGCCACCAGCCGGACGACGTGGGGATGCCGGGGCCGCAGCTCCTGGGCGTCCTCCACGGTCAGGATCCGTTCGGCCGGGTCGGCGGCACCGAGGAGAGCCCCCAGGACCGTGGTCTTCCCCGAACCGGTGCCCCCCGAGACGAGGAACGCGAGGCGGGCGGCGACCACCGCCCGGACCAGCGCCTCCGCCGTGCGGTCGAGGGTGCCGAGGCGAGCCAGGGAGCCGAGGTCGTGGGCCGCCGGGCGCAGCACGCGCAGCGACAGGCAGGTGCCGTCGGCCGCGACGGGGGCGAGCACCGCGTGGAGCCTGACGCCGTTGCCGGCGAGCCAGCCGTCGACGTACGGGCTCGCGTCGTCGAGGCGGCGGCCGGCCGCCAGGGCGAGCCGCTGCGCCAGCCGCCGGACGGCGGCCTCGTCCGGCAGCCGGACCGCGACGGGTTCGAGCCCCGCGCCGCGGTCCACCCGCACCTCGCCGCCCCCGGAGACCAGCACGTCCGTGGTGCGGGGATCGCGGAGCAGGCCGTCCAGGGGCCCCGCGCCCACGAACTCCTCCCGCAGTACCCGGAGCGCGGCCAGAACGTCCAGATCGGACGCGACCCCGCCCGACTCGGCGCGCACCGCCTGCGCGACGGCGGCCGCGGTGGGCTCCCGCCCGTCGGTCGCGAGCCGGGCCCGCACCCGATCGACCAGCGCCGCGCTCACGACGCCCTCCACAGCGCCTCGAGCTCGTCCGACGGTCCCGCGTTCCGCAGCGCCACGAGGAGCTCGCGGGCGGCACGGGCGAGCGGGCCGCGCCCCCGGCCGGGCGGGACGCCCTGCTCGATCGCCCGGCCCAGGCCCCGCTCGGGCGCCATCTCCGGGAGCACCGGGAGGTCCAGGGCCGCAGCGAGATCCGAGGGGGCGAGGCCGCCCGGCGAGGGGCCCCGCACGACCAGCCCGACCCGCCGGGTCTGCTCCGCCAGCACCGCCGCCACCCGGCCCGCTGCCGCGGCCGCCCGGACGTCCGCGGGGACGACCAGCGCCGTCAGGTCCGCCTCGGCGAGGGCCGCGAGCGCCGCGTCCGTCGGGTATCGGGGGACGTCGCAGACGACCGTCTCGCCGGCTCGGCGGCCGGCGTCGAGCACCGCCGCGACCGCGGCGGCCGAGGGACCGGAGGTGGACCGGGCGCAGGACAGCACCCCGAGCTCACCTCGGGAGCGGCCGATCGCCGGGGCCGGCAGCGCCGCGTGCAGGGCCGAGGCCGGCACCCGGCCGTCCGTGATCGTGAGCTCGGGCCAGCGCAGCCCGCTGACCTCCTCCGCACCCAGCACGAGGTCGAGCCCGCCGCCGAGGGGATCGCAGTCCACCAGCAACGTCCGGCCGCCGGTCCGCGAGGACACCACCGCCACCGCCGCGGCCAGCACGGAGGCTCCCGCCCCACCCCGCCCGCCGACGACGGCGAGCACCCGCCCCGGATCCTCGCCCGAGCCGAGCTCCGCCGCCCGGGCCAGCCGTTCGACCAGCCAGGCCTCCCCGGCCGGCAGCTCGATCGCCTGCTCCGCGCCGATCGCCACCGCGCACCGCAACGCCTCGACCGAGGCCGACCCGAACCCGGCCAGCACGACCCCGCCGCGCCGGGGCAGCCCCCCGGACAGGCAGCGGATCGCGGAGGCCGCGTCGAGCACCGCGAACGGCGACGTGGACCAGTGCCGTCTCGCGTCGGCGGCGTCGGCCGCCCGGTGCACCTCGCAGCCGGCCGCGGCGGCCAGCCTCAACAGCGCGTCGAGCAGCTCCGGCTCCTCGACCATCAGCAGTGTCCGCTCGCCCATTCCCGCTCCCGTGACCCCCGCGGCCCGCCGTGTGCGGGACCGGGAACGAGCGTGCGGCCCCGGGGGCGGATCGGGGCGGGTTTCCGCGCAGCTGTGGACAACCTGGGTGCGGTGTGGACAACTCGGCGTGCGCAGGCCGGAGGGGCTGTGGATCATCGGGGCCGCATGGTTGGATCGCGCGCCCGCACGGGCCCGCCGCGGACGCGAAACGGGTCATGGCAGTGGGGCGCTCGTTGCGGTTACAGTTGTCGATGGCTCGGACTGTGTCCGAGCAGGTTCAGCTCGACCCCCCGGGGCTGAACCGCCCGACGGCCCCCGCCAATCCCCCCTGGCGGGGGTCGTCCCATGTGCGGGGTCCGGTGGCGGGTCTGGCAGGCTCCCCGCCGTGCCCGGTCCGATCGCTCCCGCGCCCCGCGCCGCGTTCTTCGATCTCGACAAGACGATCATCGCCGGGTCGAGTGCGCTGGCCTTCAGCAGACCCTTCCGCAAGGAGGGCCTGATCTCCCGGCGCGCCGTGCTGCGCAGCGGGTACGCGCAGCTGCTGCTCCTGCTCTCGGGCGCCGACGAGGACACCATGGACCTCCTGCGCAAGCGGATCACCGCGCTCGCCACCGGCTGGGAGGTCGCGCAGGTGCGGTCGGTCGTCGCCGAGACGCTGCACGAGGTCGTCGAGCCGATGATCTACGCCGAGGCCGTCGAGCTGATCGCGGAGCACCACGCGGCGGGGGACGAGGTGATCGTGCTGAGCGCCTCCGGGCTGGAGGTGGTGGAGCCGATCGCCGCGCTCGTGGGCGCCGACCGCTGCCTCGCGACCCGGATGGCCGCCCGCAACGGCCGCTACACCGGCGAGATCGACTTCTACTGCTACGGCGAGGAGAAGGCCACGGCGGCGCGGCGGATCGCCGCCGAGCGCGGCTACGACCTCGCGGACTGCCGCGCCTACTCCGACTCGATCACGGATCTGCCGCTGCTGTCCGCCGTCGGGCACCCCACGGTCGTCAACCCGGACAAGGCGCTCCGCAAGGAGGCCGCGGAACGCGGCTGGCCCGTCCTCACGTTCCGTAGTCCCGTGTCCCTGCGCGCCCGGCGGCCCACCGTCCTGGCGCTGGCGGTCGTCGGGATCGGAATCGTGGCGATCGGCTCGGCGGGCATCTGGGGCCGCCGTCCGCGGCCCGCACGTTTGCGCAGATCAGGGGCATGGTGACGGACGTCGTGCGGCGTCGCATCCGCCGTCCGGGTCGCGTCCGGGGTACCTGATCGACACCCTCCGCTGCTGAACCGGTGCACTTCGGCGAAACCCTTGCTGTGGCCCCCGTCACGGCGTAGAACTGTCCCCACGGACCCACGGAAGGCCAGGGTCGGTGCGGCAGAGAAGCACCCGACTCCCCCTCTCGAGGCTCCGTGCACGAGGGGACGGGCCCTCCACGCACAGCACGCCGCGGGAGGCATGTCGTCGTGGGCCTGCGTACCGGGACGCCGGGCGCCGAGGCCATCTCACGACACGTAGTGCACGCCTGGAACCCGGACTTCTCGTGCGACTCGGGCGGTGTCCCTCTCCGGAGGGGCACCGCCCGAACCATGTGTCAGACGTTCCGCGCCTCCGCGATCGTCATCCCCTCGCGCGCCCCGGTCTCCCAGGCCGCGCAGCAGTGCACGATCCACGCGCGCAGACCCTCCTCGGTCCCGCCCGCGAAGCCCGCCGCCGCGGCCCGGTACTCCGCCGCCCGGCGGAGGTGACCCACCTCGGGCACCGCCAGCGACCTGGGGTCGTACCCCGTGGCCACCGCGACCAGCCGGGCCGCCGCCCGCGCCACCACGCCGTCGGCGGTCCCGAAGGGCCGCAACGCGAGAAGCTCACCGTGCACCACCGCGACGAGCACGGGTGCAGGCACCGAGGTGCCCCCGGTGGCGAGGTCCGCGAGCAGCGACAGCCGGGCGGAGGTCCCCTCGCGCGGACGGCCGAGCGTCTGCGAGTCCTCCACCAGGTCCGTGGCGGCCAGCACGTGCAGCCGGGCGAGCGCCTGCAGCGGCGCCGTCTTCCAGGTGGCGAGCAGCCTGCCGGCCTCGTCGGCCACCCGGACCGCGCCGGCCAGCACCGGATCGGAGACGTGCTCCTCCCGGGCGGGGAGCAGCGGCGCACCGTCGATCGCGGCGGAGGCCCGCGCCCCGCGCAGCGCGGCCTCGGCGGAGGTGGCCGGCCAGCCGCGCCGGTTCACCGTGTGGTTGTGCACCGGGACGAGCGCCTCCCGCGCACCGGCGACGGCCGCGCTCACCCCGGGGAGATCGAGGAGCGGCGCGAGAGGGTCCGTTCGGGCGGGCACGGCCACCATGCTGCCACCGGGGCCGGGTCACGGCGGCCCTGCCCCGTGCGCGCGTGATCGGTTCCCCGAGCGGAAGGACCGTGCTGTCGGTGGGTTTCCCGTCCCCGCCGAACGGGGGAGGCCCTCTCCGTACCGACGGTGCGCATGCGACCGCGGAGCACTACGTTCGACTGCGACGAGCGCCGGCGCTCAGTGCGGTGCCGCGCGCGCCAGGCGCACGAGGAGGACACGAGAAGATGGCCGAGTCCGGAGCGACGCTCGACAACCTCTCCACGGAGAGCCGGAGCTTCCCGCCGAGCGAGGAGTTCGCAGGCCAGGCGAACGCCACGGCGGAGTGGTACGAGCGGGCCGACGCGGATCGAGACGCGTTCTGGGCCGCTGCGGCCGACCGCCTGTCGTGGGGCGAGAAGTGGTCGCAGGTCCTGGA
Organism: Pseudonocardia ailaonensis; assembly: GCF_039531635.1. NCBI lineage: Bacteria > Bacillati > Actinomycetota > Actinomycetes > Pseudonocardiales > Pseudonocardiaceae > Pseudonocardia > Pseudonocardia ailaonensis. Next base: position 38,297 of record NZ_BAAAQK010000025.1, on the reverse strand, counting down.
CTGGCAGGCGCCCTTCGCCAAGTGGTTCGTCGGCGGGAAGCTCAACGTCGCCTACAACTGTGTGGATCGCCACGTCGAGGCCGGCAACGGCGAGCGGGTCGCCTTTCACTGGGAGGGCGAGCCCGGCGACACCCGCACGATCACCTACGCCGACCTGTTGCGCGAGGTCTCGAGGACCGCGAACGCGCTGGCCGAGCTGGGTGTGGGCAAGGGCGACCGGGTGGCGATCCAGCTGCCGATGATCCCCGAGGCCGTCTTCGCGATGCTCGCGTGCGCGCGCCTCGGCGCGCTGCACAGCGTGGTGTTCGGCGGGTTCTCCCCGGGTGCGCTCAAGGCCCGCATCGAGGACGCCGAGGCCAAGCTGCTGATCACCAGCGACGGCCAGTTCCGCCGCGGCAAGCCGGCGCCGATGAAGGAGAACACGGACCAGGCGGTCGAGGGGACGACGATCGAGCACGTCCTCGTCGTCAAGCGGACCGAGACCGAGGTCCCCTGGACCGAGGGCCGCGACGTCTGGTGGCACGACGCCGTCGAGGCGGCCTCCGAGGAGCACACCCCGGAGAACTTCGACGCCGAGCACCCGCTCTTCATCCTCTACACCTCGGGGACCACGGGGAAGCCGAAGGGCATCCTGCACACCTCGGGCGGCTACCTCACCCAGGCCGCGTACACCCACGACGCGGTGTTCGACCACAAGCCCGGCGAGAGCGTGTACTGGTGCACCGCCGACATCGGCTGGGTGACCGGGCACAGCTACATCGTCTACGGCCCGCTCGCCAACGGCGCCACGTCCGTCATGTACGAGGGCACGCCGAACACCCCGCACGAGGGCCGGCACTGGGAGATCGTGCAGAAGTACGGCGTCACGATCTACTACACCGCGCCCACGCTGATCCGTACGTTCATGAAGTGGGGCAGGGAGATCCCCGAGAAGTACGACCTCTCCTCGCTGAAGGTGCTCGGCTCCGTGGGCGAGCCGATCAACCCCGAGGCCTGGATGTGGTATCGCCAGGTCATCGGCGGGGAGCGCTGCCCGATCGTCGACACCTGGTGGCAGACGGAGACCGGCGCGATCATGATCTCGCCGCTCCCGGGTGTCACGGCCACCAAGCCGGGTTCGGCGATGCGGCCGCTGCCCGGCATCGGGGCCACCGTGGTGGACGAGTCGGGCACGCCGGTCGGGCACGGCTCCGGCGGCTACCTGGTCCTCGACAAGCCGTGGCCGAGCATGCTCCGCGGCATCTGGGGGGACGAGGAGCGCTACCGCGAGACGTACTGGTCCCGTTTCGAGGAGCAGGGCTACTACTTCGCGGGCGACGGCGCCAAGTACGACGACGACGGCGCGATCTGGCTGCTCGGCCGGGTGGACGACGTGATGAACGTCTCCGGCCACCGCATCTCGACCACCGAGGTGGAGTCCGCGCTGGTCAGCCATCCGACGGTGGCCGAGGCGGCGGTGGTCGGGGCCTCGGACGAGACCACCGGGCAGGGGATCGTCGCGTTCGTGATCCTGCGCGGCAACGTCGCGAAGGACGAGGCCAAGGGCGAGGCGGCCATCAAGGCGCTGCGCGACCACGTCTCCAAGGAGATCGGGCCGATCGCGAAGCCGCGCCAGATCATGGTCGTGGACGAGCTGCCCAAGACCCGCTCCGGCAAGATCATGCGCCGGCTGCTCCGTGACGTCGCGGAGAACCGCGAGGTCGGGGACGTGAGCACGCTGGCCGACTCGGCCGTCATGAGCCTGATCCAGTCGGGCCTGAACGAGGGCAAGGGCGAGGACTGACCGTGTGGGCGAACGGCGCTCTCGCTCCGTAGGTGTGAACGAGAGTGCCGCTCGCTCACCGGGCACGAACGAAAGTGCCGTTCGTGCGCAACGCCCGTGCGGCATGCTGATCGCGTGACCTCCCCGGACGACCGCAGCGACGATCCCGACGGCGTGTTCGTGCGCCGCGGGGTCGTCGTGCCCGCACGGGAGCTGCACTGGCGGTTCTCGCGGTCGTCGGGCCCGGGTGGGCAGGGTGTGAACACCACGGACTCGCGGGTCGAGCTGAGCTTCGACGTCGCGGGATCGCCCAGCCTGCCCGACGACCTGCGGGACCGCGCCCTGCGCCGGCTGGGACCGCGGCTGGTCGACGGCGTGCTGACGATCGCCGCGGGCGACTCCCGCAGCCAGCTCCGCAACCGGGAGGCGGCGCGGGAGCGGCTGGCGCAGGCGCTGCGGGAGGCGACGAAGGCCGACCCGCCCGCCCGCCGCGCCACGAAACCGACGAAGGGCTCGCAGCGCCGCCGCCTCGACTCCAAGACCCGCCGCGGCCGCGTCAAGAAGCTCCGCGGCCGCCCCGACGAATGACCTCGTGAGTGGCGATAGTCGCCATAGCGACTATCCGCACTCACGGGGGTTGGGGTGCACGATCCGGGGAAGTCCTCCGCGGAGGGGCCGTCCGCCCGGGCAGCCCGTCCGACCACGTGACAGGATGACCTCCGCCTCACCTCCTCCGGGTGCGGCGAGCAGCAGGATCAATCGAGCCGATCCAGACGATGAGCCCAGCAGGAGGGACCCTCGGTGGCCACCCCGACCAGCTCCAGCGGCACGGACGTTCCGCCCGTCCTGCCCTCGATCCCGCTGACCAAGGAGCCCGCTCCCGGCTCCGCCGACCAGTCGATCGGCAACCTCGTCCGGGACGTCACCTCGCACGTCTCGACCCTGGTCCGCTCCGAGGTGGAGCTGGCCAAGGCGGAGGTGACCTCCGAGGTCAAGAAGGGTGTGCAGGGCAGCATCTTCTTCATCGTCGCCCTGGTCATCGCGCTGTTCAGCCTGTTCTTCCTGTTCTTCGCGATCGGCGAGCTGCTGGCGATCTGGCTCAACCGGGCGGCGGCCTTCGGGATCGTCTTCGGCCTGATGATCCTGGCGGCGGGCGCGGCGGCGTTCATCGGCTACCTGCGGGTGAAGAAGATCCGCAAGCCGGAGCGCACCATCTCGTCCCTCAAGGACACCGCCCAGGTGCTGGGCAACCGCGGCAAGTCCGGTTCGGACACCCCCGAGCTCAGCCGCTGACGGGTGGTGGGCGCCCGTCCGGAGCCGTCGGTCGTCCGCGTCCCCGGCCCCTGGACGCACCGTTCGGTGTCGGCCAACGGGATCCGGCTACACGTCGTCGAGGCCGGTGAGGGGCCGCTCGTCGTGCTGCTGCACGGCTTCCCGGAGTTCTGGTGGTCATGGCGCCACCAGCTCACCGCCCTGGCGGATGCCGGGTTCCGGGCCGTCGCGATCGACCTGCGCGGGTACGGGGACACGGACAAGACGCCGCGCGGCTACGACCTGTGGACGCTCGCCGGGGACGTCGCGGGCCTGATCCGGGCGCTCGGGGAGCCGGGCGCGCACGTCGTCGGGCACGACTGGGGCGGCCTGATCGCCTGGACGGTCGCGGCCCTGCACCCCCGCCTGGTCCGCTCGCTGGTGGTGCTCGACGCGCCGCACCCGCTGGCCGTCCGCCGCGCGATCGCGCGCAACCCCCGAGGTCAGGGACTCGCCACCGCCCGCTACGCGCTCGGCTTCCAGGTCCCGCGCCGCCCCGAACGCTCCCTGCGCACGGACGACGGCGCCCGCGTCGAGCGGATCATGCGGGCCTGGTCGGGGCCGGACTGGGTGGGCACCGCGGACTTCGCGGAGGCCGTGCGCCGCAACCGCGAGGCCATGCGGATCTCGACCGTCGCGCACTGCAGCCTCGAGTACTACCGCTGGGCCCTGCGCTCCCAGTTCCGTGCCGACGGCCGCCGGTTCGCCGCCGCGGTCGCCCGGCCCGCCGAGATGCCCGTCGTCCAGATCCACGGTGAGGTCGATCCGTGCCTGCTGGAGTCCACGGCGCAGCTCTCGCGGCGCTGGACGGCGGGCGGGTTCACCCACCACGTCCTGCCCGGCACGGGACACTTCCCGCACCAGGAGCGGCCGGTGGAGACGACCGGCCTGCTCCTCGCGGCCCTCAGGAGCTGACGAGCTCGGTCCGGGCGGCCGGTCCGCGCCCGACGAGGTCCAGGGCGACGCGCGCGGTGTCCGGCTGGTCGGTGAACAGACCGTCCACACCGGCGTCCACAAAGGCCCGGTACTCGGCCAGGACGTCCCCGTGGTCGGCCTCGCGACCGGTGCGCCGGCGGCTCTCCGGCAGGAACGAGTTCTCGTTGCGGAAGGTCCAGGCGTGCACCAGCAGGCCCACGGCGTGGGCCGTGGACACCAGCGGGGTCGGGGCGCCCCCGGGCGGCAGCACCAGGGACTTCGCGGGGCCGATCGCCGCGGCGTACTCCGCGATCCACGCCAGCCCGTCGGGGCGGACCAGCTCGGCGTAGGTCCGCGGGTCCCCGGTGGCGACGAGGTCGGCGGGGGCACCGTGGGCGTCGATCAGCTGCACCAGCCGGACCGGGAGCTCGGTGCGCAGCGCGCGCAGGTTGGCCGTCTCGAAGGACTGGACGAAGACGGGGGAGTCCGCCCGGTCCAGGCCGTGCGCGCGCAGCGACGCGACCAGCGCGGGCTCGCAGGCCAGGCCGCGGCGGGCGAAGTAGGTGGGGGACTTGGTCTCCGGGTACACCCCGATCTCGCGGCCGAGCTCCGCGGACAGCCGCGCGCGCAGCTCCAGGATCTCGTCGAAGGTCGGGACGGGGAACAGTCCGTCGTAGACGGTGTTGCCCTGGCGGAGCTGCGGCAGCCGCTCGACGGCGCGCAGGGTGCGCAGCTCGGCGGCGGTGAAGTCGTCCGCGAACCAGTCGTCGCGTTCGATGCCGTCGATCTCGCGGACGGTGCGGCGGGCGGCGAACTCGGGATGGGCGGCGACGTCCGTCGTCTGGCCGATGCCGGGTTCGTGCCGGGCGACGAGCACGCCGTCGGCGGTGCTGACCAGGTCCGGCTCGAGGTAGTCGGCGCCCATCCGGGCGGCGAGCTCGTAGCTCGCGAGCGTGTGCTCGGGGCGGTAGCCGGACGCGCCCCGGTGGGCGATGACGAGCGGCGCGGTGGCGAGGTCGGCCACGGGGTTCCCTTCGTGCGGAGGTGCTCCAGGCTGCCTGTCCCAACGGTCGTGAGGGCGTCCGGGTGACGTCGATCGCATGAACGGCGCACAGGTCGGCGAATCGGGCCCTCTATCCTCGCTTCCCGTGCGCGTACTTGTCGTCGGGAGCGGTGCCCGCGAACATGCCCTGGTCCTCGCCCTCGCGCAGGACCCCCAGGTGACGGCGCTGGCCTGCGCCCCCGGCAACGCCGGCACCGCCGCCGTGGCCGAACAGCGCGGGCTCGACGTCCGCGACGGGGCCGCGGTGGTGGCCCTGGCCCGGGACTGGACGGCGGACCTGGTCGTGATCGGCCCGGAGATCCCGCTGGTCGCGGGCGTGGCGGACGCCGTCCGCGACGCGGGCTTCGCCTGCTTCGGGCCCGGTGCCGAGGCCGCGCGGATCGAGGGCTCGAAGGGCTTCGCCAAGGACGTCATGGCCGCCGCCGGTGTGCCCACGGCGGCCTCGGTGATCGTCGACAACCCGGCGCGGCTCGACGACGCGCTGGCCGGGTTCACCCCGCCCTACGTGGTGAAGGACGACGGCCTGGCGGCCGGCAAGGGCGTCGTGGTGAGCGAGGACCTGGACGCGGCGCGGGCGCACGCCATGCACCTGCTCGACGAGGGCCACCCGGTGCTGCTGGAGGCCTACCTCGACGGGCCCGAGGCCTCCCTGTTCTGCCTGGTCGACGGGACCGCCGTGGTCCCGCTGCTGCCCGCGCAGGACTTCAAGCGGGTGGGCGACGGCGACGCCGGCCCCAACACCGGCGGCATGGGCGCCTACGCGCCGCTGCCCTGGGCGGGCGCCGACCTCGCCGACGAGCTGGTCAGGCTGGTCGTGCAGCCGGTGGCGGACGAGATGGCCAAGCGCGGCACCCCGTTCAGCGGGCTGCTCTACGCCGGGCTCGCGCTGACCTCGAACGGCCCGTCCGTCATCGAGTTCAACTGCCGCTTCGGCGACCCGGAGACCCAGGTCGTCCTCGCCCTGCTCCGCACCCCGCTCGCCGGCGTGCTCCACGCCGTCGCCACCGGCAGGCTCGCCGAGCTGCCGCCGCTGGAGTGGAGCGACGGCGCCGCGGTGACGGTCGTGGTGGCCGCGGACGGCTATCCGGGCACCCCGCGGCTCGGCGACGTCATCGCGGGCGGGGACGGCGAGGGCGTGCTGCACGCCGGGACCCGGCGCCGCGACGACGGCGCGACGGTCTCGGCGGGCGGGCGGGTGCTGTCCGTCGTCGGCACCGGCGCGGACCTCGCGGCGGCGCGGGCGGAGGCCTACGGCCGGCTCGAGGGCGTGCACCTGGCGGGCTCGCACCACCGCACGGACATCGGCCTGCGGGCGGAGAAGGGCGAGATCACCGTCCCCGGGCGGTGATCTCCGCCCCACCCGGTCGTGTCGCAGGTTGCGGCTGTGTTTCGCAGCCGTGTCGCTGAGACCTCCGAACCGGACGAGCGGGATCCGGCCGGTGACCAGCACTAGGCCGTTCGGAGTAGCTACAGGCGAGATGATCTTCCTGCAAACAGCGTGTAAACCGCCAGGAAGCGTGGTTGATCACCGAGGGGAACACCGGTCAGGGTGTCGTCATCGCCGCCCACGACGTGAGCGGCGGGTGAAGGAATCTCCGTTCCCCCTCGAAAGCGAGAAACCCATGCAGCGCACCACGCTGGCCAAGATCGGCTTCGCGGCCCTGGCCGCCCCCGCCGCGATCATCGCGGTCGCCGGTCAGGCCTCGGCCGCCGAGCTCGCCCCGGTCGGCGCCTACCTCGACGAGAACGTCACCCACGGCACCCCGCCGCTGGAGCCGGTCGGCGCCTACGTCGACGACGCGGTCGCCTCGACCGACCACCAGATCTTCGACGTGGTCGGTGTCCTGACCGGGCAGTTCAGCAGCTGAGCAGGTGGCCGGGCGGCGGGCCTCTCCTGACCGCCGCCCGGCCCCGGGGCCGTCGCCTAGGCTCGACCGGTGAGCTCCCTGCCCGGCCCGTCCCGCCGCTCCGGCATCGCCCCCTTCCACGTCATGGACGTGTGGGCCGCGGCGGCGGAGCGGCAGCGGCTCCACGGCGACCTGATCAACCTCTCGGCCGGGCAGCCGTCCACCCCGGCCCCGGCCGCGGTGCGGGCCCGCGCGGCCGACGCGCTCGCCACCGAGGTCCTCGGCTACACCACCGCCCTCGGCATCCCCGAGCTCCGCGCCGGCATCGCCGGGCACCACGGGCACGCGTACGGCATCGCCGTCGACCCGGACGAGGTCGTGGTCACGACGGCGGGGTCCGGCGGCTTCCTGCTCGCCTTCCTGGCCGCCTTCGACGTCGGCGACCGGGTGGCGATGGCCCGCCCCGGCTATCCCGCCTACCGCAACATCCTCGCCGCGCTCGGGTGCGAGGTCGTCGAGCTGCCCTGTGGCCCCGAGACCAGGTTCCAGCCCACGGTGGAGATGCTCGAGGGCCTGGACCTGCAGGGCCTGATCGTCGCCAGCCCCGCCAACCCGACGGGCACGGTCCTCGACCCGGCCGAGCTCGCGGCGCTCGCGCGGTACTGCGAGGACCGCGGGATCCAGCTGGTCAGCGACGAGATCTACCACGGGATCACCTACCCGGGAGCGCCCGCGACGGCGTGTGCGTGGGAGACCTCGCGCGAGGCGATCGTGGTCAACTCGTTCTCCAAGTACTTCTCCATGACGGGCTGGCGGCTCGGCTGGCTGCTCGTCCCGGAGCGCCTGCGCCGCGCGGTGGACCGGCTGGCCGGGAACTTCACGGTGTGCCCGCCCGCGCTGCCCCAGCACGCCGCCGTCGCCGCGCTGACGCCGGAGTCCTACGCGGAGGCGGACTCGCACGTCACCCGCTACGCGACCAACCGGGCGCTCCTGCTCGACGGCCTGCCGCGGCTCGGCATCGACCGGCTGGCCCCGGCGGACGGCGCGTTCTACGTCTACGCGGACGTCAGCCGGTTCACCGGCGACTCGATGACGTTCACCTACGACCTGCTCGACGGTGCGGGCCTCGCGGTGGCCCCGGGCATCGACTTCGACCCGGTCGACGGGCACCACCACATCCGGTTCTCCTTCGCCGGCGCCACCGCGCCCGTCGAGGAGGCCCTGCAGCGTCTGGCGTCCTTCCTGCACCGACCCTCGTGAGTGGCGATGGTCGCTCCGGCGACCATCGCCACTCACAGGGGGTGACCAGGCATGATGCGCGCATGGCCGACCCGTACGCGGACGAGCCGCGGATCGCCGCCTGGGACCGCCGGCTCGACTGGCCCCTGACGGGGCTCGCCGTGGTCTTCCTCGCGCTCTACGCCTGGTCCGTGCTGGATCCGACGCTCGGCGCCGGGCCGGTCGTGGACGCGGCGCTCACCGTCATCTGGATCGTCTTCGGGCTGGAGTACCTGGTCCGGCTCGCGCTGGCCCGGCGGAAGTGGCGCTTCGTCGGCACGCACGTGATCGACCTGGTGATCCTGCTGCTGCCGATGTTCCGCCAGCTCCGGGTCCTGCGGATCGTCACGGTGATCAGCGTGCTGAACCGCCAGCTGCGCGACGACTTCCGCGGCCGGATCGCCGTCTACGTCACCGGCACGGTGGGGCTGGTCGGGTTCACCGCGGCGCTGGCCGTGCTGGAGGCCGAGCGGAACGCCCCCGGCGCGACGATCACCTCGTTCGGCGAGGCCGTGTGGTGGACGATCACCACCATCTCGACCGTCGGCTACGGCGACCGCTACCCGGTGACCGTCGAGGGCCGGATCATCGCCGCCACGCTCATGGTCGCCGGGATCGCCCTGCTCGGCGTGGTGACGGCGTCGATCGCCGGCTGGTTCGTGGCGAACCTGCGGGAGTCGACCGAGCGCACCGAGACCGAGCTGAACGAGGCCGACCAGAAGCTCGACCTGCTGCTCGCCGAGGTCAGGATGCTCCGCGCTCGGCTCGACGCGCTGGAGGCGCCTTCGGACCGGCCTTCACCAGCGGACCGATCCGGTCCAGCACCGCGGTGATGTCGGCGTCCGACAGGTCGGCGTGGGTGACCAGGCGGACCTGGCCGGACATCGAGCTCACCCGGACCCCGGCGTCGGTGAACCGGGTGATGGTGCCGGCCAGGTCGGACACCGCCACGAGCACGATGTTCGTCTCCGGCTCGGCGACCCGCCAGCCGCGCTCGCGCAGGCCGGCGGCCAGGGTGCGGGCGCGCTCGTGGTCCTCGGCCAGCCGGTCGATCCGGTCCAGGGCGACCAGCCCGGCCGCGGCGAGCACGCCGCCCTGCCGGACCCCGCCGCCGAGCATCTTCCGCAGCCGGCGGGCCTGCGCGACGAACTCGACCGAGCCGGCGACGACGGAGCCGACCGGCGCGCCGAGACCCTTCGACAGGCAGACCTGCACGGTGTCCGTGCCGACGGTCAGCGCCGCGGGCGGGGCGCCGAGCGCCACCGCGGCGTGCCACAGGCGGGCGCCGTCGAGGTGCACGGCCAGGCCGGCGGCCCGTGCGGCCGCCGCGAGCTGCGCATGCTCCTCGGGGCGGGTGACGGTGCCGCCCGCGGAGTTGTGCGTGTTCTCCAGGCAGAGCAGGCGCGTGCGCAGGGTGAAGTAGGGCCCGTCCGTCGAGGCGGCGCGGGTGACGGCGCCGGGACTGATCCGGCCCGGGCCTGCGTCGTGCTCCAGCGGGTTCGGCATGCCCCCGGCCAGCCACGCCGCGGAGCCGAGCTCGGAGTCGAGGACGTGGGCGCCGCGCGGGGCCAGGAAGGAGTCGCCCCGCTGCAGGTGGGACATCAGCGCGATGAGGTTCCCCATCGTGCCGCTGGGCGTCCACAGGGCGGCGGAGGCGCCGACCAGGCCGGCGACCCGCTCCTCGAGCGCACGCATGGTGGGGTCGTGGTCGAGGACGTCGTCCCCCACCTCGGCCGCGGCCATCGCCTTGCGCATCTCGGGGGTCGGCGCGGTGACGGTGTCCGAGCGGAGGTCGATCGGCCCGGCCTTCGCGCGGGCCCTCGCCCGGGCGGAGGACAGGGCGGTCGTCGCCGGGCGGCGGGTGCGCGCCGTGGTCCGCGCCGGTGTCCTCGCTGGTCTCTGCATCGAGGCCGATCCTGCCAGCCGGAGTCGATCCGGAGAACGTCGGGTCACGGAATGGTCACGGACATTGCTCCTTCCGGGTGAAGGCGCGGCCGGCGTGCCACCGTGTGGCCCGTCCGTCCCGTCCTGGGGGTGACGGTCACGAGAGGAGCACGGTGGACGCAGCCGCCGAGCAGGCGTTCGCGGAGTACTTCCGCGCGCGCCGCGACGCCGTGCGCCGCACCGCCTACCTGCTGTGCGGGGACTGGCACCGCGCCGACGACCACGCCCAGGCCGCGTTCGTCGCGCTGCACCGGCACTGGTCGCGGATCCGCGATCCGCAGGCGCTCGACGCGTGGGTGCGGCGCACGCTCGTGCGTGCGGTGGTGGACGAGTCGCGCCGGCCGTGGCGGCGCGAGCGGTTCGTGGAGCGGCTGCCGGAATCGGCGGCGGCAGGTCCTGATGTCGCGACCCGGACCACGCTGGTGGAGGCGCTGCGGAGCGTCCCGCCGCGGCAGCGGGCGGTCCTGGTGCTGCGCTACCTGGAGGGGCTGGACGTGGCGGGCGCGGCAGAGGCGCTCGGCTGCTCGCCGGGCACCGTGAAGAGCCAGACCGCGCACGGGCTGGCGGCGCTGCGGGCCACGCTGGGGGACTCGCTCGACGATCTGAGGGCTGCGGGGTGACGGACATGGGCAGGGGACTCGACGACGACACGCTGGCCGCGGCGTTCCGCGCCGCCGTGGCGGACACCCCGGAGCCGGGCTTCGGGCACTCCGACGTGCTGGCCGGGTCGCACCGCGCGGCCCGCCGGCACCGGATGCTGGTGACGGGCGGGATCGCCGCCGCGGTGATCGTCCTGGCCGGTGGGGTGACGACCGGGGTGGTGCTGGGGCAGGACCGCGGCTCGGTGACCTCCGCGGCGTCCGCCCCGGCGCAGGACTCCGCGGGGAGCGGGCTCGCCCGCGAGGCGGCGCCCGTTCCGCCGGCCCTCGGCGGGGGCTGCGTGAACCAGCAGGACCCGGGCCTGCGGTCGCTGGTCGACGCCGCGCTGCCGGCGCTCTCGTCGGCGACGGAGGCCCCGACCACGATGATCTGCCGCCCCGGCGGGGGCCGTGAGGTCCATCTCGACGTGACCGACGGCGCCCTGACCGGCCTGTTCAGCGTGGTCGACACCCCCGCGGGGGAGCAGGGCCCCACGGACGCGGCCTTGGGATGGGTGCAGGCGACCGAGCCCACCAGGTCGGGAGGGACGGTGACGGTGACCTCCCGTGCATCGTCGGACTCCGGCGGTGTCCCGTACTCGGACCAGGTCGAGGCGCTCGCGAAGGCCCTCGCCCCCCTGCTCTGACAAGCGAACCGCACCGAGCCGCCCCGAGCCGCACCGACGCGCCCCCGCCCCGCGAGTCGGCACTTTCGGGAGGGCGAATGTGACGGTCGCGAGCCGTCGTCGGCGTGTGGTCCGGGCTCGGCGACTGTGCCGACTCGCGGACGGGGGTGTGGTGGCCGAGCGCTCCGAGGGGCGGGCGGCAGACTGTGCCGGTGGCGACCGAGAAGGGGGAGCGCCGCCGCCAGGCGCTGACCGAGGCGGCGGGGGAGCTGCTGCGCGAGGGCGGGTTCGACGCGATCCGGCATCGCGCCGTCGCCGAGCGGGCGGGCCTGCCCCTGGCCTCGACCACCTACTACTTCGACTCCCTCGACGAGCTGGTCACCGCCGCCGTCGAGCACACGAGCCGCCAGGACCTCGCCGCCGGCCGGGCGAACCTGGAGTCCGATCCGTTCGAGCTGGTGCTCGACCAGCTGCTCGGCCCCGCCTCCCGCGAGGGTGGGCTCGACGCCGTCCTGCTGCGGTACGAGCAGCTCGTCGGCGCGGGCCGCCGCCCCTACCTCGCGCCGCTGATGCGTGCGCTGCGCGTGGAGCTGGACGGGCTGCTGGTCGACGCCCTCGCCCGCGCCGGCCATGATCTCGACGCCGACGGGCTGCGCCGGGTGGTCGAGACCGTAGACGGGGCGGTCATCTCCGCCCTGATCGAGGCCGATCCCGATCCTCGCGGTACCGCCCGGACCGCTCTCCGCCGGGCCCTCACCGCCTGACCGGCGGCTCTGTGACCCGGGCCTATGACCGGCGGGCCCGTGAGTGGCGGCCGGGGGACGGCAGCCGGCGGGGTGGGTGAGCACTGTCGCTCCAGCAGCGATTGCCACTCACGAGGGGTGAGCGCATAGCATCTGTGCACGTGATCCCCAACGTCCTGGCCGCCCGCTATGCCAGCCCCGAGCTCGTCGAGATCTGGTCGCCGGAGCACAAGATCGTGCTCGAACGCCGGCTCTGGATCGCGGTGCTGAAGGCACAGCAGGATCTCGGCGTCGAGGTACCGGCGGGGGCGATCGCGGACTACGAGCGCGTCGTCGAGCAGGTGGACCTCGCCTCGATCGCGGCCCGCGAGCGCGTCACCCGCCACGACGTCAAGGCGCGGATCGAGGAGTTCAACGCCCTCGCCGGGCACGAGCAGGTCCACAAGGGGCTGACCAGCCGCGACCTCACCGAGAACGTCGAGCAGCTGCAGATCCGGCTCTCGCTGGAGCTGGTCCGGGACCGGACCGTGGCGATCCTCGGGCGGCTCGCGCGCCGGGCCGCCGAGTACTCGGACCTGGTGATGGCCGGCCGCTCGCACAACGTCGCCGCCCAGGCGACCACGCTCGGCAAGCGCTTCGCCTCCGCAGCCGACGAGCTGCTCGTCGGCTACCGGCGGCTCGAGGAGCTGCGCGGGCGCTACCCGCTGCGGGGGATCAAGGGCCCGGTCGGCACCGCGCAGGACATGCTCGACCTGCTCGACGGGGACTCCGCCAAGCTCTCCGACCTCGAGTCGCGGGTGGCCGCGCACCTGGGGTTCGCGGGCGTGTTCACGAGCGTCGGGCAGGTGTACCCGCGCTCGCTCGATCACGAGGTCACGTCGCTGCTGGTGCAGCTGGGCGCGGCGCCGTCGTCGCTCGCCACCACGATCCGGCTCATGGCCGGCCAGGAGCTGGCCACCGAGGGCTTCAAGCCCGGCCAGGTCGGCTCGTCCGCGATGCCGCACAAGATGAACACCCGCTCCGCGGAGCGGATCAACGGCCTGCAGGTCGTGCTGCGGGGGACGGCCGCGATGGCCGCGGAGCTGGCCGGCGCGCAGTGGAACGAGGGGGACGTGTTCTGCTCCGTCGTCCGCCGGGTGGCCCTGCCGGACGCGTTCTTCGCGCTCGACGGCCTCTACGAGACCACGCTGACCGTCCTCGACGAGTTCGGCGCCTACCCGGCCGTGATCGCCCGCGAGCTCGACCGCTACCTGCCCTTCCTCGCCACGACGAAGGTGCTGATGGCGGCGGTGCGCGCGGGCGTCGGGCGGGAGACCGCGCACGAGGTGATCAAGGAGCACGCGGTCGGGGTCGCGCTCGCCATGCGGGAGCAGGGCCAGCTGGAGAACGACCTGGTCGCCCGGCTGCAGAACGACGCGCGGCTCGGGCTGCCGGGCGGGTTGCTCGACGACCTGCTCAAGGATCCGCTGTCCTTCACCGGCGCCGCGACCTCGCAGGTCGCCGCCCTGGTCGCGCAGATCTCCGGGATCACGGACGCCCACCCGGCCTCCGCCGCGTACACGCCCGGGGCGATCCTGTGAAGCTGCTGCACTCGGGCAAGGTCCGGGACATCTACTCCGACCGGGGCGACATCGTCCTGGTCGCCTCGGACCGGCTGTCGGTGTTCGACGTCATCCTGCCGACGCCCGTCCCGGACAAGGGCAGGATCCTCACCTCGCTGTCGCTGTGGTGGTTCGACAAGGTCGCGTCCCTCGTGCCGCACCACGTCCTCTCGTCCACCGACGTGCCGGCGGAGTTCGCCGGACGGGCGGTGCGGTGCCGGACGCTGGAGATGCTGCCGGTCGAGTGCGTGGCCCGCGGGTACCTCACGGGCGGCGGGCTGAAGGAGTACCGCGAGACCGGCACGGTGTCCGGGATCGCGCTGCCGCCCGGCCTCGAGGACGGGTCGCGCTTCCCGGAGCCGATCTTCACGCCCTCGTCCAAGGCGCCGGCGGGGGAGCACGACGAGGCGATCACGTTCTCGCAGGTCGAGGACCTGGTCGGCGCCGAGACGGCCGCCCGCCTGCGCGACCTGACCCTCGAGGTCTACCGGCTCGGCGCGGAGATCACCGAGAAGAACGGCATCCTGCTCGCGGACACCAAGCTGGAGTTCGGCCGGGACGCCGCCGGCGAGATCGTGCTGGGCGACGAGGTGCTCACCCCGGACTCCTCGCGCTTCTGGCCCGCCGACGACTGGGAGCCCGGCCGCCCGCAGTACAGCTTCGACAAGCAGTACGCGCGGGAGTGGGCGCTCTCGACGGGCTGGGACAAGACGGAACCGGGCCCCGACGTCCCCGCGGACGTGATCGCCGCGGTCCGGGCCCGCTACGCCGAGGTCTACGAGCGGATCACCGGCACCCCCTGGGAGTAGCCCCGCAGGTCGAGCCCGACTCTGCGACCCGGCCGCACCCGCGCCCCGGCGCCACCCGCGGACCGGGCTCGCCCACCTCGCGAATCGGCATGTCGGGTAGCGCGGGTCTGCACCCGGCATCGAGCAGACCCGGCGTCCGAATCGCCGTACGACTGTTCCGGACACGCATCGTGGCCGTCTCCGGACGTTCACATCCGGAGCGTTCCCTTCGGGACATGCCCGCTCGACTGCTCGTCTCGCTGTCCGGGCTCACCGACGCCCGGCCCGGCACCCTCGACCTCGCCCGCCTCCTCGCCGCCGATCTCGACGCGCGGGGTGTCCCGCTGACCCACCTGGTCCAGCCGGCCTCCCCGGCCGGTCCGCCGCCCCCGGAGCTGCTCGCCTGGCTCTCCGGGCGCACGGCCGACGGCGACGCGCTGGCCCTCCACGGCTTCGACCACACCCCCGATCCCGCCGCCCACGGCTCGCGGGCCGGGCGCAAGGGCGAGTTCGCGGCGCTCCCGCGGCACGAGGCCGGCCTGCGGCTGACCGCCGCGCGGCGTGCCCTCGCCGGCCTCGGCCTCGCGTCGGGCGTCTTCGCCGCGCCCCGCTGGCTCGCCTCGCCGGGCACCGTCGAGGCCGCGCGCGACCAGGGCCTGCGGGTGTGCGCCGACGAGACCGGCGTCCACCTGTTCGACGACGGCGTGGTGCTCCGCGCCCGTGCCCTCGGCTTCCGGCTGGACGCGTCGATGGACCGCGGTGACCGCGCCCGCGCGGAGAGCTGGCGCTGCCGGCTGCTCCACGCCGAGGCGGTCCGGGTCGCGCGGCGGTCCGGTGCGGTCCGGGTCGCGATCCGCGCGAAGGATCTCCGCAGGCCGGACCGGGTGCGGACGGTGCTCGACACGGTCGACGCGGTGCTCGCCGAGGGGGCGTGGCCGATCACCTACCCGGCGCTCCCCTCCACCCCGGCGAGCCGGACGGCCTGAGGGCGCCCATCGCGGAGACCGGACGAACCGGCCTGAGGCCCGCCCTGCGAGCCGGACGGTCCGCCGGCCCGCCCCGGTCTCCCGGACGAACCGGCGGGCCCGACCCGCTCCGCGAGCCGGACGGTCCACCGGCCCGTCCCGGGTCTCCGGGTCTCCCGGACCAACCGGCGGGTCCGACCTGCTCCGCGAGCCGGACGGTCCGCCGGCCCGTCCCGGTCTCCCGGACGAACCGGCGGGCCCCGACCCCCGCTCCGCGAGCCGGACGGCCCGAGGCGCCGGTCCGCCGAACGTCGCGTACGTGTGTTTCGGCCTCCCGAAAGTGCCGACTCGCGGGGATTCGGTCCCGACTCGCGCCACGTCGGCCCGCCTTACGGGGTGAGGATGGCTTTGCCCTGGATCTCCCGGTTCTCCAGGGCGGCGTGGGCGTCGGCGGCCTTCGAGAGCGGGAAGGTCCGGCCGACCACGGCGCGGATCCGGCCCGATGCCACCTCCGCGAGCATCCGTTCCTGGCGTGAGCGGCGGCCCGCCGCGAAGCTCGCCAGCTGGTCCATTCCCCGCACGGCCACTCCTCGGGAGTGCGCCTCGGCCGGGTCCGGGGAGGTCGGGGCCCCGCCCGCCGCGCCGTAGCCCGAGAACCGGCCACCCTCCGCGACCAGGCCGAAGGCCTCCTGCCCGAGCGCGCCGCCGACCCCGTCCACCACCACGTCGACCTGGCCGACCCGGCGGCGGATCGCGTCCGCCCATCCGGCGTCCGCGTAGTCGACCACCAGGTCGGCGCCCAGGGAGCGGACCAGCTCGCCCTTCTCCTGGCCGCGGGCCGCGCCGATCACCCGGGCGCCCGCGGTCCGCGCGAGCTGCACCAGGAAGGTCCCGGCCCCGCCCGTCGCGGGCAGGACCAGCACCGACTCGCCGGGCCGCACCCCGAGCTCGCCGAACACGGCCAGCGCCGTGCCGCCGTCGTGCAGCACGGTCATCGCCTCGGCCGCGCCGAGCCCGTCCGGGACCGGGTGCAGCGCCGAAACCTGCACCAGCACCTGCTCGGCGTAGGAGCCCTCGCAGTCCGCGACCACCCGGCGGCCCCGCCACGAGGGGTCCACATCCGGTCCGACGGCGATGACCCGCCCCGCGGCGCCCCGGCCCGGCACGTACGGGAGGGACACCCCGAACCGCGGGCCCGCGCCGCCGCGGCGGATGGTCGTGTCGAGCGTGAGCACGCCGGTCGCCTCGACGGCGACGACCACCTCACCCGGGCCCGCCACCGGATCGGGCACCTCCACCGGCTCCAGCACCTCGGGACCGCCGAACTCCGCCACCCTGATGACCTTCATGCCGGCAGCATGCAAGCTGAAGTCGGGTCGAGGTCAAGCCACGCAGCGTCAAGCCACGAACCGCAACGCCCGGTTGCGGAGCGCGATCCCCCCACCCGTCGCCGGCACGAGGAAGTGCGACATCACGCCCGCCGCCCGGCCGCGTGGGGTCGTGCGCCGCCGGTGGGCGTGCTCGTAGCGGCGCAGGGCGACCTCGACCGGCTCGGTCGCGAGGGCCGCGGCGAGCGTCGCGGCTCCGGCGATCGCCAGGCTCGAGCCCTCGCCCAGCAGGGAGACGCACGACGCCGCGTCCCCCACCAGCGCGATCCGCCCCCGCGACCAGCTCGGCAGCCGCACCCGGCTGACCGCGTCGTACCAGAGGTCGTCCGCCGCGCGGGCCCGCTCCAGGACCTCCGGCACCCGCCATCCGACGCCCCGGTAGGTCGCGTCGAGCAGGTCGATCGGCGCGACGCCGGGCGCGAGCGGCCCACGGAAGAGGAACGCGGCGAGCTCCCGCCCGGTGGCCGGATGGATCGCGAGCGCGCGCCCGGGCGCGTTGTGCATCCGGACGGTCGACGGGTCGGCGGCCCCGTCGAGGGCGACGGTCGCGACGTGCATCCCCAGGTGCCGGACGAAGCGGGAGTCCGGCCCGAACGCCAGCCGCCGGACCCGCGAGTGCAGCCCGTCCGCCCCGACGACCAGGTCGAACCGCTCCGGGCGCGCCTGCGCGAAGGTGACGTCGACGCCGTGGGGGTCGCCCGCCAGCGCGGTCACGGTGTCGCCGAACCGGAACTCCGCGGAGCCCTGCGCCGCCTCGCCGAGGATCCGGGCGAGATCGGCCCGCGGCAGCTCGATGCCGTCCCCGGACTGCACCGGCATCCGCGCGATCCGGCGGCCGGCCTCGTCGACCAGCGCCATCTCCGTGGTCCGGGTGGCGGCCGCGCGCAGCTGTTCCGCGAGCCCCATCCGCGCGACGACGGGTGTGGCCGCACCGCGGACGTCGACCGGGCTCCCGCTGGAGCGCCGCCCCGCCGTTCTCTCGACGACCGTGACCTCCGTCCCGCCGCGCGCCAGCCACCAGGCCAGCGTCGATCCCGCGATCCCTGCCCCCACCACCAGCACCCGTGTCATGCCGCCGACCGTACTCGCATCAGATGCAAACTTGCAATGAGTGCAAGTTGGCGTCGAGTGCTAACCTCGCGCCGTGCCGACCTTGCGGGAGCGGAAACGGGAACGGACGCGGCAGGCGATCCTCGACGCCGCGGTCGCGCTGTTCGAGCGCGACGGCTACGAGGCCACGACCGTCGCGGACATCGCGGCGGCCGCGGACATCGGCACCCGCACGTTCTTCGGCTACTTCGCCAGCAAGGAGGACCTGCTCTTCCCCGGCGGGGACGAGCGGGTGGCCGCCGCGGTCACCGCGATCACCGAACGCGGGCCGGCTGACCGGCCGGCGGACGTCCTGATCCGAGCCCTGCGCACGGTCGATGCCGCAGGTCACGGCTTCGTCGACCGGCAGGCTGCGGTGCGCCGGCAGGTGATGCGCAGCGTCCCCGCGGTGCACGCGGCCGCGCTGATGCGCCAGCTCGAGGCCCAGCGGGAGATCGCCGGGCACCTCGCCGCCGCCTACCCGGACGAGCTCGACGACGTGACCGCGAGCGCGCTCGTCGGGGCCTTCATCGGGGCGGTCACGGGTGCGGCCGACGCGCTGGCCCGGCACCCGGACAGGGAGGACGGTCGCGCCGCCTTCCTCGACGCGACCGACCGCGCGCTGCGGCCCTGGATGCGTTAGACCGTCGTGGCGGTGTCCCGGTCGAGGGCGGTCACCGTCGTTCCCGTGGGCCACAGCCCGTCGCGGACGTGTGTTTCGGCCTCCCGGAAGTGCCGACTCGCGGGGGGTGTGGGTCGGGGTGGCGCGCCCGGCGGGTGGTGCGGGCGACTCGCCGGCCGGGAGAGGAGGCTCACGCGAGGCGTCGGTGCTGGTCACCGTAGGCTGGGCGGCGTGGCGAGAGTGGTCGTGGACGTGATGCCCAAGCCCGAGATCCTCGACGTGCAGGGCCAGGCGGTCTCCCGTGCGCTCACCCGGATCGGTGTCTCCGGGATCGATGTGCGGCAGGGCAAGCACTTCGAGCTCGAGGTCGACGAGTCGGTCGACGACGAGACGCTGCACCGGATCGCCGGCGACCTGCTGGCCAACCCGGTGATCGAGGACTGGACGGTGACGCGGGTATGAGCGGGGACGGCGCAGCCCGGATCGGCGTCATCACGTTCCCCGGCACGCTCGACGACGTCGACGCCGCCCGCGCCGTGCGCTATGCCGGCGCCGAGGCCGTCGCCCTCTGGCACGGCGACCACGACCTGCAGGGTGTGGACGCGGTCGTCGTCCCCGGCGGGTTCTCCTACGGCGACTACCTGCGCGCCGGCGCCATCGCGAGCCTCGCGCCGATCATGCGCGAGGTCGTCGACGGGGCGGCGAAGGGCCTGCCGGTCCTCGGCATCTGCAACGGCTTCCAGATCCTCTGCGAGGCGGGCCTGCTCCCGGGCGCGCTGACCCGCAACGAGAAGCTGCACTTCGTCTGCCGGGACCAGCGGCTGCGGGTGGAGAACGCCGACACCGCCTGGACCGCCGGGTACGAGGCCGGCGAGGAGATCGTCGTCCCCGTCAAGAACGCCGAGGGCCGGTTCGTGGCGGCGCCCGAGACGCTCGACGCGCTGGAGGGCGAGGGCCGGGTGGCGTTCCGCTACGTGGGCGGGAACCCGAACGGTTCGATGCGCGACATCGCGGGCGTGACCTCGGAGAACGGGCGCGTGGTGGGCCTCATGCCGCACCCCGAGCACGCCATCGACCTGCTCACCGGCCCCTCGGCCGAGGGACTGGGCCTGTTCACCTCGGTCCTGCGGGCCTTGGCCGGGGTCTCCGCGGCCTGACGGGGGGCCGTGATGTCCTAGTCTGACGGTCCGCAGCAGCTGACCGAGAGGCCGCACGTGTCCCGAGCTCTCCCCGGTCCGCCGGGTATTCGGGTCCTCCTGGTCGAGGACGACCCCGGGGACGTGTTCCTGGTGCAGGAGCTGCTCGCCGAGGTGGACCCGACGGTGAGCGTGCTGGTCGCCGAGTCGGTCGAGGCCGCGCTGGGACAGCTCCCGGTCGCGGACTGCGTGCTCCTCGACCTCAACCTGCCGGGCACGAGCGGGCTCGACGGGCTCCGTCAGATCCTCCAGTCCGATCCGGCCGCGGCGGTCTGCGTGCTCACGGGTCTGGACGACGAGTACCTCGGCATCGCCGCGGTCGGCGTCGGCGCCCAGGACTACCTGGTCAAGAACAAGGCGGACGGGGCCGTGCTGATCCGCGCGATCCGGTACGCCGTCGAGCGCCGCCGGGCCGAGGCCAGCATGGTCCGGCTCCGCGAGGAACAGCTGGTCGCCGCCGAGTCCGTGCGCCTCGAGCGCGGGCTGCTGCCCTCCCCGCTGCTCGACGGCAGCACCGTCAGCTCCCGGCAGTTCTACCGCTCCGGCCGCACCCGGGCGGTGATCGGCGGGGACTTCTTCGACGCCGTGCGCGGCCCCTCGGGCACCGTGCACGCGATGATCGGGGACGTCTCCGGTCACGGGCCGGACGAGGCGGCTCTCGGTGCGCTGCTGCGGGTGTCGTGGCGGGCGCTGGTGCTCGCCGGGGTCGACGAGCCGCAGGTCCTGCCCAAGCTGCAGGAGGTGCTGGTCAGCGAGCGCCACGATCGCACGCTGTTCACCACGGTCTGCACGGTGACGATCGACCCGGTCCCGGGCGGGGGCGCCCACCTGCAGATCCGTTCCGCGGGGCATCCGCCGCCGGTGTCGCTGCGCCCCGGCCCGATGTCGCTGCAGGCCACCGTGGGGGTTCCGCTGGGCGTGCTCGCGGACACCACCTGGGTGTCCACCGGCGCCGATCTCGCGCCCGGCTGGGCCCTGCTGATGTTCACGGACGGCCTGATCGAGGGCCGCGGGCGGCGCCCGGACGAGCTGTTGTGGCAGGAGGGGCTGATCGACGTCCTCGGCGAGGACCGGGACATCCCGCCCGCGGATCTGCCGGGCCGGCTCGTGGAGCACGTCGAGCGGATCAACGGCGGCCCGCTCGCGGACGACGTCGCGATCCTGATGCTCTCGGACGCCCGGTGACCGAGGAGGTCCGCCGCCGGATCTCCCCGCTGCGGCTCTACAGCGTGGACCTCACCGAGGCGCGCTCGCGGTGGACGCTGCGCCGCTGGTTCACCGTCGGCGCCACCGTCCTGGGCGTGGTCTCGCTGGTGGCGCTGGGGCTCGGGGTCTGGGCCGTGGTCCGGATCGGGGACGCCCGCAGCGCCCTGTTCGACAAGGTCGCCCCCGCCGTCACGGCCGGGCAGAACCTGTCCTCGGCGCTGCTGGACCAGGAGACGGGGGTGCGCGGCTTCACGATCGTGGCCAACGACGAGTTCCTCGCCCCGTACCCGCGCGGCCGCGAGGTCGAGGCGGCCTCGGTCCGGGCCCTGCAGGGTCTGGCGGACGACCTGCCCACCGCCGGCATCGTCGACTCGGTGCAGGCCGTCGAGGTGGCGGCGGACCGGTGGCGCACCCAGTACGCCGATCCCGCGATCACCGCGGCCCGCACCGGCGCCCCGGCGCCCGATCTCCAGCTCGGGCGGGTGCTGTTCGACCAGGTCCGGCAGAGCACCGGGCGGCTGCAGGACGGCGTGCAGGCGGCCCGGATCGAGGCCCGGCAGCGGCTCGACTCGTCGATCACGTTCGTGGCCGTCGTCGGCATCGCGATCTCCGCGGTGGCCACGGTGTTCCTGCTGCTCGCCTCGCTCGGCCTCCGGGACGTCATCCTCCGCCCGATCCGCCGGCTCGGTGCGCAGACCCGGGCGGTCGTCGAGGGCGACGTCACCGCGCAGGTGCGGGGCGGCGGGCCTCGCGAGATCGTCGAGCTCGGTGCGGATGTCGAGGCCATGCGGGCGCACATCCAGCGCGAGGTCGACCGGCTGCAGGAGACCAACGCCAAGCTCGACGGGCAGACCCGCGACCTCGAGCGGTCCAACCGCGATCTCGAGCAGTTCGCCTACGTCGCCAGCCACGACCTGCAGGAACCGCTGCGCAAGGTGTCGAGCTTCTGCCAGCTGCTGCAGCGCCGCTACGGCGGGCAGCTCGACGAGCGCGCGGACCAGTACATCGACTTCGCCGTCGACGGCGCCCAGCGGATGCAGCGGCTGATCAACGACCTGCTCGCCTTCTCCCGGGTCGGCCGCACCACCACCGGGTTCGTGCCGGTCGACGTGGAGGCCGTCGCGCGCACCGCGACCGGGCACCTCGCCGCGGCGCTGGAGGAGGGCGGCGGCCGGATCGAGATCGCGGACGGGCTGCCGACCGTCCCGGGAGACCCGGGCCTGATCCAGCAGCTCCTGTTCAACCTGATGGGCAACGGGCTCAAGTTCCACCGCGAGGACGTGCCGCCGGTCGTCCGGGTGGATGCGGTCGAGCGGCCCGACGCGGAGCCCCCCGAGTGGGAGTTCTCCGTGGCGGACAACGGCATCGGTATCGAGCCCGAGTTCGTCGACAAGATCTTCGTGATCTTCCAGCGGCTCCACGGCCGGGACGTTTACACCGGGACGGGCATCGGGCTCGCGCTCGCGAAGAAGATCGTCGAGTTCCACGGCGGGCGGATCTGGGTGGACCACGGCTCGGCGGACGAGCCGGGTACGACCTTCCGCTTCACCCTCCCCATGACACAGTCGACCCCGCGCACCGCCGATCCGGTGCCCGCCGATCCGGCGCTCGCCGGGAGCAAGGAGAACCGCTCGTGACCACCGCCGACGGCCTCACCGATCCGGCCCGGATCGTCAACGTCCTGCTGGTCGAGGACGACCCGGGCGACGTCCTCATGACCCGCGAGGCCTTCGAGGAGCACCTGCACAACCGCCTCGACGTGGTCACCGACGGCGCCGCCGCCCTGGCCTACCTGCGCCGGGAGCCGCCGTACGAGGACAGCCCCCGCCCCGACCTGGTGCTCCTCGACCTCAACCTGCCCCGCCGCGACGGCCGCGAGGTCCTCGCCGAGGTCAAGAACGACGAGACCCTGCGCTCCATCCCGGTGATCGTCCTGACCACCTCGCAGGCCGAGGAGGACGTGCTGCGGAGCTACCAGCTCCACGCGAACGCCTACGTCACCAAGCCCGTGGACTTCGACGGCTTCATCGAGGCGATCAAGCAGATCGACCATTTCTTCGTGAGCGTGGTCAAGCTCCCGGGCAGCTGAGCGCCCGGGCTACAGCTGCGCGTCGATCTCCGCTCGGTGGTACTTCAGCGGGGTGGTGGGGAAGCCGTACTGGTCCGTGTGGAGGGTCGCGGAGCCGCACCATCCGCACCGGCCAGCCGGGTCCATGACGGCGCGACCCTCGAGCTCCTCCCGTCGTCCCCCGCCCGCCGGCGCGACGGCCGGCGTCGCCCGGGAACGACCCGAGACCTGCTTGTAGAGCCAGATCCCACCCGCCGCGACCGCGACGACGAGCACGATCCCCAGCAGCATGTGCAGGAAGCCGACGACGATCCCGATCGCCAGCCCGGCCAGCACCAGCACCCCGACGACCTGCGCGACCCGCAGCAGAACCTTCGACATCAGCGCCTCCGCCACCGACGGTACCGCCGAGCCCGGTTCCGCAGCAGCGCCGTTCGAGCGGTGGCGGCCTGGTGACGGACGCCTCCGGGGGCGGCGGCGGGGGGCGTTTACGCTGGTACCCGTGACCGAGCTCGACTCCCGTACCGTCGCCGACACCGTCTCCCAGGCCGAGGCCACGCCGGACCAGGCGCAACCCTGGAAGGGGCTCGGGCTCAAGGAGGACGAGTACGCCCGCATCCGCGAGATCCTGGGCCGCCGCCCCACGGACGCCGAGCTGGCGATGTACTCCGTGATGTGGAGCGAGCACTGCTCCTACAAGTCCTCCAAGGTGCACCTCGCCTACTTCGGCGAGACCACCACGGACGAGATGCGGTCGAAGATGCTCGCGGGCATCGGCGAGAACGCCGGCGTCGTGGACATCGGGGACGGCTGGGCCGTCACGTTCAAGGTCGAGTCGCACAACCACCCGTCGTACGTCGAGCCCTACCAGGGCGCCGCGACCGGGGTCGGCGGGATCGTCCGGGACATCATGGCCATGGGTGCGCGGCCGATCGCGGTCGGCGACCCGCTGCGCTTCGGCCCGGCCGACGCCCCGGACACCGCGCGGGTGCTGCCCGGCATCGTGGCGGGCATCGGGGGCTACGGGAACTGTCTGGGCCTGCCGAACGTCGGCGGCGAGGTCGTGTTCGACGCCTCCTACTCGGGAAACCCGCTGGTCAATGCCCTGTGCGTGGGTGCGATGCGCACCGAGGACCTGCACCTGGCCTTCGCGTCGGGCGCGGGCAACAAGATCATCCTGTTCGGCGCCCGCACGGGTCTCGACGGCATCGGCGGCGTCTCCGTGCTGGCCAGCGAGACCTTCGGCGAGGGCACCGGCCGCAAGAAGCTGCCGTCCGTGCAGGTCGGGGACCCCTTCACCGAGAAGGTCCTGATCGAGTGCTGCCTGGAGCTGTTCCACGCCGGGCTGGTCGTGGGTATCCAGGACCTCGGCGGCGCCGGGCTGTCCTGCGCCACCTCCGAGCTCGCGAGCGCCGGCGACGGCGGCATGCACATCGACCTGGAGAAGGTCCCGCTGCGCGCCACCGGGATGACCCCGGCCGAGATCCTCTCCAGCGAGTCGCAGGAGCGGATGTGCGCGGTGGTCACGCCGGAGAACGTCGACGCGTTCATGGCCGTCTGCGCGAAGTGGGACACCATCGCCACCGTCATCGGCGAGGTCACCGACGGGGACAACCTGGTCATCGACTTCCACGGCGAGACCGTGGTCGACGTCCCGCCGCGCACCGTCGCCCACGACGGCCCGGTCTACCACCGCCCCATCGAGCGCGGCGCCGGCCAGGACGAGCTCGAGCGCAACTCCCCGGACAGCCTGCCCCGGCCCGGTGCCCCGTCCGAGCTGCGTGCGGAGATCCTCCGCATGGTCGCCAGCCCGAACCTGTGCAGCCGCGCGTGGGTCACGGACCAGTACGATCGGTACGTCCGCGGCAACACCGCTGCCGCCCAGCCCGCCGACGCGGGCGTCGTCCGGATCGACGAGGAGTCCGGCCGCGGCATCGCCGTCGCCACGGACTGCAACTCCCGCTTCACCGCGCTGGACCCGTACGCCGGCGCGCAGCTCGCGCTGGCCGAGGCCTACCGCAACGTCGCCACCAGCGGCGCCGTCCCGCTCGCCGTCACCGACTGCCTGAACTTCGGCTCGCCCGAGGACCCGCACGTCATGTGGCAGTTCTCGCAGGCCGTCCGCGGCCTGGCCGACGGCTGCGCGCAGCTGGGCATCCCGGTGACCGGCGGCAACGTGTCCTTCTACAACCAGACCGGCACGAGCGCGATCCTGCCGACTCCGGTCGTCGGCGTGCTCGGCGTGATCGACGACGTCGCGGACCGCATCCCGTCCGGGTTCCGCACCGAGGGAGACGCGATCGTGCTGCTCGGGGACACCGCGGACGAGCTGGGCGGCAGCGAGTGGGCCCACGTCGCGCACGGCCACCTCGGTGGGCGGCCCCCGGCCGTCGACCTGGAGGGGGAGCGGCGGCTCGCGCAGCTGCTGACCGCGCAGGCCGGCACGCTGACCGGCACCCACGACCTCTCCGACGGCGGCCTGGCCCAGGCCCTCGTCGAGGCCGCGCTGGTCGGTGGACACGGGGCGAGCGTCACGCTCCCGACCGTGGACCCGTTCGTCGGTCTCTTCTCCGAGTCCACCGGCCGCGTGCTGGTCACGGTCCCGGCCGCGGGTGCGGCGGCGCTGCTGGTCGCGGCGGGCGAGGCCGGCGTCCCGGCGACCCGGCTGGGCACCGTGGGCGGTGACGCGCTGGAGATCGCCGAGATCCCGGCCCTGCCGCTGGCCGAGCTGCGGGAGGCCTGGGAAGCCACCCTGCCCCGGCTGTTCGAGAGCGCGTGAGCGAGGCGGACGAGCTCGAGGCCTGGCTCGACGGCGGGCCCGCGCCCGCACGCAGCGTGATCAAGGCGGCGGTCAAGGAGTCGCTGGCCGCGGTCGTCGAGCTGGCCCCCGGGCACAGCGTCGAGCTCCGGATCCCGCCGTACGCGGCCGTCCAGTGCATCGAGGGTCCCCGGCACACCCGGGGGACCCCGCCGAACATCGTCGAGGCGGACGCGAGGACCTGGCTGGCCCTGGCGACGGGCCGCTCCACCTGGGCGGACGCGGTCGCCTCGGGTGCGGTCAGTGCGTCCGGCTCGCGGGCCGGCGAGGTGGGTGCCCTGCTGCCGCTGCGCTGAACCCACCGGTGACCTGAGTCCCCGAATGGGGGATGCTGGTCTCCTCCTGGTGGCGAAACGGCGTCACGAGGTCGAAGATTGCCCCGATCGGCAGGCTGGTGAACCCGACGGGCGACGGGAGGTGGCTGCATGGTTGCAGTGAGTCACCTTCCGGGCGCGGATGGTCCGCTGCGGCGGGTCGCGGCCGGATCCGTCGGGCCGGTCCCGGCGCAGGCGCGCACGCCGCGGCCCGAGGTCGTGCAGCTCGCCGCGCGCTGGGCCGAGCTGCTGCCGCAGGCGTCCGCGGACTCCGCCGAGAACGTCGAGACGCTCGGCGTGCTGCTCGACCGGCTCGGTGCCGCCCTGGCCGCGGAGCCGTTCTGGCCGCTGGCCGCCCGCGGCATCGGCGCGGACCTGGCGGCCTCCGGCTTCTGCGGGGACCGGACCGGGATCGTGGGGGACGCGCCCGAGGACGTGCTGCCCGGCACGCTGCGGCTGCTGCGCGACGCCGCACCGGCCGCCCTCGGGTTCGTCGGCCCGTCTCAGCGGCTGCGGCTGGTCCTGGCCCTGGACGAGCTGGCGGCGGGCTTCGCCGGCGCCCTGCGCTTCCGCGCGCACCAGGCCCAGGAGGACCTGATGCGGGCGACCCTGCGCGCCCGGCGCAACGTGGAGCGGGCGCTCGCCGAGAGCGAGGCGCACTACCGCACCATCTACACGCAGGGTCCGGTCGGCATCGCGGTCGCGACGCTCGACGGCGAGGTCGTCGACCTCAATCCCGCGGCCTGCAGGATGCTCGGCCTGATGGAGACCCCGCCGCTGCCCCGCCCGGCGGCGGCGTTCGTTCATCCGGACGACTACGAGGCGTTCGACTCCGCGTACCGCCGGCTGGTCTCGGGCCTACCGGACACGATGAGCATCGACGTCCGCTTCGCCGCGCTCGGTGGCGGCCACGTCTGGGGTCACGTCACCGGCTCGCTCATCCGGGACTCCGCGGGCCGGCCGAGCCATCTGATCGCGGTGATCGAGGACGTCTCCGAGCGCTACCGTCTGCGGACCCGGCTCGTCGAGGCGTCGTCGCGGGACCGGCTGACCCGGCTGCCGAACCGGGACCTCACCGAGCAGGCCGTGCGGCAGGCGTTCGGTCCGGGGACCGCGCGGGTCGGCCTCTGCGCGATCGACGTCGACGACTTCCGCCGGGTCAACGAGGCGCAGGGCCACGCCGTGGGCGACGAGCTGCTGGCCGCGCTCGCGGACCGGCTCCGGACGGCGGCGGGCCCGCACCTGGTCACGCGCACCGGCGGGGACGAGTTCGCGGTCCTGCTCACCGATCCCGAGGGCGTGGGGGAGGTGTGTGCGGTGGCGGACCGGCTGCTCGAGTCGCTGGCCGCGCCCTTCCACGTGGGCGGCCGCTGGGTCGGGGTGACGGCGAGCATCGGTATCGCCGAGGGCAGTACGGCGGTGGAGTGCCCCGCCGAGCTCGAGCGCGCCGCGGGCGTCGCCCTGTCGTGGGCGAAGGCGCAGGGCGGCGGCACCCGCGCGGTGTTCGACCCGGAGCGAGACGCCGGGGAGGCAGCGCGGTTCGCCCTGGTCGCGGGCCTGCGCGGGGCGGTGGACCGGGAGCAGTTCCGGCTCTGGTACCAGCCACTCGTCGGCCTCGGGGACGGCGTCGTGCGCGGCTACGAGGCCCTCGTCCGCTGGGAGCACCCGGAGCAGGGGCTGCTGGGCCCGGGCCGGTTCATCGAGCTCGCCGAGAACAGCGGCGCGATCGTCCCGCTGGGCCGCTGGATCCTCGCCCGGGCCTGCCGGGAGGCCGCCGGCTGGGCGCCCGGCCCGGACGGCAGGGCCCCGTACGTCAGCGTGAACGTCTCCCCGGTGCAGCTGCCCGAGCAGGGTTTCGTCGACGAGGTGGTGTCGGTGCTCGCCGAGACCGGCCTGGCGCCGCACCGGCTGCAGCTGGAGATCACCGAGCAGGCGGTGCTGGGGGACGAGCCCGCCTCCATGGACGCCCTGAGCGCGCTGCGGGCCGCCGGGGTGCGGCTCGCGCTGGACGACTTCGGCACCGGCTACTCCAGCCTGGCGTGGCTGCGCCGGCTCCCGGTGCACGCCCTGAAGATCGACGGCTCGTTCATCGACGGCCTGCGCCACGACCGTCCGGACCCGGTGGACGAGAGCATCGTCGGCTCGCTGGTCTCGATGGCCCACGCGCTGCGGCTCGAGGTCACCGCGGAGTGGATCGAGACCGAGGTCCAGGCCGAACGGCTGGCCCGGCTCGGGTGCGACCAGGGCCAGGGTCGCTGGTTCGGTGACGCCCGTCCCGGAGACTCGGTTCCGGGCGGTCCGGCGCGTACGATCGAGTAGCCTGAGCCGCCGATTCGAGGAGCGAGTGCGTTGAGTTCCGACCGGAACCTCCACACCGGCCCCGTACCCACCACCCCCGATGAGCTCCCCGAGGTCTCCGACGACTCGCCCAAGGAGGAGTGCGGCGTCTTCGGCGTCTGGGCTCCCGGCGAGGACGTCGCGAAGCTCACCTACTACGGCCTCTACGCCCTGCAGCACCGCGGGCAGGAGGCGGCCGGCATCGCCGTGTCGGACGGCCGGCGGATGGTCGTGTTCAAGGACCTCGGGCTGGTGAGCCAGGTCTTCGACGAGCAGACGCTGTCCTCGCTCAAGGGCCACCTCGCCGTCGGCCACTGCCGTTACTCGACGACCGGGTCCACGACCTGGGAGAACGCCCAGCCGGTCTTCCGCACCACGGCCACCGGCAGCGGCATCGCGCTCGGTCACAACGGCAACCTGGTGAACACCGCCGAGCTCCGGGACGAGGTCACCGCGCTCGCCGGGGAGGGCGGGAGCTCGTCCGCCTCCCGGCTGCTGGCCACCACGGACTCGGACCTGGTGTGCGAGCTGCTCGCCGCCACCTCCGCCGACATCGGGCTCGAGGAGGCCGCGCTGCGGCTGCTCCCGCGCGTCCGGGGCGCCTTCTCGTTCGCGTTCGCGGACGAGAACACGCTGTACGCCGCCCGGGACGCCCACGGCGTGCGCCCGCTGGTGCTCGGCCGCCTCGAGCGCGGCTGGGTGGTCGCGAGCGAGACCGCGGCGCTGGACATCGTTGGCGCGTCGATGGTCCGCGAGGTCGAGCCCGGCGAGCTGCTCGCGATCGACGCCGACGGGCTGCGCAGCTCCCGCTTCGCCGCGCCCGAGCCCAAGGGCTGCGTGTTCGAGTACGTGTACCTGGCCCGCCCGGACACCTCGATCGCCGGCCGCTCGGTGCACGCCGCGCGCGTCGAGATCGGCCGCCGGCTCGCGAGCGAGAGCCCGGTCGAGGCGGACCTGGTGATCCCGGTCCCGGAGTCCGGCACCCCGGCCGCGATCGGGTACGCGCAGGGCTCCGGTATCCCCTACGGCCAGGGCCTGGTGAAGAACCAGTACGTCGGCCGCACCTTCATCCAGCCGTCGCAGACCATCCGCCAGCTGGGCATCCGGCTCAAGCTGAACCCGCTCCGCGACGTGATCCGCGGCAAGCGGCTCGTCGTGGTGGACGACTCGATCGTCCGCGGCAACACCCAGCGGGCGCTCGTCCGCATGCTGCGCGAGGCCGGGGCGCTCGAGGTCCACGTCCGGATCGCGTCGCCGCCCGTGCGCTGGCCGTGCTTCTACGGGATCGACTTCGCCTCCCGCGCCGAGCTCGTCGCGTCCGGCCTGGACACCGAGGGCGTGCGCCGCTCCATCGGGGCGGACTCGCTGTCCTACGTCTCCGTGGACAACATGGTCGCGGCGAGCGAGCAGCCCCGCAGCCGGCTGTGCTGCGCGTGCTTCGACGGCGAGTACCCGATCCCGCTCCCCGAGGAGGCGCGGCTCGGCAAGCACCTGCTCGAGGCGGGGCAGCGGAGCGGATCGGTCGCACCGGACGATCCGGTTCGGGATCCCTCGGCCCCGCTCGCCGTGGGCTACGGTGCTGCGGAAGCCCTCAGCAGGCCCTGACTCCCCGGTGCCCCGCGCACCGACGACTGTGGACGCCCGGCGTCCCCGCGCTGACCAGGAACGAGACCGATCCATGCCCACATCCGACCAGCACCAGCCCCACGCCAGCTACGCCGCGGCGGGCGTGGACATCGAGGCGGGCGAGGAGGCCGTCGAGCAGCTGCGGCCGTACGCCGAGAAGGCGACGCGCCCCGAGGTGCTCGGTGGGATCGGCGGGTTCGCCGGCCTCTTCGCCCCGAAGCTCGGCAAGTACGCCGAGCCGGTGCTGGCGTCCTCCACGGACGGGGTGGGCACGAAGGTCGCGATCGCGCAGGCGATGGACAAGCACGACACCATCGGCCTCGACCTGGTCGCCATGGTGGTCGACGACCTGGTGGTCTGCGGCGCGGAGCCGCTGTTCCTGCAGGACTACATCGCCGTCGGCAAGGTCATCCCGAACCAGATCGCGACGATCGTCAAGGGCATCGCGGACGGCTGCCAGCAGGCGGGCTGCGCGCTGCTCGGCGGCGAGACGGCCGAGCACCCGGGCCTGATGGAGGCCGGCGGCTACGACCTCTCGGCCACCGGCGTCGGGATCGTCGACGCCGAGACGATGCTGCGCCCCGAGCGCGTCCGCCCCGGGGACGTGCTGGTCGCGATGGGCTCCTCGGGCCTGCACTCGAACGGCTACTCGCTGGCCCGGCACGTGCTGCTGGACATCGCGCGCATGCCGCTCGACGGGCACGTCGAGGAGTTCGGCCACACCCTGGGCGAGGAGCTGCTCGTCCCGACCCGGATCTACGCCCGGGACTGCCTCGCCCTCGCCGCGGAGACCGGCGTCCGCACGTTCTCGCACATCACCGGCGGCGGGCTCGCCCGCAACCTGGAGCGGGTGCTGCCGAAGGGCCTGGTCGCCACCGCCGAGCGCGGCTCGTGGACCCCGGACCAGGTGTTCAAGCTGATCGCCGGCCGCGGCCGCGTCGAGCGCGTCGAGATGGAGAAGACCTTCAACATGGGCGTCGGCATGGTCGCCGTCCTCCCGCCGGACGACGTGGACCGCGCCCTCGCCGTCCTGACGGCCCGCCACGTCCCGGCCTGGGTCCTCGGCGAGGTCTCCCGAGGCGAGGGCACCGGCGAACTGGGCTCGAGAGTGACCCTCAAGGGCGAACACCCCCGCTTCTAACCCCCGCCCCTTTTCTGTCGCGTTATGGAACCATAACGCGAATTTCGGGGCCGGATTATCGCGTTATGGTTCCCTAACGCGGTCGGTCAGGAGAGGGCGGCTGCCGGCTCGCGGAGCATCGGCGGATGCAGCGTGGTGGCCGGGCCTCGGCGGAAGAGCTGTGGGGGCCTGCCGCGGCCTCCCGTCACCCTCGTCTCGGTCGGGACCAGGAAGCCCGGTGTCGAGGTGACCTTGCGCTGGAAGTTCCGCGGGTCGATCTCCGTGCGCCAGACCGCCTCGTAGACCCGGCGCAGGTCCGTCACGGTGAACTCGGCCGGGCAGAAGGCGGCGGCCAGGGTGGTGTACTCGAGCTTCGCCCGGGCCCGCTCGATGCCGTCCGCGAGGATCAGGTCGTGGTCGAAGGCCAGCCCGTAGACGTCCTCGACCGGCAGGAACGCGGCCTGCAGCGGCCCGACCGGATCGGGGACCTCCGGCAGCAACGCCAGGTACCCGACGGACAGCACGCGCCCGCGCGGGTCCCGGTCCGGGGCGGCGTACCCGCCGAGCTGCTCGAGGTGCCCGGAGACCGCGTCGCCCGTGGCGCTGCCGGTCTGCGCGGCCAGCTCCCGCGCCGCGGTGTCGCCGAGGTCCTCGTCCGCCTGGACGAAACCGCCCGGCAACGACCAGTGACTCTCGAAGGGCCGCTCACCCCGCCGGACGAGCAGCACGTGCAGCCGGTCGTCGCGGACGGTGAGCACCACCAGGTCCACCGCCACCGCGAACAGGTTGCCGCGCACGTGCGTTCCACCCCTCTTCTCGTCGGGGTGAGGCTATCGGGTGACCAATCTAGAGGGCCGTCCGGACCAGGTCGACGAGCTCCTCGTCGCCCAGCCCGTGTCTCCGCGCCTCGTCGACCAGCCCGCGGGCCAGCTCGAGGACGGCGGCGTGCCCCGGACGGGTGGTCGCCCGGACGGTGGCCCCCCGCCCGCGGCGCAGCTCGATCAGGCCCTCGTCGCGCAGCTTCTGGTAGCCGGCGAGCACGGTGTGGATGCTGACGTCGAGCGAGGCGGCGAGCTCCCTGGCCGGCGGCAGCCGTTCGCCGGCCGCGACGGCGCCGTCGGCGATGCCGCGCCGCACGCTGGCCGCGATCTGGTCCGCGAGCGGGATCGGTCGCGCGGGATCGACCCTGATCAGCACGGCCGTCACCCGGCCCGTGAGCGCAGGCCGTTGAGCAGCGCCGCCGCCGTCTCCGGATGGTCGACGGTGACGGTCAGCCGCCGCCCCGACCGCCGGGTGACGACGAGTGCGGGCCCCGGCCGCACGATCACGCCCACCCCGCCGGGCACGATCCGGTACCCCAGCCCCCCGTACTGCAGGGCCGCGACGTCCTCGGTGGACGCCGACGCGACCTCCTCGAGCGGGATGCGGATCCGCGGCCACCCGAACACGCCGAGCCCGACCGTCAGCCCGCGGCGGTCCACGGTGGTCCGCGCCGAGCCGAAGAGGAGCACGAGCAGCCCGGCCGCGCCCATGATCGCCCCGGCCGGGCCGGGCGTGGCCCAGAAGAGCAGCAGGCCGGCGACCACGAGCACCCCGCCGAGCGCGGTGACGAACACCGACGAGCACGAGCCGCTCCAGCTCGCCCGCTCCCCGGCGCCCAGCTCCAGCGCCGGCGTCGGCACGTCCGCCCCCGGCTGCAGCGTGCTGCGCGGCATGACCAGGGCACCGACGACGCCGAGCGCGACCGCGACGCCGAGCCCGAGCAGCAGGCCCCCGAGCGGCAGCCGTTCCGCCGTGGCGGTCCGGTTGGCCAGCACGAGCAGCACCCCGATGGTGCCGAGCAGGCCCCCGCCCGCCCAGCTCGCCGCGCCGAGGATCTTCGCCGGATCGAACCCGGCTCCCCGCCGGCCCGGCGTCATGGCCCCGATCAGGCCGAACAGCCCGCCCAGCACCAGGGGCAGCACGATCACCGTGCCCAGCAGCGTCGCCCGGGTGCCGAAGCCGTTCGCGGCCCCGCCGAGCCCGAAGTGGGTCGCCACGACCTCCGGGAGCCCGTCCCACGCCCGGGCCAGGAGCACGATCCCCGGCACCGCGGCGACGACCGACGGCAGTCCGGTGAGGAGCGCCCGTCGCCTCGTCCCGTCCATGTCCGCACCTCCATCTTGTTATGGAACAACTATAACAAGTTCGGCCGAGCCTCGCAGTCTCGAACTGAGACAGCCCGATCTCGTGTGAGCCAGCACACTGGACGGATGAGGCCGATGCGGGTGCTCAGGCTGGTCGTCCACGCACGGAGCCGGCAACCGGTCCTGGTCCTCGGGGAGGTGGACGGCGACCGTTGCCTGCCCGTCTTCCTGCGCGCCCAGCAGGCCGAGGTGATCTCGGTGGGCAAACGCGAGGGCGCCGACCAGGAGACCGCGGTGAGCCAGGACGTGCTGCTGCCGGTGGTCGAGGCGCTCGGCAGCCGGCTGGTCGGGGCGGAGATCACCGCCCTCGTCGACGGCGTCTACTCGGCCGAGCTGGTGCTGGACAACGATCTCCGGGTCTCCGTCCGCCCCAGCGACGCGCTGGCCGTCGCCGTCCGGGAGGACCTGCCGATCGGCGTCGCCGACGAGATCCTCGACGACGTGGGTCAGGACGTCTCGGAGGTCTTCCCCGTCGAGGGCTCGGCGGCCCCGCCGGAGGAGCAGGTCCAGGAGTTCCGGGACTTCCTCGACGACGTCTCCCCGGACGACTTCAGGCGCTGATCCCGCAGTAGTCCGGCAGCTCGATCGCCTTCGACCGGGAGAAGAACAGCTTCTTCGCGATCGGCTGCCCCCAGCGGCTGACCATCGCCTTCGTGGTGAGCACCCGCATCCGGATCGCGCCGCGGGTCTTCGGGCAGTATCCGGTGAAGCCGCCGGGCGGGAGCGTCTGCGCCTCCTTCACGAACGGCCGCATCCGCTCCTCGTAGGCCGCGAACGCCACCCGGTGGTCGGGTGTGCGGGACAGCTCGCCCGCCAGGACGTACGCGCCGACCAGCGCGAGGGTCGTCCCGAGGCCGGTGAGCGGCGTGGGGCAGTAGCCGGCGTCGCCGACCAGGGCGACCCGTCCGCGCGTCCAGTGGTCCATCCGGATCTGCCCGACGCTGTCGAGGTACAGGTCGTCGGCCGTACGGGCGGCCTCGACGAGTTCCGGGGTGGCCCAGGCCATGCCCGCGAACCGGGCGGCGAGCAGCGCGCGCTGGGCGTCGATGTCGCGGCGGTCGTAGGGGATCGGGTCCGACAGGAAGCTCAGGCCCGCCTTGGCTCGCCCCGCCGTGCTGTCCGGGCGGATCGACGCGACCCGGCCCGGCTCGTTGTACATCTCGTACCAGCCGTTCAGGCCGACCGGATCGGGCGCGGTGAACCACGCCGTGTACCCGCCGAGGGGCTTCACGAACTGCTCCTCCGGGCCGAAGGCGAGCCGCCGGATCCCCGAGTGCGGGCCGTCCGCGCCCACGACCAGGTCGAACGTGCGGACGGTGCCGTCGTCGAAGGTGACCTCCACGTCGTCGGCCCGGTCGGTGAGCGCGGTGACCCGGCGGCCGTAGACGTACTCGACGTCCGGCGTCGCGTCGAGCAGGACCTGGGCGAGGTCGCCGCGCAGGATCTCGATCTCCGAGACGATCCCCTCGCCGCCGAACGCATCGACCGGCATCTCGGCCACGTGCGCGCCCGAGGCGTCGACGTACGCGATGCCCTCCTGCTCCATCGCGACCTCACGGATCGCGGGCATGAGCCCCATCTGCTCGACGACCTCGCGGCCGGCACCGCGCAGGTCGACGGTCTGCCCTCCGGGCCGGGGCGCCGGGGCGCTCTCGACCACGGTGACGGTGCTGCCGTGGCGGTGCAGCCAGTACGCCAGGGCCGGGCCCGCGATGCCGGCGCCCGAGACGAGAACGGTGGTCATGGCCGTGCTCCCTTCCATAGGTGATGCAGCAGAGAGTACGACGTACGCAGGTGTTCGCCAAGCCTTTTTCCTGCAACAATCAGAACAACGGGCAAACCGTACTAGTGCACTAGGGCACCGGCGTGGTGTACTAGTGCGGACGAGGGGAGGCGCGGTGACGGCACCGCCGTACAGGCGCGTCGTGGAGGTCATCCGGGCGCGGATCGAGGCCGGTGAGCTGGCACCGGGGGAGCGGGTGCCCTCCACGCGCACGATCGTCGCCGAGTTCGGCATCGCGATGGCCACGGCCAGCAAGGTGATCGCGGCCCTGCGCCAGGAAGGCCTGGTGCGGGTCGTGCCGGGCGTCGGCACGGTGGTCGAGACGGGCTCCGGCGCCCCGGAACCCGAACCGGAGCTCGGCCGCGGACGGATCGTCCGGGCGGAGATCGTGATCGTCGACGCCGAGGGCATCGACGCGCTGTCGATGCGCCGGGTCGCGAGCGCGCTCGGGGCCGGGGCGATGTCGCTCTACCGGCACGTCCCCGGCAAGGAGGAGCTGCTGCTGCTCATGCGGGACGCGGTGTTCGGGGAGCGCCCGCTGCCCGCGGTCCCGCCCGAGGGTTGGCGCGCCCAGCTGGAGCTGTCGAGCCGGAGCCTGTGGGCGATGTACCGCCGGCACCCCTGGCTGGCCCGCACCGCGTCGCTGACCAGGCCGTCCGCCGGCGTCAACCAGATGCCCTACTCGGAGTGGAACCTGCGCGCGCTCAGCGGTGCGGGCCTGGACGATCCCACGATCTTCCGCCTGCACCTGGCTCTGTTCGGGTTCGTGCACGGCTGGGCCTCGAGCCTGGAGATCGAGCACCGGGAGGCCGCGGAGACCGGCACCAGCCCGGCGGACTGGCTGATCGCCCGCGAGGCCGAGACCCGTGCGGTCATGGAGTCCGGCGCCTTCCCGACCTCCGTCCGGGTCTTCCTGCGCCAAGAGATCGACTTCGACCTCGACGAGATCTTCGAGACCGGCCTCGCCCGCCTCCTCGACGGGATAGAAACCCTCCTGTGAGTGGCAATAGTCGCTATGGCGGCTATTGCCACTCACGAGGGTCGGGGCGGCGGGGCTCAGGCGGCGGCGAACTGGGTGGTGTGGAGCTCGAGGTAGCGGCCGCCCGTGCCCAGCAGCTCGCCGTGGGTGCCCCGTTCCAGGATCCGCCCGTCCTCGATCACCAGGATCTGGTCGGCGTCGCGGATCGTGGAGAGCCGGTGGGCGATCACGAGCGCGGTCCGGCCGGCGAGGGCCTCGCCCAGCGCCGCCTGCACCGCGGCCTCCGAGGTCGAGTCCAGGCTCGCGGTCGCCTCGTCGAGCACCACCACCCGCGGCTTCGCGAGCAGCAGCCGCGCGATCGTCAACCGCTGCCGCTCCCCGCCCGAGAGGCGGTACCCCCGCTCCCCGACGACGGTGTCCAGGCCGTCGTCCAAGCCTCTGACCAGCGGTTCCAGGCGGGCCCGGCGCAGCGCGTCCCACAGCGCGTCCTCGGAGGCGCCCGGCGCGGCGAGCAGCAGGTTGGCGCGGATCGTGTCGTGGAACAGGTGCCCGTCCTGCGTCACGAACCCCACGTCGCCATGGAGATCCGCCGCGCGCAGGTCCTTCACGTCCACGCCGCCGAGCGACACCGATCCCGAGTCGACGTCGTACAGCCGGGCGAGCAGCTGGGCGATGGTCGACTTCCCGGCCCCCGAGCTGCCGACCAGCGCCGTCATGGTCCCGGCCGGCACGGTGAACGAGAGGTCGTGGAGCACCGGGGAGCCGCCGCGGGTGTCCAGGGTGGCGACCTCCTCGAGCGAGGCGAGCGAGACCTTGTCGGCGGACGGATAGGCGAAGCCGACCCCGGAGAACCGGACCTCGAGCGGGCCGGAGGGCAGCCGCCGGGGCGCGGCGGGCTCGTCGATCATGGGGACGAGATCCAGCACCTCGAACACCCGCTCGAAGCTCACGACCGCCCCCATCGCCTCCACCCGCGCCCCGGCGAGCGCGGTCAGCGGCGCGTACAGCCGGGTCAGCAGCAGGGCGAGCGAGACGACCTCGCCGGCGCTCAGCAGCGACCCCCCGACCCCGTACACCAGGGCGAGGGCCAGCGCCGAGACCAGCGTCAACGCCGTCACGAACACCCACTGGACCATCGCCGACCGCACCCCGATGTCCCGCACCCGCCCAGCCCGCGCGGCGAACTCCGCGGACTCCTCGGCGGGCCGCCCGAACAGCTTGACGAGCGTGGCGCCCGGCGCGGAGAAACGCTCGGTCATCTGGGTGCTCATGGCGGCGTTGTGGTCCGCGGCCTCGCGCTGCAGGCGGGCGAGTCGGCGGCCCATCCGCCGGGCCGGGATCACGAACACGGGCAGCAGGAGGAGCGCGAGCAGCGTGACCTGCCACGAGATCGTGAGCATCACGACCAGCGTGAGGACGAGCGTGACCACGTTCCCGACGATCCCGGACAGGGTGTCGGAGAAGGCCCGCTGCGCACCGAGCACGTCGTTGTTCAGGCGGCTGACGAGCGCACCGGTGCGGGTCCGGGTGAAGAACGCGACGGGCATCCGCTGCACGTGGTCGAACACGGCCGTCCGCAGCTGCAGGATCAGGCCCTCGCCGATCGTCGCGGAGAACCAGCGGGTGACGAGCCCCAGCCCCGCCTCGGCGACGGCGACCGCGGCGATCAGTCCCGCCAGCCCGCCGATGACCTCGAACCCGGAGCGGGCGTCGATCGCGTCGACGACCCGCCCGGCGAGCACCGGCGTCGCCACCGTCAGCACGGCACCGACCACGCTGAACAGCACGAACAGCCCGATCCGACGGCGATGCGGCCGCGCGAACCCGGCGATCCGCCGGATCGTGGCGGGTACGGGCGCGTGCCGCACCCCCGCCTCCTGCGAGGCCGCGCGCAGCGCCGACCAGGTGTTCACGTCCATGGGGCGGAACGCTACGAGCTGAAGCCGACTTCAGGTCAAGTCGAGATGAACCTCAGGCACCTCGCGGTCATGATCAAATGTGCCTGACGTTCATCTCGGCCGGGGGCGCCCCTGCCCGGGCGCGACCCTGCCCGAGCGCGGCGGGCCCGAGCTCGGCGGGCCCGA
>NZ_BAAAQK010000024.1:96405-174397 GCF_039531635.1 Pseudonocardia ailaonensis | reverse complement strand
CATCCACTGTGTGACCCTGAGCACACGACTGCTGTCCCTGGTTGGGGATGTGTGGTTGGTGTTCAACCCCTGGGTTTTCCCCCTTTTTTGTTGTGTGGGGGAAGGTTGGGGGATCGGTGAATAGTGTTGTCGGTGGTTATGGCGGAGGGGGAACGCCCGGTCCCATCCCGAACCCGGAAGCTAAGCCCTCCAGCGCCGATGGTACTGCACTCGCCAGGGTGTGGGAGAGTAGGTCGCCGCCGACATCAAACATTCCGGGAAGGCCCCGCAGCATTGCTGCGGGGCCTTTCTGCATTTCCGGGTCAGGGTGCGTGTTCCCGGCACCTTTGGCGTTTGTGTGAGCGAACGGCACTCCCGCTCATACCTAGTGAGCGAGAGTGCCGTTCGCTCAGGGAGTGGGGGCGGTGCCGACGGCCGTGGCGACGCTCTGCTGGCCGTCGCGGCGGAGGAGGGCGGCCAGGTCGCGGTTGACGCGGCGGGGCCAGGTGGCTCCTCCGTAGATGAAGCCCGTGTACGCCTGGACGAGCGAGGCGCCGGCCCGGATGCGGTGATACGCGTCCTCGCCGGTGAAGATGCCACCCACGGAGATGATGGTGCGCTCGGCGCCCAGCCGGTTGCGGAGCCTGCCGACGACCGCGTGGGCCACCTCGGCGAGGGGCAGGCCGGAGACACCGCCGGCGCCGAGGGCGTCGACCTCCGCCTTCGGCGTGCGGAGACCCTCACGGGAGATGGTGGTGTTCGTGGCGACCACCCCGTCCAGCCCCAGGTCGACGGCCATGTCGGCGACGGCCTCCACCTCGTCGTCGGCAAGGTCGGTGGTGATCTTGACGAGCAGGGGAACGGTGCGGCCGAGGACCGCGGCCACGAGCTCCTCGCGGACGGCCTCGAGCAGCGGCGACAGGACCGAGACCTGCTGCAGGTCGCGCAGGCCGGGGGTGTTGGGGGAGCTGACGTTCACCACGACGTAGTCGGCGTGCGGGCCGAGCAC
Source organism: Pseudonocardia ailaonensis (assembly GCF_039531635.1). NCBI lineage: Bacteria > Bacillati > Actinomycetota > Actinomycetes > Pseudonocardiales > Pseudonocardiaceae > Pseudonocardia > Pseudonocardia ailaonensis. Next base: position 173,409 of record NZ_BAAAQK010000024.1, on the reverse strand, counting down.
CCGGGCGCTGTGCCGGTAGTCGTCCACGGCCCGATCGGGCGAGGCGGCCTTGCTCTTGCCGATGTTGATCCCGATGACCGGTCGGCCCTCGCGCGGCAGGGCCGTCAGCCGGGCGGCGACGGCGTCGGCGCCGGAGTTGTTGAACCCCATGCGGTTCACGAGCGCCTTGTCGTCCGGCAGCCGGAACAGACGCGGCTTCGGATTGCCGGGCTGCGGGCGTGCGGTGATCGTGCCGAGCTCGACGAAACCGAAGCCGAGGTTGCCGAGGGCCACCGGGCCCTTGGCATCCTTGTCGAATCCGGCGGCGAGGCCGAGCGGGTTCGGGAAGTCCACTCCGAACACCCGCGTGCGCAGCACCGGATCCGTCGCGGTGAGCAGCGTGCGGACCCGCGGGCCCGTCAGCCGGGAGCCGGCGACACCCCGGATCGCCCCGAACGCGACACCGTGGATCGGCTCGGCGGGGATACGGCGCAGGACGTGCCGGAAGAGCAGGTCGTACATACCCTCATCATCGCCCACAGCCCCGGGTGCGTCTCACGCACGCCCACGTCGTCGAAACCGGCATTGTGGCTCCACACCGCACGCCAGATGCCCTCGGAACCGGCAGTGTGGCTCCCTACTGCACCTCGTGGGGCCCCGGACGGGTGTCATGGCTCCACGGTGCGGGCGCGGTCAGTCCTCGTCGAGGGCGTCGCGGGAGGTGCGGAGGGCACCGAGCTGGTCGAGCATGCGGCGTTCCCGCTTCGTCGGGCGGCCGGTGCCGCGGTCTCGCACCGCGAAGACCGGGCGGGCCTCCTTCGGCAGCGGGGGCGGGGTGTGATCGAGGTAGCAGGCCTGGGCCTCGGGGGCGCCGACCCGTTTGTCGATCACCTTCGTGACCTCGACGATCCGGGTCGTCTCGTACACCCGCGCCCGCACCTCGTCGCCCGGATGGACGGTCGTCGCGGGCTTCGCCGGCCGGTCGTTGACGCGCACGTGGCCGCCCCGGCAGGCCGCGGCGGCGTCCGAACGGGTCTTGGCCAGGCGGACCGACCACAGCCAACGGTCGAGGCGGGCGGACTCCATCCGGCCATCGTGCCATCACGGCCGCGTCGCCGAACCCGGCAGAATGCGCGTTCCGCCCGTAGTCTCGCGGCGTGGCGAGCGCCTTCGACCGGGTCGTGGTCGTGTTCAACCCCAACAGCACCGGTGACGCACAGCAGCGCGCGGAGGAGCTCAAGTCCGGCCTCGCCGAGCGGGCCGCCGGCCTGCCCGTGGAGCTGCGGCCGACCGAGTACGCCGGGCACGCGCGGGAGATCGCACGGGAGGAGGCCCCGTCGGGGGCGCCGCTCCTCGTCTCGGTCAGCGGCGACGGGGGGTACAACGAGGTCGTCGACGGGCTGCTGAAGGCCGGGGACACCTCAGCGTCGGCCGCGGTGCTCGCCGCGGGCAACGCGAACGACCATCGCCGGGTCGTGGCCCGCAGGCCGCTGCTCGACGCGATCGCCGAGGGGGACACCGAGCGGCTCGACGTCCTGCGGTTGAGCGTCGAGGGCGAGGAGCCGCGGCACGCCCACTCCTACATCGGGCTGGGGATCACGCCTGTCGTGGCCCTCGAGCTGGAACGCGGCGGCAAGGGCTCGTTCCGCGAGATCCTCACGACGGTCCGGACCTTCTCCGCGTTCCATCCGTTCACCATCGAGGTCGGCGGGCGGAGCGAGACGTTCGACAGCCTCGTGTTCGCCAACATCCCGGAGATGGCCAAGTACGCCACGCTCAGCGAGAAGGGCCTGCCGGACGACGGGAAGTTCGAGGTCGTGCTGATCCGGCACCGCTCCAAGCTGCGCACCGCCCTCACCGCCGCGCGGGCCGCCCTCCGCGGGCTCGGGCGGCAGCCGAGCGTGCGGGAGTACGCGTTCCGCACGGTGGATCCGATGCCGCTGCAGGTCGACGGCGAGGTGCTCGAGCTCGCGGCCGGCGCGGACGTGCGCGTGGACCTCCTGCCCGGAGCGCTCCGCACCGTCCGGTAGCAGGATGTCCGCATGGACTCGTTGATCGAGCGCCTCCGCGCCGTCCAGGTCTCTTCGCTCTGCGACGCCGACAAGGGGCTTCCCGTCGTCGATCCCGCGATCCGGGCGATGGTGCCGGGGCTGTCGTTCGCCGGGCCGGCGTTCACCCTGCTCGCCTACGACGACCACCTGCCGATGCTCGGTGCGCTGCGCGCGGCGGAGCCCGGGTCGGTGCTGGTCGTGGCCACGAACTCGTTGAAGAAGGCCGTGTCGGGCGAGCTGTTCGCCACCGAGGCGCAGCGCCGCGGGATGGCCGCCATCGTGATCGACGGCTACTGCCGGGACCTGCGCGGCCTGCGCCGGATCGGGCTCCCGGTCCACGCCCGCGGCACCACCCCGATGTCCGGCACCACCCGCGATCCGGGGACCTTCGGGCGCGAGGTGCTGCTCGGGCGGGTGCGGGTGGCACCGGGAGACCTGGTGGTCGGCGACGACGACGGCATCGCGGTCGCGCCCCGCGGGCGGTTCGAGGCCGCGATCGACGCCGCCGAGGAGATCGAGCGCGCCGAGAAGGCGCTGCTCGCGGGCATGGCGGCAGGCCGGGAGCTGCACGGCATGACCAACGTCGACGAGCACCTGGCGGCGCTGGCCCGGGACGAGCCCAGCTCCCTCGCCTTCCGCGTCTGACCCACCCCGACCCCGCGAGTCGGCACTTTCTGAAGGCCGAATGTGACGTTCGCGCGCGTCGTCAGCGTGTGTTTCGACCTCTCGACTCCGCCTGATGGCGGGCTTCGCCCGCGCGCCGACTCGCGGGGTTGGTGGGTTTCCCGTGGGTCGATGTTCCGCGGGGTCAGGTGAAGGAGATCTCCACGTCGCCGTGGTCGCCGAAGTCGGCGCGGACGGAGTCGCCTGCCGAGATGGGTGGGACGGGGGTGGTGGAGCCCGTCGTGATGATCTCGCCGGCCTTCAGGGTGGTGCCCAGGGCGGTGAGCTCGTCGGCCAGCCAGACCAGGGCGGTGCGGGGGTCGCCCATCACCTCGGCTCCGTTGCCGCGGGCGGCGATCTCGCCGTTGATCCACAGGGTGGCGGGCCATGTGGACAACTCGGCCTCCCGCCAGCCGTCGACCTCGCGGCCGAGGACGAACTGGCCGGCACACGCGACGTCGGCCATCAGCTGCGAGCTGCCGGCCTTCGCGAAGTGCAGGATCCGGGAGTCGGGTACCTCGATGGCCAGGTGCATGGCGGCGACGGCCTCGAGCACCTCCTCGCGGGAGGCGCCCGGCGGGACGTCGCGGCCCATCCGGAAGGCGAACTCGGCCTCCACCACCCGCATGTGCAGTCCCGCGGAGGGCAGGGTGTCGCCCGGCTCGAAGCGGAAGCGGTCGAACAGCCGGCCCGGCAGCGGGGTGCCGATCCCGATCACGGCCTGGCTCGGGGCCGACGTCGCGGCGATCTTCCAGCCGTAGGCGGACCCGGCCCGCTCGGCGATGCGCTGCTGGACCGCCCAGCCTGCCTCGTGGTCGTCCGGACGCACGTCGTCCGGCAGCTCGTCGATCACCTCGCCTGCTGTCCAGGCGGACCAGAGCAGGTCCGCCGCGCGGTCGGCGGTCGTGAGGGCCTCGGCACTGAGGACGCGGGAAGGCATGGGTGTGATCGTCGCCTCAGCGGCCCCCGGAGCGCAATGCCGCGACCACCCGAGTCACCCGCTGGTCCTTCCGGAGCTCCTCCAGCGACAGGGGGAGCGGCAGCCGCCAGTTGGGGTACTCGTCGATCGTGCCGGGCAGGTTGGGCTGGCGGGTCTCGCCGATGACGTCGTAGGGGCTGGCGAGGACGAGCCTGCAGCGGCTGCCGGCGAGCAGGGAGTGCATCGCGACGACGAGCTCCTCGTCTGGCGCGTCGGCCGAGGTCAGGCCCTCCGCCACCAGGAGCCCGACCAGCTCCTCGCGGTCCGCGGCGGCGCGGCGCTCCTCGGCCGGGACGTCGTCGAGGAGATCGAGGTCGGCCCGGGCACGGACGTGCTCGCCGGTGAGGAAGCCGGCGGCCGTCGGGAGATCGTGGGTGGAGATCGTGGCGACGGCCTCCTCGGGCCACTCGGCGGGCGGCATCAGCCGGTCGTCGAGGTCGCGGGCGAACCACAGGACCGTCGAGCCGAGCATGTTGCGGCTGTGGAGGGCCTCGGTGACCTCGGGCTCGACCGTGCCGAGGTCCTCGCCGATCACCGCGGCGCCCGCGCGGGAGGCCTCCAGGGTGAGGACGGCGAGCATGGCGGCGGCGTCGTAGTGGACATAGGTGCCGCGGTCCGGGGTGCGGCCCGGCGGGACCCACCAGAGCCGGAAAAGGCCGGCGACGTGGTCGATGCGCAGGCCGTCGGCGTTGCCGAGCAGGGCGCGGAGCATGTCGCGGTAGGCCGCGTACCCGGTCTCGGCGAGGCGGTCGGGGCGCCACGGCGGCAGCCCCCACGCCTGTCCGCGCTGGTTGAAGGCGTCCGGCGGGGCACCGACGGTGACGTCGAGACGCAGGACGTCCTGCAGCGCCCAGGCGTCCGCACCCTCGGGATCGCATCCGACCGCGAGATCGCCGATCACGCCGAGCGCCATCCCGCGGGCGGCCTCGCGGGCGCTCGCGAGCTGCTCGCCGACGCGTTGCTGCAGCCAGCCGTGGAAGGCGATCCGCGGGCCGAGGTCCTGCTCCGCGATCGCGGGGCTGCCGGGGTGGCGCAGCTCCTCCGGCCAGAGCGACCAGCGGCCGCCGAAGCGTTCGGCGAGCGCGCAGTACGTCGCGAAGTCGACCAGGTCGGGCGACGGGTCGACCGGTTCCGGACGCCCCGCCGCGCGCCAGAGCAGCTCCGCGGCCGAGCGCTTGGCGGCCCACACCCGGTCGTGGGCGATCCGGTCCCCGACGGTCTCGGGGCGCAGCGCGTCCACCTCCGCGCGGGTCGCGGCGTCCGCGGCCGCGTACTCCGGCAGGTCCGTGACGCGCAGGGCGAGCGGTGTGGTGAACCGGCGGCTCGACGGCGTGTACGGGCTGGGCTGCACAGGCGGGACCGGGGTGATGGCGTGCAGGGGGTTGAGCAGGATGGCCGAGGCGCCCTGCTCCGCGGCGTGGGCGGTGAAGTCCCGCAGGTCGCCGAGGTCGCCGATGCCCCAGCTCTGCTGCGAGTGCAGGGCGTAGAGCTGCAGCATCCAGCCCCAGGAGCGCGGGGTCGCCGGGAGCGTGGCCGGGGCGACGACGACCGTGACCTGCTGCTGCGCGGCCGAGGCGGAGCCTGCGGAGTCGAGCATCGGAACGGTCAGCCGGTACCAGCCGGGTTCGAGGCCGGACAGCTCGGTGACCTCGCGGACGCTGCCGTCCTCCGCGGTGAGGGTGCCCGGGGCGGGCAGGGGGTAGGTGAGGTCGGTGCGGGTGCCGATCGTGCCGGGCAGCAGGCCGCGGGCGGCTTCGGCGCGGGTGCGGGCCAGGGCCTCGGTGCGGGCCGCGGGGGTGCTCGCGTCGACGTCCAGCAGGCCCAGGACCTCGACGATCACCTCCTCGTCGACCTCCACCGGCCGCCGGTCGCCGTCGTTGTACCCGGTCGCGACGCCGTGCGCCGCGGCCAGCTCCGCCAGGTCGGGATCGATCGCCACGTTCGGAATCGTTCCCGATGTGGCGCGGGTCAATCACGGCGGGGCGCTGAGCTGCGCCGATGCCGGGTAGGGCGACACGCCGCTGACCGGTCGACGAACCGGGCACCGGAGGCCTCCGGTGCTACGGTCTGCCGACGAGCCGCGGCCCTCGGGAGCGCGCCCGTCGAGGGCGCGTGGAGTCCTGCGCGGGCCGGCTCGCCGGATCGCGCGAGGAGAGCCGAGATGAGCACGTGGGCCCTGGTGGTCATGGTCCTGCTCGTGCTGCTGGCGGCGGGGATCGTCGTCGCGGCGGTGCGCCGGGGCCGTGAGGGCGACACCCCCGCGGAGCCGGCCGCCGCGCCGGCCGCACCCGGCCGCACCGTCGGGGACCTGGTGCGGGACCGCACCACGCCGCCCGCGGGCCAGCCCGTGGTGGAGGCGGAACCCGCTGTGGCGGAGCCCACGGCCGCCGCCGAGCTCGTGGCCGATCCCGCACCGAAGGAGGAGCCGGCGATCGCCCGGCCCTCGGCCGAGCAGATCGACGCCGGCCCGGTCGGCCCGCCGTGGACCCGCGGCTTCGTCGACGGGCGGCCGGTGGAGGCGCCGCCGCGCCCGCGGCCCCAGCGCCGGTCGTCGGTGGATCCCGCGCTGGTCGCCCGGGTGACGTCCGTGGTCCCGCCCGTACCGGCGGGCTCGGAGCAGCCGCCCGCGAAGGGCATCGTGAGCCCGGCGGTGGCCGAGGCGGTCGCCCGCGCGGAGGCGCTGCGGCGCGGTGAGCCGGGAACCGGTGGGACGCAGGCTTCCGCACCCTCACCCCGTCCGTCCGATGGGGACGGTCCGCGGTCCGGTGGCATCGTCGGCTCCGCGGCGCTGGTCGCCGGGGCGATGGGGCGGGCCTTCGGCGCGGTGCGACCCGACCGGGACGCCAAGGAGCACAAGGACTCCGGGGAGCGCCGGCCCGAGGCCGTGGCGCCCGGACCGGCCGGGCCCGAGGCAGTCGTCCCGGGTGCCGCGGTGCGCGAGGTCGCCGTGTCGGAGCCCGCGCTGCGGGAGACGGCGGATCCGGAGCCCGCCGTGCGCGAGGCAGCCGTCCCGGAGCCGCGCGACGGGGTGACCCGGGACCAGCCGCGGCCGGTCCTCGCGATCGTGCGGGGTGGCGCCGACCTGGCGGAGAAGGCCGAGCGGCCCACGCTGCGCGCGGTGGCGAGCCGGCCGGCGGTCGCCGAGGTGCCCGGGCAGGCATCGGCCGAGGAGGACGAGAAGGCCGAGGCCGTTGTCGCCGAGTCCGTGACCGCCGAGCCTGTGACTGCCGAACCCACTGCCACCGAACCCGTTGCTACCAAGCCTGCGGCAGCCGAGCCTGTGACCGCCGGGATCGTCGAGGCTGCCGAGCCGGCGGTCGCCCCCGTCGCTGCCGTCGAGCCAGCGGCCGTTCGGCCCGGGTTCGCCGGTGGCGCCGGGCTCGCCGCGGTCGAGCCTGTGATCGCCGAGCCGGAGGTCACTGACGACACCACTGCTGCCGGGACTACAGCCGTGGACTCTGCGGCGGCCGAGCCGGAGGTCGCTCCGGCGGCGCGCCCCGAGGTGGAGGCCGCCCCGGCCGCGTCCCCCGTGGTCGCGGCGCAGGCACCCTCCCCGGCCCCGCGCCCCCGGCCCACCCCCCGCAGCATCTCCCCCCTCTCCACCAGCACGGACCCCACCGGCACGAACGAGGACACGATCATCGCCATCCCCGGACGTCACCGCGCTCCCGACGCCGCGCTCGACGAGGACGCCCGCGCGGCCGAGCACGCCGCCGTCGATCTGGCGCTGCTGCGCACCCTCGGTTTCGCGGACCCGAACCCGCGGCCCGGCGCCGCACCGGTCGTCGACATGTCCGTGGACCACTCCGCGGAGGAGGCGGCCGCGGAGCCGACCGATCCGGTGCCGGTGCGCTTCCGGGTCTTCCGGCACGAGTCCCCGGTCGCCGGGGCCGCCGTGTCCCTGCTCGACGCCCGGGGCCGCGAGACCGCCGCGGCCCGCACCGACGCCGAGGGCCGCGGCGACCTCACCGCGCCCCGCCCCGGCGGGTACGTGCTGGTCGCCTCCGCGGAGGGACACCAGTCGGGCGTGGTCGCGGTGACCGCCGCGGCGACCGGTACCGACGTCGAGGTGCACCTGCTGCGGGCCTGCGCGGTCGCGGGCACGGTCTCCGGGCCGAAGGGGCCGGCGGCCGGTGTGGCCGTGACGCTGCTGCAGGACGGCGAGCTGGTCGCGACCGTCTGCACCGACGCGACGGGCGGGTACCGCTTCACCGATCTCGACGCGGGCGCGTACACGGTGGTGGCCCAGGAGGGCGAGCCCCTGGACGTGCGGCTGGGCGAGGAGGCGGACGCCCGCAGGGACGTCACGCTGCCCGGTCCCGTCACGGCCCGATGAGCGCTCGATGACGGAGACGGCGGAGGGCCGGCTCCCGGCGTCCGGCGGCGCCGAGATCTTCTGGCGCGCCTGGCTCCCGGTGCGGCCCACCGGGATCCTGCTGATCAGCCACGGCCTGGGCGAGCACTCCGGCCGGTACGCGCACCTCGCCGAGCTGCTCGTCGAGGACGGCTGGGCGGTCTACGCCCCGGACCACCACGGCCACGGCCTGTCGGAGGGCCGCCGCGTCGACGGGGACCACGGCAACTGGGTCCCGGACCTCGACCTGCTGCGGCTGCACGCGCAGGCCCGCCATCCGGGGCTGCCGGTGTTCCTGCTGGGGCACAGCATGGGCGGGCACATCGCCCTCGCCTACGCCGAGGCGCACCCGGAACCCCTTGCGGGCCTGGTGCTCTCGGCGCCGGCGTTGTCGAACTCCGTGGTCCCGCAGGCGCTCGTGCCGGTGCTGACCGCGGTGTCGCGGGTGCTGCCGGCCGTGCGCCCCACCGGGATCGACGCGAACCTCATCAGCAAGGACCCGGCCGTCGTCGCCGCCTACAAGGCGGATCCGCTGGTGTACCAGGGGAATCCGACGCTGCGGCTGGGCGCGCGGATGTTCGCCGCCATGGACCGGCTGATGGAGGGTGCGGGCGCGCTGCGGATGCCGGTGCTGCTGCAGCACGGTCTGTTGGACAGGCTGACCGAGCCCGCCGCCACCCGCCGGCTCGCGGAGCTGCTCGGTTCCGACGACGTCACCCTCGAGCTGTACGAGGGCCTCTGGCACGAGATCTACAACGAGCCCGAGCGGGACCGACCGATCGCCGACCTGCGCGCCTGGCTGGCCGCTCACCGCTGACCGCCGCGGCGTCGGCGGGTCCACGCGCGGGACCTGTCGAACGCCGGGCGGTCGCGGCGCCGCGGGCCCGGTCGGCGTGCACGACGGTGCTCGCACGGGCCGCAGCTCGTCGGCCGCCCGTCGGGCCAGCGTTCGCCGGGCGCCGCGCGACCTGGCAGGCTGGGGCCGACTCGGACGGGGAGGAGCACGGTGTCGGAGCGCGAAACCCCCGGCGTCCGGCGGCTCCTCGCGACCCTCGACGGTGCGTCCCCCCTCGGGGACCCGCGGGGCTGGCCCGCCGAGCTGCGCTCCGCGCTCGATCTCGCGTTCGACTCCCCGCACCCGCTCGCCCTGTTCTGGGGCCCGCGGCACTGCCTCGTCTACAACGACGCCTTCGCGGAGGCGTTGGGCGCCAAGCATCCCGCCGCGTTCGGCCGGCCCGGCGCGGAGGTGTGGCCGGAGGCGTGGGACCGGGTGCGGACCGCGGTGCAGCAGGTCCGGCAGACCGGCGAGGCCGTGGTCAAGACGGACGCCCCGCTCGTCCTCGACCGGGGCGCCGGGCCCGAGGAGGCCTTCTGGAGCTACGCGCACAGCCCCGTCCGCGGCCCCGGCGGCCGGGTCGACGGCGTGTTCACCGTGACCACCGAGCGGACGGCCGAGGTGGTCGCCGCCCGGCGGGCCGCGCTGCTCGCCCGGCTCTCCGGTCTCGCGCGCGAGACCGTGCCCGGCGGCGACGTCGTCGCGCACGTGGCGGCGCTGCTCGAGGGCGCACCGGACGTCGCCTTCGCCCTTCTCGACGACGGCGGCCCGGCTCCCGTCCGCGCCGGCCTGCGGGTGCCCGACCCGGCACTGCAGGCGCTGCTGGGAGCCCCGTCCGGCGTCGTCGTGCGCCACGCGGACGGGTACGCGCTGCCCGTCGCGCTGACCGGGCGGCTGCGGATCCTGCTCGGCGCGGCACCGCTGCGGCCGCTGGATCAGGAGCACCTCGCGTTCCTGGAGCTGCTCGCCGCACACGTCGACGCCGCGGTGACCGCCGCCCGGTCGTCGGACGAGGTGCGGGAGCGGGTGGACTCGCTGCGCCGCCTCGACCGCACCCGCACCGAGTTCTTCACCGGTGTCAGCCACGAGTTCCGCACCCCGCTGGCGCTGATCATCGGCCCGCTGGAGCAGCTGCGCGGCTCGGCGGACCCCCGGGTCCGGCACGAGGCGGACGTCGCGCACCGCAGTGCCCAGCGGATGGTCAAGCTGGTCAACACGCTCCTCGACGTGTCCCGGCTGGAGGCGGGCCGCTCCGAGGCCACCTTCGCCCCGATCGATCTCGGCTCGCTCACCGCCGAGCTGGCCGCGGTGTTCCGGGAGCCCGTCGAGCGGGCGGGGCTGCGGCTCGACGTCGAGTCGCCCGCGTCCGGCCGGCCCGTCTGGGTCGACCAGGACATGTGGGAGAAGGTCGTCCTCAACCTGCTGAGCAACGCGCTCAAGTTCACCCTGGACGGCGGGGTGCGGGTGAGCACGCGGCTCGAGGGCGACCGGTTCGTGCTGCGGGTGGCGGACACCGGCACGGGCGTCCCGGCGGGTGAGGTGCCGCGGCTGTTCGAGCGCTTCCACCGGGTCCGGTCGGCGCGCGCCCGCTCCCACGAGGGCAGCGGGATCGGGCTGGCGCTCGTCCGGCAGCTCGTCGACGTCCACGGCGGGACGGTCGAGGTGGCCAGCACCCCGGAGGTCGGCAGCACCTTCACCGTCCGGCTGCCGCTCGGGTTCGCCCACCTGCCGGTGGAGAACATCGCCACCGGCCGCGCGAGTGCCACCCCGCACCCCCGGCCGGAGACCGCCGAACCCTATGTGGCGGAGGCCCTTCGCTGGTCGCCCGCGCCCTCGGACGATCCCGTGGAACCGCCGCCCGCGGTGCTGGACCCCTCGCGCGGGCGGGTGCTCGTCGTCGACGACGACCCGGACATGCGCGCCCACCTGCGCACGTTGCTCAGCGAGAGCTGGGAGGTCGAGACGGTCGCGGGCGGGGCGGAGGCCCTCGACGTGGCCCGCTCGGACCCACCGGACCTGGTCGTCTCGGACGTCATGATGACCGGGATCGACGGCATCGAGCTGCTCCGCGCCCTGCGCGCCGACTCCCGGACGGCCGGCCTGCCGGTGGTGCTGCTGTCCGCGCGGGCGGGTGAGGAGGCGGCCGTCGAGGGCCTCGCCGCGGGCGCGGACGACTACCTGGTCAAGCCCTTCTCCGCGCGCGAGCTGCTGGCCCGCGTGGCCAACCACCTGCACCTCGGGCGCGTCCGACGGGGAGCGGAGCTGCGGTTCCGCGCCATGGCGAACTCGACCCCCGCCCTCATCTGGGTCGATGACGCAGGTGGGCACCGCGTGTTCGTCAACCGCGGCTGGCTGGACTTCACCGGCGCCACGGACACCGTCGGTGAGCTGGGCCTGGAGTGGCGCGAGCGCATCCACCCGGACGACCGCGAGCGCTACCGCTCCGTCGTGGAGGCGGCGACGCGGGCCGGGGCGCCGTTCGAGGTGGAGTACCGGCTGCGCAGCGCCGACGGCCGCTACCACTGGGTCCTGGACCGCGGCGCGCCCGTCGGCGGCGAGGAGGGCGAGCGCCCGGTCGGCTATGCGGGCGGCTGCCTGGACATCGACGACCGGCACACCGAGCAACGCCGCCACCAGCTCTACGCCCAGCTCGGTGAGGCCCTGGACCGTGGCATCACCCAGGCGGACCGGCTCGGCACCCTGGCCCGGACGATCGTCGACGAGGGGCTGGCGGACTTCGTCCGGGTGTTCGACGACTGGCCGGCGGTGAGCTCGGTGCGGGTGGTCGCGGCCGCGGACCCGGGGCTGGAGGGCGAGCTGCCGGAGCTGGCGTCGCTGCCGATCCGCGGTGTCGGGTCCGACGACGGGCCGACCGTCCAGGGCCCCGACGAGCTGGCCGCGATCCTGGCGGACCTGCCGCCCAAGGAGCGCGAGGGCTGGGAGCGGGCCGGCGTGCACTCGACGATGCTGGTCCCGCTGCGCGCCCGCGGCGGGACGCTCGGCATGGCCGGCCTCGCCCGCACCGGCGGCTCCCCGGTGTTCGGCGACGCCGATGTCGTGCTGGTCGGCGAGCTGGCCCGGCGGGCCGCGCTCGCTGTGGACAACGCCCGGCTGCTGGAGCAGGAGCAGGCCAGCGCCGCCCGACTCGGCCTGCTGCACCGCGCGACCGCGGAGATGTCGGCGGCCGCGACGCCGTCGGAGGTGGCCCGGATCGCCACCGCACACCTGGTCACACTGCTCGACGCGCCGGTCGCGGGGCTCTGGCAGCTGCGCGGCGAGACTCTGCACCTGCTCGCGCTGCACGGCTGGGACCAGCCGTCGCCGTCGTCCGTGCCGCTCGCCGCGGACCTCCCCGGGCCCGAGGCCGTGCGTCGGCGGCGGGCCGTGTGGTGCGAGTCCGAGGCGGAGTGGCAGGAGCGGTACCCGGAGGCGGTCCCGGGCCTGGGCCGGATCGGCGTCGAGGCGATGTGCTGGCTGCCGCTGGTGGCGGGCGAGCGGGACCTGGGCATGCTCGGCGTCGGGTTCCACGGGCCGCGCGGGTTCTCCGCGAGCGACCGCGAGGCCGTGCTCGCCGTCGCGGAGCTGGCCGGCCAGGCGCTCGACCGCTCGTTGCTGCTGGTCGCCGAGACCGAGGGCCGGCGGCTGGCCGAGCGGCTCGGCGCCGTCGCCACCGCGCTGTCGCGGGCCACGGACCTGGACTCCGTCGCGGACGTCATCCTCGCCCACGGCCGCTCCGCGATCGGCGCGGACGCCGTCGTGGTCCTGCTGGCGGACGAGGACGGCGACCTGCACGTCCTCGCCGCCGAGGGTTCGGGGCCCGAGGGCTACCCGCTCGACCGGGTCGTCGGCTCCGGGGAACCGGTGTGGGCCAGCCCCGGTGATCCGCCGCTGCCGGTGCGCACCGTCGTCCCGCTGCTGGTCGCGGGCCGGGCCATCGGGGTCATCGGGCTCGGCTTCGCCGCCGACCCGGCGTTCGGGCCGGACGAGCGCGGCCTGGTCCTGACGATCGCCAGCCAGTGCGCGCAGGCGGTGCAGCGGGCGCGGCTGCACCAGGCCGAGCACGAGGTCGCGGTGACCCTGCAGCGCAGCCTGCTCCCCCAGGAGCTGCCCGCGCTCGACCGGCTCGCCGTCGCCACCCGGTACAACCCGGGCACCGAGGGGACCGAGGCCGGCGGCGACTGGTTCGACGTGATCGACCTCGGCGAGGACCGGGTCGCGCTCGTCGTGGGGGACGTCGTCGGGCACGGGCCGGGCGCCGCCGCCGTCATGGGCCAGCTGCGCAGCGCGCTGGCCGCGAACCTGGTCAACGGCCAGCCCCCGGCCGCCGCGCTCGAGCAGCTGGACCTGTTCGCCCGGCGCGTCACCGGTGCGCGGGCGAGCACCGTGGCCTGCGCGGTCGTCGACTGCGGCACCGGCGACCTGCGCTACGCCTGCGCCGGCCATCCGCCGCCGCTGATCGCCACCGGCGCGGACGTCCGGATGCTCGACGAGGGCCGCGGCACCCCGCTCGGTGTGTCGGGCCGCCCGCCGTACGTCGAGGCCACGGCGCACATCGCCCCCGGCGAGACCATCCTGCTCTGCTCGGACGGGCTGTTCGAGCGCCGCACCGAGGTGATCGACGACGGCCTGGACCGGCTGATCGCCACGTTCGGGGCCCTGGCCTCGCACCGGCCGTCGGACATCGTGGACGTGCTGCTCGCCCGGATGCTCGACGCCGAGGGCGCCCCGGACGACACGGTGGTCGTGCTGGCGCGGATGGTGCCGGACCCGTTCACCCGCTCGATGCCGGCGGACGCCGCGTGCCTGGCCCCGATGCGCCGCGCGATCGAGGAGTGGGCGCGCGGGTGCGGGCTGGGCGAGGACGGCCTCACCGACCTGCAGCTCGCCGTGGGCGAGGCGGTGACCAACGCCGTCGAGCACGCCTACACGGACACCACGGAACCGGACGGGAACGCCGTCACCCTCGACCTGGAGCTGCAGCCGGACGGGGCGGTCGCCGTCCGGGTCGCCGACCGTGGCACCTGGCGGCCCCCGCCCGCCGATCCCGGCTACCGGGGCCGCGGGCTCGCGCTGATCCGGGAGCTCGCCGCGGACGTCGAGGTCATGCCGGCCGACGACGGTACGGAGGTGTGGTTCCGGATGCCGGCGGTGCCGATCGAGATTCCGATCGGGCTGCCCGGCGGGCCCGCGGAGCGGCCGGCGGGGGACGGGGCGCCGGGGGTGACCCGGCTGCGCCGGTGGGCGGACGCGCACACCGTCCGGCTCCACGTCGAGGGTGACCTTGATCTCGCCGGGGTGGCCGCCATCCGGTCGGACATGCTCGCCGAGCTGGACCGCGGCGGGCCCCTCACTCTGACCGTCGCGGAGGACTCCTACGTGTCCAGCGCGGGCATCGCGTTGCTGTCCGAGCTGGCCAGACGCGCGCGGTCGGCCGGGGGAGAGCTCACGGTCGTCACCGCCTCGCACAGCCCCGCCCGGCGGATCCTCGTGCTCGCCGGGCTCGACCAGTTGATCGGCGGCCAGTAGTCCGGACATTTCCGCTGGTCGAGAGCGTGTTTCGCCGATGTGTCACGGTGTGCTCAAATGGAGCGGTGATGCCCGCGTGGACCCTCGGCCCCATCTGGGAGAGCCGGCGCGCGGACGATTTCGACCAGTGGTGTCGACGCTCGAGCTGACCCTTACCGCTCGCGTCCGACCCTTGCTGGAGTACCCGTGTCCGCGCACGCCCTGCGGCCTGTCCTGTCCGCGCCCACGCCCCTGGACCTCTCCGACCTCACGGCCCTGACCCGCCGGTTCGCCGAGGAGGTCCGCCTCGGCCGGCACACCGTCGAGGTCGATCCCGACCACCGCTGGTCCCGCCGGATCATGGCGGACGACGTGGTGGACGTCTGGCTGATCAGCTGGGCCACCGACCAGCTCGCCGAGCTCCACGACCACGCCGGCTCGCTGGGCGCGCTCACCGTGGTGTCCGGCAGCCTCGAGGAGCAGCACTGGGTGGCGGGGCACGGCCTGCGCCGCCGCACCCTGCACGCCGGCCGGGGTGCCGCGTTCGGGCTCGGCCACGTGCACGACGTCGCGAACCACCAGGGGGAGACGGCGGTCAGCGTGCACGCGTACTCCCCGCCGCTCACGGCGATGAGCTACTACGAGGAGACGCCCTCGGGCTTCCTGCGCCGGACCCGCACCGAGCTCACCACCGAGCCTGAGAAGGTGGGGGCATGAGTGCGATCGGTGAGTTGTTGGAGAAGGCCCGCGCCCGCCTCGACCGGGTCGACCCGGACCGTGCCGCCGAGCTGATCGGGAAGGGCGCCCGGCTCGTCGACACCCGCCCGGCGTGGCAGCGCGACCAGGAGGGGTCCTTCGCGGACGCGCTGGTCATCGAGCGCAACCACCTCGAGTGGCGCCTGGACCCCACCTCCGACGCCCGGATCCCCGAGGCCACGGACCACGACATCGTGTGGATCATCGCCTGCTCCGAGGGCTACAGCTCCAGCCTCGCCGCCGCCTCGCTGCAGGACCTGGGCCTCCACAACGCCACGGACCTCGACGGCGGCTTCCGGGCGTGGAAAGCCGCAGGTCAGCCCGTCCTGATCAGCTGAAAGCCCCGATGCCGGTGATGTCCTTGCCGACGATCAGGGTCTGCATGGTCTCGGTGCCCTCGAAGGTGTGCACCGCCTCGATGTCCGCCCAGTGCCGGACGACGTGGTGTTCGAGGAGGATCCCGTTGCCGCCCAGCAGGTCCCGGGCGGTGGCGAGGATGCGGCGGGCGGCGCGGGTGTTGTTCATCTTGGCCAGCCCCGCGACGGTGGGGGACAGGCGGCCGGCCTCGGCGAGCCGGCCGATCTGCATGCAGTAGAGCTGCATCCCGGTGAGGTCGGCCAGCATGTGCACCAGGCGTTCCTGGACGATCTGGAAGGACGCCAGCGGCTTGCCGAACTGGGTGCGCTCCTTCGCGTAGCGCAGGGCGGCGTCGTACCCGGCGGTGGCGTGGCCGAGCGCCATCCACGCGCAGATCCCGCGCGTGTTGGCCAGCACCTGGGCGCAGTCGGCGAACGTGTGGGCGTTCGCGAGCCGGTTCTCCTCCGGGACCCGGACGCCGCGCAGGGTGATGTCCGCCTGCCACACCGACCGCAGCACCGCCTTGCCGCCGATCACCGTGGCCTCGTAGCCCTCGGCCGGCGTCTCGACGACGAAGCCCTTCACCTCGCCGTCGGCCACGTCGCGGGCCCACACCACCACGAGATCGGCGATGGTGCCGTTGCCGATCCAGCGCTTGGCGCCGTCGAGGACCCAGTGGTCGCCGTCGCGGCGGGCGGTGGTCTCCAGGGCCACGGAGTCCGACCCGTGGTCCGGCTCGGTGAGCGCGAACGCGCCGAGCTTGTCCATCGTGGACATCGACGGCAGCCAGCGCTGCTTCTGTTCCTCGCTGCCGCACATCGCGATCGACTGCATGGCGAGCCCGGCGTGCACGCCGAGGAACACGCCGAGCGAGCCGTCGCCGCGGTGCAGCTCCATGTGGACCAGCCCGCACGCCAGCGGGCTCATCCCCGCGGCGCCGTAGCCGGTGATCGTCTCGCCGACGATGCCGAGCGCCGGGAGCCGGCGGATCAGCTCCCAGGGCAGCTCCGCGCGTTCCCAGTGGTCGCCGATCACCGGGAGCACCTCGGCGTCGACGAACTTCCGGACCGTGGCGAAGTGCTCCCACTGCTCCTCGGTGAACTGTTCGCGCACCGAGAAGAAGTCCGTTCCCAGGGCCTCACCGAGGTGGGCGTACTCGGCCGTCATCGGGTCAGCCTGGCACGGCGGAGGGCTTTCGGCAGGGCGCGTGCCTACGAGCCGCCGTCGTGCGGGAACCGGATGCCCGCGCGGGCCCGGACGGCGTCGATCGCCCGGAGGGTGACCAGCGAGTCGTCGAGGGTGCGGAGCGGGGTCTCGGTCCGCCCGTCGGCGACGGCGCGGGCCACCTCGGCCGCCTCGAAGAACAGGCCCTCGTGCCCGGTCCGCGGTTCGTCCCAGACGTGGGTCTCGCCACCGGTCTCCAGCACCACCGGGCCGGGCTGCGGGAAGGGTCCGGGCAGGGTGAGCACGCCCTCGGTCCCGACGACCGTGGCGACGGTCGGCGTGAACCCGTGGATCGACGTGTGGACGATCCCCTCGTTGCCCTCCGCGTCGGTGAGGATCGCGGCGAGCTGGCCGTGCACGCCCGCCGGATGCGGCTGCGCCGTGGCGAGGACGGTCGCGGGCTCGCCGAGCAGCCAGGTGACGAAGGACAGCGGGTAGGTGCCGAGGTCGAGCAGGGGGCCGCCGGCGAGGTCGGCGCGGAAGATCCGGTGCCCGGGCTCGAAGCCCTCGCCGTACTCGGCCTGCACCGAGCGGATCGCGCCGATCCGGGGCAGGGCCTGGCGGACGACGTCGTAGCGCGGGAGGAAGAAGGTCCACAGCGCCTCGGCGGCGAACAGGCCTTTCGCTCGTGCGGCCGCGGCGATCTCGGCGCCCTGGGCGGCGTCGAGCGCGAGGGGCTTCTCGACGAGGACGTGCTTGCCGGCCTCGAGGGCGCGGATCGCGTCGTCGCGGTGGGCCGTGTGCGGGGTGGCGACGTACACGACGTCGACCTCCGGATCGGCGACGAGCGCGTCGTAGCTCGCGTGCGCCCGGTCGATCCCGTGCTCCTTGGCGAACCGGTCCGCGGAGTCCTGGCTGCGCGAGCCGACGGCGACGATCCGCTGGGTGGTGTTGCGCGCCACGGTGTCCACGAACTTCCCGGCGATCCAGCCGGTGCCGAGGATCCCCCAGCGCAGCGCCGGCGCACTGCGCGGATCGGGTGTGCGGGGTGCGGGCAGGCTGCTCATACGGTCACCGTCCGGCCGTCCTTCATGGACTGGATCATGGCTTCGGCCACGGCGGTGGCCCGGAGGCCGTCGGCCGCGGTGGCGAGCGGCGTGGGGGCGCCGGCGGCCAGCGCGTCGACCCAGGCCTGGAGCTCGACGCGGTAGGCGTCGGCGTAGCGGGGGCGCCAGTCCGCCGCGTACTCGGTGGCGCGCCGGAGTCCACTGTCGACGATCACCTGCGGCGGCTCGGGCAGGGTGAGCGCGCCCTCGTCGCCGACGATCTCGCAGCGGGTGACGTAGCCGTGCCGGGCGTTGAGGAACACCTCGAGGGTGGTGAGCACGCCGTTGTCGTTGCGCAGCAACATGATCTGCGGGTCCTGCAGCTCGCCGTGGGCGCTGCGGCCGGCGTGCCAGGAGACCTCGACGATCGGCGAGTCCAGCAGCCACGGGACGGAGTCGAACTCGTGGATCGCGGAGTTGGTGATGAGCGACGCGCTGGTCGAGCCGGGCCCCGAGGAGACGTTGCGGCTCACGCAGTGCACGACGAGCGGCTGTCCGATCTGCGGGATCGCGGCCTTGAGCGCCACGTGGGTGGGGTCGAACCGGCGCATGAAGCCGAGGGAGACGAGCCCCCCGCTGTCGGCGGCGACGATCTTCTCGCAGTCGGCGACGGTGGGGGCCAGGGGCTTCTCGCACAGGACGGGCCGGCCGGCGTCGAGGCAGGCCAGGGTGAGCTCGGCGTGCGTCGAGTCGTGGGAGGCGATGATCACGGCGTCGGACTCCGCGATCACGCTCGCCGGGTCCGTCGTGGCCTCGGCGCCGGCGCGGGCCGCGGCGGCGGTCGCCCGGTCGAGATCGATGTCCGCGACGATCGCGACCTCCGCACCGGAGACCATGCCGTGCAGCGTGGTCACGTGGTCGGCGCCCATGATCCCGGCGCCGATCACCCCGACCCTCACAGGGTCACCCACGCGCGCTTGGCCGCGGACTCGACCATCGCGTCGAGCAGGGTCGCGCTGCGGACGGCGTCGGCGAGGGTGGTGCCGTACGGCCGGTTCTCGGAGACGGAACGCAGGAACCGGGCGCACTCGATGACCTTGAGGTCGTCCATGCCCATGGCGTTGGCGGCGCCGGGCTGGAAGGCGCCGAAATCGCCGTGGGCGGGGCCGACGTAGAGGGTGCTCATCGGCTGGTCCTGGTGCAGTCCATCGGTTCCCACCTGCAGCTCGTTCATCCTGCGGAAGTCCCAGGCCAGCGAACCCCGGGTGCCGTGGACCTCGAAGCCGTACGCGTTCTGGTCGCCGACTGCGATCCGGCTCGCCTCCAGCACGACCCGGGCACCGCTGTGGGAGCGGGCCAGGGCGCCGACGTAGTCCTCGTTCTCGACCGGACCTCGTTCCCCACCCGTCGCGCGGACGTGGCCGACCGCGCCCGTTCCCTTCGGGCGCTCCGGGATGAAGATCGCGGTGTCCGCCACGATCGACTCGAACTCCCCCAGCACGTAGTAGGCGAGGTCCGCGGCGTGTCCGGCGATGTCGCCCAGCACCCCGCTGCCGCCGCGGGCGCGCTCGTAGCGCCAGCTCAGGGCGCCGTCCGGGTGCGCGGCGTAGTCGCTGAAGAAGCGGAAGCGGGCGTGGGTGATCGTGCCCAGCTCGCCGTCGTCGACCATCTTCTTCGCGGCCTCGACGGCGGGGGCGTTGCGGTAGTTGAAGCCCACCGCGCCCTGCACGCCGGCCGCCCGCACCGCGGCGGCGACGGCGCGGGCGTCCTCGCTGGTCAGGCCGACCGGCTTCTCGATCCAGATGTGCTTGCCCGCCTCCGCCATCGCGACGCCGATCTCGCGGTGCAGGAAGTTGGGCGCGGCGATGCTGACGACGTCGACCTCGGGATTCGCCGCGATCTCCCGCCAGTCGCTCACGGGGGTGGTGAAGCCGAACTGGGCGGCGGCCTCCTCGGGCCGGCCGGGCACCTGGTCGGCCACCGCGACCAGGCGCGGGACGACGGGCAGCTCGGGGAAATGGTGCAGCACGCGGGTGTAGGCCATGGTGTGCACCCGGCCCATCCAGCCCATCCCGGCGACGCCCACTCCGAGGGGCCTGCGGTTCGTGTCGGTCATCCTGGTCTCCGTTGTCGCGGGATCCGTGACCTTCAGGCTAGCCGGGCAGAACGAGCAGTCAACATATTGTCCTGACAAAGTTCGGCCGATGAGTTCCGTCCGGCGCGGTGGTCCACACTCACGGGCGAGAGGAGGCCACCATGGCCGAGCAGGTGAAGGGTCCGGCGTCGTACTTCCCGAGCATCGAGAAGAAGTACGGCCGGCCCGTCGAGGAGTGGTTCGCGCTGATCCGGGAGCACGGCGTGGAGAAGCACATGGAGACCGTGGCCTGGCTCAAGACGGAGCACGGCCTGGGCCACGGCCACGCCAACGCCCTGGTCGCGCACGTCCGCGCCCAGCCCTGACCCCGCGAGTCGGCACTTTCCGGAGACCGTGTGTGACGTTCGCGCGCGTCGTGAGCGTGTGTTTCGGCCTACCGAAAGTGCCGACTCGCGGGGGTTAGAGGGTGTCCAGGGCCTTCTGGATGCGTTTGACGCTCACCGGGTAGCGGGTCTTCATCGGTTGGGCGTAGAGGCTCACGCGGAGCTCCTCGATCATCCAGCGGACCTCGACGAGGCCGGGTGGGGGATCGACGGCCGGGGGGAGGGTGGCGAGGTCGGCCTCGTACTCGTCCGCGACGGCGTGGACCTCGGCGGTCCAGGAGGCGTCCCGCGCGGGGTCCTGGCGGAGCTTGTCGATGCGGAGGCCGACGGCCTGGAGGTACCTCGCGACGTCGGCGAGCCGGGTGGCGCCCGCCTGCTCGACGAAGTGGGGGCCCATCAGGTCGGCCAGGTGGGCGCGGATGTCCGCCACCCCCGGGCCGGGCCGGAGCTCCGTGAGGGCGGACTGGACGGGATGCCAGCGCTCCAGCACTCCGCGGACGGCCTGCAGGACCTGCATCGTGGTGCTGCCGAGGTGCTGGGCGAAGACGCCGCCCAGCTTCTCGAAACCCGCCGCGTCCCAACAGGGGCCGCCGGCGCGGGCGATCAGGTGGTCGGCCGCGCAGCTGATGCAGTCCTGGATCAGCGCGTCGAGGCTGCCCTGCGGGTTGCGGGCGATCGTGAGCCGGGTCTTGGGGTCGAGGCCGCGCTGCACCTGCTTGGCCGGGCTCGGGGTGGCGAGCAGCAGGAGGCGCCGGACACCGCGGCGGTGGGCCGCGTCGCGTTCGGCCTCGGTGGCGAAGACGCGGACGTCGACGCTCGTGCCGCGGTCGACGAGGCCGGGGTAGCCGGTGACGACGTGGCGGCCGCGGCGGATGGCGTGCTCGCGCGGCAGCGCGTCGCCGGAGCCGGACGGGCCGGCGGGGCCGAGATCCGTGGGCCATGTCGTGAGGCCGGTGCGCTCGATGTCCTTGCCCGCCTGGGCGATCTCCTCGCGCACCCGGGGGGCGAGCTCGGCGCGGAGCTTCTCCAGGTCGGTGCCGCGGGCGACCTCGCGGCCCCGCTCGTCGAGGACGCGGAAGGTCACGGTGAGGTGGTCCGGCAGCCGGTCCAGCTCCCAGTCCTCGCGCCGGATCACGACGTTGCGCATCCGGCCCAGCTCGCGCTCCAGCCCGTCGAGCAGCGGTTCGTCGCCCGCCTGCAGCCGGGCGAGCACGGCCTTCGCGTGGTCCGGGGCCGGGGAGAAGTTGCGGCGCACCGCTTTCGGCAGCGTCTTGATCAGCGCGGTGACGAGCTCCTCGCGGAGCCCGGGGATCTGCCAGGTGAACGGCGTCGGGTCCACCTGGTGCAGCGCGGCGACGGGGACGTCCACGGTCACGCCGTCCGTGTGGTGGCCGGGCTCGAAGGCGTAGGAGAGCGGGAGCGTGAGGCCCCCGGCGGCGACGTGGTCCGGGTAGGCCTCGCGGTCGATCCCGCGCGCGGCCTCGGTCTCCAGCATCTCGGTGGTGAAGTCGAGCAGGTCCTTGCGCGGCTCCTTCTTCCACCAGGAGTCGAAGTGCCGGCCGGAGACCACGGTCGCGGGGATCCGCTTGTCGTAGAAGGCGAACAGCGCGTCCTCGTCGATCACGAGATCGCGGCGGCGGGCGCGGTGCTCGAGCTCCTCGGCGTCCTCCAGGAGTGCGCGGTTGGCGCGGAAGAAGCGGTGCTTCGTCTCCCAGTCGCCCTCGACGAGCGCATGGCGCAGGAAGAGATCGCGGGACATCTCGGCGTCGACCCGCCCGAAGTCCACCGTGCGGTCGGCGATCACCGGGATGCCGTGCAGCGTCACACGTTCCGTCGCGACGGCGGAACCACGCTTGCGTGACCAGTGAGGTTCGGAGTACGTCCGTCGGACGAGATGTCCGGCGAGCGGCTCGATCCACTCGGGCTTGATCGACGCGACGGTGCGCGCCCACAGTCGGGAGGTCTCGACGAGCTCGGCTGCCATCACCCAGCGGGGCGGCTTCTTCGCCAGCGCGGAACCGGGCCAGATCGCGAAGCGCGCGTTGCGGGCGCCGAGGTACTCGCGGGCACCGGGGCGCCCGGCGCGGGCCTTCGCCGGGTCGTCGCCGCGCCCGCCGGCCTTGCGCGTGTCCGTCTCCTCCAGGAGCCCGACCTGCGAGAGGAGGCCGGACAGCAGCGCCTGGTGGATCCGGTCCGCGTCGGCGGGGGAGTCGTTCGCGGTCATCCCCGCCGAGCGCGCGGCCTGGCGGAGCTGGCCGTGGAGGTCCCACCACTCGCGGATCCGCAGGTAGTGCAGGAACTGCTCGCGCAGGGCGCGGCGGAACCTGTTGCCGGACAGCTCGTCTCGCTGCTCGGTCAGGTACTCCCACAGCTTCGTGTAGGCGAGGAAGTCCGAGCCGTCGACCTTGAAGCGGTTGTGCTGCTCGTCCGCGGCCTGGCGCTGCTCGGTGGGGCGCTCGCGCGGGTCCTGGACCGACAGCGCCGCGGCGATCACCAGGACCTCGCGCAGGCAGCCGGTCTTGTTGGCCTCCACCAGCATCCGACCGAGCCGGGGATCGACGGGCAGCCGCGACAGGGCCTGCCCGGTGGCGGTGAGCCGGCCCCCCTGACCGGCTCCGGGCTCGATCGCGCCGAGCTCGTGCAGCAGCGCCAGCCCGTCGGCCACGTCGCGGCGGTCCGGCGGCTCGACGAACGGGAACGCGGCGATCTCGCCCAGGTCCAGCGCGATCATCTGCAGGACGACGCTGGCCAGGTTGGTGCGCAGGATCTCCGGGTCCGTGAACTCGGGGCGCGCGTCGAAGTCGTCCTCGGCGTAGAGGCGGATGCAGATGCCGTCGGACGTACGGCCGCAGCGGCCCGCGCGCTGGTTGGCGCTGGCCTGCGAGACCTTCTCGATGGGCAGTCGCTGCACCTTGAGCCGCCGCGAGTAGCGGGAGATGCGGGCCGTGCCGGCGTCGATCACGTACTTGATGCCCGGGACCGTCAGCGAGGTCTCGGCGACGTTGGTGGACAGCACGATCCGGTTCCCCGCGTGCGGGGCGAAGATCCGCTGCTGCTCGGCCGTGGTGAGGCGCGCGTAGAGCGGGAGGACCTCCGTGCCCGAGAAGTTCCTGCGCTGCAGGGCATCCGTGGTGTCCCGGATCTCACGCTCGCCGGGCAGGAACACGAGGATGTCGCCGGGGCCCTCGCGCTGCAGCTCCGTGACCGCGTCGGCGATCGCGTCGATCTCCTCGCGGTCCGGGTCGGCGTCCGGATCGTCCGGGTCGACGACGGGGCGGTAGCGCACCTCGACGGGATAGGAGCGGCCGCTGACCTCGACGATCGGCGCGTCTCCGAAGTGCCGGGAGAAGCGCTCGGGGTCGATGGTCGCGCTCGTGATGATGACCTTGAGGTCGGGCCGGCGCGGCAGCAGCTGGGTGAGGTAGCCCAGGATGAAGTCGATGTTGAGGCTGCGCTCGTGCGCCTCGTCGATGATCAGCGTGTCGTAGCGGCGGAGCTCGCGGTCGCCGGTGAGCTCGGCGAGCAGGATGCCGTCCGTCATCAGCTTGACCATGGTGCGGTCGCCGACCTGGTCGGTGAAGCGGACCTTCCAGCCCACGACGTCGCCCAGCTCGGTGCCCAGCTCCTCGGCGATGCGGGTGGCCACGGTGCGTGCGGCGAGCCGGCGGGGCTGGGTGTGGCCGATCATGCCGGTGACGCCGCGGCCGAGCTCGAGGCAGATCTTGGGCAGCTGGGTGGTCTTCCCGGAGCCCGTCTCGCCCGCGATGATCACGACCTGGTTGTCCCGGATCGCGGCCGCGATGTCCGCCTTGCGCTGGGAGACCGGTAGCTGCTCGGGATAGACGATCCGCGGGACGGCGGCGCGGCGGCGCTCGAGCCGGTGCTCGGCGGTGGCGACGGCCTCGACCACGGCCTGCTGGGCGGTGCCGTTGCCGGAGCGCCGGGCGCCCTGCAGCCGGCGGGCCAGGCGTTCGGCGTCGAACGGGGCCAGATCGTCGATGCGACGAGAAAGATCGTCGAGGACCTCGTCGGGCAGCGAGGGGGCGGCCGGCTCGGGCGGGCGGCGTTCGCCGCTGCCCGGGGACGTGCTGGTGGGGCCGGGCGCGTTGCCCCGCGCGTCGGCGGGTGCGCTCCGGCCCCGGGAGCCGCGCCGCCGGGGGCGGCGGGCACGGCTCCGATCGCCGCCCGCGGCGCCGCCGGTGGGTACGGCTGCGGCCTGCTCGGCGGCGGGTCCGGTCCCGTGGGTGGGCTGGGACGGACCGGTGGGGAGGGGATCACCACGACGCGCGGAGGGGTCGCCTGCGCGCGCGGGGGTGGTCCCGGTGGTCTGGTGGGAGGACATCGTTCGTCAAGTGTGCCTGTCGGGGACAAAGGGTTTGCCCGCCGGGCCTGTCGTGCAACGGGCGGACCCGCGGACTTGTTCCCCGGGTGCGACCGGCGTCTCATGGGGACATGGAGTCCGAGGGCGGCGATCCGGTCTGCTGGCTGAGCCAGGTGTGCCCGGAGTGCGGTGCGATGCCGGCGGAGGACTCGCCGGAGAAGTGCTGGCGGTGCGGCGTCGTGCGGCCGCAGGGGCAGGGACGGGTCGAGCAGGACTGACGTCCGGACCGGGCGGGCCGGTCGCCTCTCGGCGCGCGGCCGCTCTCGGCGGCGAAAAGGTGGGACCCGGGGACACGGTGTCCGCCCGGATCCGGACGCGTCCAGCACCCTGCGGGGAACCGCAGGGGTGTCCGGACCGGGCGCAGGTCGCCTCGCGGCGAGTTGCACACCGCGGCTCCAGCCGGACTGGTATTCCACGGTGGCGGTTATCCATTGCGGCCCGGGGACACTGCTCGCCCGGTCCGGACAGGTGGCTCAACGGGCGGGAGGCCCGGATGATTCCCCGATCCCGGACGTGTCCCGGGCCACCTCGGGCAGTTCCACCGCGGCGGCCTGCGAGTCCGCCTGGCCGAGCAGCAGTTTTCGGCCCGGGGACGAGCGGAAGATGCGAGTGCGCAGCGCGATCCCGGCGGCCGTGCGGGGCGCGAGGAACTTCCCGGCGCCCGCGGCGCCGCGCTGGCAGCGGGTGACGTAGCGGCGGAGCCGGTCCTCATAGCGGGCGAACGCGACCGCGTGGTCCGGCGTGGCGGCGAGCTCGGCGGCCAGCACGTACGCCCCGACGACCGCGGTGCCGGCGCCCATCCCGCCGAGGGTGGCGCCGTACCCGGCGTCGCCCAGCAGGACGATCCGGCCCTGTGACCAGCGGGGGAGGCGGACGCGGGCGATCGCGTCGACGTAGACGTCGGTCGCGGCGTCGAGCGTGGCGAGCAGCTCGGGCACCCACCAGCCGACGCCGGCGTAGGCCTCGCGCAGCTCGTCGAGACGCGCGGGGCGGTCGCGGGGGAGATCGCCGGTGGCCGCGTGGACGAACAGGGCGCGGGCGGTCCCGGGGTCGTGCGGATCCGCGGTCAGCGCGGCGGTGCGGCCGGGCACGCTGTGCAGGACGGTCGTGCGGTCCGCGCCCAGGGTGTTCGGCAGGTCCCAGCCCGCGACCCGGTAGCCGAAGTGCCGCACGAACCGCTCCTCCGGGCCGAAGGCGAGCCGGCGGACCGCCGAGTGCAGCCCGTCCGCCCCGATCACGAGATCGACGACGCGCTCGACGCCGCTCGCGAGCCCCACCTCGACGCCGTGCGGGCCGTCCCGCAGGGCGGTGATCGAGTCGCCGAACAGGTACTCGACGCCGTCGGCCGCCGCGGCGAGCGTCCGGCTCAGGTCGCCGCGGCGCACCTCGATCGCGCCCCCGGCGTAGGACGCGGGGAGGGTGGCGAGCTCGTGGCCGGCGTCGTCGACGAACGACCAGGGGCTCCCGCCGGTCTGCTGCGCGCGCAGCGGTTCGAGCAGGCCCGTGCGGCGCAGGACCTCGAGATGGACCTCGCCGCGGAAGTCGACGGCCGAGCCGCCGGTCCGCAGCGCGGGTGCGCGCTCGACCACGGTGACCCGGTTGCCGGCGCGGGCGAGCGAGGCGGCGAGCGCGGGGCCGGCGATGCCGGCGCCGGAGATCAGGATCGTGCGGGTCATGGGTGCTCCTCCAGAAACTGTGTCCGCTAGACACTGTGTAAGGTAGACACGGTTTCGTTGGGAAGGCAAGGAGGATCCGTGGACGTCCTGTGGGACTCCGAACCCGCCCCGGCCCGCGGGCCCCGGCGCGGGCTGACGCGCGAGGGGATCGCGAGGGCCGCGATCGCGCTGGCCGACGCCGAGGGGCTCGAGTCGATCGCCATGCAGCGGGTCGCCGCGGCCCTCGGCGTCACCAAGATGGCGCTCTACCGGTACGTCCCGGGCAAGGCGGAGCTGGTCGCGCTGATGGTGGACGTCGGGATCGGGCCGGTCCCGGACATCGCCGGGACCGGACGCGCCGCGCTGGAGGCCTGGTCACGGGCCCTGCACGCGGTCTTCGCCCGGCATCCGTGGGCCACGACTGCGGTCGTGGGCCCGCGCGCGGTGGGCCCCCACGAGCTGCGGTGGACCGAGCGGGCGCTCGCCGCGCTCGCCGGCACCCCGTTCACGGGCGGCGAGAAGCTCGACGCGGTCGCGGTGCTCGCCGGGCACGTCCGGGCGATCGCCCAGCAGGGCGCCGAGGAGGAGATCGGGCAGGCGATGGGGGCGGTCCTCGCCGCCCGAGCCGGCGAGTTCCCCGAGGTCAGCGCGGCCTTCGCCGATCCGGGGGAGCGGAACGCAGCCCTGGACTTCGGGCTCGCCCGGATCCTCGACGGGATCGACGCCGAGATCAGCCGTCGGTCGTGAGCGCGGCGAGGAGGCCGTCGTTGTACGGGGTCCAGGCCTCGACGGCCCACTCGCCGAACTTCCGGTCCGTGAGCACCACGCAGGCGGTCCCGATCTCGGGATCGACCCAGAGGAAGGTGCCGGCCTGGCCGAAGTGGCCGAAGGTGCGGGGCGAGTTGCCCGCGCCGGTCCAGTGGGGGTGCTTGCCGTCGCGGATCTCGAAGCCCGCGCCCCAGTCGTTGGGGCGCTGGGAGCCGTAGCCGGGGAGCACGCCGTTCAGGCCCGGGAAGACGACCCGGGTGGCGGCGGCGAAGGTCTCCGGCGCGACGAGGGTCGGGGCGAGCAGCTCGGCGGCGAACAGCGCCATGTCCGAGGCGGTCGAGTACCCGGCCGAGCCCGGCTGCCCGCGCAGCTCCGTGGCCGCCATGCCGAGGGGGCCGAGGACGGCCTCGCGCAGGTAGTCCGCGAACGCGATGCCGCTGGCCTCGGCGATCGCCTCGCCGAGGACGGTGAAACCGGCGTTCGAGTAGATCCGCCGGGTGCCGGGCTCGGCCTGGACGTCGTCGGAGTCGAACGCGAGCCCGGACGTGTGGGCGGCCAGGTGCCGGATCGTGGAGCCCTCGGGGCCGGCCGGGTCGTCCCACTCCACGGCGCCCTCCTCCACGGCGATGAGCAGCGCGTACGCCGAGAGCAGCTTGGTCACCGACGCCAGCCGGAACTCCCGGTCGAGGTCGCCGGCCGTGGCCAGCACCCCGCCGGCCCCGACCACCACCGCCGCCACGTGGTCGACGGGCCAGTCCAGGACGGCGCGGGTGGCGCGTGCGAGATCCACGAGCCCCAGACTAGAAGTAGCTCGGCACGTCCAGGGCCCCGCCCTGCGCCGCGAACTCGGCGTGCACGGCCTCGCGCAGGCCGGCGTCGGCGAGGTAGTCCAGGGCCGTCATGGCCAGGCCGTGGGCGCCGTCGCGGACCCCCGCGTCGCCCGTCGCGCTGCCCGCGGCGGCCGCGAAGCCCTCGGTGTGCAGCGCTTCCGTCGGGCCGGCGATCGCCAGCATCGGATGTATCGCCGGCATCCGCTGGGACAGGTTGCCGAGGTCCGTGGAGCCGGTGAGGAACTCGGGGACGATGCCCGGGACGAGCGAGGTTCGGCCACGTTCGCGCTGGTTGACGGCCCAGCGGCCGGCGAGCGCGGCGTTGTGGCGGATGGGCAGGTAGGCCGGGGCGGCGTCCCAGCTCAGCTCGACGCCGCAGCCGTGCATCCGGGCTGCGCCCTCGGCGATCGCCGTGACCCGTTCGGCGAGGTCCCGCAGGGTCTCCGGCTCCATCGAGCGCACGTAGAACAGCACCGCCGCCCGCTCCGGGACGACGTTGGGGCGCGCGCCGCCGTCGGTGAACGTGCCGTGGATGCGGTCGGTCGGGGGCAGGTGCTGGCGCAGCGCCGCGACACCCTGGTAGGCGGCGACAGCGGCGTCGAGGGCGTTGCGGCCCATGAACGGCTGCGCGGCCGCGTGCGCCGCGACCCCGCGGAACACCATCTCGACCTGGCGGCGGCCGAGGAACGGGTGCATCGCCACGTCGTGGGAGAACGGATGGAGCATGACGACGGCGTCGACGTCGTCGAACAGGCCGGCGCGGGCCATCGTCTCCTTGCCGCCGCCGCCCTCCTCGGCGGGCGTGCCGAACAGCGTCACGCGGCCCGGGGCGCGCCCGGCCAGGGCGAGGAACGCGCCGAGCGCGGTGGTGGCGATGACGTTGTGGCCGCAGCCGTGCCCGATCCCGGGGAGCGCGTCGTACTCGGCGAGGATCCCGACGTGCGGGCCGTCGCCGCCGGAGGTGCAGCGCAGCGCGGTGTCCAGCCCGCCGACGCCGGTCTCGGGCTCGTGGCCGTGGCGTTCGAGGAGCTCCGCCACCGCCCGCGCCGAGCGGTGCTCCGCGAAGGACGTCTCGGGGTGGGCGTGGAGGTCCCGGCTCAGCGCGACGAGCTCGTCGCCGAGGGCGTCGACCGCCGCGGCGACCGGTTCCCGCAGCTCGGCGGGGGCACCCGCGTGCTCGGAGCCGAGCGGCTCGGCACCCGCGACCGCCTGCTCGGTGGCCGCGACCAGCGCGCGGAGGTAGCCGTCGTCGGGTCGTACCGGGCCGCTCATGCGGGCAGCGTAGGCGCCGGGTCAGTCCGAGGACGACGAGGAGGACCCGGAGTCCGACGAGCCCGAGTCCGAGGAGCTCGACGAGCCGGAGTCCGAGGAGGAACCCGAGTCCGAGGAGCACGTCGACCAGGAGTCCGAACCCGACCACGAGCCCTGGTCGGGCGCGCACCCGTTGTCCCACGACGGACCCCACGACGAGCCGGTGTCCCCCGTGCTGGTGTCCCAGGACCGCTGCCGCGTCGCCCAGTCGTCGTCGAGCGGGGCGCCCGGCACCCAGTGCCCGCCCGCCCGCGGCACCGCCCCGGCGGGGATCCGCAGGTCGGAGGCCATCCGGCGCAGCGGCGACGCGAGCCGCAGCACGACCACCACGATGATCGAGGAGATCACGAGCGGCACGGCGAAGAACAGCGCGGGCCAGTCGAGGACGGCGTAGAGCGCGCCGACGACCACGAGGTCGCCGAGCACGACGAGGGGCAGGATCCACCGGGCCACATCCTCATCACGCTCCCCACGCCCACGGCGTTACCGCCAGGATGGGGCGATGGCGACCTGGCGCACCGGGACCTCGGGCTGGCGGTACCCGCCCTGGCGCGGCACCTTCTATCCGAAGGGCCTCGCGCAGCGCCGGGAGCTGGAGTACCTCTCCCGCGAGGTGACTTCCATCGAGATCAACGGCTCCTTCTACTCCCGGCAGACCGCGTGGCCGAGCTGGCGCGAGCAGACGCCCGAGGGCTTCGTCTTCTCGGTGAAGGGGCCGCGGTTCATCACCCACATGAAGCAGCTCAACGACGTCCGGGTGCCGGTCGCGAACTTCCTCGCCTCCGGGCTGCTCGCGCTCGGCCCGAAGCTCGGCCCGGTCCTCTGGCAGCTGCCACCCCGGATGATCTTCAGGCCGGAGCGGATGCGGGCCTTCCTGGAGCTGTTGCCGCACACCACGACCGCCGCGGCCGACCTGGCGAGGGAGCACGACGAGCGGATCGGGGATCCCGTGCTCGACGCGGACGAGCGCCCGATGCGGCACGCCGTCGAGGTCCGGCACGAGAGCTTCCGCGATCCGGCCTTCCTCGCGTTGCTGCGGGAGTTCGGGATCGCGCTGGTCGTGGCGGACACGGCGGGGAAGTGGCCGTTCCTGACCGACGTCACCGCCGACCACGTCTACGTCCGGCTGCACGGCGCCGAGGAGCTCTACGTCAGCGGCTACACGCCGGAGGCCCTCGATTCCTGGGCGCAGCGGATCCGCGGCTGGCTCGCCGAGGGGCTCGACGTGAACGCCTACTTCGACAACGACGTGAAGGTGCACGCGCCGCGGGACGCGATCGCGCTGGCCGAGCGCCTGCGTTAGGCCGGCACGAGCTCGCGGGTCCGGCGGTGCGCCACGAGCATGCGCCGGCCGAGCATCACGCCGCCGGCGGCGATCGCCATCGCCACCGCGCTCGCGTACCAGGCCACCGGGAACGACGCGTGCGTCACGAGGAACCCGAACCCGACCGGGCCGAGCGCGCAGCCTGCGTACACGCCGACCTGCACGATCGCCGTCGCGGCCGCCGGGGCCTCGGGATTGAGCCGGACCACCGCGAACTGCAGGAGCCCCGGCCAGGACCAGCCGAGCCCGAACGCGAGGACGGTCCCGACCACCAGCGCGACCGAGCCGGGCACCGCGAGCAGGATCAGGCCGACCGTCCCGGAGATCAGACAGCCGGCGACGACGGCGACGTGCGCGCCGCTGCGACGGTCCGCCAGCCAGCCGTGCAGCATCCGGATGAGCAGGCCGACCACGCTGCCCAGGGTCAGCACCAGGCCGGCGAGCCCGGGATCGATGCCGCGGTCCACCGCCGAGGCCACGAGGAAGATCCCGAGCGCGTTCGCGGCGGCGGCACCCAGCCCCGCGGCGGCGCCGATCACCGCGAGCGCACCGGTCGCCCGGTCCTGCGGCACGGTGCGGTCCCGGCGCTCCGGGCCGGCGCCGCGCGGCGCGGCCAGGACCGCGAGCAGGGCGAGGCCGGCGGCGATGACGTAGGCCCACCGCCACCCGATCGTCAGCACGACGGTCGGGACCGCGACCCCGGCGAGCAGCCCCGCGAGCGGCACGGAGGCCTGCTTGACACCGAAGGACAGCCCCATCCGCTCCTGCGGCATCGAACGGGCCAGCGTCAGGTTGGAGGAGAGCTGGCCCATCACGTTGCACCACGCGCCGCACAGCAGGATCACGACGAGCGCGGTGTACGAGTGTGCCAACAGGGCCACGAGGAGCAGGAACGTCGCGGCGCCCAGCACCGCGACCCGGCTGGTGACCCCCGCGCCGAACCGCTCGACGAGCCGGCCGATCGGCAGCGACACGAGCGCGCTGACCGCGAAGTAGAGCGCCACGATGATCCCGAGCCCGGCCGGGTCGAAGCCGAGCTCCGCGGAGATCTGGACGGCGGAGGCGCCGGTCAGGAACACGGGGATCACCGTGCAGGTGGTCACGATGATCGCGCCCGCCCCCACCCGGAAGGCGCTCTGGGGCTTCCTGGTCATGGTGAGCAACGCTAACGGCGCGCGGGCGCCGGATCACGGGAACGTGACGAAGTGTCTCGGCCGGGTCGTGCGTGGCGGCGGCCCCACCGGGGGGCACAGCCGCTCACCGGGACTTGCGGAGCTCGAACTTCTGGATCTTGCCGGTGGAGGTCTTGGGCAGCTCGTCCAGGAACTCGACCACCTTCGGGGCCTTGAAGCGCGCGATCCTGGACCTCACGTGGTCGATCAGGTCCTGTTCGGTGGCCGCTCCGCCGGGACCGAGGACGACGAAGGCCTTCGGGCGCTCGCCCCACTCCTCGTCCGGGATGCCGACGACGGCGCACTCGAGGACCGCCTCGTGGGACATCAGCGCCTGCTCGACCTCGACCGTCGAGATGTTCTCGCCGCCCGAGATCACGATGTCCTTGGCGCGGTCGCGGAGCTCCACGTAGCCGTCGGGGTGCATCACGCCGAGGTCGCCGGAGTGGAACCAGCCACCGGCGAAGGCCTTGTCCGTGCCCTCGGGGTCCTCGAAGTACCCCTTCATCACGTTGTTGCCGCGCATGACGATCTCGCCCATCGTCTGCCCGTCGCGCGGCACGTCGCGCATCTCCTGGTCCACCACGCGGACCCGCTCCGCCTGCAGCATCCCGACGCCCTGCCGGGCCTGCAGCGCCGCGCGCTCCTCGGCCCCGAGGCCGTCCCAGGCGCGCTGGTACTGGTTCACCGAGTACGGCCCGTAGGTCTCGGTCAGGCCGTAGACGTGCACGATCCGGAAGCCCATGCGCTCCATCTGCAGGATCGTGGTCGGGCTCGGCGGCGCACCGGCCGTCGTCACCACCAGCTGGTAGTCGAGCGTGCGCGCCTGCTCGGCCCGCATGATCGTCGTGACGACCGTGGGGGCGCCGTTGAGGTGCGTGACGCCGTGCTCCCCGATCAGCTCCCAGATCCGGTCCCCGCGGACCTCGCGCAGGCAGACGTGGGTGCCGCCGACCCCGGTGACCGCCCAGGGCGTGCACCAGCCGTTGCAGTGGAACATCGGGAGCGTCCAGAGGTACACGCTGTCCGGCGTGTGCGTGGAGTGCACGATCTCGCCGAAGGAGTTCAGGTACGCGCCGCGGTGGGTGTACTGCACGCCCTTGGGACGGCCGGTGGTCCCGGACGTGTAGTTGATCGAGATCACGGACTCCTCGTCCTCGACCTCCCACCGCAGGGGCTCGTCGGACCCGCGGGCCAGCAGGTCGTCGTAGCGGATGCCGGAGCCCACACCGTCCCCCGGCGCCGCCGGGTCGATCACCGTGACGATCTCCTCGACCGTCTTCAGCTCGGCGGCGACTGGCGCGACCTGCGGGTACAGGGTGGCGTCGACGACGAGCAGGGTCGAGCCCGAGTGGTCGAGGATGTAGCGGATCTCCTCCGTGGAGAGCCGGGTGTTGATCGCGACGAGGACGGCGCCGGCCAGCGGCACCGCGAAGTGCGCCACGAGCATCTCGGGGATGTTCGGCAGCAGGTACGCCACCCGGTCGCCCGGGCGGACCCCCGACCCGCGCAGGCCGTGTGCGACCCGGGTGGCCTCGGCCGCGAAATCGGCATAGGAGAGCCGGCGGTCGCCGTGGACGATCGCCGTCTTGTCCGGATAGACCTCGGCCGAGCGGGCGAGGAAGGCGAGCGGTGTGAGCGGCGTGGTCCAGACCGACGGCATCCGCCGATCCTCGCCGCTGCCGTGACCCGACGCCAGTCCTGCCCGGGTCTAGTCCTGGAGCGTGATGGCGGCCTTCGGGCAGGCCCGGACCGCCTCCTCGACCTTGGCCCGCAACGCTTCGGGCGGGTTCTCGTCGAGGACGTAGAGGAAGTCGTCGTCCCGCACCTCGAACACCTCGGGTGCGGCTGCCATGCAGAGCGCGTTGCTCTCGCAGAGGTCGAAGTCCACCGAAACCTTCATGACCTCATGGTGCGCCCGAAGCCGACCCTTCGCGTGACTCAGGACACCCTTGCTCGACGTCCGCGCTGGTCGGGGCGGCGAGCGCGGCCTGCACGGGGGCCGGGAGCGCCGCCGGAGCCGTGGACGTGGCCGCGACGGTCGCGCACGGGGCCACCGGAGTCGGCCGGGCCGCGCGGGCCGTGGTCGCCGCGGCGGGAGCCGGGGCGGGCGGGGTCGTGGCGATCCGGGGGGCGGGCCGGCGAGGCGTCTCGGGAGAGGTCGGCGTGGCGGACCGGGGGGAGGTCGTGGGCGGGTGGGGCGCGAGGGCCAGCGACGACGGGGGGACGCGGAACTCGGCGGCGAGCGCCGGTGCGGCCGACGCGTGCGCGTCGACGACGAACGCGGCCCCGGCCAGCCCGCCCACGGCGGTCAGGCCGAGGGCAGCGGCCAGCACGGCGGGCCACCGCTCGGGGGAGCGGAACATCGGAGGCGGGTCCTCTCCGGGTGGGGAGACGACCGAGGGGGAGCAGCCGTCGTTCCCCCCATCGCCGGGAGGGCCCGCCTCCGTTACACGATCGGGTGATCAGCCCTTGCGCAGAACGGACCGAAGATCGTCCAGGACGTCGACATTCTCGATGGTCGAGGGGACCGGCTCGTCGAGGCCGTCGGCGATGCCCCGCATGGTCTTGCGCAGGATCTTCCCGGAGCGGGTCTTGGGCAGGGCGGCGACGACCGCGACGTCCTTCAGGCTGGCCACGGCCCCGATCCGGTCCCGGACCATCTGCACCAGCTCGGCCCGCAGCTCGTCCGGATCGGGGTCCGCGCCGGCCTTGAGGACGACGAAGCCGCGGGGCACCTGCCCCTTCATCTGGTCCGCGACACCGATCACCGCGCACTCCGCCACGGCCGGGTGGCTCGCGAGGACCTCCTCCATGCCGCCGGTCGAGAGCCGGTGCCCGGCGACGTTGATGACGTCGTCCGTGCGGCCCATGACGAACACGTAGCCGTCGGAGTCGATCCGGCCGCCGTCGCCCGTCAGGTAGTAGCCGGGGAAGGCGGACATGTACGAGGAGACGAACCGCTCGTCGTCGTTCCAGAGGGTCGGGAAGGCGCCCGGCGGCAGGGGGAGCTTGGCCACGATCGCGCCGTCGGTGTCCGGGGGGACCTGCCGGCCGTTCGCGTCGAGGACCTGGATGTCCCAGCCCGGCAACGGGCGGGTGGGGGAGCCGGGCTTGATCGGCAGGAGCTCGATGCCGGCCGGGTCGGCGACGATCGGCCAGCCCGTCTCGGTCTGCCACCAGTGGTCGATCACCGGGATGTCGAGCAGGTCCAGGGCCCAGCGGTAGGTCTCCGGGTCGAGGCGCTCGCCGGCCAGGAAGAGGTACTTCAGCCCGGACAGGTCGTACTGCGTCGCGTACTCGCCGTTCGGGTCCTCCTTCTTCAGCGCGCGGAACGCGGTCGGCGCGGTGAAGAGCGCGCGGACGCCGTGCTCGGCGCAGACCCGCCAGAACTGGCCCGCGTCCGGGGTGCCGACGGGTTTGCCCTCGTAGAGCACGGTCGTCGCCCCGGCCAGCAGCGGCGCGTAGACGATGTAGGAGTGGCCGACGACCCAGCCGACGTCGGACGCGGTGAAGATCGTCTGGCCGGGGCCGACGTCGTAGACGTGGGGCATGGACCAGGCCAGCGCGGTCGCGTAGCCGCCGCCATCGCGCACCACGCCCTTCGGCTTGCCGGTGGTGCCGGAGGTGTAGAGCACGTAGAGCGGGTCAGTCGACTTCACCGGGACGGGGTCCGCCGGGGTGGCCTTGGCGACCGCCTCGGCCCAGTCGACGTCGGTGGCGCCCATGGCGGCCTCGGCCTGCGGGCGCTGCAGGATCACCTGCGAGTCCGGCTTGTGCGAGGACAGCGCGATCGCCTTGTCCAGCAACGGCTTGTACTCGATGACTCGTTTGCCCTCGATCCCGCAGCTCGCCGAGACGACGACCTTCGGGGTGGCGTCCTCGATGCGGACGGCGAGCTCGTTGGCGGCGAACCCGCCGAACACCACCGAGTGCACCGCGCCCAGGCGGGCGCAGGCGAGCATCGCGACCACCGCCTCGGGGACCATCGGCATGTAGATCACCACGCGGTCCCCGACCCCGACGCCCTCGGCCCGCAGCACGCCCGCGAAGGTGGCGACCTCGTCGGTCAGCCGGGCGTAGGTGTAGGTCCGCTGGGTGCCGGTGACCGGGGAGTCGTAGATCAGTGCGGCCTGGTCGCCCCGGCCCGCGGCGACGTGCCGGTCCAGGGCGTTGTGCGCGACGTTGAGCCGCCCGTCGGGGAACCAGCGGTAGAAGGGCGGGTTGGCGTCGTCCAGGGCCCTGGTCGGTGGGGTCTCCCACTCCAGGGCCTGCGCCGCCTCCAGCCAGAACCCCTCCCGGTCGGCCACACTCGCCCGGAAAACGTCCTCGTACGCGCCCACAGCAGCCTCCTTCGTCGGACCGCTCCGAACCCTAGGCGACCGGCGGCGTCGTGGCTGCTGATCCTGTCCCCTCCGACAGGTCGCAGAGGGTTAGCAAGGTTCTACGTAACGTCACCACCCGGATGGCCGATAGGCGGATCGCCGGCCGAAATCGTTCGTCCCGGTGAGGACCGGCTCACACGGTCGGGTGACGACGAGGGGGTGCGGGGTTGGGAACCCTGCTCGGTCGGATGTCGGGACGGAGCCTCGTCGCGGGCCTCGTCGGTGCGGTCGCCGTCCTCGGGCTGGCCGTCGCGTTGTTGCCGCTGGGATCCGGTGGGGCGTCCGCCTCGGCGTCGGCATCGCTGCCCGGGCCGTCGGAGTGCGGGCCGGCCTGGGTGGCGGCCTGGCGCACCAGCCCCGAGGCCGTGCCGGACCCCGGTCTCGCCGGGCGCACCCTGAGGATGCTCGTGCGCCCCCAGGCCACGGGCTCCGAGCTGCGGATCCGGGTGTCCAACCGGTTCGGCGCCACCCCGCTGCGGATCGACTCCGCCTCGGCCGGGACCGCCGGCGCCGGTGCGGCGCTGGTGCCCGGGAGCGTCCGGCCGCTGACGTTCGGTGGTGCGGCGGGGGTCGAGGTGCCGCCCGGGGCCGAGCTCGAGAGCGATTCCGCACCGTTCGTGGCCGAGCGGGGCAGGTCCGTGGCGATCAGCCTGCACCTGCCCGACGCGCCGCCCGCGCAGGTCAGCGGACATCCGGTGGCGCTGCAGACCTCGTACGTCTCCGGGCCGGGGGACGCGGGGGACGTGGTCGACGCCGTGAGCGGTGCGGCGTACACCCGGCCCGTCGGATCGTGGTTCGTGCTCACCGGGATCGACGTCCGGGCACCGCGAGCGGAGAACGCCGTGGTGCTGGTGGGCGACTCGATCACGGACGGGGTGGGCAGCGACCCCGACCGCGACGACCGCTGGTCCGACGCACTGGCCGCGCGGCTCACCGGCGGCGACACGATGCCCGTCCTCAACGCGGGGATCTCGTCGAACCAGCTGGTCTCGGGCGTGGTCGGCCCGGCCCCCGTGGCGCGCCTCGCCGACGACGTGGCGGACGTGCCCGGCGCGCGGGACGTCGTCCTCCACATCGGGACGAACGACCTCGCCGCCGGTGTCGACGCCGGCAGGATCGTCTCGGCGATGGTCGACTACGCGGACCAGGTCCGGGCCGGCGGCCGCCGCATCTTCCTGACGACGATCACGCCGTCGACCGCGGGGGATCACGGATCGGCATGGGCGGACCTGCAGCGCGACGCCGTCAACACCTGGATCCGGACGGACGGTCCGGCGCACGCGGACGGCGTGTTCGACTTCGCCGCCGCGGTCGCGGACCCGGGGGACCCGCACCGGCTCGCCCCGGCCTACGACGCGGGGGACGGCCTGCACCTCTCCGCCGCGGGCTACCGGGCGCTGGCCGGGGCGGTCGATCCGTCGAGGCTGAGCGGGAGCCCGTGCCTCGCGGACCCGGGCCCGGACTCGGCGAAGGTCGTGGTCTCGGCGCCGCGCTGAGCTCCGCACCCCGGGTGGCCCGAGTGGCGTTCGCTGCTCAGCGCGGGCGGCGGCGGAGGCGCATCTGGGCGCGGCGGCCCGCCTCGCGGGCCGTGACGGGCAGCGGGCCGGTCGGGGCGTCCTCGTTCTCCAGACGCTCCACGATCCAGTCCGTGGCCAGGGCCGCGGCCGACGTGCCCCGCTCCTCGGCCACCTGCCGCAGCTGCTCGATCCGCA
This sequence comes from Pseudonocardia ailaonensis, assembly GCF_039531635.1. Classification (NCBI taxonomy): domain Bacteria; kingdom Bacillati; phylum Actinomycetota; class Actinomycetes; order Pseudonocardiales; family Pseudonocardiaceae; genus Pseudonocardia; species Pseudonocardia ailaonensis. The sequence continues at coordinate 135,704 of NZ_BAAAQK010000024.1, read as the reverse complement.
GCGCGGGCAGCCGGACCTGCAGCACCTGGGCGCTGCCGAACTTCCCGGTCTCCGCCTCGGGCGCGAGCGCGGCGAGGTACGAGTCGAGCTCGGGATCGTGCTGCTCGAGCTCGGCCTCCGCCCGCTTGGCGGGCGCGCCGTGGCGCGAGGGACGACGTTCCCGGAAGGCCGGCATGGCCCGGGACGCTAGTGCGCGGCCCCGGCGGGCCGCCACGGGCCTCGCCGCCGGGCGCGCCCGATCCGGTGTCCCCGCCCGTCAGACCAGCGTGTAGCCGGCCTCGGACACCGCCGCCTCGATCTCGCCGCGGCCGAGCGCGCGGTCCGCGGTGATCGTGACGGCGCCGCTGGCCAGGTCGACCTCGACGGCGCGGACGCCGGCGATCTCACCGACCTCCTCCTGGACGGACGCGGTGCAGTGCCCGCAGGTCATCCCGGTGACGGTGACGGTGGTGCGGAACGGGGTCTCGACGGTCATGGCGGGGAGCCTCTTCTCTCGGGGGTCAGGACTTCACGAGCCGGGCGATCGCGTCGGAGGCCTCCTTGACCTTCGCCGCGCCCTCCTCCGGGGAGTTGCGGGCCGCGTCGACGACGCAGCCCTTCATGTGGTCCTCGAGGAGCTCGAGGGCGAACGACTGCAGGGCGCGGGTCGCCGCGGACACCTGGGTCAGCACGTCGATGCAGTACACGTCGTCGTCGACCATGCGCTGCAGGCCGCGGATCTGGCCCTCGATGCGGCGCAGCCGGCGCTGGTGCGCCTCGCGCTCGCCGGAGTAGCCGGCCATCTCGCCTCCCGGGTCGTCTCGCTCTCGCCGCCACCATACCCCTCAGGGGTACGGCACGCGGGGGGTGTCCGGTGATCGGAGTGTGACGCACGGTCGCATCCCTCACCCGGGAAGGGGCATGCGTGGAAGGTCTCCGGTAGGTAACGTTCCGGCCACGGTCACGGGGGTGACCGCGCTACGCGCCGGGTGCGGGCCGGACGGGTGAGGCTCCGCGCCGGCTCCGGCATGCCCCCGAAACCGCCAGGGGTGGCGAACGAACGGGGAGGCGTCGTTGAGCGGGATCGACAGCATTCGGGCAAGTGGCGTGAACGGTGCAGTGTCCGACGAGCACGCGGCGCCGTCGGGCTCCATCCCCTCGCCGCGGACCGCGGCGGACGCGTACCGGGTGTCCGACGAGCAGGTCCACCAGGCCCGCCGGGTCGTCGCCGACAACTCGCAGTCCCCCGAGGACCTCCGCCTGCTGCTCGACATGCTCGGCCTCGTGTCCAGCAACCCCGATCTCCCGCCCCCGGTGAGCCGCTGACGGGTGTGTCGCAGGTCATCATGGCGCCCGATCGCGCCATTCCCGGCGTGATCGGGCCGCCGATGCCGGCCTGACCTGCGCGGACAGGGGTGGGGAGGGGTGGTGTGGGAGGGCGTTCGGACGTGTCCTATGCTTTCCTCACTCCCAACGGACAGCCGTTGGAGGTGAAGGTCCGCCTCCGGGTTGGCCGAGCCCCCATCGTCTAGCGGCCTAGGACTCCGCCCTTTCAAGGCGGCAGCGCGGGTTCGAATCCCGTTGGGGGTACGGTTCCACCAGCTACACAGCAAGGCCCAGTGGCGCAGTTGGTTAGCGCGTCGCCCTGTCACGGCGAAGGTCGCGGGTTCGAGTCCCGTCTGGGTCGCTTCACTTTCCAGGCTCCTCACGGAGCCGGGGCCAGGTAGCTCAGTTGGTACGAGCGTCCGCCTGAAAAGCGGAAGGTCGGCGGTTCGACCCCGCCCCTGGCCACACCCTCTCACCAGGCACTTCTCCCAGCCTGGCCCTCCCGAATCGCTCAGCTGTAGCAACGGGGTCGTCCGATCTGCTCCTGCAGCAGCGCCAGGGCCTCGCGCTTGTCCTTCGACGACACGTGCGCGTAGATGCCGAGCGTCACACTCATGTCCGTGTGGCCGACGATCTCCTCACGCGCTCTTGGTAGCAGCGACGGGGCGGCCCTCGTCAGCGCGGTAGGCGACGCCAGCGCGGCCGTTGCGGGACCAGGGCATCGCGACCAGCCGGATAAGGGTGACCGGCTGCCCCTGCTGGAGCTGGGGCGGCTCGGTCGCGGCGATCGTGACGGTGATCGTGTCGGCGCCCTCGGGGTCCATCACGACGAGCTGGGCAGCCCCACAGCGGGGCGCCGGTGCGGCGGTCGAGACGGTGGACGCCGTTGTCGTCGAGGCGGCGGTCGAAGGTGAAGTTCATCTGGGTGGTGTCGATCAGCAGTCGCACGGCCGGTCTCCTAATCGAGGGGCACTGAGTGGTGCCTCACCAGGAGAAGCCCGAGGTCGCGAAAGGACCCGGACAAACTGTCCGGGTCTGTTCTGGCAGGGGTTGCGCGGTGCGGGGGAGTGCTACCGCGTTGCCGCAGTGACCTGCTCGACCAGGTCCAGGATGGTCGACCACGGGAGCGGGCGGCCGGGCGGGGCTTCTCGCGGCTCGTAGAGCGGCCAGAGGTCCTCGCCGGTCACCAGGTGTACCCCAGCGGACCCCAGGGCCGCCAGGTGAGATTCCCAGGCGGGGTGGCGAGTGTGCGCGGCGTTGACCCGTGGGAAGACGACCACCGGGACGACGCCGCCCCCAATGGCCTCGTTCACCGTCGTGAGGGCCTGGTTGTCGGAGATCCCGAGCGCGAGCTTGGCAACGACGTTGGCCGTGGCCGGCGCGACGACGTAGCAGGAGATCGGCGGGTGCGGGCTCGTCTCGCCCGGCATCCGCGGGGAGCTGCGCACGAGGTGCCCGGTCAGCTCTTCGAGCTTGGCCGCCTCGCCGGACTCCTCCAGCCACGTCGCCGTGGTCGGGGTCAGCGTGATCGCGACGTCCCAGCCGCGCTCGATAGCCGGCTCGACGAAGTCAGCCCGGATCGTCTCGGCCCCGCCGGCGGCGCAGGCGATGAGCCCAATCGTCCGCCGACTCACGCCACCGCCCGGCAGCGCTGCGCGAACGCCAGCAGCTCCGACGAGCGCGACCCGCCCGTCACCGGGGACCGCCGATGCATGTCCTTGACCATCTCCCGCACGGAAGCACTGTGCCGCACGAGAGCCGGCGCCTGCCTCTCAGCGTTCAGCAGGAGGTCCAGGGCCTCGGTGTCCTTGGCGAGGTAAGAGAGCGCCCGAGCGATGTCGATCATGTGCGTGACCCGCCGCTCGACCGGCAGATCCTCCGCACCCACCTGCTGCCCGTGCTCGGCGACCCAAGCGACGTCCCCGAGGTCGAGACCAGCGGAGAGTCGGTGCAGCTCGACGTTTGTGGGTTCAAAGCCCGTCTGCCAGTAGTTCGCGTCCACCCCGAGCTGTTCGGCGGCACGAGCCGCCCGCCCGAGCAGTTCTGCCACCGTCGCGCGGTCCTTGGAGCATCCCGAAGAGGCTCAACGCTTCCGGGTCGCCATCCGCTACTTGTGGCTCCAACCAGCGAGCCGCCGTCTCCCCGAGATGCGATGCATCGTCGTAGCGTCCGATTGCCAGCAGCGCGCGAGTCGCCGCACGGCCGCTGAGGCGAGAACCAGTGGATCGCCGGACTCATCGGCAGCCCTCATGGCGCGCTCGGCCGCGATCCAAGAAAGATCAGACTCTCCAACCTTGCTGAGAGTCGTTGCCGCAAGATGATGGACGCGAGCCGAAACGGCCCATGCCGAACCGCCTGTACCTGCCCCGACTCCTAAGTGCTGTTCCAATTCCTGCGCTTCGCGGATCCGGCGGGGGAGCGAAGCGACGACGTCGCCGATTCTCCCTGCCTGGTAGGAAGCTCAAGCGAACTCGACCAGGCGAGAAGACTGCTCTAGGCTCAACACCTTGGTCGGGGATTCGGACACGGAGAATAGGGTGCGGGAGAGCTGGCCAGGCGCCATCAGCGCATCGCGGATAGCTGGAATGCCGTCTCGGCGGTTCTCCTCTTCGAGGAGAACCGGCTGACCCATCAGATCGGGGAGCGAGACTCGCAGAACCCGAGCTACGGCGGCAATTAGCTCAACGTTGCGAAGCGGACGTTCTCCGCGCTCGATCTTGCTCAGCCAGTCTGTGCGACGCCCGACGAGATTTGCAAGCTGAGTCTGGGTCAGTCCACGACGCGCGCTATAGAAGGCATACGCTCTCCCGATGCTTAGAGAGTCTCCTGCGCCACGCATGCCTACGATTCTACACCCTGAGGTGGGCTTTCGGCGTCGACACTTCGTGAGCGAACTCTACAGTCGGTGGGTAGGACACTTCATCAGATTTGACTAGCTGTAACGGCTCTGGCACATCCGACGATGGAAGTTGCAGAAACCGCATAGAGGGGTGAGAGTTGAGCCTAGAGGCGACAGGTCTGAGTCTGGGGAAGACAGTTGCAAAGCTTGCGCTGAAGCGCTGGACCCAGAAACGAGCGGCGCGCATCAGCAGAGAATCCGAGCTCATGGATCTGGTGTCTCTCGGAGGGATGGATCGATTTCAGAGAAGGAAGTTCGAACGTCAGGTCGACGATATTGTCGATCACACCACGAAGCGCCTCGAACAGTTTTATATGGTCGAGTTTCGGAATCTCCCAGAGAATGAGAAGAGCGCCGCCTTAGAAGCCGTTGTCGATTCTCTCCTAACTCCTGACATAGACGACAACGTGCTATTTGCAAACGACGTCGACGCGAGGAAGATCTCTGAAGAGATTCGCCGTGCTAGTCGAGTCAAAGTAAGTACTGCGCTACTAAGTAGCGACGCGTACGCCTTGTACGATCGCGTGCTCGATGACTGCTGTATCGTAATCGTCGAGATCCTAAAAAGTCTGCCCGAGTTCACAGGTCGCGCGGTAGCTGAGCTGCTTTCAAGGTTCACCGAGGCGACTAACCGGCTCGACGAGGTGCTAGCTGCTTTACCGCGCACTGGCCTTCATCTCAATGATTCAGAATTCTTGACCCGATACATGCGCTCAACCATCGAATCACAGGAAGCGCTAGAGATCTTCGGAATCGACACCCGAAATTACCGACCGAGATCTAGGGTTTCAGTTGCTTACATGACGCTGTCGGTCAGTTCAGGAGTTGAGCGGCGGCAGCAGCACCAAGCTGTCGTTAATGTGGATGACGATGAAATTGCTGAAGGTGCAGGGGCTTCTCGAAGCATCACTAGTAGTCTCTCCGTGGAATCTGCTCTTGGTGAGAGCCAGCGAACTCTGATCGTCGGGAACGCGGGCTCCGGAAAGACAACTCTTCTCCAATGGATCGCTGTCACCGCTGCGCGTTCAGAATTCACTGGACCTCTTGTCGGCTGGAACTCGCTGGTGCCGTTCGTGCTGAAGCTGAGAAGCTGGTCTGGCAACTCTCTTCCTGAGGCCGACAACCTTGTGTCCGTAACCGCTCCCGAACTGAGCGCATTCAAGCCCGAGGGCTGGGAACACATTCACCTCGTGGAAGGGAAGGCCATACTTCTAGTTGACGGCGTCGACGAGATAGGACCGGGACGTCGCCGAAGCATTAATTCGTCTCTGAAGCAGTTTTCGTCGGCGTACCCAGAGGTTCCTATCGTAGTAACGAGCCGTCCGAGCGCGGTCGAGAAGGACTGGCTGAAGAGTGCCGGTTTTACCCAGATCCAGCTTGAGCCAATGTCTGTTCCTGATGTGGCCGAGTTCCTTCATCGATGGCACACCGCCATTGGCGAAGCTGCGCGTGAGGGGGACGTGTCTCTTCCTTGTGATCCGCCGGAACTAGATAGATACGAGACATCGCTCCACCGTCAGCTAGCTGCTAGAAGGCACTTGCAGTCACTGGCAACGAACCCGCTGATGTGTGCAATGCTGTGTGCGCTAAACCTCGACCGTCAGACTCGCTTACCAGCTGACCGGATGAAGCTATATGAGGACGCCATCCTTCTACTGCTGGAACGGAGAGACTCCGGCCGCGAGATCCCGGCGGCACAACTTTCAGGTGAACTGCCAGCCCGACTAGCGTTGACAATTCTGCGTCATCTTGCATGGCGGATGACGCTTGCGGGAAGAGCGGAAATGGGTGTGAGTACTGCGCTTAACCATGTAGGTCACGTCATAGGTCGTATGCCGACTATCGTTGATGACGCGAGCAAGGTTTTGCAGCATCTGCTCGAACGGAGCGGATTATTGCGTAGCCCGACGCAGGGAAAGGTCGACTTCGTTCATAAGACTTTTCAAGAGTATCTTGCAGCCCAAGAGGCAATTGATGAGCACTACATCGACGTGCTGCTAAGCAAGGCCACGCGCGACAGTTGGCGCGAGGTGATTGTCATGGCTGCTGGCCATGCGACTCGACCTCTGCGTGAACAGCTAATAAACGGACTCCTTGATCAGGCTGGCGATGGTACGCGCAGGTCCCGGCAAATTCGACTGCTAACAGCTGCGTGTCTTGAGACCGCCAAAGATGAATTGCTGCCCGAGACGAGCGCCAAGGTCGACCGAGTTCTGAGCTCTCTGATCCCGCCTGCTCGTCTTCCTGAGGCGCGAGCACTCGCTATTCTCGGCGATGACGCGTTGAAGATGTTGCCTGCGTCCCTTGAAGGACTCCGCGACACGGAGGCTGCGGCATGTGTCGAGTGTGCAGCTTTCGTGGGGAACGATCGCTCGCTGCGTATGTTGTCTGGTTATGCCTCTGACGCGAGACCGCGTGTTCAGGCCCAATTAGTGAACGCGTGGCGATACTTTGATACAGAGAAATATGCGCGGGAGGTTCTCGCTGACGCTCCTCTCGATCGTGGACGACTTCAAATTGGTCGGACCGAAGTTCTTCCATACCTAGGATATTTAAAGAACCTGACCTCGGTGCATTTCGAAGCTTCGCGGTCTCGGGTGTTATCGGACCTCCGATGCTTTGCGGAGATCCCATTTCTCCGGATTGTCAGTGTGAAGGTCGAAGGCACTGTAGATCTTTCCCCCCTTCAGGGCGCGAGCAACCTGCTGATGCTGTCAGTCTTCGGCGATCATACGGGGATTCGCGGGCTAGGGACCCTGCAGAGCCTGTCGGAATTGCGAAGTCTGCAACTTCAAGGTGTAGACTCGCTGGAGCTGTTCGAAGCTCTCTCGAACTCGCCTCAAATCTCACACCTCACGTTGAATGGTGCCTCTGGTCTTCGTGAGCTTTCTGCGATTCCTGCGTTCGAGAAGCTAAGGAGCCTCGATCTCTTCGGCCTCAATGGTTTGCGTAACATTGACCGACTAGCAGAGATGTCGGAGCACTTGACAGGGCTCTCATTGCAGCCATTTCAGGTCTCGGGTGGACTCAAGAAGGTTGCTCAGGTCGCACCAAATTTGACGTTCTTGAACGTGCATGATGGCCGGAACTTGCGCCCCGCTGATCTGCTAGGTCTTCCTCTGGAGCGCCTATGGTTACGTGACTGTGAACTCGGTGACATTTCCGTGCTGACTCAAATTGAGAGTCTATCCGACGTTTCGCTTTATGGCTCGAAGGTCGACCGCGTCGAGACTCTGGCCAGTCTGCCGCGGCTGCGACGGCTAGACCTCCGCGCGGCAATGCAGTCAATAGACTTGCAGCCATTCATCGACGCTGGTGGTCCGAAGATCGACATTGTTGCTGGCGTCAACCAGTCCGTCGAGCAGCCGGCTCCAGGGCAGAGCCGGGTACGCCTAGTCTTCTGGTGAGAACTTTCTGTACGTCTTCAAGCTGGCCCTGGCGGGCCGGGGCGGAGCCCTCCATGCGCGCTCGGCCTTGCCGCTCCGCTCCCCGCCGGCGCGCCCGGGCAGCGCCGGGACCAGAACCGGGTGAGGCGTAGAAGGCTCCGGGGAGACGGAGGCGCCAGCTCGTCCGCAGCAATCGTCAACGACCGGGCCGACCGCATCAAGGCTGGAACACCACGGCGCCGGCCCCGCCCAGGCTCCCGAGGATCGAGCACCAGAAGAGGAAGGGGCGGGGCCGGCGCCGCGGTGTTCCAGCCTTGACACGGCCGGCCCGGTCGATGAGGCGGCCAGGACGACGAGCAAGGCCGCGGAGTGAGCAGGTGGGGGAGCGCCTGGTCAGCCGGGCGCCGCTGTAGCCGGAGCTTCAGCAACGGGGTCAGCACCAGGCGCACGGATCGGGACGCCGATGCAGGTCAGCGGGACGCGCTGGACTCCCACGGACTCAGTGATCACGCGCGACCGTGCCTGAAAAGCGGAAGGTCGGCGGTTCGACCCCGCCCCTGGCCACACCCTCTCACCAGCGGATTCTCCGCTCGGCACCGTTCCGATTCGCCCGGTTCACGGCAGCAGTGAGGCGGCGGACAGTCATGGCAGCAGAGCGAACGCCTCGACGTGACGGTCGTACCGCGGAGAAGTGGCGCCGGTCCGTCGTGAGGATCGTGGTGATCGAGAGCCTCTCGGTGATGGCGATCACGCTCAGGACTCGTGCCCCAAGCTGTCGCGGATCTCGTCCTTGGCTCGCTCGCTGAGGTCGCCGTGGCCGGTTGCGACGCTACCCAGCCATCCGAGGCGGCGACGGGCGTCGCCGGCGCGGCTCCACCTTCGATCACCTCGAAGCGGACCCGGTCTCCCGTGTGCAGGGGAAGGCCCAGGCGCTCGGCAACCTCGGCCAGCTCCGGTGCGACCACGAACTCGTGCTGCTCGCCTGCGGCAGGCATGCTCATCGCGGACACCTCCTTGGCTCTCCCAGTGTCGCATCTGTGGCCCGCAGCGTCCCGAAGAACGATCCTGACGGCAACGCACAGGCACGCAACGGAAGCCCCTGCCGTTCAGCGTCCCGCGATCAGCCCTCACCCCCACCACCTGCGCCTCGCAGGAGCGCGACGATGTCTCCGGTCGTCCGACGGCCCTCGGGGGTCGGCATGATCGGCCAGTCGTGGATCATCCCCTCGCCGATGTGCAGGTGGAGATCGGTTCCGGGCGCCTGCTCGGCCCGGTCCCGGAGCAGGACCGCGTCGGGGAAGAGGAGGTCGCGTGTCCCGGCGTACACGTGGACGGGTCCGAGGTGGTCCAGGTGGCCGTTCAGCGGGCTGGCCCGCGGGTGCGACGGATCGGCCGGGGCCGACCAGCGGGCCGCGAGAACCCTGATGTGCTCGAGATTCAGCAACGGGTCCCGCGGTGCGATGTCGGCGATCCCCGGGTTGGTGAAGGTCAGATCGAGGGAAGGCGAGATCAGCACGGTGAGGTCCGGCCGGCTCAGCGGGGGCAGTGCCTGGAGCACGGACAGGGCGATGTTCGCGCCCGACGAGTCACCGATCAGCGCGGTCGGCCCCTGGCGTCGGACGTGCTCGAACAGGCGCAGCGCAACCGGGAGGACGTCGGAGTGGGTGGCGGTGGGCAGGCGGGGGTACAGCGGCACCACGACGTCTCGACCGGATTCGACGGCGATCCGGGCGGCCAGCCTCCAGTGTTGCGTCGTGATGGGGGCGGCCCAGGCGCCGCCGTGGAGATAGACGGCATGGTTCCGCACCGGATCGGCGGGTGTCAGCCGATGGACCGTCCAGCCGTCGAACTCCTCCCGCCGGACCGTCACACCCCGCAGGCGCGGCGGGGACGGGGTGGCCACCTCGGCGAGGAACCGGCCGGGGTCGAACTGGCGCTTCTTCAGCCCTGCCACGCGCAGGAGGCCGACGACGGCACGGCTGGCCAGGCTGGGGTTCACGGCTTCACGACCTGGTAGGAACCGGAGCGCACATCGTCCGGCAGGGCCGGACCGCTGGTGCTCCACCCGAAGGTGTCGCGCGCCTTCCGGGAACGGATCCGCGCCGAGGAACCGAGCAGCGCGGCTCTCGGCCCCATGGCGCTCTCGGCCTGGCCGGCGGTGATCGAGGTCGCCGTGGTTCCGGTCAGGTCCGCGATCGCCTCGGCCAGCTCGCGGAAGCTGAACTGCTGCGGTCCCGCGGCGTTGTAGATGCCCGCCACCGGGTGCTCCAGGGCGGCCAGGTACAGCCGCGCCAGGTCGTCCACGTGCACCGGGGTCCACTCGTTGTCGCCGGCGTCGATGTAGACGGCGGTGCCCGAGCGGGTCGCGGCGTCGATGAGGCTGGTCAGCAGGAGCGAGCCGCCCCGGCCGTAGATCAGACCCGCGCGGATGACGACGCCGCCCAGGCCCGCAGCCTCGCGCACCAGGCGCTCGCCGACGAGCTTGAACGGCTGCGGGCCGGGCTCCGGCAGTTCGGCGTCCTCGTCGCGGGGGTGGGCGGGGTCGAGCCCGTAGACCAGGTTCGTGCTGGTGTAGAGGAACGGCTTGCCGGTGCCCGCCTTCCCCGCCCCGCGGGTCAACGCCTCCACCGCGGCGACTTCCGCGGCGAACGCGTCCTCGCCACCGTCGTAGTCCACCGCGGTGTGCACCACGGCGTCGGCGTCCGCTGCGGCCTTCTCGAGGAGCGCGGTGTCGGTCAGGCTGCCGGGCAGAGGGCGCGCGCCCGCCTGCGTCGCCTTGGCTGCCGACTCCGGGGACCGGGTGAGCGCCACGACCTCGTGGCCTGCTGCGACGAAGTGTTCGACGAGCACCGAGCCCAGGTAGCCGGTGCCGCCGGTGATGAGGATCTGCACGCTTCCTCCACGGATGAGCGGACGACGAAACGGATGAGTCATCCGTTTGTGGCGACCCTAGCACGACCGGATGACTCATCCGTTTATGCTGGGCGGGTGGCCGCTTCCCCGCTCCGCAAGGACGCCGTACGCAACCGCCGGCGGATCATCGAGGTCGGCCGGGAGCTGGTCGCGGACGGCGCCCCGGTCCAGCTGAACGAGGTGGCCCGTGCGGCCGGCGTCGGCGTGGCCACGGTGTACCGGCACTTCCCCACGCCACAGGCCTTGATCGAGGCGGTGTCGGTGGACGGTCTGGAGGCGCTGATCCGGGCCGCCGAACGGGCCGTCGACCGGGACGACCCCTGGACGGCCTTCCGTGACTTCCTGGTCGGGATCGTGGACGCGCAGCTCGCCGACGCCGCGCTGTCCCCGGTGCTGTCCGCGCCCCAGGCTGCCCTCCCCGGCACAGCGCACCTGCTCGAGCGGTTGTCCTCGCTGTTCACCACTCTGTTCGGGCGGGTCAGCGAGGCGGGGCGGCTCGCGCCCGGCATCACGCTCGCCGACATGACTCCCTTGATGTGCGGGATCGCCTACTCGGCCAGGCTGCAGCCGGCCGACGATCCGCAGGCACGTGCCGCCGCCGGCCGCCACTACCTCGACGTCGTGCTGAACGGGATCCGGGCCCGCTGAGCACCGGACCCGGCGGGCGCGCATCGTCCCGGGCGGGTCCGCGGCAGCTCTCGGTGGTACTCGATGCCGCGCACGATCAGACCTCCGAGGGGTCCGGTGTCGGCACCGCCCGGGTGAGCGGAAAGCGCGTGCCGGTGAGGCGTTCGGAGACGTCCCACAGCCGGGCGGCGGCGTCGGGGTCCGTCGCTGCGGCGGACGTTCCCCCCGCCGTCGCCGGTCCTCGGACGCCGCCGAAGCGGCTCGGGCCGGCGAGACTCCCGGCGGGAACGTCGCCGACGGCCGCCAGCAGGGTGGGGAGCGCGCCGCCCTCGGGTCCGTGGGCGAGCAGGGGCGTGACGGCGGCCGCCAGGGTGTCGAGGAGCCGGTTGCCGCTGGTGATCCGGAAGCCCGTGGACGCCCAGCCGGGGTGGGCGGCGGTGGCGGTCACCGACGAGCCGGCCAGGTTCAGACGGCGCTGCAGCTCGGTGGTGAACAGCAGGGTCGCCAGCTTGGACTGCCCGTAGGCGCCGAACGGGGCGTAGGGGCGCCGCTCCCACTGCAGATCGTCGAAGTCGATCTGCGCGGACCGGTACGCGGCCGACGAGACCGACACGACGCGGCCGGTGATCCGGTCCAGGAGCAGGTTCGTGAGCGCGAAGGGTCCGAGGTGGTTGACCCCGAGCTGGAGCTCGAAGCCGTCCGCGGTGTGGTGCAGCGAGTCGGTCATCGTCCCGGCGTTGTTGACGAGCACGTCGACCGGGCCGTCGACGCCGGCGGCGAAGTCCCGGATCGAGGCCAGCGACCCGAGATCGAGCGGGCGGACCTCGACCTGGCCGGTCATCGATGCGGCCGCGGCCCGGCCCTTGTCCTGGTCCCTGACGGCGAGGACGAGCCGCGCGCCCCTGGCGGCGAGTGCGGCCGCGGCGGCGCGGCCGATCCCGCTGCCGGCGCCCGTGACGATCACCGTGCGGCCCGTCTGATCCGGTACCTGCGAGAGCGAAGCAAGTGTGTGCATGCCGCCGAATGTATCCACTGGAGACTATCTAGTCAACGGATACATCGTGGGTAGACTGCGCGCATGACGCCTGCCCGTCCGTACCACCACGGCAACCTGCGCCAGGCGGTGCTGGAGCGCGCGACGGCGGTGGTTCGGGAACGGGGGGCCTCGGAACTGTCGCTCCGCGAGCTGGCCGCCGCTGTCGGCGTGACTCACGCGGCGCCGCGCCGCTACTTCCCCGACCGGCAACAGCTTCTCGACGCCCTCGCCGTCGAGGGCTTCGCACTGCTCGGGGCCCGGCTGCGGGAGGCCGTCGACGCCTCGCCCGACCCGTCGACGCGGGTTCGCTCGATCGCCGGCGCCTACCTCGAGTTCGCGATCTCCGAGGCGAACCTGGCCGAGCTGATGTTCGCCCACACGCACGGAGCGGGCGGCGACGCGGTGGGCGAGGGCGCCGCGGCGGCCTTCGCGCCGCTGGTCCGGGTGTTCCAGGGGGACCTGCCGCCGGGTTCGACGCCGCAGCGGGTCGCGCTGATCTTCCTCGCCACCCTCCAGGGGCTGGCCGGCCTCGTGAACTGCGGTGTCGTCGCTGTCGACGAGGTCGGCGGCCTGATCGACGAGGCGGTCGCGCGGTTCCCGCAGGGGCGGGGTGAGCCGTGAGGTGAGCCGAGGCCTGCGCGCGGACCGGTGCCGGTGGGCGTTCGCCCCCGGTCGCCCCGTTCGCGGGACTCTGCGAGCCTGGCCTTCCCGAGACGCCTCGAGGCCCCTGTCGTGGGGCCGAGGGAGCTCTCCGATCCGGGAAGTTGGGCCGATGACGTCCTTGGAAGCCTTGGCCTTTCGAGCCCTGCGGGCCGCGGGGGACGTCCGGTTCCACCGGCAGCACCGCGGGCAGGCGGCGGCGGTCCTCGCCTCCGTGGAGAGCGAGCGGGGTGCGACGGACCCGGCGCTGATCAAGGCGTGCGACGACTACGCCGGCGACGTGCTCGGCCGGCACGGGTACGCGCCCTGGCTGCGGGTGTACGCCGCCGTCGCGGGGGAGTTCAGGACCGGCTGGATCCCGGACAACTACTACGGGCGGATCGTGCTGCCCGCGGTGCAGGGGCCCTACGGCGAGGTCTCGAAGCTCAAGCCGCTGTCGCGGCGGCTCCTGCAGACCGACCTGCTCGCCGACGTCGCCTACTGGGTCAACGGGGGCCTCTACGGTCGCGACCTCGAGCACCTCGACCGGGCCGACCTGGTGGCGGTGCTGTTCGCGGACTCGGACCGGGTCGTGTTCAAGTCGGACGACTCGGTGCAGGGGCAGGGCGTCCGGATCCTCGACCGCGCCGGGTTCGGCGCCGACGGCCTCGCCCGGCTGCCGAGCGGGGTGTTCCAGACCTACGTGCGCCAGCACCCGCTGTTCGCCGAGTTCACGCCGGCGTCGGTGGCCACGATCCGGATCACCACGACCGTCACGGACGACGGCGGGTGCCGGGTGCGCGCGGCCTACCTGCGGCTCGGTCGGGCGAGCGACACCCACGTGCAGTCGACCAGCCACCTGCGGGTCGCCCTCGACCCCGAGACCGGTGCCTTCGCCGACGACGGCTTCACCACGGACTGGAGGACGCTCACCGCGCACCCGGACACGGGCGTGACGTTCGCGGGGAACCGCGCGCCCGGGTTCGGCAGCTGCACGGCGGCGGTCGTGGAGCTCCACCGGCGGATGCCGTTCGCGCGCAACGTCGGGTGGGACGTCGTCGTCGACTCCGACGACGAGGTGAAGGTCCTCGAGTGGAACGCCGGCCACAACGACATCAAGTTCTCCGAGGCGGTCCAGGGCCCGTGCTTCGCGGACCTGGGCTGGGAGACGCTCTGGCGGACGCGGTGATCACCGTTTCGGTGCGGTGAGGCATGGCGACGGTGCCTGCCCGCACCGCAACGGCGATCATCGTGCGGATCGGGCGGCGGACGGTGCGGGCTCGGCCGAGGCGGCGGCAGCGGCGGTGAAGGCGCTGACGAGGCTCTGCGGGGCCTCCTCCCCGAACATGAGGGCGTAGAGCTCCTCGCCGTCCGCGGCGGCCTCCTCACCGCGGGGGAACATCGCCTGCTCGTACTCCGCGAGGGCCGCCTCGACGTCGCCGGGGTGGGCCGCGAGAGCGATGCCGAGCTCCGCGCCGTCCTGCATCGCGATGTTGGCGCCCTCGCCGTTCGGCGGTGCGAGGTGGGCGGCGTCGCCGACGAGGGTCACCCCGGCGACCCGGTCCCAGCGGTGACCGACGGGCAGGGTGTGCAGCGAGCGCAGGACCGGCGGCGTGTCCGTCTCGGTGATCAGCGCGGTGAGCTCCGGGGCCCAGCCCTCGAACTCCTGCGCGACCCGTGCGGTGGCCGCCTCCGGGTCGGAGAAGTCGATGGCGGAGAACCAGTCCTGCTCCTCGACGAGCGCGATGTAGGTGTGCAGGGTGTCGCCGCGCTCCCGGTGGGCCTGGATCCCCTTCCGCGGCGCGAGCGCCATGAGCGCCCCGCCGCCGACCGCGCGGGCGGCCTCGGGATGGCGGGTGTCGGCCCCGTACAGGTAGGTCTCGACGAAGGAACGGCCGGAGTACTCCGGCGTCGCGGCCGAGAGCAGCGGGCGGACCTTCGACCACGCGCCGTCGGCCCCGACCAGCAGGTCCGTGGTCACGGTGCTGCCGTCGGCGAACGCCACCTCGTGGCGGCCGCCGCCGAGCGCGCGGACGCCGGTGACCTTGCGGCCCCAGCGGACCGTGCCCTCGGGCAGCGAGTCGAGCAGCAGGCTGCGCAGCTCGCCGCGTTGGACCTCCGGACGGCCGCCGGTGCCGTCGTCCGGTTCGTCGAGCAGCACGGTGCCGTTTCGGTCGAGGACCCGCATGGCCTGACGGCCTTCGAGGACGAGGCCGCGGAACCCGTCGAGGAGCCCGGCGGCGTCGAGGGCCGGCTGGCCGTTGTAGTCGTGGACGTCGAGCATCCCGCCCTGGGCGCGGGCACTCGCCGAGGTCTCGGCCTCGTACACGGTGGCGGCGATGCCGTGGACGGTCAGGACGCGGGCGAGGACGAGGCCGCCGAGGCCGGCGCCGATGATCGTGACGTTCATGGTGACTCCCCCACAGGTGCTGGAATGACATTCCAATCTTGGAACGACGTTCCATCCATGTCAAGATGGTGGCTGTGACATCACGGACACGGCGGGCGGAGGCGCTCTCCCGCGAGCGGATCGTCGAGGCCGCCGTCGCCCTCCTCGATGCGGACGGCGAGGGCGGTCTGACCTTCAAGGCCCTGACCGAACGGCTCGCCACGGGGCCCGGCGCGATCTACCACCACGTCGCGAACAAGGGCGAGCTGCTCGCCGTCGCCACCGACGGGGTGGTGGTGGCGGCGCTGGAGGCGGAGGCCGCGGGGTCACCGCAGGACGCCCTCCGCGGGATCGCGCTCCGGCTGTTCGACGCCATCGACGCCCATCCGTGGGTGGCCGCGCAGCTCTCCGCGAGCTCGTGGCAGGCCGGCGGGCCGCTGATCCTCGAGCGCGTCGGGCGGCAGGTCCAGGCGCTGGGCGTGCCCGAGCGCGACTGGTTCACCGTGACGACGGTGCTGATGCAGTACGTCCTCGGCGCCGCCGCGCAGAACGCGGCGAACGCGCGGGTAGCGGCACCCGGGGTGGGCCGGGCGGAGTTCCTCGGCGAGGTGGCCGAGACCTGGAAGGCGCTCGACGGCTACCCGTTCGCGCGCGCCGTGGCGGACCAGATGCGAGAGCACGACGACCGCGCGCAGTTCCTCGCCGGGATCGACCTCGTCCTCACCGGCATCGTCGGTCGATATACAGGCTGACTGCGCAGTTCGACTGAACATTTCGGTTAGCATGGCTACATGCCCCTCTCCGACACCGCCGTCTCGGCGTCGCGGGAGGTCCGCGCCGTCATCAGCCGTCTGCGGCGGCGGATCCTCGCCGCCTCCGACGCCGATGACATGAGCGTCGCCCAGGCCTCCGTGCTCGCCCGCCTCTCCTCGGAGAAGGAGCTGACGGTCAGCGACCTGGCCGCGGCGGAGGGGGTCCGGCACCAGTCGATGAGCGCGATCGTGGCGGCCCTGGCCGAGCGGGCGCTGGTGGAGCGTCGGGCCGACCCGACCGACGGTCGTCGGCAGCGGATCGTGCTGACCGCCGCCGGTGGCGAGCGGGTCGCCGAGGGCCGGCGCGCGCGGGACGAGTGGTTGGCCGGGCAGCTGCAGGAGAAGTGCACGGAGAGCGAACGCGAGACGGTGCTCGCCGCGATGGAGATCCTCGGGCGGCTGACCCGTGACTGACACGGCGGCCCAGCCCGCCTTCGACCGGCGGCTCATCCCGCCGATGCTGCTGGGCTCGATCCTCAACCCCGTCAACTCGACGATCATCGCCGTCGCGCTGGTGCCGATCGGCGTCGCGCTCGGGGCGCCCCCCGCGGAGACGGCGTGGCTGGTGTCCGCGCTGTACCTGGCGACCGCCCTCGGGCAGCCGGTCGTCGGCCGGCTGATCGACCTCTTCGGGCCGCGCCGGCTGTTCCTGATCGGCACGAGCCTGGTGGGGGTCGCCGGGATCGTGGGCGCGCTGGCACCCGGCATCGGCGTGCTCGTCGCCGCGCGCGTGCTGCTCGGCTTCGGCACGTGCGCGGGCTATCCCGCCGCCATGGCGCTGCTGCGCAGCGAGGCGCAGCGCACCGGCCGGGACAGCCCGGGCACCGTCCTGACCGCGCTCGCCGTGGCCAACCAGACGATCGCGGTGATCGGCCCGCTCCTCGGTGGGCTGCTGATCGGGGTCGGCGGCTGGCGCAGCGTCTTCCTGGTCAACGTGCCGCTCGCGGCCGCCGCCTTCCTCCTGGGCGTGCTGCGGCTGCCGACGCAGCCGCACCACGCCGTGGAGAGCCGGGCGCGCCTGGACCTGCCGGGCATGGGCCTGTTCGCCGTGATGCTCGTGGCGCTGCTGCTGTTCCTGATGAACCTGCGGCTGAGCAGCTGGTACCTCGTGGTGATCACCGTGGCGGCCGGTGCGGCGTTCGCCCTGCGGGAGCTGCGGACCCGGGACCCGTTCATCGACCTGCAGGTCCTCGGCGGGAACCTGCCGCTGGTGACGACCTACCTGCGCGCGCTCGTCTCGTTCACGGTCACCTACGCCTTCCTCTACGGCTTCACGCAGTGGACCGAGCAGGGGTTCGGGCTCACGCCGTTCGAGGCGGGGCTGGTGCAGATCCCAATGTTCGTGGTCGGCATGGCCGTCTCGGCGATCACCGGGCGGCGCCGCGGCGTCCGCGGCACGCTCCTGCTCGGCGCGGTCGGGCAGATCGCGGGCTGCGGGCTGATGCTGCTGCTCACCGGCACCAGCCCGGTGTGGATGCTCCTGCTGCTCGCGGTGGTCTTCGGGATCCCGCAGGGCGCCACCACCCTCGCGCTGCAGAACGCCGTCTACCACCAGGCCGATCCCGAGCGCATGGGCTCCTCCGCGGGTCTGCTCCGCACCTTCGGCTACCTCGGCTCGATGGTGGCCGCCGCGATGACCGCCGCGTCCTTCGGACAGGAGGCGACGACGCCGGGGATGCACCACCTCGCCCGGCTCATGCTCGGGGCGGGGGTGCTGTTCCTGCTGCTCACGGTCGCCGACCGCAGCCTGCGCCGGCAGCCGGCGGCGGTCACGGCGTGAACCAGCGGCTCGGGGTGGTGCCGAAGGTGCTGCGGAAGGCCGCGACCCAGGCGCTCGGGGTGGCGTAGCCCGCGGCCCGGGCGGCCGCGACCGCGGTGCCCCCGGCGGCGACGACCTCCAGGCCGCGCAGCAGCATCAGCTGGCGGCGCCAGCGGCCGACCGTCAGGCCCGTGTCGTCGAGGAAGCGGCGTTCGAGGGTGCGGACGCCCAGGCCGACGGCCCGCGCGAGCGCGGCGGTGGTGCTGCCGGCCGGGTCCTCGCCGATCAGCCGGGCCGCCTCCGCGGTCGGGCCGCCCGCCGGTTCCGGCAGCGTGATCGCGGCCTGGCCGGCGCCGTCGAGCTCGGCCAGGATCAGCGACGTCACCGCGGCCTCGGTGGGGTCGCGCTCGTCGAGCATGCCGAGCTCGGTGGTGCGGGCGAGCAGCTCGCGCAGCAGCGGGCTGACCGCGAACGCGCGGCAGTCGCCGCCCGGCGCGCGGTCGGGCCGGACGTAGGCGGTGCGCAGCGCGCTCGCCCCGGTGAACCGCAGCTCGTGCTCCGCGCCCGCCGGCAGCCAGACCGCCCAGGTGGGCGGGGCGATCCAGGTGCCGGCCGGCGTGCGGACCGTGGTCAGCCCGGACCGGACGTGGACGAGCTGGTGCCAGCCGTGCGAGTGGGCGCCGATCCGGGACCCGTCCCGGTGGTCCGACGCGGACGTCCGTACGACGAGGAACGGTTCGTCCGTCACCCGCCGCCGTTTTCTCGACATCGGTCGGCAGAATAGCGAGATTGCGGCGCGCCGACGAGCGGTCCTAGCGTGACCCCGTGCCCGCCAACCTCGCCTCCTTCGCCCTCCACGTCGACGACGTCGACCGCGCCCGTCGCTTCTACGAGGCGGTCTTCGGCTGGGACTTCGAACCCTGGGGCCCGCCCGGCTTCTACCTCGTCCACACCGGCACCGACGAGTCCCCGGGCATCCAGGGCCTGATGCACCGGCGCGAGGAGCCCCGCACCGGCACCGGCCTGAACGGGATCGAGCCGACCTTCGCGGTCGACGACGTCGACGCCGTCGCCGAGGCGGTGCAGGCCCACGGCGGCACGATCACGTTCGCGGCCTCGGCGATCCCGGGCGTCGGGCGGCTGATGCGCTTCCTCGACACCGAGGGCAACGACATCGGCGCGATGGCCTACGAGAGCACCCCGCACACCTGAGGGCCGAGCCATCGGGAGAGTGCCCTGGTCAGGCCCTCCTGGTCGGGCTCGGTGCTGGCCCAGGCCACGTACCCGTCCGGCCGGACCAGCATCGCCGGGCCGTCTCCCGCGACGACGTCGACCTCCC
This sequence comes from Pseudonocardia ailaonensis, assembly GCF_039531635.1. Lineage (NCBI taxonomy): Bacteria > Bacillati > Actinomycetota > Actinomycetes > Pseudonocardiales > Pseudonocardiaceae > Pseudonocardia > Pseudonocardia ailaonensis. Next base: position 116,600 of record NZ_BAAAQK010000024.1, on the reverse strand, counting down.
ACGACCCCGGATCGAGTGCCCCGGTCGGATCGACGAGCTGCGCCCGCGCCCGGCGCTCCTGCGCGGTGCCGGGCACGAACCGGCCGGCGAGGGGATGGTCGCACCCGGTGTCGTAGCGGACGTCCGCGCCCGCCATCAGGTCCGCGATCCGCCGGCGCACGGTCGGCTCCTCGAACAGCTCGGTCATCAGCGTGCGCAGCGCCGTGACCTCGTCGCCGGGCGCGATCAGCGCGGACTGGGCGAGGCTCGACATGATCACCCGCTCGCTCACCGGGCGGCGTTCGCCCTCGTAGGTGTCGAGGAGGTCCGCGGCGCCCCGGTGGACGGCGGCGGCCAGCTTCCAGCCCAGGTTGACGGCGTCCTGCAGGCCGAGGTTCAGGCCCGGCCCGCCGATCGCGGAGTGGACGTGCGCGGCGTCGCCCACCAGGAGCACGCGGCCCTCGCGGTAGCGGTCGGCGAGGCGGGTGTTGCCGCTGGTCAGGCGCCGGAGCAGGTGCGGGCCGTCGCCGGCGGGCGGGCCGAGGGGCACGTCCGCACCCAGGACCCGGCGGACGCTGGCCTCCAGTTCGGCGATCGTCGGGGGAGCGGCGGGCTCGGATGCGCCCCACTCGATCGTGCTGACCAGCGCGGGCCGGCCGGGGAAGGGCGCGAAGACGAACAGGCCGCGGTCCGTGCGGTGGTGCAGGAACCCGGGGATCCGGCCGTACCCGGGCACCGTCAGGGTGTCGGTGGCGTCGACCCACTCCGCAGGGACCGTGACGTGCGCGGTGCGGGAGACGGAGTCGTCGTGGGTCACGCCCGGGAAGCCGATCCCGGCGAGCCGGCGCGTCGGGCTGTGTCCGCCGTCCGCACCCACGAGGTACTCGGTGCGAATCCGTTCGCGGCCGTTGACCTCCACGGTCACCCCGTCGTCGTCCTGGGTGAGGCCGGTCAGCGCATGCCCCCGACGGACCTCGACGCCCAGCTCCGCGGCCCGCTCGCCGAGGACCCGCTCGACCTGACGCTGTGGCACCCCGAGCAGGTACAGGGGATGGTCGCCGAGGTCGGCCAGCGGCATCGGCAGCGCCCCGAACACGAACCCGGGTGTGGGCGCCAGCGGCTGGTCGGTCAGCCGGTCGTAGAGGCCGCGCCGGTGCAGCATCCGGACGACCTGCCCGACCAGCCCGTTCGCCTTCGGCTCGGTGGCGGCCTCGGTGAGCCGCTCGAGCACCAGGGGCCGCACGCCGGCCAACGCCAGCTCGCAGGCGAGCATCAGGCCGTTGGGCCCGGCGCCGGAGATCACGACCTGGTTCATTGCTCCTCCTCGGGAAGTCCGGACGAGAGCCGGTCGAGCGCCTCGGCCAGCAGGGGGGCCATCGGGACCGGGGGATCGGCCCGCAGCCAGTGCTCGGTGGCGACGCCGACGGCCGCGGCGACCGAGGCGGCGACGAGCTTCGGGTAGAGGTCGCCGGGATCGGTGCCGGTCCGCGCGGCCACGGCCTCGGCGAACGCCTGCGCGGCCGTGGCGGCGGCCTTCTGCATCGCGCCCTGCAGTGCGGGTTCGGTGACCATCAGCCGCACGCCGGCCACCCACTCCGGATCCGGGAGGCCGTGCCCCCCACCCGGCCCCCCACCCGGCCCCTCGTCCGCCCCGAGCGCGAACCGTGCCCCGACGGCCTCGCGGATCGCGGTCCACAGCGGCTCGCCGGCGGGCCGGGCCCGCAGCTCGTCGGCGATCTGCCGGCTGCGCTCGAGATGGCGGTAGGCGATCGCGTCCGCCTTGGTGGGGAAGTAGTTGCGGAAGGTGCGCAGCGAGACGCCCGCCTCCTCGGCGATGTCCTCGATCCGCACGGCGTCGAGCCCGCGCTCGACGACGAGCCGGATCGCCGCCCAGCTCAGCGCCACCCGCGTCTGCTGCTTCTTCCGTTCCCGGAGCCCGTCCACGCGACCCACCGTACGCAGAAAGATGCTGGATCGGCAAAATTACCTCTCAGGCAAGTTTCAGCGGCCTACTCCGCCGGGAGTACGGGAAGGTCGTCGCGGCCCTCCGGCGCGGTAGCGGAGGTGTCCGCGCCCGCCGGATTCGCGCAGGTCCGGACCTTGGGAACCTGGTCCGGAGGCGAGAGGGGAGCAGGATGACGAGCGTGACGACGACGGGGACGACGGCTGGGACGACGACGAGGCCCCGCGCGGTGCGCGATCCGGTGCGCTGGCCCGTGCCGGTCGCGGCCCGTCGGTCGATGCTGACGCTGCACGTGGTGAGCACGGCCGCGTGGCTGGGCCTCGACGTGGCCCTCGGCGTGCTGGTCTTCGTGCCGATGGCGAACCCGGCCCTGACGGCCGCCTGCTACCAGGTGCTGCCCCTGCTGTTCTGGCCCGTGCTCACCGCGGGGCTGCTCGCCCTGCTCAGCGGGGTCGGCATCGGCGTGATGACGCGCTGGGGGCTGGTCCGGCACTGGTGGGTGGCGGCCAAGCTCGTGATGAACCTCCTGCTCCTCGTCCTGATCGCGCTGCTGCTCCACCCCGCCCTGACCGACGCGGGCGAGTTCGGCCGCGCGCTCGCCACCGGCACGCCGACGACGGTCGAGGTGCCGCGGATCTTCATGCCGCCCGTGGTGTCGACGACCGTGCTGCTCGTGGCGACCGTGCTCTCGGTGTGGAAGCCGAAGGGTCGCGTCAGCCGACGTAGATGATCTGCGGCCACAGCTCGGCCCAGCTCCCGCGGGGCGTGCACACGGAGACCACCCGGCCCTGCTCCTGGTTCTTCAGGCCCACCCCGTTGTCGATCCGCGCCGCCGGGGTGCAGCCGGTGAACCATCGCTCCAGCTGTGCCGGGGTGAAGCCGATGACGACGGCCTGGCGCGCCGACTCCGGCGGCGGGCCCCAGTAGCCCAAGGAGTTCTGGGTGCCGAACACCGGGACGCCGGGCGCGAACCGCTCGACCGCGCCGGCCTCCCCGTAGTTGCGGGCCACGACGACGGTGCCGGCCGGCTGCGCGGCCACCACCCCGGCGACGGTCCGGGCGAACTCCGGCCACCCGACCGTCTCCCCGACGTCCGGGACGACATCCGTGATCGGGGTGGACGCCAGCGCGGTGACGGGCACGACCGGAAGCATCAGCACGACGTTGACCAGCGCGCCGAGCGCGACCGCCGCCGCGAGCAGCACGGCCCGCACCCTCGTGCGCGCCCACTCCACCGTCGGCCCGGCACCGGCGGCGAGCAGCAGCGGATAGAGCCCGCACACGTAGTACGGCTTGGCGCTCGTCACGGTGAAGATCACCAGCAGGACCGCGTAGGCCACGACGAACAGGCGGAGCTCCCGGCCGCGCCACAGCGCCACCAGGCCCGCGACCCACACCGGGATCAGCAGCGGGCTGACGAGCACCGCCTGGAACGGGACCACCAGCCACCAGGGCTGGCTCGAGGTGGAGCCGCCCGCGGCGATCGACCCGGACAGCGTGAGCAGCGGCAGCCCGTGGGCGAACTGCCAGACCAGCCACGGCGCCCACAGCACCAGCGCGAGCAGGCCGCCGAGCCAGAGCCACGGATCCCGCAGCGCCGATCGCGGGCCCGCCAGCAGGAGCCCGACGAGCAGCGCCACCAGCAGGAACGCCATGAGCATCTTGTTCTCGAGCGCGATCCCCGCCGAGAGCCCGACCCACAGCCAGCTCCGCCCGCCGCGCCGCAACGCGCGGACCACCAGCCAGGAGGTCAGCGCCCAGGCCAGCAGGTCGAAGGTCGTGGTGGAGAGCAGGTGCCCGGTCTGCAACGCGATCGCGGAGACGGCCACGGTGCCCGCGGCGAGTGCCTGGGCGCCCCGCCCGCCGCGCAGCTCGCGCGCCATCAGCCCGGCGAGCAGGGCCGTGGCGCCGATCATCAGCGCCGGCAGCACCCGCGTGCCGACCAGGGAGTCCCCGAAGATCGCGTGGCCGAGCCAGCCGATCAGCGGCGTGACGGGGCCCTGGTCCGGATAGCCGACGCTCAGCCGCCTGCTCGCGGCGAGGAAGTACAGCTCGTCCCGGTGGTAGCCGTAGCGGCCGGCGAGGGCGACGAGCAGGGCCGTGACCAGGGCGGCCACGGTCAGGACCGGGCCGCGGGCGAAGGGCGGGAGGCCCGGTTGCGGAGCGGAGTCCCCCGCCACCACCGGATCGGGGTTCGGGTGACCCGCTCCGGGGCGCCGGAGGCCCCCGTCGCGACTCACGACGCAACCCTTTCGAGGAACTGAATTCCCCGGGTCGGGAGACCCCGATGACTGCGCGTGATCATCTGAAAGGTTATTGGGCCGAACGGGTCGCTGATCACTACATCGTGTGACGAGGTCCGGGTGTTCGAGATTGACTTCGGCCCTCGGGCATGCCCGATGAGAGCAGTATCCTTGCGGAGAGTAATTGCGTTCATCCGATGGTGGTAGATGATGAGGTGAACCGGCCGGGTGCCCGATAGCGTTTCGTTCATCAGCGGGGCTCCCCAAGTCACACGCTGAACACACGATGGGGCTGCATTCCGGCCCCCGTACGTAACAGGAGAATCACTGTGCTGAAGAAGGCTGGGATCATCACCGCCGGTGTCGCTGCGACCCTCGTCGCGGTGTCCCCGCTCGCCTTCGCGGGTGAGAAGGGCCACGGTCACCACGAGCAGGCCGGCAACGGCCCGAAGAACGTCGCCGTCCTCGGTGACGACGGCGCGAGCTCGGCCAACGGCCTCGTCGCGGTGAACGCCCTGAACAACGCCGACGTGCTCAAGAACGTCAACGTCTGCCCGAACGTGAACGTCGGCGCGGCCGTCTCCGGCATCCTGGGCCTGCTGAGCGGCCCGGCCACCACGCCGGCCGGCGACCAGACCGCGGTGTGCTCGGCCGGCGACTCGGCCGCCGTCTGGCAGAAGTGACCCGAGGACGCCAGTAGTCCAACCGGGGATGACGCGCCGGACCCTTCGGGGTCCGGCGCGTCCCTGCATTTCGGGGCGCATTCCCGCGGCTTTCTCGTCCTGCCGGGGAAAACGTCTCAGGCGGCCGGCTCGAGCTTTTCCGGCAGGCCGAACAACGCGAAGAGCTTCGTGTCGAGGAATGTGCTGATCCCGGCGATCCGGTCGCCCTCGATACGCAGCACCTGCAGGCCCCACGGCCGGTGCACGCCGTCCGGGTGCAGGCGGTACTGCCCGAACGCCGGCGACCCGTTGGCCGAGGTGGCGAGCATCCGCGAGCCCTTGCACCCCGCTCCCGGGCCCTGCATCCAGGCCAGGATGTTCTCCGAGCCCTTGAGCCACAGCTCCAGCGGCGGCATGTTCTGCTCCGCGTCCTCGTGCAGCAGGGCGACCAGCGCCTCCATGTCGTAGCTCTCGAAGGCCGCGACGTACTTGGCCAGCAGCTCGACGTGGTCCTCCGCGGGCGGGTTGACACCCGCCTCGTCCGCCGCGCCGATGCCCCGCTCGTCGAGCGTGGCCCGGGCCCGCTGCAGGGCGCTGTTGACCGACGCCACGGTCGACCCGAGCAGCTCGGCCACCTCGGCGGCCTTCCAGCACAGCACCTCGCGCAGGATCAGCACGACCCGCTGCCGCGGGGGCAGGTGCTGCAGCGCGGCCACGAACGCGAGCCGCACGGACTCCCGCGCCACCGCCGTCTCCGCCGGATCGGCCCCCGACGGGGCGATCCGCACGTCCGGCACCGGTTCGAGCCACTGGTCGTCCGGGAGCGGTTCGCGCAGGTTCTCCATCCGCGGCTCCGAGGGGCCGCCGAAGTCCATCGGCACGGCCCGGCGCTTGCGGCCGTTCAGCGCGTCGATGCAGACGTTGGTGGCGATCCGGTAGAGCCAGGAGCGCAGCGAGGAGCGCCCGTCGAACTTGTCCAGCGCCTTCCAGGCCCTGATCATCGTCTCCTGCACCGCGTCCTCGGCCTCGAAGGAGGACCCGAGCATCCGGTAGCTGTAGCCGGTGAGCTCGGACCGGAAGCCCTCCAGCTGCGGCTCGAGCTCCTCGCGCGGTGGCGCGGTCGGCGCACTCATCGTGATCCCCCCTGGGTCGGTGAACGGCTCACCCGAGAGTGTGCCCGGGACCACCGACAAAATCAGGGTCGTAGCGCCGATCCACCCGGATCCCCGCGGTGGGCGGCAGGCCGGGGTGTGCCGGGTGAGCGCCCCGGCACACCCCGTGACCTCACTTGACGGTGAAGCCGGCGTCGACCGGGAGCGTCACGCCCGTGATGTAGCGGGCCTCGTCGGAGGCGAGGAAGAGGATCGCGTTGGAGATGTCGACGGACTCCACCCACGGCACCGGCAGGCCGTTGGCCGCCTGGAACACGGGCGCCGCAGCCTCGCGGGTGGGGTGCGGGTTGTCCGGGTCGAACAGCCCCCACGTCTTCTCGTTCTGGATCATCACCGTGTTCACGCCCGTCGGGTGCACGGTGTTGCAGCGGATCGACTTCGCGGCGAACTCGTTCGCGATGGTCCGCATGATGCCGACGACGCCGTGCTTGGCCGCCGTGTAGTGAATCGCGTTCGGGGTCCCTTTCAGCCCCGCCGTCGAGCTGGTGATGACGATGGAGCCGCCGCGCTCGGTGAGGTGCGGCAGGGCCGCCCGGCAGGTGTTCCACACCCCCGTCAGGTTGATGTCGATCATCTCGCGCCAGGCCTCGTCCGTGAGCTCGAGGACGGGCGCGATCTCGAAGACACCGGCGTTGGCGCACACGATGTCCAGCCGGCCGAGCTCGGCCACGCCCGCGTCGACCGCCGCCCGCAGGGCCCCGGAGTCCCGGACGTCCGCCTTCGCGCTGACCACGCGCCGGTCCAGGGCCTCGATCTGCCGGACCGTCTCGGCCAGGTCCTCCTCGGTCGACGGCGGGTACATCCGGATGCTCGCCACGGGACCGCAGAGGTCCACCGCGATGATGTCGGCGCCCTCCTCGGCCAGTCGCAGCGCGTGGCTGCGCCCCTGGCTGCGCGCCGCCCCCGTCACGAAGGCGACCTTCCCCTCGACCCGGCCCGTCATATGCCCTCCTCGCACCTTCGCGTACGACCGTTTGACAGGTCAACGGCCACACCGGTCGCTCCGGTCCCGGTCGTACGATGCAGATCGAGAGTCCGGTAGCGCGAGCGTCCGGCGTCCCCGACGTTAGCCCGGCCGGTCCGGGCGGAGGAAGGCCCGATGCCCGCGACCGCCGGTGCGCAGACCACCCGCCGGGCCGGCCGCCGACCCGTGACCAGCCGCTCCGAGATCGAGCACATCGCGTTGGACCTGTTCACCGAACGCGGCTTCGACTCGACCACGGTGGACGACGTGGCGCAGGCCGCGGGAATCGGCCGGCGCACCTTCTTCCGCTACTACGCCTCGAAGAACGACGTGCCCTGGGGCGCGTTCGACGAGATGCTCGAGCGGATGCGGGCCCGTTTCGCGCTGCTGCCCGGGAACGTCCCCGTGATGGCCGGGATCCGCGAGACGGTGCTGGACTTCAACGACGTGCCGGCCGACGAGCAGCCCTGGCACCGGCAGCGGCTGCGGCTGATCCTGGAGACGCCCACGCTGCAGGCCCACTCCACCCTGCGGTACGCCGAGTGGCGGCAGGTCGTGGCGGACTACGCGGGCGCGCGGCTCGGCGAGCCGGCGAGCGCGCTGCTGCCGCGCACGCTCGGGCACGTCTGCCTCGGCGCGGCCCTCTCGGCCTACGAGCAGTGGCTGCGCGAGGAGGACCGGGAGCTCCGGGAGCTGCTCGACGAGGTGCTGCTCGCCCTCGAGGACGGGTTCTCGGGCACCCGCGAGGCCTGAGCCCCGGGTCCCCGGACGGCTCGCGCTCGGCGGACCGTGCCCACGACGACTCGTGTTCCGCAGGACACGCGCGCCCCGGCCGCCGTGGCGACCGGGGCGCGCGGAGTTCGTGCCCGTCAGCCGGCCGGAACCGGGACCGGTGCCGGCGGCACGGCGGCGGCCGGGGCGGGCAGGGCCGGGACGGCGGGCGCCGGTACCGCGGCGGCCGGGTCCGGCAGTGCCGGTGCGGCGGCACCGGGGTTCGGCAGGGCCGGGACCGCCGCGCCCGGATCGGTCAGGGCCGGGACCGCCGCGGCCGGGTCCGGCACGGCCGGAGCGCCGGGAACGGCGGGGGCACAGGGGACGGCCGGGACGGCGGCGGCCGGATCGGGCGCCGCCGGAACGACGGCGGCCGGGTCCGGCACGGCCGGAGCGGCGACGGCGGCGGGGTCCGGAACCGCAGGGGCCGCCGCGGGATCGGGCACGGCCGGGGTCGCGCAGGGGGCCGGCACGGCGGGCAGCGCCGCCGTCGGGTCCGGGACCGCCGGGGCGGTGACCGGGAGGCCCGGGTCGGGCAGGGCGGGATCGGGCAGGGCTGGGTCGGGCAGGGCGGGGAGCTGCTCCGGCGAGGCCGCCTGCGGGGTCGCCCCCGAGGCCGCGGCGGCGGCCGGGTCCGCCGCCACGGGGAGGGCGGGCACCGCGGGCACGGCCGGGACCGCGGGGACCGCGGGCACGGCGGGGACCAGGGCGACCGGGTCGGCCGGGACCACCCCGCCGAGCAGGGAGGGCAGCAGGCCCTGGAGGGTGGCGAGCACGTCGTGCAGCAGCCCACCCACCGGCGTGTCGGGCACGGCGGGGACCGCCGGCACCGCGGGCACGGCGGGTGCGGCCACCGGCACCGGTAGCTGTTCGGCGGCGGGCGCGGCCATCGCCGTGCCCGCGCCGAGTACGGCGACGCTGCCGCTGGTCGCCACCGCGACCAGCGCCAACGCAATCCTCTTCCGCACGGTCTGCCTCCTGTGATGATCGTTCCGGCGGGATGGAACGAATCATGCGAAGGCGGTGTCCGCGCTGGCCAGAGACCCGTCCGGGGCGCCGAACGGTATCGGTCACGCGGAGTGCGCGACGACCCGTGTCGACACCCCGGCGGGGGTCACCCGATGCGGGTGCGGGCGAGGGCCCGGGGCCCCGCGCGCCGGGGCCGGCTGGGCCGCCCGGGGGAGCCCGTCACCCGACGGCATGGGAAGTGTTTCCTGCTCACCCGGTCGGGCATTCCGTCACCCGCTGTGGAAGCCGGTCGCCGCGAGCGTCACGCCGCGTGTTCGGGGACCTTGCTCAACCGGGTCAGCCGGCGGGTGGTCGGCCACCGGACCGAGTGGGCCCAGCCGAGCTTCTCGAAGATCCGGATCGTCCGCGCCGAGACGTCGATCTGGCCGCGTCTCGCGCCGTGCCGCGCGCAGGTGGGGTCCGCGTGGTGCAGGTTGTGCCAGGACTCGCCGAAGGACAGCAGCGCCAGCCACCAGACGTTCGCCGAGCGGTCACGCGCCGCGAACGGCCGGTCCCCCCAGATGTGGCACACCGAGTTGATCGACCAGGTGACGTGGTGCAGCAGGGCCACGCGCACCAGGCCGGCCCAGAACAGCGCCGTCAGTCCGCCGGAGACCGACCACGTGATGAGCCCGCCGAGCACGCCCGGGAGCAACAGGCTGGTCAGCGCGACCCAGAGGAAGCTGTCGTCGACCCGCCGGATGTCCCGGTCCGCGAGCAGGTCCGGCGAGAACCGGCGGGCGTTCGTCCTGTCCCGGTCGAGCAGCCATCCCATGTGGGCGTGCCAGAAGCCGCGGGCGAGCGCGCCCGGCCCGGTGCCGAACAGCCACGGGGAGTGCGGGTCGCCCTCCTTGTCGGAGTAGGCGTGGTGGCGGCGGTGGTCCGACACCCACGAGACCACGCCGCCCTGCAGCGCCAGCGAGCCGGCGAGCGCGAGCGCGATGCGCAGCGGCCGGTTCGCCTTGAAGGAGCCGTGCGTGAAGTAACGGTGGAACCCGACCGTCACCCCCATCCCGCTGACCACGTAGAACGCCGCGAACAGCGCCACGTCCGTCCAGCCGAGACCCCACCCCCACGCGACGGGCACCGCGGCGGCCACGGCCAGCAGCGGGACGATCATGAACGCGATCACGAGCACGTGCTCGAGGGTGGAACGGCGGCCCTCGGTGGGCGGTTCGGCCGCGCGGGGACGCTCAGGGGCGAGGGAGGGCATACATCGGCCTTCTCGTCGGGGGTCGGTCGGGGGAGGACCGGCTCCGGCAGCCCTGCGCCGCCCGACCGCGCCGCATCCGGGCGCCTTCACGGACCGTGCCGTGTCGTTCCCCGGCACATCTCGCCGTCGGCCGTCACGCACAGCGGCCGAGGGTCACGGTAGCGCAACGGTCCGGCCTCGGAGAGGTCGCGGACCTGTGCATCGTCCGGCCAGCGGGCGTCGGGCCCGTGACGTGCGGTGGAACCGGCGTTTCCCGCGGATGTGCAACCGCCGTCACGTCCGGCCGTGGTAGCGTTCCCAGCGGTTGCAGTCGTGTTTTCCTCGATCGTTGAGACAGCGTGCGTGGAACGTGTGACACCGGGCTCCGCACGAGCGTCGAGGCTTCTGCCTTCTCCCTCGCGCGGGTCGTCCGCGCAGCCTCCGGCCTTCGACATGTCGGCCGGATCCGTTCAGTGCGTGGGAGAAAAAAGCTTATGCCGCAGGGCACCGTCAAGTGGTTCAACGCCGAGAAGGGCTTCGGCTTCATCGCCACCGACGACAACGGTCCGGACGTGTTCGTCCACTACTCGGCGATCCAGTCGTCGGGCTTCCGGACCCTCGAGGAGAACCAGCGTGTCTCCTTCGAGGCCAGCCAGGGCGCCAAGGGCCCGCAGGCCGACTCGGTGACCCCGCTGTAGTAGCGGCATCCGGGACTTCTCCGCTGCCGGCGGCTCCTTCGGGGGTCGCCGGCAGCGGCGTTTCTACAGGTGTGCGCGCAGCCACGGAGCGGTGAGCGCGAGCCCCTCCTCCACGCCCCGGGGTGCGAAGCCCAGGGCCCGGGCCCCGTCGTCCACCATCCGGACGGGCGGGAAGCGCCCGTAGGCCTCGGACCGGCGGGCGAACGCGGACGCCGCCGGGCCGAGCGTCGAGCCCGCGGGGAGTGCGGTGACCCGCCGCGGGCTGCCCAGCAGCTCCGCCGCCCGGTTCAGGACGCCGGGGAAGCGGGCGACCTCGCCGTTGAGCACGTACCGGCGGCCGGGCTCGCCGTGGTCGAGCGCCAGCAGGATCCCCGCCGCCGTGTCCTCGGCCAGCACCCAGCCCATCGTCGCGTCGACGACCTCGGTGACCTCGCCGGACACCACCCCGCGCAGCAGCGCGTTGTAGCTCAGCGGCCCGGCGGGGCTCGGCCCGTAGACGGACGTGGGCAGGACGATCGACGCCGCGAGCCCCGAGCCGAGGACCAGCGCGTCCGCCTCCGCCTTGGCGGTGGAGTAGGGGTCGGTGAGCACCTGGGGGCGCCGCGGCTCCTCGCTGACCACCCCGGCGTCGTCCAGCACGGCCGCCGCGCTGCTCACCTGGACGTACCGCGCGACGCCGGCCCGCTGCGCGGCCGCCACGACCGCCCGGGTGCCCTCGACGTTGGCCGCGTGGATCTGCTCCGGAGTGCCGCCGACCAGCCCGGCGAGGTGCAGGACGCCGTCGCAGCCGTCGAGCGCGGCGTCGAGGACGCCGGGGTCGCCCAGTGCGCCGACGGCGGCCTCCGTGCCGGGCGGCAGGAGCACGGCCTTGGCCGGGTCGCGGACGAGCGCGCGGAACGGTCGTCCCCGCGCGGCGAGCAGGCCGGCGAGGACGGAGCCCAGATAGCCGGTGGCACCGGTGACGAGCAGCATCGGGCCATCATCACCGATCACCGCTCGTCGGGGGGCCGTGCGACGACCGGCGCCGCCTCTCGAACGGAGTAGCCGCCGGACCCGGGCCGCTGACCGGTCGGCCACCGATCACCGGTGCCCCGCCGGCCGATGATCGCGGACCCCGTCCATTCATCTCGTCGTCACGCGCGGTCACCGCTGTCTGTCCCGTAACGCACACCCCGGGCCCTGTCGATGGTGTTCCATGTGATGTGGGCGACGTCCTACCGGACGTCCCACGGACCAGTTCTTCAGATCAGCTCGTGATCACGGTAGGAGATGAGTCGGATGTCGTGGTGGGACAGCTACCGGGCCGTCTACGGCGCGGAGCTGCGGGCGGCCGCGGTCGAGTACGTCGAGCACGGCTGGCCGCTGGTCCCGGGCCCGGGTGGCGAGATCCTCCTCGACACGGGCACGGTGCTCGACGTCATCGAGATCCCCTCCGCGCTCGGCCGCGAGGTGTGCGCCACGCTCCGTGACCGCGGGCTCGTGGTCCCGGTCGCCGCGACGCCGCACGACACGTGGTGGTTCCCGATGTCGCCGAACCACGAGCTGCCCGCGGAGCTCTCCCTCCACGCGGACGTCGTGCTCCACACGGACGGCATCGGGGTGCTCGCCCCGCCGACCGAGCGGCCGGACGGCTGGGTGCAGTGGCGGGTCCGCCCGGCGTTCACCGGGTACGTCGTGCCCGACGCGGACGTGATCGTCGACGCCGTCCTCGCCGCCGTGCGGCAGCGGGCGGCCGCGAACAGAAGTGCGGTTCACAGCGGCGTGGAGGCGGGTGCCCAGCGGCCCGCCACCGCCGCCACCGGGGGCGCGCGCTAGGCGCGCGCCACCTGCGTCCCCCTCGGCCGGACGGTCCCGCGCGGAGCGGATCTGAGCATCCGCGCGCCCGGCCTGGGGACGCTCCGGGTGCGGTCCGCGACCGCCGGGGGCACTCCCGGCGGGCGCCGCACCTGTGGACCCCGGCCGGGCCCGGAGGCCAGAGCCCCGGGCCCGGCCGTGACCCTCTTCTCAGGTTCCCGCCGCGCCTCGTTCCCCGCACGGGCACACTGGGTGCGTGGAGACTTCTCAGCGCGCCCTGCCGGGCGGATCCGCCGTCCCGGACGGGCTGGCGCTCGGTCCGCAGGCCGAGGCGCAGAAACGGCGTGACCTGCGCCGGATGAAGCTGGTCGCCACCGGGTTCCTGGTCGGCGCCACGATCATCTTCTTCGTGATGCGGTACCTGGAGCTCAAGCAGGGCCTGGCCTGGGCCGGCTACGTGCGGGCGGCCGCCGAGGCCGGGATGGTCGGCGCGCTGGCGGACTGGTTCGCGGTCACGGCGCTCTTCCGGCACCCGCTGGGCCTCAAGATCCCGCACACGGCGATCATCCCGCGCAAGAAGGACACCATCGGGGACTCGCTGGGCGACTTCGTCGGCGAGAACTTCCTGTCCGAGGACGTGGTACGGGACAAGCTCGGCCGCGTCGACGTCACCCGGCGGCTGGGCACGTGGGTCGCCCAGCAGGACAACGCCGAGCGGGTCACCGCCGAGCTCGCCACGGCGGCCCGCGGCGTGGTCACCGTGCTGCGCGACGACGTGGTGCAGGACCTGATCGAGCAGGTCCTCGTCCGCAAGATCGTCGACACCGAGGTGGGCCCGCCGCTGGGCAAGGTGCTCGAGGGGGTCCTCACGGACGGGGCGCACCGCAGGCTCGTCGACCTGGTGTGCGACCGGGCCTACGACTGGGTCACCGAGAACCAGGAGATGGTCCTGCGGGTGGTGCACGACCGGGCGCCGATGTGGACGCCCCGGTTCGTCGACGACATGATGGCCACCAAGCTGTACAACGAGGTCCAGGCCTACGCGTGGGCCGTCAAGACGGATCCGGACCACCAGCTGCGACACGCCGTGGACCGCTTCCTGTCGGAGTTCGCGCGGGACCTGCAGAGCGACCCGAAGACGATCGCCCGGGCCGAGCAGGTCAAGCAGCAGGTGCTCGACCATCCCGACGTGCAGAAGTTCATCGGGCAGGCCTGGTCCGTGGTCAAGGGCATGATCCTCGACGCCGCCGCGGACCCGTCGTCGGAGCTGCGCCGCCGGGTCCGCGACGGGCTGATGTCCCTGGGCGAGCGCCTCGCCACGGACGCCGACCTGCGCCGCCGGATCGACGGCTGGCTCGCCGACGCCGCCGGCTACGTCGTGCGCCACTACCGGCACGAGATCACCACGCTGATCACGGACACCGTGGCCAAGTGGGACGCCGAGGAGACCTCCCGCAAGATCGAGCTCCAGGTGGGCCGCGACCTGCAGTTCATCCGGATCAACGGCACCGTCGTCGGCGCGCTCGCCGGCCTGGTGATCTACACGGTGTCCCAGCTGGTGTTCTGACCCCTAGCCGGGGAGGCCGACCTCCGAGGCCGCGACGAGCTCGGGTGGGGGCGGCGGCTGGTGGTAGATGCGGGCCGCGTTCTCGTAGCAGACCTTGCGCACGACGTCGGCGGGCAGGCCGGCCAGCTGGCTGCGGAGCATCTGCTGGCAGTCGGGCCAGGTGCTGTCGAAGTGCGGGTAGTCGGTCTCGACCATCACGATGTCCTCGCCGATGAGGTCGAGCTGCCGCATGCCCGCCGGGTCCTCGATCGACGTGAAGGCGAAGTTGCGGCGCACGATCTCGGTCGGCGAGAGGTCGCCCGCCGGCCAGCCCCGGCCGACGGCCGACGACTGGCGCTGCGCGCGCGCCAGGCGCTCGATCGCCATCGGCACCCACGAGACGCCCGCCTCGGACATCACGATCCTCAGCCCGGGGAACCGGGTGGGGATCTCGGAGTAGATCCAGTCGACGAGCGCCGTCACCCCGCTCAACGGGAACAGCGCGACGAGCACGTCCCCGGGCGACGACGACGAGGGCACGGTGAGGGTGCCCGACGACCCGACGTGGAGGTTGACGACCGTGCCGGTCTCCTCGCAGGCGCGGAAGTACGGGTCCCAGGAACGGTCGTAGATGTTGGGGAAGCCGAGCGGCTCCGGGTTCTCGGAGAAGCTCACCGACCGCACGCCACGCTCGGCGTTGCGGTAGATCTCGGCGGCGCCCTCGACCGGGTCGCGCAGCCACGGCAGCTGGCACGGGATGAAGCGGTCGGGCGCGGCGCCCCACCACTCCTCCACCATCCAGTCGTTCCACGCCCTGACACAGGCGAGGCCGACCTCCGGATCGGGCATCTGCGAGAAGCGGCTGCCGGCGAAGCCCCACACGATCGAGCCGAAGCAGAGGCTGGCCCACACACCCGTGAGGTCCATGTCGTGGAGCCGCTCGTTCGGGTCCCACACCGCGCGGCGGAACTCGTCGTACTCGGAGGCGGCCGCGCTCCACTCCGAGATCGGGCGACCCGACGCGCCGTTGGCCATCGAGATCGGCACGACGGCGTCGCCGATGACCCACCACCGGGCACCGTCCTCCTGGCGCTCGAGCCGGGGCGCGTCGGCCTGCAGGCGCTGCGGCAGCCGGCCGTCGAACAGCGTCGGCGGCTCGAGGAGGTGGTCGTCGACCGAGATCATCGGGCAGAACAGCGGCTCGGGCTCCGGCTCGTCGATGAAGGTCACGACCCCCGAGCGGCCCAGGCGTTTCGCGCTCTCCGCCCAGGCGGCGTCACCGTTCGCCGTCGACGTCACGCGATCCCCTCACCCTGGAGCAACGCCGGATCGGCGCGCAGCTCACGCCGCACGGCCCACGGCCACTGGTGCGGCAGCGCGCCGTCGCACCCCACCGCGATCGCCTGTGCGAGCCAGTCGCGGCCCTTCTGCGGCATCTCGTGACCGCCGCCCGCGGCCTCGACGTGCCACGCCTGCTGGCAGCGCCACTCCAGCGAGGTGGCGCGACCGAAGGCCTGGGCGATGGAGTTGGCGACGACGAAGGCGCCGTGGTTGCGCAGGATGGCGCACGACCGGTCGCCGAGCGCGTTCACCGCGGCGCGGGCCTCGTCGACACTGTTGACGCCGCCGGAGTAGTCGTCGTAGAAGGCGATCTGGTCGTCCGGCAGGTACGCCGCGCGCTGGTCGTAGGCCGGTGGCACCTTGCCGATCGCCGACCACACGGTGGTGAAGCGCGGGTGCTGGTGCACGGTCACGTCGCACTCGGGCCGGAGCCGGTGGAACTCGAGGTGCAGGACGATCGCGCCGGTGACGCTGAAGTCGCCCTCGAGGACGTTGCCGTCGATGTCGATGCGGAGGATCTCCTCCGGGCGCACCTCGTCCCACCCACGCTCGAACGGCAACGTGAGGAACGTGTCGTCGGGCAGGCGGTAGGTGATGTGGCCGACCTCGAAGTCGTCCCAGCCCTCGCGGTACAGCGCCCGGGCGAGCAGCACGATCTCCTGCCGCGGCGTGAGCGCGAGGTGGGCGAGCTGCGCCGCTCTGGCGGCGCTCGGCGACAGGCGTTGCTTCACAGCGGCTTCGGTGGTCATCATTGTCCCTCGTTGCTGGCCGACCGGTTAATTCTACCCCGTGAGCGGGCCCGAGGCACGAACAAATCGGGGCCGGGACAAATCGGGCGAGAACTGTCGGGGGTCCCCTCTAGTCTGCGCCGCATGACAGAAGCGGCGGTGCGCGCCGAGGGCCTGGTCAAGTCCTTCGGGAAGACGAAGGCGCTCGACGGTGTGGATCTCGAGATCCCGGCCGGCACGATCCTGGGGCTGCTGGGGCCGAACGGCGCGGGCAAGACGACCATGGTGCGGGTCCTCACCACGCTGCTGCGGCCGGACGCCGGGCGGGCATGGGTGGCGGGGCACGAGGTGGCGGCGGAGCCGCAGGCCGTGCGCCGGTCGATCGGGCTGTCCGGGCAGTACGCGGCGGTCGACGAGAACCTGACCGGCTACGAGAACCTCTACCTCGTCGGCCGGCTCTACGGCTTCGGCCGCCGGAAGGCGCGGGAGCGGTCGCGCGAGCTGCTCGACCGCTTCCGGCTCGACGAGGCGGCGGACCGGCCCGCCAAGGGCTACTCCGGCGGCATGCGCCGGCGGCTGGACCTGGCGGGCGCGCTGGTCGCGCAGCCGCCGGTCGTGGTGCTCGACGAGCCGACCACGGGGCTCGACCCGCGGGGCCGCCTCGACACCTGGGCGATGATCTCCGAGCTGGTCACCGACGGTGCGACGGTGCTGCTCACCACGCAGTACCTGGAGGAGGCGGACCAGCTCGCGGACAGCATCGTCGTGATCGACAAGGGGCGGGCGATCGCCCGCGGCACGGCGGACGAGCTGAAGGCCCGGATCGGCGGTGAGCGGCTGCAGCTGATCGTCACCCAGCCCGAGCAGCTGGCGCGGGCCACCGCGATCCTCGCCGAGGTCGGCTCCGGGCCACCCGTGGTCGACGAGGGGGTGAGACGGCTGGCGGTGCCGGTCGAGGGTGGGACGAAGGCCCTGGTCGAGGCGTTGCGCCGGTTCGACGCCGAGGGCATCGAGGTGCAGGACGTGGCGAGCAGCCGCCCCACGTTGGACGACGTGTTCCTGGCCCTGACCGGCCACGCGGCAGAGACGTCGGAGACGGAGGAGGACAAGTGAACGCGGTGGCCCAGGGGGTCCGGGACGGCTCGATCGTCACGTGGCGCAACCTCGTCGGGATGAAGCGCGTGCCGGACGCGCTGATCGGCATGACCGTGCAGCCGATCATGTTCGTGGTGCTGTTCGCGCTGGTCTTCGCGGGCAGCCTCGGCGGCGACACCTACCGCGAGTTCCTGATCGGCGGCATCTTCGCGCAGACGGTGGCGTTCAACGTCTTCTTCACGACCATCGGCATGGCCAACGACCTGGGCAAGGGCGTGCTCGACCGGTTCCGGTCGCTGCCCATGTCCCGGCTGGCGGTGGTGCTCGGCCGCACCACCGCGGACCTGGGCGTCGGCGTGATCACGCTGGTCGTCATGTCGCTGTCCGGGCTGGTCGTGGGCTGGCGGATCCGCGGCAGCCTGCTCGACGCGATCGCGGGCTACGCGCTCCTGCTGCTCTTCTCGTTCGCGATGTCGTGGATCGGGGTGTTCGTGGGGCTGATCGCGCGCAACGTGGAGGTGGCGCAGAGCGTCGGGCTGATCTGGCTGTTCCCGCTCACGTTCCTGTCCAGCGCGTTCGTGTCGATCCAGGGCTTCCCGGGCTGGCTGCAACCGGTGGGGGAGTGGAACCCGGTGTCCGCGGTGGCGGGGGCGTGCCGGCAGCTGTTCGGCAACCCGACGCAGCTGCCGGGCTTCGAGGTGTCCACGGCCTGGCCCGCCCAGCACGCCGTGCTCTACGCGGTGCTGTCCTCGGTGGGGATCATCGCGGTCTTCCTGCCGTTGGCGGTGATCCGGTACCGGCGGGTGGCGTCCAAGTAGCGGCGTCCGGGTAGTGGAGTCGACGTCGGGTTAGAACAGCCGGCCCAGGGCGAGGCCGAGGCCGGCCGCGCCCAGGCCGGCGACGACCGAGCCCAGGGCGTTGAAGGTCGCGAAGAGGACGCTGCGGCCGGCGGCGAGCTGGACGGTCTCGTAGCCGAAGGTGGAGTAGGTGGTGAGGGCGCCGCAGAACCCGGTGCCGACCAGCGCGGTGATCGCCGGGGACGCGGTCGCGCCCGTCACGAAGCCGAGGACGAACGAGCCGACGACGTTGACCGTGAAGGTGCCCCACGGGAAGCCGGTGTCGTGGCGGGACTGGACCAGCCGGTCCGTCAGGTAGCGGGCGGGGGCGCCGACGACGGCCCCCACGATCACCAACAGCGGGATCATCGACGTCCCACCTTCCGGGCCAGGGCGATGCCCGCCCAGGTCGCGAGGAGCGCGGCCACGAGGGTGCCGCCGAGGTAGCCGAGTGCGAGCAGCGCGTGCCGGGTGAGCAGCAGGCGTTCGGCGTCGACCGAGAAGGTGGAGAACGTCGTGAACCCGCCGAGGACGCCCGTCGCCAGGAAGGGACGCAGCAGCGGATGGGGGCAGCGCTGCTCGGTGAGCACCACCAGCAGCACGCCGATGGCGAAGCAGCCCACGGTGTTGATCCCGAAGGTGCCGAGCGGGAACGTGCCGGGCGCGGCCGGCAGCCCGAGCCCGACCGCCCAGCGGGCGATCGCGCCGATCGCGCCGCCCACGGCGACCGCCGCGGTCGCGCGGGCCTGACCTCGCAGGGGTCGGAAGAACGGCGGTCGCGGTGCCGCGACCACGTCCTCTCCGGTGCCCGGTAACTCGTCCGCCACGCCCGTACCCTATTTCGCCGTGAAAACACCGTGGCGAGGGCCACTCCACCAGCGCAAGCATCCTGCTTGCAGGAGCTAGCACTCGTCGGTACCGTCGGAGGGGCACGAGGGAGTGAGCAGGATGGTCAGCAGTTCCGACAGGGAGAAGAGCGACCCGATCAGCCAGGTCGGGCAGGTCGCCGACAAGGTCGACAAGACCGTGAAGACCGCCGTCGACGACATCGGCTCCTACATCCGGGCGCAGCGCGAGACCGCCCAGGTCTCCTTGCGCCAGCTCGCCCGCACCGCCGGCGTCAGCAACCCGTACCTCAGCCAGATCGAGCGGGGGCTGCGCAAGCCGTCGGCGGAGATCCTGCAGCAGATCGCCAAGGGGCTGCGGATCTCCGCGGAGGCGCTGTACGTCAGAGCCGGGATCCTCGAGGAACGCCCGGCGAGCGCCGTCACCGACGCCGTGCTCGCCGACGTCACCCTGTCCGAGCGGCAGAAACAGGTGCTGCTCGACATCTACGACTCCTTCCGGCGGGAGACCGAGCCGGACGAACCCACACACCAGGGGAAGTGATCATCATGGCCGTATCGCTGCCGACCGCTGCGGACGTCCGCAAGGTCCGTGAGCAGGCTGCCAAGACCGCGGCCGAGCAGGCCGAGGTCGTCAAGACGCCGCTGCTCGCGGCGCTGGGCGCGGGGGAGTACGCCTACAGCTCGCTCGTCTCCGCCTACACCGACGCCGTGCAGAAGGCGTCCGCGTCGTACGCCGCGACCACCAAGCGCGCCCAGGAGATCCCGGGCGAGGTCGGGGAGCTGCGCGGCAAGCTGTCCACCGAGGAGCTGCGCAAGCTGGTCGAGTCGCTGCGCGCCCAGGCGGAGAAGGCCTACGCGGACCTCGCGTCCCGCGGTGAGTCGACCTGGGGCACGCTGCGCAAGCAGCCGCAGGTCAAGCAGGCTTTCGCCCAGGTCGAGGACCTGACCGAGAAGCTGGACGCCCGGGTCGACGCCCTCGTCGACGATGCGCACGACGCCGCCGAGAAGGCGCTGTCGGTCGTCACCCGCGAGACCCGCTCGGTGGGCGAGAAGGTCGCCGTCCGCACCCAGAAGGCTGCCGACGAGGTCGCCGAGACCATCACCGAGGTCTCCGCGGACGCGTCGAAGACCGTGGCCGAGGTGGGCAAGGACGCCGCGGCCGCCGTCGACGAGGCCGGGGACGACGCCGCCGCCGCGACCCGCAGCACCACCCGCCGGGCCGCGAACCGGACCGCTCCGGCGAAGCCGGCCGCGGAGAAGACGGCGGAGAAGACCGCGCCGAAGACCGCCGCGCGCAAGCCGGCGGCACGGCGTGCCGCCACCCCGAAGACCGAGAGCTGAGCGCTCCCGCGCCG
>NZ_BAAAQK010000024.1:0-96353 GCF_039531635.1 Pseudonocardia ailaonensis | reverse complement strand
TCGGTCTCTCCGGGGACGCCGCTCACGGGGCGCGGGTATGTCCTGATCGCGCCACCGCACGTAGTCTGGCTCCGTGAACTGGCTCGCGAACCTCGACCTCCTGGTGATGGCCGTCATCGGCATCGTGGTCGCCGCGTACTCGGGCTACGCGTTCGTGCACGCGATCCGGCAACGGGCGGACGCGTTCCAGGCGGCGAGCAAGCTGACGAAGAACGCCTGGCTCGGGATCACGGGTGCGGCCGCGCTGTTCCTGCTGATCATCCCGATCTTCGGCGTGATCTCCTCGCCCTCGCTCGTGGGCGTCGTGTTCTCGTTCCAGGGCCTGCGCAGCGAGCTCACGCTGTTCTGGCTCGCCGGGACCGTCGCGATGATCGTCTACCTGGTCGACGTCAAGCCCGCCGTGGTCGCCGCCTCCCGCGGGGGCAACAGCTGGTGAGCGTGCAGTGCTGAAGGTCCTGGGCTCGCTCACGCCGCTCCCCGCCGCCGAACATCCCGAGCTGCTCGCCGAGCCCGTCGCCAAGGCGATCGCGGGGCTCACGGGCATCGAGGTCGCGGTGATCGATCCCGCGCTGGCGGACACCGCCGCGTTCTGCGAGGCCTACGGCTCTGCACCCGAGTACTCGGCGAACTGCGTGGTGGTCTCCGGGAAGCGGGCCGGCGAGGTCCGCTACGCCGCCTGCCTGGTCCTCGCGACCACCCGGGCGGACGTGAACGGCGTGGTCAAGCGGCGCCTCGACGTGCGCAAGGCGAGCTTCGCCCCGATGGACCGGGCCGTGGAGCTGACGGGCATGGAGTACGGGGGCATCACCCCGCTCGGCCTCCCCGCGGACTGGCCGCTGTTCGTCGCGCCCGGGGTCGCGGCCGCCGAGGCGGTCGTGGTGGGCAGCGGGATCCGGGGCTCCAAGCTCGCGGTCCCCGGCGCCGTGCTGGCAGCCCTCCCGAACGCCGAGATCGTGGACGACCTCGCCCTCTGACCGCCCCACCCGCCGAGATGAACCTCAGGGCGGTTTTCACCATGATCGAACCGCCCTGACGTTCATCTCGACCAGGCTTGCCAGAGGGTGGCGTAGGGGCCGGCGGCCTCGGTCAGGGCCTGGTGGGGGCCCTGCTCGACGATGCGGCCCTCCTCGAGGACCAGGATCTCGTCCGCGGCGGCGGCCTGGCCCAGGCGGTGGGCGATGACGACGCCGGTGCGGTTCTCGAGCACGGCGGCGGCGGAGCGGTCGAGGGAGCGGGCGGCGTCGCTGCCCGCCTCGGCGGTGGCCTCGTCGAGCAGCACGACCTGCGGATCGAGGAGCAGGACGCGGGCGAGCGCGAGCTGTTGGGCGCGGGCGGCGGCGAGCGGGGTGCCGCCGGCGCCGACCGCGGTGTCGAGACCGTGCGGGAGGGCGTCGACCCAGTCGAGGGCGCCGATCGTGGCGAGCGCCGCCCGGAGGTCGTCGGGGGTCGCGTCCGGGGCGGCGAGGCGGAGGTTGTCCGCGATCGAGCCGCTGAACAGGTGGACCTCCTGTGTGACCAGCGCGATCGCGTGGCCGGGGCGGGTGGGTAGCCCGCCGAGGGTGATCCGGCCGCTGCGGGGCGCGCGGAGGCCTGCGATCAGGGTGGCCAGCGTGGACTTGCCGGAACCGGTGGTGCCGACGATCGCGAGCCGGCCCCCGGGCGGGACGTCGAGGTCGATGCCGTGCAGGACCTCCGGGCCCGCGCCGTAGCCGAAGCGGACGTGCTCGGCCCGGAGCGCGGAGTCCGCCTGCGGGAGGGCTCCGTCGACCGGGCGGGCGGGGACGGCGCCGTGGCCGGGTGGGTCCTCGTGGGCGAGCGGCCGGGCACGACCTGCCGGCGCGTCATGGCCGGGAGCCGGGCCGGGGGCCGCGGGAGCCGGACCGGGGGCTCGGGGAGCCGCCGCGGCCGTCACGCCGACCATGCGGGCGAGCCCCGCGCCCGCCTGCTGCAGGGTGTCGACGGTGCCCAGGACCGTGTTGATCGGGGTGAACAGGTTCGCGAAGAACAGGGCCGCGGTGGTCGCCGCGCCGATGCCCAGCACGTCGGCCCGGACCAGCAGGAACGACACCAGCAGGATGGCGGCGAGGCCGATGTACTCGGCCAGGTTGAGGCGGCCGAAGAAGCGGGTGGCGGCGCGGGTCGCGCGGAACTCGTACTCCATCGACTCCGCGGAGGACTCCTGTACCTCACGCTGCCGGCGCGGCCCGAGGCGCAGCGCGCGGACCGTGGGCAGCGCGCTGAAGCCGGTGAGCAGGGCGGCGGTCCGGCGCCCCTCGGCGATCCGGCCGGCGGCGTAGATCGGCCTGGAGGTGCGCAGGTACCAGCGCAGGGTCACCGCCTGGACCGGGACGGCGAGCAGCCCGGCGAGCAGCAGCCGCCAGTCCAGGCTCGCGAGCCCGCCGAGGGTCACGAGGATGGTCAGGGCGGCGCCGAGGAAGCCGGCGAGAGCCTCCTGCGAGGCCTCGGTGAGCTGGTCGGCGTCGCCGGACGCGCGGGCGACGAGATCGCCGGTGCCTCCGGCCTCCAGCCGGTCGAGGGGCAGGGACAGTGCGGCGGCGAGGGTCTCGCTGCGCACCGCGCCGACGGCCGGGAGCACCGCCCGGGCGAGGAGCACGGCGGCGGCCCAGGTGGTCCCGACCCCCACGATCGCCGCCGCCACCAGCAGCACGACCGGCCCGACCAGCGCGGACCCGACCTGCTGCGCGGTGACGGCCTGGGTGATCACGCCGATCGCGATCGGGCCGACCAGGGCCAGGGCGCTGTCGGCGAGGAGGGCGACCGCCGCGGCGACGGCCACACCCCGGCGGCCCCGGAGGAGGCGGCGCAGGTGGGTCCGGACCTCGGAGCCCGTCGCGGTCGGGAGGATCGCGCGCACGCCCGGCGCCGACGGCTCGCGCCCATCCGCCGGCGGGTCGAGCCTGTCCGCCGGCGGGTCGAGCTTGTCCGCTGACGGCTCGCGCCCACGCGCTGGCAGCTCGAGCCCGCCCGTCGACGGCCCGCGCCCACCCGCGGCCGGCCGGGCCCCGTCCCTCCTCCAGTCGTCGCTCATCGCGCCACCAGCTCCGCGTAGTCCGAGCGCTCCCCGAGCAGGTCGTCGTGCGTCCCCGCCCGCCCCTCGAAGATCACCTGATCACACCTCGAGAGCCAGGCCGGACTCGTCGTCACGACCACCGTGGTGCGGCCCCGCCGCAGGTCCCGGACCCGTTCGGCGACGAGGTTCTCGGTGGCCGCGTCGACCGCCGTCGTCGGGTCGTGGAGGACCAGGACGGGCGGGTCGGCCGCGAGTACCCGGGCCAGCGCGATCCGCTGGCCCTGCCCGCCCGAGAGCGTCTCGCCGAGGTCCCCGACGGACGTGTCGGCGCCGTGCGCGACGGTCGTGAGGACCTGGTCGGCGAAGGCGGCGTGGACGGCGCGGTCCACGGGGCCGCCCAGCGCCGCCAGGTTCTCGCCGATCGTCCCCGGGAAGAGGACGGTGTCGTGCCGCGAGACCAGTAGCCGGCCGCGGAGATCGGCGAGCGACAGGGAGCCCAGGGGCCTCCCGTCGAGCCGGATCTCCCCGGCGGCGGGGTCGGCCTCGCGGGCCAGCAGCCCGGTGAGTGCCGTCGCGGTCGCCGGGTCCTCGCAGACGATCCCGGTCAGCGAGCCGGCCTCGATGCGGACGTCGAGCGGTACGCCCCCGATCCGCACCCGGTCCAGCTCCACGAGGCCGGGGCCCGCGGAGGTGCCCGAGCCGGCGACGACCGCGTCCGGCGACGAGAGGACCTCCCGGATCCGCCCGACGGACGCCACGGCCCGGGCGTAGGCGGCATTGGCCTGCGAGAGCCCACGCATCGGCCCGATCACGAACTGCGCCAGCCCGAGCGCGGCCACGAGCTCGCCGATCCCGAGCTCGCCGTTCAGCGCCGACCGGCCACCGATCGCGGCCACGAGCGCCAGGTACAGGCCGGTCAGCAGCGCGGCGACCGCACCGAGCAGGCCCTGTGCCGAGGCGGAGTGCCGTGCGGCCCGCACGGCGTCGCGGCTGGCGGCGGCGTAGCTCGCGGCGGCCGTGGCCTCGGCGCCGATCCCGGCGAGCACCCGGTGGCCCCGGATCAGGTCCGCGGCCAGCGCGGTGGCCTGCGCCTGCCGCCCCTGCTCGACCGCGCTGCGCCGTTGCAGGAGCGCGGCCACGCGGGACTGCGCGACGAGCAGGACCACCGTGCCGCCCAGGATCGTGAGCCCGAGCACCGCGTCGACGAGGAGCAGCAGCACGGTCGCCCCGACCAGCACCACGACCGCCGAGACCAGCCGCGCCAGGAACCCGGCGAAGGCCCCGGCCCGCTCGGCGTCGCTCGACGCCCTGCTCAGCAGCTCCCCGGGCAACCGGTCGGCTCCACCGGTCTCCCGCAGCACCCGCGCGGTCAGCCACATCCGGAGCTGGTGGGCGGTGTGCTGCCGCGCCCGCACGCTCGCCCGCGCCCCGAAACGGAAGGCCATCGACAACAACAGGAAATCCGCGCCGAGCACCGCGAGCCAGCCCGCGATCGCCCCGACGCCCCCGCGGTCCACCGCCCGGCCGACGGTCGCTCCGATGATCACCGGGACGAGCGCCTCGCCCAGCTGATGCAGGCTGAACAGGGCGGAGGCCGCCGCGAGATCACGACGACGGGTGCGCAGCGCGCGTCGCAACAGGGCGGGATCGGACACCGCCCGGCCGCCGGGTGGCCCCGCGACCGACGCGGGGCCGACCTGTATCGCGCTCACGCCGCGATCACGAGCTGGGGTTGCGGCCGTACGCCGTCAGGGCCTTGTCGAGATCGTCGAGCAGCAGGTTCGCCGCCTGGTAGCCGGCGGGGAAGAACCACTTCGTGACGGTCGTGTGGTCCGCCTTGACGGCGGCGAGGTTGTCGTACCCGGCTTGGCCCGCGAGCGCGTTGTTGCCACTGGCGTCGACGGACACGATCAGGCCGTTCGTGCCGTTCAGGACGCCGAAGTTCTCCCCGGACTGCTGCACGAAGTTGTCCTTCTGGCCGGCCGCGGCCCCGAACCGGATCCCGGCCTCGCCGAGCACGACCCCGTGTGACGACGCCGGCCCGTACAGGTACCAGGGAGCACCCGGCTGGCCGCTGACCAGGTCCCAGGTGGTGCGGCCGAGGACGTCGGCGTGGGTGCTCCTGATCTGCGCGGCCTTCCGGTGCATGCCGTCGGCCAACGTGGTCATGTCCGCCGAGCGGCCCACCGCGGCGGCGGTGCGGGAGGCCTCGTCCTGCCAGTTCCCGCCCGCGACCTTCCACTCGAACAGGACGGTCGGCGCGATCGCGGAGAGCTTGTCGTACGGGATCGCGCCGCCGGCCCGCTGCGTGGGGGAGCTCGGGGCGAAGTCGCTGCCGATGATCACGTCAGGCTTCAGCGCGGCGACCTTCTCGACGTCGATCTGGTTGTTGGCGTCGACCCGCGGGACGGTCGCGATCAGCGCGTCGTAGGCCGGGACCTTCGGCACGTAGGTGGGCAGCCCGATCGGCACGATCCCCAGGTCGAGCAGCGCCATGGCCTCGGGGAAGTTGATCGCGACGATCCGCTTCGCGTCCGCGGGGATCTCGATCGGGCCCCGGATGGTGTCGACCGTCCGCGTGGCCGCGGCGGCGGTGGTCGCGGCGGGTGCTCCGGCGCACGCGACCGTGCCGAGGGCGAGGGCTGCGGCCGTGAGACCGAGGACCAGACGGGTGAGGGTGGATCGAGGCACGGGACTCCTTCCGAGGGGCGAACTGAGGTTAGCCACGCCTTATGTCGACGGGAGGTCAGTTCGTGCCGAGTCGCGGCCACACCGGGTCGGACCTGCGGTAGCGGGCCCGGAATGTCACGGCGGTCACGCGCGGATTCCCCGGACGCTGGCGTATGCGCGATAGGGTGGGTCACTGTGTCGGAAGGCGGCCAGCAGGCGATCTCAGTGGTCAACTTCGAGCTGGGGCGCGGGCAGTTCTACCCGGACCACGAGCACCCGGTCCACCAGCTCGCCTGGTCGCCGACGGGGGTGCTGACCGTCCGCTCCGGCGTGCGGTCGTGGGTGCTGCCGTCGAACCTGGGTCTGTTCATCCCGGCCGGGCTGCGCCACTCCACCGGCGCCCAGCGGGCGACGACCATGCTCGCTCCCTACCTCGATCCGGCCCGGTGCGCCCTCGACTGGGCAGAGCCGACCGTCGTCCGGATCGGGGCGCTGGCCCGGGCGCTGATCGAGTACCTCGCCGATCGTGAGCTCCCCGACGCGCGCCGGCAGCCGGCCGAACAGGTGCTGTCCGACGTGCTCGCCCCCGTCGGCGTCGCCACCATCGACGTGCGCGGGCCGGCCGATCCGCGCGCCGCGGAGGTGGCGAAGGCGCTCGCCGCCGATCCCGCGGACGATCGCAGCCTCGAGGCCTGGGGTCGCAAGGTGGGCGCGTCCGTACGCACCCTGACCAGGGCCTTCGCGGTGGAGCCGGGGACGAGCTTCACGCGGTACCGCACCCAGGTCCGGCTGCGGGCCGCGCTCTCCCTGCTCGCCGACGGCGTGCCCGTCGGCACGGTGGCCCATCGTGTCGGCTACCGCAGCCCGAGCGCGTTCATCGCCGCCTTCCGTCGTCAGACGGGGGTGGCGCCGGGCGGCTACTTCACCGAACCTGAGTGAGGTCTGCTCAAGGTTCCTGTGTTCGCTCCGGGAAGAATTACTTGAGCGCTGGAATGAGGCTTGCAGGGTAAGCGTTGGGCAGGACATGACACAGACGCTGAAGCTGCCGGTGCTTCCGCTGACCGACTCGGTGGTGCTGCCCGGCATGGTGGTTCCCGTCCGGCTCGACGCGCCGGAGGTTCAGGCTGCTGTTGACGTCGCGGCCGATGCCGCGTCGTTCAACGGCACAGAAGGCAAGAAGGTCCTCGTCGTCCCCCGTCTGGACGGCAAGTACGCCGCGATCGGTGTGGTCGCGGTCCTCGAACAGATCGGCAGGCTCCCGAGCGGGGAGCGCGCCGCCGTCGTCCGCGGTGAGTCGCGGGCGCGGATCGGGTCCGGCGTGACCGGTCCCGGCTCCGCCCTCTGGGTGGAGGCGTCGCTGGTGGAGGAGGCCCCGGTGACGGGGCGGACCCACGAGCTCGCCAAGGAGTACAAGGCCCTGGTCGTCTCGATGCTGCAGCAGCGCGGCGCCTGGCAGATCATCGACGGCGTCCAGCAGATCACGGACCCGTCCGAGCTGGCCGACACGGCCGGCTGGAACCAGTGGCTTGACCTCGAGCGCAAGTCGCAGCTGCTCGCGGAGCCGGACACGACCCGCCGTCTCGAGCTCCTCCTCGAGTGGACCAAGGAGCACATGGCCGAGCAGGAGGTCTCCGACAAGATCGCCGGGGACGTCCGCGAGGGCATGGAGAAGCAGCAGCGCGAGTTCCTGCTGCGCCAGCAGCTCGCCGCGATCCGCAAGGAGCTGGGCGACGACGATCCCGAGGGCGAGGCCGACTACCGGGCCCGCGTCGAGGCCGCCGACCTGCCCGAGGACGTGCGCAAGGCCGCGCTGACCGAGGTCGGCAAGCTGGAGCGTGCCTCCGACCAGAGCCCCGAGTCCGGCTGGATCCGGACCTGGCTCGACACCGTCCTCGACATCCCGTGGTCCGAGCGGACCGTGGACACCGACGACCTCGTGGAGGCCCGCCGGATCCTCGACTCCGACCACGCGGGGCTCGACGACGTCAAGGAGCGGCTGATCGAGTTCCTGGCCGTCCGGTCCCGGCTCTCCCGCAAGGGCGTCGAGAACGTCGGCGGCCGCGGCTCCGGCGCGGTACTCGCGCTCGTCGGCCCGCCCGGCGTCGGCAAGACGTCGCTGGGTGAGTCCGTCGCCCGCGCGCTCGGCCGCAAGTTCGTCCGCGTGGCGCTGGGCGGCGTGCGGGACGAGGCGGAGATCCGCGGCCACCGGCGCACCTACGTCGGCGCGCTGCCCGGCCGCATCGTCCGCGCGATCCGCGAGGCCGGGACGATGAACCCCGTCGTCCTGCTCGACGAGATCGACAAGGTCGGCAGCGACTACCGCGGCGACCCCTCGGCGGCCCTGCTCGAGGTGCTCGACCCGGCGCAGAACCACACGTTCCGCGACCACTACCTCGAGGTCGACCTGGACCTGTCCAACGTCCTGTTCCTCGCCACGGCCAACGCCTACGACACCATCCCCGGCCCGCTGCTGGACCGCATGGAGATCGTGACGCTCGACGGCTACACCGAGGCGGAGAAGGTCGCCATCGCGCGCGACCACCTGCTGCCCCGGCAGATCGTCAAGGCGGGCCTGGAGCCCACGGACGTGGAGTTCTCCGACGTCGCGCTCGGCATGATCGCCGCCGAGTACACCCGTGAGGCGGGCGTGCGGCAGCTGGAGCGGGGCCTGGCGAAGGTCCTGCGCAAGGCCGCCGTGAACCTGGACTCGGGCACCGAGGCGCCGATCCACGTCGACGCCAACACCCTGGTCGAGTACCTGGGCCGGCCGAAGTTCACCCCGGAGTCCGCGGAGCGCACCTCCGTCCCCGGTGTGGCGACGGGCCTGGCGGTCACGGGAGCGGGCGGAGACGTCCTGTTCATCGAGGCCACGGCCATGGACGGCGAGTCCGGCCTGACCCTGACCGGGCAGCTCGGCGACGTCATGAAGGAGTCCGTCTCCATCGCGCTCTCGTACCTGAGGAGCAAGGGGCTGGCGGGCGAGCTGGCGTCGAAGCGGCTGCACGTGCACGTCCCCGCGGGCGCGGTCCCGAAGGACGGGCCCTCGGCCGGCGTCACCATGACGACGGCGCTGGCCTCCCTCGCGTCCGGACGTCCGGTGAAGTCGTCGGTCGGCATGACCGGCGAGGTCACCCTGCAGGGCAAGGTCCTCCCGATCGGCGGGGTCAAGCAGAAGCTGCTGGCCGCCCACCGGGCCGGGCTCACGGACGTCATCATCCCGAAGCGCAACGAGCCCGACCTGGACGACCTGCCCGCGTCGGTGCTCGCCGAGCTTCGCGTCCACCCGGTCGCCGATGTGTCCGAGGTGCTCGCGTTGGCCCTGGAACCTGCGGACGCCGGCGTCCCGGCCTGAGCAGCTGTGAGTGGCGACAGTCGCCGGAGCGACTATCGCCACTCACGACCGGACGGCGCTCCCGCTCACTCCCCGTGAGCGAGAGCGCCGTTCTGCTGAACGGGTCGGGAACTGCGTACAGCCGTATCGGTCGCGCCTGCGGGAGCCTCGGTCCTCGCAGAGCCGCGAGGAGGCACCGATGACGAGCACCGCACCGCTGTCCGGACAGGTCGTCCTGCCGTCGGACCCGGGATACGACACGGCCCGCGCGATGTGGAACGGGCGGATCGACCACCATCCCGGGATCATCGTGCGCTGCACGACCCCCGACGACGTCGCCACCGCCATCGGGCACGCCCGCGCCGAGGGGCTCGAGATCGCGGTCCGCTGCGGGGGGCACGGCAGCTGGACCGCGACGCTCGCGGACGGCTTCCTGCTCCTGGACCTCTCACCGATGAACCGGGTGGAGGTCGATCCCGAGCGGCGGATCGCCCGCTGCGGCGGTGGCGCGCTGCTCGCCGACCTCGACGGCGCCACCCAGGCGCACGGACTCGCCGTGCCGGCCGGGACCGTGAGCAACACCGGCGTCGGCGGGCTCACCCTCGGCGGCGGCTGGGGCTGGCTGTCCCGGGTGCACGGCATGACGATCGACAACCTGCTGTCGGCGGAGGTCGTGCTCGCCGACGGCCGGATCGTGCGCGCGAGTGCCGACGAGCACCCGGACCTGTTCTGGGCGATCCGTGGCGGCGGGGGCAACTTCGGTGTGGTCACCGAGTTCGAGTACCGGCTGCACCCGGTGGGGCCGATGGTGCAGCTCGACATGGTGTTCGTGGAGCAGGCGCGTGCGGCCGAGGCGCTCGTGGCGGCCGAGGACCTGCACGCGGACTGGCCGGCATCGGTGTCGGGCGGGGTCGCGTGCATCTGTGCACCGCCGGCGCCGTTCGTGCCGCCCGAACACCACTTCGCGCCGGGTGTCGCGTTCCTGATCGTCGGGTTCGGGGACCCGGCGGAGCAGGCCGTCGCCGTCGACGCGGCGGTCCGGCGGCTCGATCCGCTCTTCCACGGGTCGACGCCGATCCCGTACGTCGCCCTGCAGCAGATGCTGGACGAGGCCGCCGCCCCCGGCTCGCGCTCGTACACCAAGGGCCTCTACCTGTCGGAGCTCACGGACCAGGTCGCGAAGGAGCTCGCCGAGCGGACCGCGGTGCGCTCGCCGCTCTCGCAGGTCCTGCTGCTCCGGTTCGACGGCGCGATCGCCGCGGTGCCGGACGACGCCACCGCCTTCGGCGGCGTGCGGACCGGCTGGGCCGTCGCGATCGAGGCCCTCGGCCACGACCCGGCGACCGACGACGCCGAACGCGACTGGGCGCGCGAGACCTGGACGACCCTGCGGCCCTTCGCCTCCGGGGCCGGCGGCTACGTGAACCTGATCACCGAGCAGGAAGGGGTGACCGTCGACGTGCTGTACCCCGGGAAGCTGGACCGGCTCGCCGCGATCAAGGCCGAGTACGACCCGGAGAACGTGTTCCACGTGAACGCGAACATCGCGCCGGCCTCCTGAGCCGTACGAACGACGCGCTCCCGGGCGCCGCTGCCGGTGGGGGAGGGCCGGGTAACGCTCGTCGGTCAGGCTGCGGGCGTGACGGAGATCGATCCCGCGGCCCGGATCGCGCGGTGTGCACCGGGGACGACCATCGGGGAGCTCGTCGAGGCGGCGGGGGAGCGCGGGCTCGCGGTGCCCCTCGGGACCGTGGGGGACGACCCGATCCACCTCGACGGGCGGGACTGGCTCAGCCGGCGGTACGGCACGACGGGCGACAACCTGGCGACCGCCGCCGTCCCCACCGATTCGGCCACCCTCGCGGATGCCCCCGCCGGGGTGGACGAGATCGCCATGCCGGTGGCTCGCACCGTCCCGCGCCACCCGGCCGGGGCAGGCGAGCCGGCGGGTCTCGCGGTAGCCCTCACTCTCCATCCCGTCCCCCGCGCCGTGCAGCTCGGGATCGTGTTCGTCGGGCGGGAGCGGGTGGCGGAGGCGCTGGTCCGGGGCGCGGAGCTGATCGCGGACTGGCCCGACGAGCTCACCGGCGGGCTGTCCTGCCGGGCCGCGCCCTCCTCGCCCTTCGTCCCGCCCGAGTACCAGCTGCTGTCCGGGCTTGCGCTCGTGATCGTCGGGCTGGGCGACCAGCGGGTGCACGGGGCGGCCTGCGCGGCCGCGGCGGAGGCGCTCGATCCGCTGTTCCGCGCGGTCCTGCCGATCTCCTACCCGGCCCTGCACGCGCTGCTCGGCCCACCACCGGACGTCACGAGCCGGTCGGCGCGCCTGCAGCGGTCGAGCCTCGACGCGGTCGCCGAACGGGCGGCCACCCGGTCGCGGCACGATCGCATCGAGCTCTTCCCCCACGCCGGGGGCTGGGCGGCGGAGATCGCCGGCGAGCCGCACTGGGTCGCCACCACCGCTCGTGAGTGGCGATAGTCGCCATGGCGACTATCGCCACTCACGGACAGCTCAGCGGAAGACGACGGTCTTGTTGCCGTGCACCAGGACCCGGTCCTCGAGGTGCCAGCGCAGGCCCCGGGCGAGCACCAGGCGTTCGATGTCCCGGCCTCGGCGGACCATGTCCGGCACCGTGTCGCCGTGGTCGACCCGGATCACGTCCTGCTCGATGATCGGGCCCGCGTCGAGGTCCGCCGTGGCGTAGTGGCAGGTGGCGCCGATCAGCTTCACCCCGCGCGTGTGGGCCTGGTGGTAGGGCCGCGCGCCGGCGAAGGACGGCAGGAAGCTGTGGTGGATGTTGATCGCCCGGCCCGCCCACTCCTCGCACAGGTGCGCGGGCAGGATCTGCATGAACCGCGCCAGCACGATGGCGTCCGGCGCGAACCCCTCGACGATCTGGCGCACCTTCTCGAAGGCCTCGACCTTCCCCTGCTCCTTGCGCGGGTCCTTCGCGCCGGGGAACGGCACGTGGTGGAACGGCACGCCGTGGGCCTCCACCAGCCGTCCCAGGTCGGGATGGTTGCCGATCACGGCGTCGAGGACCACGGGCAGCTCACCGGCGGTGACCCGGCCGAGCAGGTCGTGGAGGCAGTGCGGCTCGCGGGTGACGAGCAGGACGGCGTGTTTGGGCTCGCCGGTGTCGGTGACCCGCCAGACCGCCTCCGGCCCGAACTCCGCGGCGATCTCCGCGAACCGCGAGCGCAGCTCGTCGACGGAGAAGGGGACGGAGTCCGCGCGGACCGCCTGCCGGGTGTGGAACCAGCCCTCCTGGGCGTCCGCGTGGTAGGCGGCTTCGACGATCCAGGCGCCCGTCTCGGCGAGGAAGCCCGCGATCCGCGCGACGATGCCCGTCCGGTCCGGGCAGCTGAAGGTGATCACGTAGCGACGGTCGTCCACCACCGAATCGTGCCACCGGCGAGATCACACCCGCCGCGGGGTGCGAGGGGCCCGTCGTCGGGCGCGTGGTGTGGCCGGCCGCTGCCGCCCGTTCCCGCAGCTCAGCCGCTCACAGGCGGGTGAGGGTGTAGTCGGTCTCCATCGCCAGGAGGCGCTTGATCTGCTCGGCGACGGTCTCCTCGATCTTGCCGCCGATCAGCGGGACCCGGACCGTGATGTCGCAGTGCACGTGGAAGCTCGTGCCGGCGCCGGCCGGTTCGAGGCGCATCGTGCCGTCCGCGCCGGCGGGCATGCCGGGCAGCGCCACGCGCACGGTGCCGTCGTAGCCGTCGCCGGCCTTGCGCCAGGTCTCGTCGCGTTCGACGGTGATCCCGCCGCCCCCCACGAACGTCTTGACGACGCCCGGGAGGTCCTTCTCGTCGATCCCGTGCCGGATCCGGTAGCGGCAGCCCTGCTCGTCGCTCGCGTACTCGAGGATGCCGGCGCCGGGGCCGCCCATCCTCTCGAGGCGGTCGGCGAGGATGGCCCGGTCGCTCATCGCCGCGTAGACGGCGTCGACGGGATGGTCGGTCGTGGCACGGAAGTCCATCGGGCGGGACATGGGCGGAGGTTAGCGGGCGGCTACCGTGGCGCGCTGTGCAGACTCGCGTGGACAGTGGGACGCGTCGCCTGGCCGAGTTGACCACCCTCCGGCTGGGCGGCCCGGCGACGGCGCTGGTGGAGGCGGAGTCCGGCGAGGCCGTGGTCGAGGCCGTCCGCGCCGCCGACGGCCCGGTGCTCGTCCTGGGCGGCGGCTCCAACCTGGTGATCTCCGACGAGGGCTTCGACGGCACCGTCGTCCACGTCGCGAGCCGGGGGATCGCGTTCGAGCGACTGGCCGACGGGCGCGTGCTGCTCACGGTGGAGGCCGGCGAGGACTGGGACGGCGTGGTGGCCGCCACACTCGCCGAGGGCCTGGGCGGGCTCGAATGCCTCTCCGGCATCCCCGGCCGGACCGGCGCGACCCCGGTGCAGAACGTCGGCGCGTACGGCGTCGAGATCTCCGCGCTGCTGGTCTCCGTGGACCTGTACGACCGGCTCACCCACGAGGTCCGCACGGTCCCGGCCGCCGACCTCGGCCTCGGCTACCGCACCAGCGTCCTCAAGGGTTCCGACGCGGCGGTGGTCCTGCGGGTGCGGTTCGCCCTGCCCGGCGGCGCGGCGAGCATGCCGATCGCCTATGCCGAGCTGGCCCGGACCCTGGGCGTCGATCCGGGAGCGACGGTGCCGGCGGCGACCGCCCGCGAGGCGGTGCTGGGGCTGCGCCGCGGCAAGGGCATGGTGCTCGACGCCGCGGACCACGACACCTGGAGCGCGGGCTCCTTCTTCACGAACCCGATCGTGGACGCCGCGCCGGACCCGGACATGCCCCGCTGGCCCGCGGGGGACCGGATCAAGCTCCCCGCCGCCTGGCTCATCCAGCACGCCGGTTTCGCCCCCGGCCACCCCGGCCCCGGTGGCCGGGTCGCGCTGTCGTCGCGGCACGTCCTCGCCCTCACCAACCGGGGCGGGGGCCGCACCGAGGACCTCCTGGCCCTGGCCCGCGAGGTCCGCGACGGGGTGCGCGCCCGCTTCGGCATCACCCTCGAGCCCGAACCGGTCATGGTGGGCTGCGCTGTCTGAGAGTGTCGGTAGCGGGGCGTAACGTCCATGGGCGGACGAGACGCCCAGGGCAACCCCAATCGCCCCCGGGCGTCCTCCCTACGGGGAGGCACGCGCTACTTCGGGGGAGAGAATGCGCCGGTTCCTGCTGGTCGTGGCCGTGATCGTGGTCGGCGTCCTGGGCGTGGTCACCGCGGCGACGGCGGCCGGTCGCGGGGGATCCGCGACCCCGTCCCTGCTCGCGTCGGCCGCCAAGGTGAGCTACGAACCGGCCGCGCAGGCCACCGGCGTGAGTCCCACGTCACCCGTCTCGGTGAAGGTGACGGACGGCACGTTGCAGCAGGTGACCCTGCTCGGCGCGGCGGGCAAGCCGGTCGCCGGGGCGCTCGACGCGGGCCGCACGACCTGGACCTCGACGGGACCGCTGGCGTACGACGCGCAATACACCTGGTCCGGCACGGCGGTGGGTCCGGACGGCGTGGCCGTGCCGCTGCAGGGCGGCTTCCACACGGTCAAGCCCACCAGACAGGTCCGCGGAGTGATCAACATCGGTGATGGGCGCACCGTGGGCATCGCCGCGCCGATCGAGATCCAGTTCAACGCCCACGTCGAGGACCGGGCGGCCGTCGAGCGCGCCCTGTCGATCACCACGTCGAAGCAGGTCGAGGGCTCCTGGGGCTGGCTGCCGGACGAGAACGGCGGCTCCCGCGTGCACTACCGCCCCAAGGCCTACTGGCCCGCCAACACCAAGGTCTCGGTCGAGGCGGACCTCTTCGGCGTGGCCTACGGCGGCGGGCAGTTCGGCGCCGCGAACGTGTCCAGTGCCTTCACGATCGGCCGCGCGCAGATCGTCAAGGCGGACGCGACCTCGTTCCGCATGGTCGTGGTGCGGGACGGCAAGCAGGTGGCCGACTACCCGGCCAGCTACGGCCTCGCCGCGGACCCGGACCGCAACACCCGCTCCGGCATCCACGTCGTCACCGAGAAGTTCACGGACAAGCGCATGACGAGCCAGCAGTACGGCTACGACGTCATGGAGAAGTGGGCCGTGCGGATGAGCAACAACGGCGAGTTCATCCACGCCAACCCGGCCTCGGCGGGGGCGCAGGGCTCGTCGAACGTCACCCACGGCTGCGTCAACCTGTCGATCGAGAACGCGAAGGCCTACTACGACACCGCCCTCTACGGCGATCCCGTCGAGGTCACCGGCACCCCGGTCCAACTGAGCGCCAAGGACGGCGACGTGTGGGACTGGACCCTGAGCTGGGACCAGTGGCAGAAACTGTCGGCGCTGTAGTTCGCCGGGCGTAGTTCTGGCCGTGTGGTTCCGCCCGTGTGGTTCGGGCAGGCCAGGGGCAGGAACAGCCTCGTGAGTGGCGATAGTCGCCATGGCGACCATCGCCACTCACGGGGGGCGGGGGTCAGGGTTCGCGGTGGACCCGGCCCGGGCCTGCCTGGGCGCGGGGCATGAGGGTGATCTGGTCCAGGTTGACGTGGCTCGGGCGGGTGGCGGCGAAGGCGATCACGTCCGCGACGTCGTCGGCGCTCAGCGGGGTCAGGCCCTTGTAGACGTTGTCCGCCTTCTCCCGGTCACCACCGAAGCGGACCAGCGAGAAGTCGGTCTCGACCATGCCCGGCGCGATCTCGGTGAGCCGGATCGGCTCGCCCAGCAGCTCCCCGCGCAGCGTGCGGTGCAGCATCGCCTGCGCGTGCTTGGCGCCCGTGTACCCGGCACCGTTGTCGTACGGCCCCAGGGCGGCGATCGAGGTGACGGTGATGATGTGCCCGTCGCCGGAGGCCCGCAGCGCCGGCAGCAGGCCCTGGGTCATGCGCAGGGTGCCGATCACGTTGGCCTCGTACATCCAGCGCCAGTCGTCCTCGTCGGCCTCGGCGACGGGTTCGAGGCCCTTCGCGCCGCCGGCGTTGTTCACCAGCAGCCGGCACTCCGGCACACCCGCGACGAACTCGGCGACGGAGGCCTTGTCGGTGACGTCGAGGCGCAGGGCGGTGCCGTCGATCTCGCCGGCGATCTCCTCGAGACGGTCGACCCGGCGGGCCCCGAGGACGACGTGGAACCCGGCCTCGGCCAGGGCGCGGGCGGTGGCGGCGCCGATCCCGGAGCTCGCTCCGGTGACGACG
Source organism: Pseudonocardia ailaonensis (assembly GCF_039531635.1). Taxonomy (NCBI): domain Bacteria; kingdom Bacillati; phylum Actinomycetota; class Actinomycetes; order Pseudonocardiales; family Pseudonocardiaceae; genus Pseudonocardia; species Pseudonocardia ailaonensis. Next base: position 80,147 of record NZ_BAAAQK010000024.1, on the reverse strand, counting down.
GCGGTGGGGCGATCGCTCATGCGCCCAGTCTGCCCCGCGGCGCGCATCCCGCCGGACGGAACCCCGGGCCGCTCAGTCCTCCGCGAGCCCCTGCTGCGCCAGCCGGGAGCCGCGCCGGGCCGCCGCGCGCTGCCACGCGAAGACGCCGAAGCCGAGCAGCCCCAGCCCCGCACCCGTCACGCAGGTGGCGAACCAGATGTCGAGCGGTCGCCCGCCCACGAGGGAGACGACGAGCAGGACCGCCGCGGCCACCAGCCAGACCAGCGTGCCGACGGCGACGACCACCGTGACGTCGCTCGTGCGGCGGGGGAGGGCGGGCGGGTCGACCACGGGCGCGACCCTACCGCGCGGCGCGTCCCCCGTCCGTGGCCCGGCGAAACCGCCGTGCGGCGCTTACGGTGTCGGCTGTGATCGAGCGCCTGTTCCAGGTGTCCGAACGAGGGTCGACGGTGCCCCGCGAGCTGCGCGGCGGCCTGGTCACCTTCGTGACGATGTCCTACATCATCGTGCTGAACCCGCTGATCCTCGGCAGCGTCTCCGCGACCGATCCGAGCGCCAAGACCGACGTGCTGGGCAACATCCTGCCGATCTCGCAGGTCGCCGCGGTCACGGCGCTCGTCGCGGGCGTCATGACCATCCTGTTCGGACTCGTCGCCAACCTGCCGTTCGCCATCGCGACCGGGCTGGGCATCAACACCCTGCTGGCCGTCACGATCGCGCCGCTGATGTCCTGGCCGGAGGCCATGGGCCTGGTGGTGATCGACGGTGTGGTGATCGTCCTGCTCGCGGTCACCGGCTTCCGGACGGCCGTGTTCAACGCTGTGCCGGCCGCGCTCAAGTCCGCCATCGCCGTGGGCATCGGGGCGTTCATCGCGCTCATCGGGCTGGTCGACGCGGGCTTCGTGCGCCGGCTCCCGGACGCCGCGCACACGACCGTCCCCGTCGGGCTCGGCATCGGCGGCTCCATCGCGAGCTGGCCCACCTTCGTCTTCGTCGTCGGGCTGCTGATCACCGGCGTGCTGGTCGTGCGGGGCATCCGCGCGGGGCTGCTCATCGGAGTGGTGACCACGACGGTCATCGCGATCATCGTCGAGGCCATCGCGCACGTCGGCTCGTCGGCCACGAACCCCAAGGGCTGGTCGCTCTCGGTCCCCACGCTGCCGTCGAGCGTGGTGGGGCTGCCGGACCTGAGCCTGGTCGGGAACATCTCGTTCAACGCCTTCGGTCGGCTGGACGTCCTCACCGTCGTCCTCCTGATCTTCACGCTGGTCCTGGCCAACTTCTTCGACGCCATGGGCACCATGACCGGCCTCGGCCAGCAGGCGGGGCTCACGGACGAGAAGGGCCAGCTGCCCAACATCGGCAAGGCGCTGGTCGTCGAGGGCGCGGGCGCGATCGCGGGTGGGGCGGGCTCGGCGTCGTCGAACACGGTGTTCATCGAGTCGGCGTCCGGCATCGCCGAGGGCGCCCGCACGGGCATGGCGAACCTGCTCACGGGCCTGCTCTTCCTCGCGGCGATGTTCTTCACCCCGCTCTACGCGATCGTGCCCGTGGAGGCCGCGGCGCCCGCGCTGGTGATCGTCGGCGCGATGATGTTCCGGCAGGTCGCGGGCATCGAGCTGACGGACCTGCGCTCGGCGATCCCGGCCTTCCTGACGATCGTCGTCATGCCCTTCACGTACTCGATCGCCAACGGCATCGGTGCCGGCTTCATCAGCTACGTGGTGCTCTCGGCGGCCACCGGCAAGGCGCGCACCGTGCACCCGCTGATGTGGGTCGTGGCGGTGGCGTTCGTCGGCTACTTCGCGGTGGGACCCCTGCGGGCGCTCTTTACTTGATTGCAGTAAACTAACTAAATCGTGAGCGCTGTGTCCGTCGAGAGACCCCCGGGTGGCATGTTCGCCTCCCTCCACACCCGGAACTACCGGCTCTACCTCTCCGGTCAGGTCGTGTCCAACGTGGGCACCTGGATGCAGCGCATCGCCCAGGACTGGCTGGTCCTCGACCTCACCCACGGCAGCGCGACCGCCCTGGGGATCGCCGCGGCCCTGCAGTTCGCGCCGATGCTCGTCCTCACCCTGTGGGGCGGGGTGCTGGCGGACCGCGTGGACAAGCGCACGATGCTCGTCGTCGTGCAGTCGGCGATGGGGCTGTGCGCCCTGGTGCTCGGCACCGTGGTGCTCACGGGCGTCGTCGAGCTCTGGCAGGTCTACGCGTTCTGCCTGCTGCTGGGCTGCTTCTCCGCGTTCGACACCCCGATGCGGCAGTCGTTCGTGTCCGAGATGGTCGGCCCGGGTCAGGTGGTCAACGCCGTCGCGCTCAACTCGCTCGTGTTCAACCTCGCCCGCATCGTCGGGCCCGCGGTCGCCGGTCTGCTGATCGTCGCGATCGGGACGGGCTGGGTGTTCCTGCTCAACGCCGTCAGCTTCCTCGGGGTGATCGCCGGGCTGCTGCTCATGCGGCCGGAGGCGCTGTTCCGCACCGAGGGGGTGCCGCGCGCGCCCCACCAGCTGCGCGAGGGGCTGGCCTACGTCCGCTCCCGGCCGGACCTCGTCGCGATCCTGGTGCTGGTGTTCCTGGTCTCGACCTTCGGGATCAACTTCTTCATGACGATCGCGCTGCTGGCCCGCAACGTCTTCGGCCGCGACGCCGAGGGCTACGGCCTGCTCACCACGCTGCTGGCCGTCGGCTCGGTGCTGGGGGCGATGATCGCCGCGCGGCGCTCGGCCAAGCCGCGGCTGCGGGTGGTCGCCGGGTCCGGGCTGGCGTTCGGCGTGGTCCTCACCGTCGCCGGCAGCATGCCGACCTACCTCGCGGCCGGGCTCGCGCTGATCCCCGTCGGGTTCCTGTCCCTGAGCTTCACGACGGCGGCGAACTCGTCCGTGCAGCTGTCCGTGCCGCCGGAGCTGCGGGGCCGGGTCATGGCGATCTACATGCTGGTGCTCCTGGGTGGCACGCCGCTGGGTGGGCCGCTGCTGGGAGTGCTGGCCGAGCACTACGGCGGGCGCGCGCCCCTGGTGGCGGGCGGGATCGTCACCGTGCTGTCCGTGCTGGCGGTGGGCGCCGTGCTGGCCCGCCGGCAGGTCGCGCTGTCCAGGGTGTTGACGCGCCAAGCAAGGTTAGGCTAACTTCATCACGTCGCTTCGTGGTGGGAGCGGCGCGTCAGTTCGGGAACATCAGGCCCCCCGGCTCCGGCCGGGGGGCCTGATCCGTGTCGGCCCGACTCTCGTCAGGGCCACGCCCGCGAGGCAGAGCGCGCCCCCGACCAGGGCCAGTGCCGGAGGGGCCTCGCCGAGCAGCAGCGCCGCCATCCCCACCGTGATCGGCGGGACGACGTAGGTGGTCACGCCGAGGCGTCCGGCGTCCATGCGGGCCAGGGCGTAGGCCCAGGTGCTGAACGCGAGCGCGGTCGGCACCAGGCCGAGGTAGACGAGGGCGGCGGTGCCGGTCCAGGGCGCGCCGCCGACGTCGTGGACCAGGGAGCCGGCGAACGGCAGGCAGGCGACCGTGCCGATCGCGCAGGCCAGGAAGGTCACCTGCAGGGCGGGGAGCCGGCGCAGCGTCGGCTTCTGGGCGAGCACGCCGACCGCGTAGGTCACCGCCGCGACGACGCACAGCACCACGCCGAGGAGGTCCGCCGAGCCGCTCCCGGACGTCGAGGCGCCGATCACCACGGCACCGCCGAACGCCACCGCGGCGCCGATCAGCAGCCAGCGCGGGAAGCCCTCGCCGAGCAGCAGGCCCGCGGCCAGGGCGATCAGGATCGGCCCGATGTTGACGAGCATCGCGGTCGTCCCGGCGTCGACGCGCTGCTCGGCGGCATTGAGGGCCACGTTGTAGACCGCGAACCACGCGATCCCGCACAGCAGGAGCAGGGCCCACTCGCGGCCGGTCGGGCGGACCCAGCGGCCGCGCACGAGCTGCAGGGTGCCGAGGGCGAGGGCGCCGACCAGGAGCCGCCCCAGCGCGAGCGCCCCGGGCTCGTAGACCCGCCCGGCGAACCGGATACCGACGAAGGCGCTGGCCCAGGCGAGGACGGTGATCGCGACGGCGAGCAGGGCGGCCCGGCCGCCGCCCGGGGCTGCCGCGCTGTCGACCAGGGCTGCGCTCACGGCCCTCTCGGCGGGCGCGGCGCTCTTCGTCGGGGTCGTGCTGTCGACCGGTGCTGTGTCGACCTGTGCCGCGCCGTCGGCCGGAGCCGTGTCGACCGGTGCCGTGTCGGCCGGTGCCGTGGCACGGACCGGTGCCGCGGGGGCGCCGGGGGGCGGACCGTGCGGGCGCGGCGGTGCTGCTGCGGGGCCGTTCGGGTCGACGGGGCCGGGCTCGGTCACGACCGGACACTAGGCCGCGCACGGGCCGGTCCGCTCGCGGATTCCGGTCGAGGGGTTGCGCAGTGAGAAAGGGTAGGCTAACTTAAGACACGTCGCTTCGTGGTGGGAGCGGCGCGTCAGTTCGGGAAGAGTGTGGCCCCCAGCCTGATCGGCCGGGGGCCACACTCGCGTCAGACGTCGTACTGCCGGACCCAGTCGACCTCCATGCGGGACTCGCGCACGCCGCCCCCGCTCGGGAACCAGTCCAGCTGGATGCAGAGGTGCATGGGCCCGGGCGGGAGGACCGAGGTGTCGCTGGTGTGGAACCACTCCTCACCGTCGACGAACGCGGTGATGCCGGTGGGGGTCCACTCGACCGCCCAGTTGTGCCACTGGGTGCCGTCGATGTCGACGTCCCCGGAGAGCTGCGAGTTGTCCGCGCCGTAGTGCAGGAACATGTTCGTCGTCCGGCGGCTGTCGTCCATCATCTCCATGAAGTCGACCTCGCCGCCGACGGGCCAGTTCTCGGCGTCGGGCCAGAGCAGCAGCAGCGCGTGGTAGCTGGGGTCGCTGGCGGGTGCCCGCACGCGGGCCTCCCACCGGCCGTACTTCCGGCCCGGGTTCCAGGCCATGCCCGCGGTGTTGCCGGCGGAGTCGCCGGTGAGGGTGAGGACACCGCCGGAGGTGGACACGGCGTCGGGCGTGCGGCGGCCGTTGCCGCCGTGGCCGTCGCCGTCGTAGATGCCCCAGCTCCCGAGACCGCCGGTGAAGTCGTCGGAACGTTCGGGGGTGCCCCAGCCGTGGGTGGCGGCGGCGGTCACGCCCTCGCCCGATCCGGCCCCGGTGGTGGACCGGCCGGCGGAGGTGCTGGACCCCGGGCTGCCGGCGTTCCCGGAGCGGGTGCCGCCTGTGCCCGAGTTGCCGCTGCCCGAGCCTGCGGTCCCGGAGCTCCCGGAGCTCCCGGAGCTGCCGCCGCGGGAGCCGGTCGTGTCGCCGCCGGTGCCGCGCCTGTCGGGCCCGCCGGAACTGCGCTCGGCCGTCCCCCCGGTACCGGCTTCGCCCCGGGTTCCGGTGCCGTTCGTGTCCTGCATGCGGTCGACCGTGCCCGAACGGGCCGTCGTCCCGCCACCGACGCGCCGTTCGGGCGCCGGGATCCGGCGGACCCGTTCGCCCCCGCTGTGGTCGCGCTCGGCGGCGGTGTGGACGACCGGCACCTCCACGGGCGGCGGGGGAGCGGGGCTGCCGAGCCCGATCGCGAGGGCGATCGCGCCCGCGATCACGCGGACGACGGCGGCGGGGAAGTCGGGCGGGATGGTCACGGGGTCCTCACCGGAAGCTGACGTGGACGTGGTCGTAGTGGCCGCCGGTGACGTCCGAGGTGTCGTACACGGAGCTCCGGTACGGGCTGCCCCAGCCGCCCTGGTCCTTCGTGGACGGATCCCAGTAGCGGCCCTGCCAGATGAGGTAGGCGACGTCGAGCGGTCCGGCGTTGGCGCGCAGGTAGTCCGCGACCTTCCAGCCGGCGTCGAGCCGGTCGCCGTGCGGCATGGCCCCGGCGGTGCCGGGGAAGAGGTCGCAGGCCCTGCCGGACGGGTGGTCGCTGTGCGGGTTCCAGGCATGGGCGTCCCAGCAGCCGGCCGAGCGGATCGTGGGGCCGTCGTGCAGGGGGCCGAAGGCGGCGGCCAGGACGACGAGCCCGTGCCGGGTCGCTCCGGTCACGCAGCCGTCGCCGCCGGTCGGGTCCGGTGGGGTGCAGGCGGTCCGGCCGCCGGTCCAGGGCTCGGGCGCCGCCGGCGTGTCCACGGCGTGCTCCCGGGCCGTGGCGACCGAGTGCCGCAGGGCGTCCGGGCAGGTGCCGGCGCAGGCCCCCGGCGGTGGCGCGGCCTCCCAGAGCGACGCGACCCCGCTGCGCAACGCGGAGCAGGTGCGGCGCAGGCCGGTGACGAGCTCGGGCTCGTCGGACGACCGGGCCGCGACCCGCCGCACGGCACCTCCGGGTTGCGTGGGTGCGAGCTCCGGGCAGCCGCGGGCCGCGAGCCGCTCGGCCAGCGGCGCCCGGGTGGGTGCGGCGACGACCCGGATCCCCGCCGGGGGGTCGGTCGCCGGCGCGATCGGGGCGGACGTGACGAGGGCACAGGTGAGGGCCGCGAGAACGGCGCCGAGGGCCACGGTCAGCTCCACCCCGCGCCGGGCAGCCCCGCGGACGAGACCGCCAGGATCCGGATCCCGCGCACGGGCCGGAGCTCGGGGCTGAGCGAGGGTCCCGGCCCCGCCCCGGCAGGCTCAGATTCCGCAGTCTCCGGCTTGGCCCGCTCGGAGGGCGCGGGTCCGCGACGGCGCGGTGCCGATCCGATCTCCTCCACTGTGGATGCAAGGGCGCGGGCGTCGACGGATGTGGTGCGGGCCGCGGTGTCCCAGATCGCGAGCCTCGGATCGACCTCGGGCTCGGCGGGGGACACCCCGCCGACGAGCGATGCCGGCGGGCGAGCGTGATCGCCGGTCGTGCCGGCGACCGTGAGGTCGGCGGCGTGCTCCACACCGGAACCGGTCCCGCCGGCAGCCGTCCCGGTGGGCCGTCCGTGGGAGGCCTCGTCCTGCGCAGGATCGTGAGCCGCCGCGGCGATGAGCTCGGGGCGCGGGTCCGTCCGCCCGCTCCGGGCCGTATCCGACCGCGGCTCGGCCGTGACCGGCCCGGCGGCGGCGGTCTTCCGGGGCCCGGGGTTCTGCGCCGCGGAGCCGGCCGGGTCGGGTCGTCGGGTCGGGTCGCCGTCGCGCCCGACCGCCTCCGGCGCGGCCGCGGCCTGCGCGATCGCCGCCATGGCCGGCGCCGCGGGTTCGGTACTCGGCAGGCGGCGCGCCGGCCGGGGTCCGGGGGACCGGCGCTCCGGGTGCGCGGGAGCGCTCCGGGGCGCCGCGGGGGCCGGCCCCGTGAGCCGTCCGGTCCCGGCGACCGTGCGGGCCAGCCTCGTCACCGCCAGTAGGTACGGGCGCAGTACCCGGGGCAGCTGGTCGGGCGGGGTGCCGAGCAGGCCCGCGGCCTCCCGGTACGGGTCGAACACCGACCGCCACCGCGCCACGTGCGGCAGCAGCACGACTCCCGACCATCCCGGGTCGAGCTCCTGGAGCCGCTCGGGCCGCCGGCGTTCCGCGCCGTCGATCGTCACGGCCAGGATCGGGGCGGGCAGCGCGGGATCGAGCAGGTCCGCGATCCGGGCCGCGCGCTCCAGCGACTCCACGCTGCTCCGGCAGACGATCACGTCCGCGTCGCCGGTCGCGCCGGCCCCGGCGTCCCGGCCGTGCAGCGCGAGTGCGACGGTGCTGGTCCCGACCCCGCCGGACACCCCGGCCACGACCGGCGGACGGAAGCCTCCGGGGCCGGTCATCGGTCCTCCTCCAGGTCGGGCACGTCGAGGGCCTCGCTCTCCAGGTCGGTGTCGGGTACGGGCGGATCGGGCCAGGGATCCTCGGCCTCCTCCTCGGCGTCGATCACCAGGCGGTCGCCCTCGACGACCACCGCGACGCTGAGCCGCACCCACTGCGCGGGCAGCCCGCGCCAGCCGCGGGCCGCGGGGGCCGGTGCCGCCGACGGCACGGCGGGGCCGTCGTCCTCCGCGGGTTCCGCGGGGTGCCGGCGGCCGGGGACCTCGGCGTAGGGCGTCACGCGGACCCGGACGTCGACCAGCACCCGCCCGTCGCCGTCGGGCCGGACCAGGCCGGGGAGGGCGAGATCGGCGCGCTGCCGCCCGCGGCCCGACCACCCGAGCCGGACCGGCCGCCGCGCGGCCAGGTAGTCGCCGAGCACCCGCGCGCGGCGCTCCGGGTCGTCCTCGTCCCAGGAGAGGTAGTCCGCGGCGAAGGCGCCGCCCAGCGCGGCCGCCTCCGCGGGATGCGGCACGGGCTCGGGCGCCGACGGCCGCGGAGGCTCACCGGGCAGGCCGGCCGCAGCCCGTCCGTCGATCCCGGCGGCCAGCGGACCCCTGCCGAGCAAGGGCGGCCCTCCGCCCGGCGGCCCGGCGGAGTGCGGCACGGCGGAGTGCGGCACGGCGGAGAGCGACCCGGCCGACAGCGGCGCGGCGGAGTGCGGCCCGGCCGAAAGCGGCCCGGCCGAAAGCGGCCCGGCGGAGTGCGGTGCGGCCGAGTGCGGCCCGGCCGGAAGCAGCCCGGCGGAGAGCGGCTCGGCGGAAAATGGGCTGGCCGCGAGCGGACCGCCGGCCTGTCCGACGCCGGGCTCGCCGCCGGCGTGCGGGACCCGCGAGGGCAGCTCCGGGTGCGCCGTCGCCGCGAGACGTCGTTCCCAGCCTGCCCCGATCGCCGGGAAGCCGTGCGGGTCCGTGGGTGGGTCCGCGACCGGCCGTCGGGGAGCCAGCAGGTCCTCGGCGCGCCGGGCGGGCCGCGCCTGCCCGGTCGCGCTGGCCGGGTCGATCTCGGGGACCTCGGGGCGGCCGAACAGGCGGAAGGCCACGCCCTTCACCGGCCCGTGCCGGACGGCAGCTGGGGCACCGGGATCTCCCGTCTCGCGGGCACGGCGAGACCCCGGACCGGGCCCCTGACGTGCGGACGACGGGGACCCTAGGAAGCTCGACGGCTCCCGTGGGCCGATCCGGGAAAGCCGTTCACCATTGCGAACGGGTACGCCCGGCGGACTCCGCCCGAAATGAACCCCAGGGCGATTCCGACCATGATCGAATCGCCCTGAGGTTCATCTCGGCCGGTGGGCCGGGTGCCTCTACGCGGGCAGCGCCCAGGTGTGCACCGGCTCGTTGGCCTGCGAGGCCTCCAGGTAGCGCTCCAGCATCCCCGTCAGCGCGCCCGACCGGGACAGCCCGCGCTCCTCCAGGGCCGCCACGGTGTCGAGCTGCCAGGTCGCGCCCGTCCGGCCCGTCACACAGCGGCGTTCGATCACCGTGAGGTACCGGTCCCGCACCGCGGTGCTGACCCCCCAGCGCGCCAGCCCCTCGTGGGCCAGCGGGAGCAGCTTGCGCAGGGTGAGCTCGTCCGGCTTGATCCAGCCCGTGCCCGGCCAGTACAGCGGCGCGTCCATGCCGTGCCGGGCCGCCGTGGTGAAGTTCTCCTCCGCCGCCTCGAACGACATCGACTGCCACAGCGGCCGGTCGGACTCCACGAGCACGCGCAGCAGCCCGTAGAAGAACAGCGCGTTGGCCACCATGTCGACGGCGGTGGGCCCGGCCGGCAGCACCCGGTTCTCCAGCCGGATGTGCGGCTGGCCGTTCGCCACGTCGTACACCGGGCGGTTCCAGCGCCAGATCGTGCCGTTGTGCAGGCGGAGCTCGTCCAGGTCGGGGACGCCGCCGTTGCGCAGCGTGGTGATCGGGTCGGAGTCGCCGGGGAAGGGGACGATCCCGGGGAAGTAGCGGGCGTTCTCCGCGAAGAGGTCGAGGACCGAGGAGATCCAGCGCTCCCCGAACCACACCCGCGGCCGCACGCCCTGGTTGCGCAGCTCGATCGTCCGCACGTCGCAGGCCTGCGTGAACAGCGGGATCCGGGTCTCGGCCCACAGCCGCGAGCCGAGCAGGAACGGCGAGTTCGCCCCGAGCCCCAGCTGGACGCCGGCCAGGCACTGCGCCGCGTTCCAGTAGCTCGCGAACGAGCCCGGCGAGACCTGCAGGTGCAGCTGCATCGAGGTGCAGGCGGCCTCGGGGATGATCGTCTCGAAGTCGGAGGCGAACCGCTCCGGGGCGACGGCGTGCAGCCCGCCCGGGTCCCCGCCGGTGATGTCGACGTGGATCGGCTCGCCGCGGGCCGCGAGCATCTGGTCGTTGAGGACGGCGTACCGGTCGTCCGCGGAGATCGACTCGGAGACCAGGTGGCTGCGCTCCAGCGTCGGCAGGATGCCGATCATGGCGAGCTGGGAGGAACAGTCGCGGGCCTTGGCACGGGCGACGGCCAGCTCGTCGAGCAGCTCGTGCTCGAGGTGGCGCCACTCGTCGCCGGGCAGCGGGCGCGGTGGGAGGTTGAGCTCGATGTTCCAGCGGCCGAGCTCGGTCTGGAACTCGGTGCCCCCGATGGCCTGGAGCACCTCGCGGCCGGTCATGGACGGGGCGAGCGCGCCGTCGACCAGGTTGAGCTCGACCTCGATGCCGGTCATCGGGTCGTCCTCGGCGAACGGGTGCTCCCGCAGCATCATCGTCAACGCCTCGAGGCAACGTTGCACCTTGGCTCGATACCGCTGGCGTTCCCGCCGACTGAACCGTGTCCGGTCGACGTCCTGGCCCATACGCTCCCGTTGCCTCCTCGCTCCCGGCGGCCCCTGACACGCACACGAGTTCGTGAGGCCCGTGCGGGGGCCGATCGGGGCAGCGGCCTTCCACCGTGGCACATGCGCAAAGTTCGCGGTACCGGCTGACCGGGCGACCTGGTGCGACGAGCGGCAGGCCACCTGGGACGATCGGTCACCGTGGCGACCATCACCGCGATCGGCGACCCCGCCGACCCCCGGCTCGACGACTACCGCGACCTGACGACGGCGGACCGCCGCCCGGACCGTCCGGGCGGGCGGGGGCTGGTCATCGCCGAGGGGGTCGTGGTCGTCCGCCGGCTGCTGGAGTCGCCCTACCCCGTGCGGTCGCTGCTGGGGGTGCCCAGACGGCTGGAGGAGCTGGCGTCCGACCTGACGCACCTCGACGTCCCCGCCTACGCCACGAGCGCGGACACCATGGCCACGGCGGTCGGGTTCCACCTCAACCGCGGGGTCCTCGCCGTGGCGGACCGGGCCGCCTCGCCGGATGCCCTGTCACTGGCCCGCAGCGCCCGCGTGCTGGCGGTCTGCGAGGGCGTCGGGGACCACGAGAACCTCGGCTCGCTGTTCCGCAACGCCGCCGCGCTGGGCGTCGACGGGATCCTGCTCGGCCCGCGCTGCTCCGATCCGCTGTACCGGCGCAGCGTGCGGGTGTCGATGGGGCACGTGCTGCGGGTGCCGTTCGCGACCCTGCCCGGCGAGTGGCCCGCGTCCCTGGACCTGCTGCGGGAGGCCGGGCTGCGGGTCGCCGCGTTGACGCCCGCCGCCGGCGCGGTGCCCATCTCCGCGGCCGGGCTCGCGGGGGAGCGGGTGGCGCTGCTGCTCGGCGCCGAGGGCCCGGGCCTCACGGACGAGGCCCTCGAGGCCGCCGATCTGCGCGTGCGGATCCCCATGGCGTCCGGTGTCGACTCTCTCAATGTGGCAACGGCCGCGGCCGTCGCCTTCCATGCCGTGGCGCCGCCCGTAGTCTGACGCCGTGCACCTCGCTGCGGGGGGTCAGGTGGTGCTCGGCGACAGGCGACCGGGCGATGCCGTGCTGCCCGCGGAACTGAGCGCTGACCTGCGGGAATGGGGTGCGGTGGCCGCCCGTGTCGGGGCCGACGCGATCCCCGAGCAGCAGGACATCGTGAGCCGCCGGGGTCGTCAGCTGGCGGGCCGGCTGTCCGACGTGCTGGGCCGACCGGTCGAGTACCGGGACCCGCTGACCGGCGGGGTCGACCTGGTGCACGGGCGTACGACGGAGCCCATCCCGCTGCTCCAGGCGCCGGAACCGATCCCGTGGGGCACCGGCCTGACGGTCTCCGCGTTCTTCGCCGTGGTAGCCGCGATCGGGGACGTCACGCTCAGCCGTGCGTTCGGCGAGGCCTTCGGGATGCTGTGGATCCCCGCCAACGTCCTGGTGGTCGGGGGCCTCTCCCCGTCGCTCTGGCTGATCCGCAGGCTGCCCTTCTGGCGCTGGATCGGCTACGGAGTCGCGGCCGGCCTCGCCGCGGCCTGGGTCATCCTGCTCCTCACGGCCTTCCTGTAGCCCGCATCCGCGCCGCCGCAGCCCCTGCGCCGCCGCAGCCCCCTGCGTGCCTCGGCCGCCCCTCCCACCCGCGAGTCGGCACATTCGGTAGCCCGAAACACACATCCACGACGTCGACCGAGATCGCACATTCGGACGACCGAAAGTGCCGACTCGCGGGTGGGGACACGCCGATCATGCCGGCGAGCGGGCCGTCGCAGCGAGCGGGCCCGCGGTGTGCGGGCCCGGTAGGGCGGGGCCCGGGGAGCGTCTGACGGACCTCCGCCGCCCCGCGACGCACCGGGCGGACGCCCCGCGGCGTTGGCGACAGGCCCGACTACGCCCGGTACGAGGGCCTGTCGCGGCCGTGTGGGGCATCCACCTGGAACGCCGCGGACTCGACGGCGATCCCTCCCTAGCGGCCCCGGACGCCCAGGAGAACCTCGTCCCAGGAGGGCATGACGGGCTTGCCCTTCTTGGTGCGCCTCGGCGCCGCGGAGGTGGCGGGTCCCTCGGCCGTCGCGGGCGGCGCCGCGGCCTCGGGCTCCTCGGCCTCCGCGGGTGCGGGCTGTACGGACGCGGGTTGTGCGGCAGCGGGCTGCTCGGGCCCCGCGGGCTCGGGCTCCGGCGAGGCGGTCTCGCGAACCGGATCCGGGGTCGCGGACGTGGTGACGGCCGGGGTGGGCTCGGCCGCGGCCTCCCGGCTCTCGAGGACCTCGGGGCTCTCCGCCGGCTCGCCGGTCGCGTCCTGAACATCGGTGGGCGTCCCGGCCGTCGGCGACACGTCCTCGACGTCCGCCGGGGCCGAAACCCGCGGCTCCTCCGCGAGCGGGGTGCGCGTGTCCGTGGTCGCGGTGCTCCGGGTGTCCGTGCTGCGGGTGTCCGTGCTCCGGGTCGCGGGATGGGCGGGCGGGCGGACCGGGGGGTTCACCGGCTCCGCGACCAGCTCCGACCGCACCTCGGTCCGGGCGTCCACGCGAGCCTCGGCCGAGCGCGACTCCGTGCGCGACTCGGTGCGCGGTTCCGGGGAGCGGGTGCGGCTCCGGGTCCCGGGGACGCTGGCGCGCCGCTGCTCGGGGGCGATCCGCGGGCCGTCCCCGTTGACCGCGGCCGGGACCGAGGCCGTCTCGACGGGTTCCGCGACCGGCTCCTCCGGGCGGGCGATGTCGATCACCGGGCCGACCGGGCGCAGCGGCTGCTGCGGGCGGCCCTCGACGAGGTCGCGGGCGTGGTCGTCGAGCGCGGTGACCGTGCCGCCGTGGGCGCCGGGCTGGAAGGTGAAGTGCGCGCGGATGTCCGAGCGGCCGGTGCGCCAGCAGAGCGCGACGACCCAGCGGCCGTCCTCGCCCTTCCAGCTGTCCCAGTCCGTGCCGGTGTGGTCCTGGCCGCGCAGCCCGAAGGTGTGGGCGACCGTCTCGGCCAGCGTCCGCACGTCCGGGCCGTCCTGGCGGACGGGATGGGCGTTGCGTGCGAGGTCCGCCGTCCGGGTGCGTTCGAGCAGGACCGGATAGGCGAATCGTTCGATCTTCTGGACGGGCACCCCGGCGGCCGAGGCGACCTGTTCCACGGACGCTCCGGCCCGGATGCGGGCTTGGATCTCGCGTGGTCGCAACTGGCTCTCCAACTCGATCGCGATCTGCCCGAGCCGGGTGAGGTCCCCTCGCGCAGCGGCCCGGAGCTGTTCGTCGGCGGGCACGGTGAAGCGTTCGCGACGAGCCGAGTCCTCGAGAACCACCGAACCGTCCTCGGTGATCCCGACGACCCGCAACGACCGCATCTCGTCGGCCTCCTCTCGCTGACGACCCCGTCCGGGTGACGGTAGTTGCCGAATCGTGTCCGACGGGTGAGGCGCGCCGGGGCGAGTTCGGGCCCACCGACGTGGCCCTTTTCCGCTCGTCGCGCCCCGTGACCATCGATCGACTTTGCGTGATCAAAGCACGGACGGCCGGGCACGGTAAAGCTGAGGCGGATGTTACTGATGTGACTACATTCCGTCACCCCCGGGCACGAAAAAGGGCCGGACCCGCAGGTCCGGCCCCTCGTCGAGGAGGTTCTAACCGAGCCGCTCGACCACCCAGTCGATGGCGGCCGTGAGCGCCGAGACGTCGGCCGGGTCGACCGCCGGGAACATGCCGATCCGCAGCTGGTTGCGGCCGAGCTTGCGGTAGGGCTCGGTGTCCACGACACCGTTGGCGCGCAGCACCTTCGCGACGGCCGCGGCGTCCACCGCGTCCGTGAAGTCGATCGTGCCGACGACCTGGCTGCGGTGCGCCGGGTCGGCCACGAACGGCGTGGCGAACTCCGCCTTCTCGGCCCAGCCGTACAGCCGGTCCGAGGAGTCCTTGGTGCGCGCGACACACGCGTCGAGCCCGCCGAGGCCGAGCATCCACTCGATCTGGTCGGCCAGCATGACGAGCGTGGCGACGGCCGGGGTGTTGTAGGTCTGGTCCTTCACCGAGTTGTCGACGGCCGTGGCCAGGGACAGGAACGGCGGGATCCAGCGGTCGCCCTGGGCCAGCTCGGCCACGCGGCCCAGCGCGGCCGGCGACATCAGCGCGAGCCAGAGGCCACCGTCGGAGGCGAAGCCCTTCTGCGGGGCGAAGTAGTAGGCGTCCGCCTGCGTGATGTCGACGGGCAGGCCGCCGGCGCCCGACGTGGCGTCGATGACCACGAGCTGGCCCTCGATCGCCTCCGCCGGCCGCACGACCGGCACCGCGACACCGGTGGAGGTCTCGTTGTGGGCCCAGGCCAGGACGTCGCACGACGCGTCCGCGGTCGGCGCGGGCGCGCTGCCCGGCTCGGCCGAGACGATCACCGGGTCGGCCAGGAACGGCGCGCCCTTGGTGGACTCCGCGAACTTCGAGGAGAACTCGCCGTAGGTCAGGTGCAGCGAGCGCTCGCGCACCAGGCCGAACGCGGCCGCGTCCCAGAACGCGGTGGAGCCGCCGTCGCCGAGGACGACCTCGTAGCCCTCGGGGAGGGAGAAGAGCTCGCGCAGCCCGGACCGGACCCGCCCGACGAGGGACTTCACCGGCTTCTGCCGGTGGGAGGTGCCCATGACGTCCCCGGCCTTCGCGAGCGCGGCGAGCTGCTCGGGACGGACCTTGGACGGTCCGCATCCGAAGCGCCCGTCGCCGGGGAGCAGGTCGGCGGGAATCTGCAGGTCGGTGCTGGTCGACGAGGTCACCTCCCCAGTGTCGCAAGCCGCCTCCGCGGTCCGTGGCGCGGGGGAGGGAAGTCACCCGCCGTTTCCTGCAACGTTCGGCCCCCGTCGATCGAGATACCGCTGGACAACGGTTGGGAGGTCCCCCCATGGAGATCGACTGCGCCCTCGCCGTGGGGGTGGCCACGCCGGAGCACGTGGCCCGCGCCGAGGAGCTCGGCTACACCCGCGCGTGGTGCCACGACGCGCCCCGGCACTACTCGGACGTCGGCATGGCGCTCGCCGTCGCCGCGGGCCGCACGAGCCGGATCCGGCTCGGCGTCGCGGTCGGCGGGTACTGGCGCCGCGCGACGACCGACGCGGGCCGGGTCGCCGACCTGGCCGAACGCGCCCGCGGCCGGGTCGAGCTGGTGGTCGGGCTGCCCGGCACCGACGTGCCGGACCCCCAGGCCCACGCCGCTTCCGTGCGCGAGCTGCTCGTGGCCGAGCACGGCATCGAGGGCGTCCCGGCCTGGGTCGCCCGGCCCGGCACCGGCGCCTGGGTGCCGCAGAACTTCCGGGTCCCGTCGCCGCGCGGGGCCGCGCTGCGCTCCGTCCTGGAGGTGACGCCCGGTGCGGACCTCGCCCGGATCGTCCACGCGCTGCGCCCGGCCGGCCTGCTCGTGCGCCCGACCGGCCCGGACGTCGTCGCGGAGCTGGCCGAGTTCGCCGAGGCCGTCCGCCGGATCGAGACCCTGGCGGCCTGACCCCGACCCGCGCGACCCCACCTCGCCACTCGCACGGCCCGACTCGCGGCACCCCGCGAGTCGGGGCGAAGCACTCCGCGAGTCGGGAGCTGGGACTCCGCGAGTCGGGCCGTGGTGCCGTGCGAGTCGGGGTCACGCCCCCACAGGGGCCCGCTGGCTGCGCCGATACGCCAGGGGGGACATCCCGATGGCCGCGTGCAGGTGCTGACGCAACGACACCGTCGTCCCGAAGCCGGCCCGCTCGGCCACCTGCTCGACCGGCAGGTCGCTGCCCTCCAGCAGCCGCCGGGCCAGCTGGACCCGGTGCGTCACGAGCCAGCGCCCGGGGCTCTGCCCGGTCTCCGCGCGGAACCGGCGGGTGAAGGTGCGCACGCTCATCGCGGCGTGCGCCGCCAGGTCGTCGAGGGTCAGGGGCAGGCCGAGGTGCGCGAGCGCCCAGTCCCGGGTCGCCGCGGTGCCCGGGCCCCCGCCGGGCACGGGCACGTCGATGAACTGCGCCTGCCCGCCCTCCCGCCACGGCGCGACAACGGCCCGGCGCGCCACCCGCGCCGCCACCTCGGCGCCGTGGTCGCGGCGCAACAGGTGCAGCAGGAGATCGATGCCGGCGGCGTTGCCGGCCGAGGTGAGGACGTCTCCTTCGTCGACGTACAGCACGTCCGCATCCATCTCGACCTGCGGGAACAGCTCCCGGAACCGCGCGGCGTGCAGCCAGTGCGTGGTGGCGCGGCGCCCGTCGAGCAGGCCCGCGGCGGCGAGCACGAACGCCCCCGTGCAGATCGAGAGCACCCGTGGCGCGGCCCGGAGCGCCCCGACGATCCCCGGTTCGACCGGGACGCCGGTCTGCGGCCCCGCCTGATGCCCCGGGACGATCACCGTGTCCGCGGTGCGGAGGATCTCCGGCCCGTGCTCCGGGACGAGCGAGAACCCGGCGGAGGTCGGCACCGGGCCGCCGTCCGCACTGGTCACGCGCACGTCGTAGAGCTCGGGCGGCAGGAACTTGTGCGGCAGCCCGACCTCGAACGCGAGCACCGACGGCATCGCCAGCACGGCCACCCGATGCAGAGACATGGCCGGATTCTTTCACAGAGTGGCAGTCCGGCCACTTCTCTTCCGCGATCCCGTCGGGAAGGCTGCATTCCGTGAGCGAACTCAGCACGCGCCCCACCGAGGTCCCGAAGCGGCGCGTCCACTGGGCCTGGTGGGTCGCGGCGGCGACCTTCCTGTCCCTGATCTGTGCCGCGGGCGTCCGGTCGGCGCCGGGTGTGCTGCTCGATCCGCTGCACGAGGAGTTCGGCTGGTCCATCGGCACCATCTCCGGCGCCGTCTCGGTCAACCTGGCCCTCTACGGCCTGGTCTCGCCGTTCGCGGCGGCCCTGATGGAGCGGTTCGGGGTGCGCCGCGTGGTGGCGTTCGCGCTGACCATGGTGGCGCTCGGCGCCGGCGCGACCGTGTTCATGACGTCGTCGTGGCAGCTGTTCCTGCTGTGGGGCGTGATCGTCGGGCTGGGCACCGGGTCGATGGCGATGTCGCTGGTGGCGGTGGTCGTCGGCCGGTGGTTCGTGGCCCGGCGCGGGCTCGTCTCCGGCCTGCTGACGGCGGCGAACGCCACCGGCCAGCTGGTGTTCCTGCCCCTGGTCGCGCACCTGGCGACCAGCTCGGGCTGGCGGACGGCGTCGCTCACCGTGGCCGGCGCGGCGCTCGTGGCGCTCCCGATCGTCGTGCTGCTGCTGCGGGACCGGCCGGCCGACGTCGGTGCGCTGCCCTACGGCGGCACCGAGGCGGACGTCGTCGAACCGCTGCGGTCGGGCGCGGCCAAGCTGGCGATCACCACGCTGGTCTCCGCGTCGAGGAGGAGCACGTTCTGGCTGCTCGTCACCGGGTTCTTCGTGTGCGGCGCGACGACGAACGGGCTGGTCCAGTCCCATTTCATCCCCGCGGCCCACGACCACGGCATGCCGCCGACGACGGCGGCCGGCCTGCTGGCCCTGGTCGGCATCTTCGACCTCGTCGGGACGATCTTCTCCGGCTGGCTGACCGACCGCTTCGATCCCCGGCTGCTGCTGCTCGCGTACTACTCGCTGCGCGGCGTCTCGCTCGCGCTGCTGGTGCCGCTGTTCGGGGCGGACGTCAACGCGTCGATCTTCGCGTTCATCATCTTCTACGGGCTGGACTGGGTGGCCACGGTGCCGCCCACGCTCGCCCTCTGCCGGGAGCACTTCGGGGCGTCGGCCCCGGTGGTGTTCGGCTGGGTCTTCGCGAGCCACCAGGTCGGTGCGGCCGCCGCCGCGCTGGGTGCGGGGCTGGTGCGCGACGCCCTGGGCAGCTACGACCTCGCCTGGTACGGCGGGGCGATCCTGTGCGGCTACGCGGCCGTCGCGTCCGTCGTCATCCGCCGCCGGAGCACACCCGCCCCCGTCGCCGTGTGATCCAGCGGCGCTCTCGCTCGGTAGGTGTGAACGAGGGTGCCGTTCGCTCACACGAACGGCGCCCCCGCCTGACGGGCCGAGCGGGAGCGCCGTTCGTCGGTCGTCAGGCGGTGAGCAGGTCCCAGCCCTCGACGTCCTGCGGCTTGCGCGGGCCGGGCCCGATGTACTGGGCGCTCGGGCGGACCAGCTTGTTCTCGCGCTTCTGCTCCATGATGTGCGCCGACCAGCCCGCGGTCCGGGCGCTGGTGAACATCGCCGGCATCATGTGCGGCGGCACCTTGGCGAAGTCGAGGATGACCGCGGCCCAGAACTCGACGTTCGTCTCGATGGGGTGGTCCGGGCGGCGCTCCCGCAGGACCTTCAGCGCGGCCTGCTCCAGCGCGGCGGCCGGCTCGTACCGGGCGGCGCCCAGCTCCTGGGCGGTGCGGCGCAGCACGCGGGCGCGCGGGTCCTCGGCCCGGTAGACCCGGTGCCCGAAGCCCATCAGCTTCTCCTTGCGGTCGAGGATGCCGCGGACGAGTCCCTCGGGGTCCCCGGTGCGCTCGACCTCCTCGATCATCGGCAGCACGCGGGCCGGGGCGCCGCCGTGCAGCGGGCCGGACATCGCGCCGATCGCGCCGGACAGCGAGGCCGCCACGTCGGCCCCGGTGGAGGCGATGACGCGCGCGGTGAAGGTGGAGGCGTTCATGCCGTGCTCGGCGGCGGACACCCAGTAGGCGTCGATCGCGCGGACGTGCGCCGGGTCCGGCTCGCCCTGCCAGCGGATCATGAACCGCTCGGTGATCGTGGCGGCCTGGTCGATCCGCGACTGCGGGACGGCCGGGACGCCGATGCCGCGCGCGGACTGGGCCACGTAGGACAGCGCCATGACCGAGGCGCGGGCGAGCTGGTCCCGGGCCTCGTCGGGCTCCGTGTCGAGCAGCGGCTTGTAGCCCCAGTGCGGGGCGAGCATGGCCAGCGCGGCCTGCACGTCCACCCGGACGTCGCCGGTGTGCACCGGGATCGGGAACGGCTCCGCCGGCGGCAGGCCCGGCCCGAACCGGCCGTCGACCAGCAGCGCCCAGACGTTGCCGAAGCTCACGCTCCCGACCAGGTCCTCGATGTCGACGCCGCGGTAGCGCAGCGACCCGCCGTCCTTGTCGGGCTCGGCGATCTCGGTGCGGAAGGCGACGTGGCCCTCCAGCCCGGACTTGAAGCCGGGTGGCGGCGGGGGGATCTCGGACACCGGTACTCCTCGGTCGTCGGCAGGCCCGGCCGTACCGGGGTGCGCCGTCGGCCGATTCCTGCGCTGGTGCGGCGCATTGTTGCGTCAGGGTGTCCGACCCGACCCCGCCCGCACAACGCACGGTTCGGGTGTCATCGGTCACCGGGACCCGAACGGAGGGTGTCGCCACAGGTGTGTCGGAACCTACTGTCGGCAGTCCACGAGGAGGTGTGGATGACGGGTACGACAACGCTGGCCGGGATGCGCGTGGACTACGGCTCGGACGGCTTCGACGTCGACCAGCTCGCCCCCACCTGGCACGAGCAGCTCGCACGCTGGCTGGCCGAGGCGGGGGAGGCCGGGGTCGACGAGCCCAACGCGATGGTGCTCGCGACCGCGGACCCGCAGGGACGGCCCGCGTCGCGCACCGTCCTGTGCAAGGGCCTCGACGCGCGGGGTGTGGTGTTCTACACGAACTTCACCTCCGCCAAGAGCCGTGATCTTCGGCAGTCGCACGAGGCGTCCGCCACGTTCCCCTGGTACGCGATGCACCGCCAGGTGCACGTCCGGGGCCTGGTGCAGCAGGCGAGCTACGACGAGGCGGACGTCTACTGGGCCAGCCGGCCGCGCGGCTCGCAGCTCGGGGCCTGGGCGTCGGCGCAGTCGGTGGTCGTGGCCGGCCGCTCGGTGCTCGACGACGCTTTGGAGGCCGCCCAACGGCGGTTCGCCGACACCGAGGAGATCCCGCGACCCCCGCACTGGGGCGGCTGGCGGATCGTGCCGGACGAGGTGGAGTTCTGGCAGGGCCGGACAAACCGGATGCACGACCGGCTGCGGTTCGTCGGGGACCGGGACGCCCG
Source organism: Pseudonocardia ailaonensis (assembly GCF_039531635.1). Classification (NCBI taxonomy): domain Bacteria; kingdom Bacillati; phylum Actinomycetota; class Actinomycetes; order Pseudonocardiales; family Pseudonocardiaceae; genus Pseudonocardia; species Pseudonocardia ailaonensis. The sequence continues at coordinate 59,675 of NZ_BAAAQK010000024.1, read as the reverse complement.
CACGTGGAAGGTGGAGCGGCTCGCGCCCTGACCGGTACGTCCCGTCCGTGCGGCGCTGACCAGCTCTGACCAGCGTCGATGAGGGATCCGTCGGTGCGGCGTGGTAGTCGTGGACACGTGAGTCGCCCGGATCAGCCCACCGACCGCCTGCGGGCGGGCCACGAGCCGCCGACCCGGCCGTCCCGGGATCCGCAGGCCGACCCGCCGACGGTCGGGGCCCCGGCCGACCCGCCGACCGTCGCGACCCCCGGTCCGGCCGAGGCCGGCACCGAGCGCCTTGCCGTACCGGGCGGGGCCGTGCCGGGCGGGGCCGTGCCGGGTGGGACGCGGAGGATGCCCGTCGATCCCGAGGCGCCCACCGCGCCGCTGCCCGAGGGCCGGACCCTGCGCACCCGGCTGGGCTCGTTCGCCCGCAGCACCTTCGCGGACACCACGCCGCTGCGGACCGTCTCCTACCGGCGGCTGTGGCTGGCCGGGATCGTCACGACGATCGGGGCGCAGCTCTCCGTCGTCGCCGTGCCCACGCAGATCTACGCGATGACCCAGTCGTCGTCCTATGTGGGCCTGACCGGCGTGTTCGGCCTGCTCCCGCTCGTCGTGTTCGGGCTGTGGGGCGGCGCGATCGCCGACGCGGTGGACCGCCGGGTGATGCTCCTGATCACCGGCTCGGGCATCGCGATCACCTCGCTCGCGCTGTGGGTGGTGGCCGCGAGCGGGGTCGGCAGCGTCTGGGTCGTGCTGGTGCTCTTCGCCGTCCAGTCGTCGATGCTCGCGATGAACCAGCCGGCGCGCGCGTCCGTCATCCCGCGGCTGCTGCCGGCCGGGCAGCTCCCGGCGGCCAACGCCCTGAACATGACGGTCGTGCAGCTCGGCGCCATCGTGGGCCCGCTGCTGGCGGGCGTGGCGATCCCGCTGGTGGGGCTCGGCACCCTCTACCTGGTCGACGCGATCTTCCTGCTGGCCACCCTGTGGGCCACCTTCCGGCTGCCGGCCGTGCCGCCGAGCTCCACCGGGGAGCGCCCGAAGGCCGGGATCCGCCAGATCGTCGAGGGCTTCCGGTACGCCGCGCTGCACAAGGTGCTGCTGGTGTCCTTCCTGGTCGACGTCATCGCGATGGGCTTCGGCATGCCGCGGGTGGTCTTCCCGGAGATCGCGCACACCGTGTTCGGCGATCCCGTCGACGGCGGGTTCGCGCTGGGCCTGCTCTTCGCGGCCATCCCGATCGGCATGGTCGCGGGCGGTGTGCTGTCCGGCTGGCTGGCGCGGGTGTCGAGGCAGGGCGTGGCGGTCACCGCGGCGATCTGCGTGTGGGGGATCGGCGTCGCCCTCTTCGGGCTGACGTCGTCGCTCTGGCTCGCCGTCCTGTTCCTCGCGATGGCCGGAGCGGGGGACCTGGTGAGCTCGGTCTACCGCAACTCGATGCTGCAGTCCGTGGCCACGGACGAGATGCGCGGGCGCATGCAGGGGGTGTTCACGGTGGTCGTCGCCGGGGGCCCGCGGCTCGCCGATCTGTGGCACGGGCCGGCCGCCTCCGCCGTCGGTCCGGGCACCGCATCGCTGATCGGCGGCATCGCTGTGGTGGTCGTCACGCTCGTCGTGGTGATGCGCTTCCGCGAGTTCTGGTCCTACCGGGTTCCCGTCGATTCCCGACCGTGACCGGCCAGGGGATGCCATCCGGGCCCCCGGGGCGGACGATGACGGCCACGGTGAGGACCCGAGACCGTGAGTGATCCTTGCCGCGTCCCGGCGTGATGCGTGCCCGAGACACCTACGGAAGCCCGTTCGCGCACTAGCGTGGCGCCCATCAGGAAGAACCGAGTGTGAGAGGGAACCTCCACATGGCTGACGAGTCCGCCGGAGCAGACACCGCTGTCCTCAACTACCCGGGCGGCACGCACGACATGCCGATCAAGGCGCCGACGGAGGGTGCTTCGGCAGTCGACGTCAGCAAGCTTCTCGGGCAGACGGGGATGACCACGTTCGACCCCGGCTTCACGAGCACCGCCGCCTGCGCCTCCGCGATCACCTACATCGACGGCGACGCCGGCATCCTGCGCTACCGCGGGTACCCGATCGACCAGCTGGCCGAGAGCTCGACGTTCCTCGAGGTCAGCTACCTTCTGATCTACGGCGAGCTGCCCACGGCGACGCAGCTCGAGAAGTTCACCACCGACATCAGCCGGCACACGCTGCTGCACGAGGACCTCAAGGGCTTCTTCGACGGCTTCCCCCGCGACGCGCACCCGATGCCGGTGCTGTCGTCGGCCGTCTCGGCGCTCTCGACCTTCTACCAGGACTCGCTGGACCCGTTCGACTCCGACGCGGTCGAGCTCTCCACCGTCCGGCTGATGGCCAAGGTCTTCACGATCGCGGCCTACGCCTACAAGAAGTCCGTCGGCCAGCCGTTCCTCTACCCGGACAACTCGCTGGGCCTGGTGGAGAACTTCCTGCGCATGACGTTCGGCTTCCCGGCCGAGCCCTACGAGATCGACCCGGTCATGGCGAAGGCCGTGGACACGCTGCTGATCCTGCACGCGGACCACGAGCAGAACTGTTCGACGTCGACGGTCCGGCTGGTGGGGTCGTCGCAGGCGAACCTGTTCGCGTCCATCTCCGCGGGCGTCAACGCGCTGTTCGGCCCGCTGCACGGCGGCGCCAACCAGTCCGTGCTCGAGATGCTCACCCGCATCCAGGCGGAGGGCGGCAACGCCGACGCCTTCATGGAGCGCGTGAAGAACAAGGAGCAGGGCGTCAAGCTCATGGGCTTCGGCCACCGGGTCTACAAGAACTACGACCCGCGGGCGAAGATCGTGAAGCAGAAGGCGGACGAGGTGCTCAAGGCCCTCGGCGTGACCGACCCGCTGCTCGACATCGCCATGAGGCTCGAGGAGAAGGCCCTGGCGGACGACTACTTCGTCGAGCGCAAGCTCTACCCGAACGTCGACTTCTACACCGGCGTGATCTACCGGGCGATGGGCTTCCCGGTGAAGATGTTCACCGTCCTGTTCGCCCTGGGCCGGCTCCCCGGCTGGATCGCCCACTGGCGCGAGATGATGGCCGACCCGCAGAACAAGATCGGCCGCCCCCGCCAGCTCTACATCGGCGCCACCGAGCGCGACTACGTGGAGCTCACCAACCGATAACCGCCCCCGTGAGTGGCAATAGTCGCCCGGACGACTATTGCCACTCACGAGTCCGGCCCGTCCCGCGAGTCGCCCGAGTCGCCCGTCCCGGTCGTCCGGCCTCGTTCGGCGCGCGCCTGCGGAGGCGCGCCGTTAGCGTCGGCCCATGCCCGACCGCGCCGCGAAGTCCCGCTCGATCGTCTGGTTCCGGCGGGACCTGCGGGTCGCCGACCAGCCCACCTTCCTCGCGGCGGCCGACGCGTCCGACTCCTCGCTCGCCCTGTTCGTGCTCGACCCGGCCCTGACCGGCCCGAGCGGCGGCGCCCGCCTGTCCTTCCTCTACGGCTGCCTGCGGGCGCTCGACGCCGATCTGAACGGCAGGCTCCTGGTCGTCAGGGGTGATCCCGCCGACGTCGTGCCCCGGATCGCGGAGGCCGTCGGCGCCGGCTCCGTGCACGTCGCCGCGGACTTCGGGCCCTACGGCGCCCGCCGCGACGAGGCCGTCGAGAAGGCACTCGCGGACGCCGGACGCGAGCTCGTCCGGACCGGCTCGCCCTACGCCGTCGCCCCGGGCCGCGTCCGCAAGAACGACGGCGAGCCGTTCAAGGTCTTCACCCCCTTCCGCCGCGTCTGGGCCGACCACGGCTGGCGCGCCCCCGCGGACACGTCGGCCTCGACGGTGACCTGGATCGACCCGACGGAGAAGGACGGCGGGCCGCGCGCGGTGGCGATCCCCGACGACGTCACCGTCGAGGCCGAGCTGCCCGAACCGGGGGAGAAGGCCGCGCTGGCGGCCTGGAAGGACTTCCTCGACGGCGCCGTGGACGACTACGGCACCGGCCGCGACCGCCCGGACCGGCCCGGCACGTCGCACATGTCGCCCTACCTGAAGTACGGCTGCGTGCACCCGCGGACGCTGCTGGCGGACCTCGCGAGGAAGCGCTCCGCCGACGCGGACACCTACCGCACCGAGATCGCCTGGCGCGAGTTCTACGCCGACATCCTGAACCAGCGCCCCGACTCGGCCCGCAAGAACTACGACCGCGCCTTCGACGCCCTGCCGCTCGCCTCGGGCAGGAGCGCCGAGGTCGCGTTCGAGGCCTGGAAGGAGGGCCGCACCGGCTACCCGATCGTCGACGCGGGTATGCGCCAGCTCCGCGCCGAGGCGTGGATGCACAACCGGCTACGCATGATCGTCGCGTCTTTCCTGGTCAAGGACCTGCACCTGCCGTGGTGGTGGGGCGCGCGGCACTTCATGCAGCTCCTCGTCGACGGCGACCTGGCCTCCAACCAGCACGGCTGGCAGTGGACGGCGGGCAGCGGCACGGACGCCTCGCCCTACTTCCGCGTGTTCAACCCGGTCACGCAGGGGGAGAAGTTCGACCCGAACGGCGACTACGTGCGCCGGTACGTCCCGGAGCTGCGGGGGATCGAGGGCAAGGCCGTGCACCAGCCCTGGAAGCTGCCCGACGGCGTCCCGGAGGGCTATCCGGAGCCGATGGTCGACCACAAGGCGGAGCGGCAGGAGGCCCTCGCCCGCTACGAGCGGGTCAAGGACGCGCGGCGCTGACCTGGGCCGGGGGCGTCCGGTCGGGGCCGACCGCATAGTGTGCGGCGAGGACCGACGAGGGGAGCCCCGCGATGGCCGACGGACGGACCCGGAGACGCCGCGGCCTCGTGCTGCTCGCGGTGGCGGGCGTCGGCGTGGCAGGCGGCCTGGTCGTCTGGCGCCGCGCGTTCGCGGGCGCGGGCACGGACGTCCACGAGGCCTGGCGGCAGGGCGACGCCTCGCTCCCGCCGGCGACCACGCGCCCCACGACGGCCCCCGCCCGACCCCAGCCCGAGGCACCCCGGCCCGCACCCCGCCTCGCCGCGGTCCCCGACCCGCAAGCCCGACGGCCCCCGGCCGACGGTGGATCCGCGGCCCCGGCCTCCGAGAGTGGATCCGCCGGCAGCGTGGCGGCCGACGCCGGATCCGCCGGCGCGGCGAAGACCTCCGCAAGCAGCGCGGCGGCCCTGGCGAGTGGCACGGCGAAGGCGGCGGTGAGCGGATCCGGGAGTACGGCGGAGGACGCCGAGAAGCCCACCCCGGCCCCCACGGATCACCCCGCCGAGCAGCCCTACGGCCCCGGCTCGGCCGCCCCGCTCCCGGACGGTTCCGCACCCGGCCCCGAGTTCACGATCAAGGGCAACGCCTCGTCGAAGCTCTTCCACACCCCGGCGAGCCCCTACTACCGCCGCACCAAGGCCGAGGCCTGGTTCCGCACCCCCGAGGACGCCGAACGGGCCGGCTTCACGGCCTGGAGGCCCCGACCCCGCTCGTGAGTGGCGATGGTCGCCCGGGCGACCATCGCCACTCACGGGGGCCTCAGGCCCGGGCACCCCGCAGCGCCTCGGAGAGCGACACCCGGGCGCCGGTGCGCAGCACGGAGTTGCGGTAGATCCGCGCCGCCACCAGCACCGTCCCGACGATCGCGGCGAGCGTCAGCACGATGGCGATGCCCACCTCCCACCACGCCGCGACGCCGAGCGCCTGGCGGGCCGGCATCAGCGTGGGGGCGAAGAACGGGACGAACGACAGCACCGTCCCGACCGTGTTGCGCGGATCGCCGGGCAGCACGCTGACGGCGAAGATGAACGGCAGCAGCAGCGGGAACATGATCGGCGTGACGAGCGACTGCAGCTCCTCCTGGCGGGACACCATCGAGCCCGCGGCCGCGTAGAGCGACGCGTACAGGAAGAACCCGAGCAGGTACCACACCACGGCCGCGACCAGCGCCGACGCCGCCGCCGTCGGCACCGTGAGCAGCCCCGCGACCGTCCCGCCGACCACCCCGATCGCGCCCAGGATCACCAGCTGCAACAGCCCCACGAGGCCGAGCCCCAGCACCTTCCCGGTGAGCAGGTGGACGGGTTTGATCGTGGCGAGCAGCAGCTCCACCACCCGGCTGGACTTCTCCTCGACGACGCCCTGCGCCACCGCCGTCCCGTACCCGATCAGCGACATGAACAGCAGCACGGACGTGACGATCGCCAGCCCGAGCCGTTCCCCGCGCTGCGGGTCGACGGGTTCGAGCGTGGACACCGCGACCGTGCCCCGCTGCGCGACGGCGGCCGGGTCCTGCCCCGCGGCCTGCAGCGCCGAGGTGAGCGCCTGCTGCCGCACCACCCCGGCCACGATCGATTGCAGCGAGTCGCCCACCGAGTCCCGCCCGACCAGCCGGTACGACCCGGGCGTCCCGGTGAGCACGGCGTCGAGATCGTCGTTGCGGACCTGGACCTCGCCCGCCGAGTCCGAGACGTCCGTGATCGTCAGCGTCCGGTCCATCGCCTGCGCCGCCTGCTGCAACGCCGGGACCAGCGGCTGCGCCCCCGGCGTGACGCCGAGGGTGTCCGACGACGTCTGCTTGCCGATGAACTGGAAGATCAGCGCGTAGATCGCGAAGATCACGATGGTCACGACGAGCCCGATCAGGAAGCTCCGCGACCGGACCTGCGTGGTGAACTCGCGCTTCGCGACGAGCGCGACGACCTGCCCCGGCGACAACGACCCGTTCATGCCGCACCCCCGGACACCACGTGCCGGTACAGCTCCGTGAGCGGTGGCCGGTAGGGCGCGAACTCGTGCACCGGCCCCGCGGCGAGCGCCGCCGCCAGGACCTCCTGGTCCTTCGTCCCGTCGCCGAGCTCCACCCGCGTCCGGTTCCCTTCCTGCGTGACGACCGTGACCCCGTCCAACCCGGCCGTCCAGTCCCCGCCCGGCCCGACGACGTCGATCCGGCTGACCCCGCCGCTGCGCAGCTCCTCGACGGTCCCGACGGCCACCATCCGGCCCGCCGCGATGATCCCGACGCGGTCGCACAGCCGCTCGACCAGATCCAGCTGATGGGACGAGAACACCACCGGCACCCCCTCGTCCGCCTTGCCCCGCAGCACCGCGCTCATGACCTCGACGGCCGTCGGGTCGAGGCCCGAGAACGGCTCGTCGAGCACCAGGACCTGCGGATCGTGGATCAGCGCGGCGCACAGCTGCACCCGCTGCTGGTTGCCCAACGAGAGCTTCTGCACCTCGTCCCCGACCCGTTCCCCCACGCCCAGACGATCCGTCCAGCGCGTCACGGCGGCGGCCGCGTCCGAGGCGGCCATCCCGTGCAACCGGGCCAGGTAGGCGAGCTGCTCGCCGACCTTCATCTTCGGGTAAAGGCCGCGCTCCTCGGGCATGTACCCGATCCGCCGGCGCCCGTCTGCGTCGATCGGCGCGCCCTCCCAGCGGACCTCGCCGCCGTCCGCCTCGAGCACGCCGAGCACGATCCGCATGGTCGTGGTCTTGCCGGCGCCGTTGCTCCCGACGAACCCGAACACCTCGCCCGGGCGCACCGAGAACGTGACGTCCTCCAGCGCGACCCGGCCCCCGAACTTCTTGGCCAAGCCCCCGATGTCCAGCACCTGCCGGACCCTAGTGGAGATCACCGACGGGAACCGGGTCATTCCGCCGTCACACGGTTCGGCCACACTCCCGCGTCATGGCAGGTCACGTGGTGGTGTGCGGGATCGGGGCGGTGGGCCTCAGGACGGTGGAGCAGCTGCACGCCGCGGGGGTGGAGACGGTGGTGGTCGACGCCGGCGAGCGGCCGGGCGCGGTGGCCGGGCACCTGCTGGAGCTCTGGGGCGTGCGGCGGGTACCGGGACGGCCCAGGGACGCGCTGGTGGAGGCGGGGATCGAGCAGGCCGCCGCGGTCGTCGTGGTGCCGGACGACGATCTCGTCGCCACCGAGTGCGCGCTGCTCGCCCGCCGGCTCGCCCCCGAGGTCCGGCTCGTCGTGCGGGTCGCGAATCCCGCCGTCGGGCGGGCGCTGGCCGGGGTGACCGGGCCGAACAGCGTTCTCGACGTCGCCGCCCTGGCCGCCCCGTCGGTGGTCGAGGCCTGCCTGGGCCGCCGCCCCCACCCGGTCGAGCTCGCCGGCCGGACGTTCGTGGTCGCCACGATCGACGCCACCCGGCCGGGCATCCTGCGCGACCTGTTCGGCGATCTCGCGCCGCTCGCCGTCACCGGCGCCGGCCAGGAGATCTGCCCCGGCCGCGATCACGAGGTGGCCGTGGGCGACCGGGTGACGCTCATCGGCACGCCCGAGCAGTTCGCCGGCCATCCCGTGGACGTCACGGCGTCCCGGCCCGTGCCGCAGGTTCGCCGCGGCGCGCGGACGGCCGGTGCCGAGCGGGCGGCGCGGCTCGCCGAGGAGGGCGGCCGGACGAGCCTGCTGCTGGTCCTGCGCACGCTGCTCGCGGAGGCGGAACGCCCGCTCAAGGTCACCCTCTGCGTGCTGCTCTCGGTGTTCGCGATCTCGGTGTTCGTGTTGCGCGCCGGCTACGTCAAGACCGACGGCAGCCACATGACCTGGGTCGACGCCGTCTATTTCACCGTGGAGACGATAGGCACGGTCGGCTACGGCGACTTCTCCTTCGCCGAGCAGCAGACCTGGCTGCGCGTGTACGCGATCGGGATGATGTTCCTCGGGGTGGTGCTCGCCGCGGTGCTGTTCTCGCTGCTCACCCAGCTGCTGGTGAGCAGCGGCATCGAGCGCTCGGTGGGCAGGCGGCGGATCGGTTCGATGCGCGGCCACGTGCTGGTCGTCGGCCTCGGCGCGGTCGGCATCGGGGTGCTGGAGGGCCTGCTCGCCGCGGGCGCCCGGCCCCTGGTCCTCGAACGCGACGGCACCAACCGCCACCTCGCCCGGGCCCGCGAGCTCGGCGTCCCCGTCGTGACGGGCGACGCCACGGACGCCGCCGTCCTCGCGTCGGTCAACCTCGACGAGGCCGTCGCCGTGGCGGTCATGACCAGCGACGATCTCGTCAACATCGAGGCGGGCCTCGCGGTGCGGGATCAGCTGGGCGAGCGCTGGGACTCCGTGCCGGTGGTCCTGCGGGTGTTCGACCGCGACCTGTCCGAGGCGGTCGAGGAGGGCTTCGGCTTCCGCTACGTCCGCTCGACGGCGGCGCTGGCCGCGCCCTGGTTCGTGGGCGCCGCCCTGGGGCTGGACGTCCTCGGCACGTTCTACGTCGAGCACACGCCGTTCATGATCGGGAAGCTGGCGGTGGGCGCGGCCCTGGACGGTCTCGCGATGCGCGAGCTCTCCGCCCGCACCAGGGTCGTCGCCCTGGCCCACCGCGACGGCACCCTGGACTACCCGCCGCGGAGGGACACGAGGTTCACCGAGGGCGACGAGGCCTACGTCGTCGGCCCCTACCAGGAGCTCCTCACCCTGCTCCGCCCCCGCATCATGGAACCATAATGCGAAAAACAGCCCCCGAAATTCGCGTTATGGTTCCATAACGCGAAAAATCCGGATCCCTCAGACCTCGGAGCCGTCGGGCATGGAGATGCCGTAGCCGCGGATCTTGCGGTAGATCGTCGCCCGGCTCATGCCCAGACGACGAGCCGCCTCGGCCTTGTTGCCGTCCGTGTCCAGCAGCGCGTCCACGATCGCGTCGCACTCGATGGCCTCGAGCGGGGTGAGCACCCGGCGGGTGATCGCGCGCGTCTCCGGCGGCAGGTCCTCCGGCCGGATCGTGCCCGTCCGCCGGCGCGCCACGACCTTGCGCAGCACCTGGTAGAGCTGGTCGACGTTGCCGGGCCACCGGTTGCGCATCAGCACCCGCATCGCTTCGGGCGAGCAGTGCAGGTCCGCGCCCCGGGTGAGCCGCGCCAGCAGGTACGGGACGAGCTCGGCGACGTCCTCGATGTGGTGGCGCAGCGGGGGCACCTCGATGCTGCGCGGGAAGCAGCTCAGGAGCTCGGCGAGCTCCGGCGAGTCCGCCTCGGAGCTGCGGGAACGGGTCGCGACGACCCACTGCCGCTCCGGGTCCGTCGACTCCCGGTAGGGCTCCAGTGCGTCCGCCAGGGCCAGCGCGTTCTCCGCCGACAGGGAGTCGACGTGCTGCAGCACGAGCGTCCCGCCGCCGGTGTGCAGCTCGTCGGCCACCTCGGCGATCCAGCGGGGGCCGCAGTTCGCGGCGTCGAGCACCCGGACGTGCCCGGCGGGCGAGTGCATCTGGTGCGTCGCGCGGGCGAGCGTGGTCCGCCCCGAGCCCGGCTCGCCCTCCAGCAGCGGCCACTCGTTGAGCCGGAAGTGCCGGTCGACGGTCTGCGCGCACTTCGTCCACAGCGCGCCGGACCCCACCGCGGCGGGCAGCGCCGTGGTGATCGACGGCGTGCCGGGCCGGTTCAGCGAGGCCCGCGACACGAGCTGGACCTGCAGCACCCCGCCGGAGAGCCCGTTCTCGGCCCAGCTCGGCCGGCACTGGACCCGTGCCGTGGCACCGCTGGGCAGGTCCACGAGCAGCTGGCGACGGCGGCCGGTGCGGATGGCCTCCGTGGCGTCGGCCAGCAGCGGGACCTGGTCCGCGGGGTCGATCAGCTCGCGCGCCCGGTCGTTCATCATCACCAGGTCGTCGCTGACGGCGAGCACCGCGCCGCGGCCGCGCCGGCAGGCGGCGAGGTAGTCGTGCAGCAGGGTGAGCTCGCGCCGCCCGGACTGCTCGAGCAGCACCTCCTCGATGCGCCGGGCGATCGTGGCGGCGGTGGCAGCCATCATCGCGCTGGCCTCGCTGCGCCAGCAGGTCAGGTCGAGGACGCCCAGCAGCTTGCCGGTGACGGGATGGTGGATCGGCACCCCGGCGCAGGCCATCTCCTCGAGGTGTTCGACGTAGTGCTCGTGCCCGAACACCTGCGCCGGCGCGCGCCCCTCCAGCGCGGTGCCGATCCCGTTCGTCCCCACGTACTGCTCGGCGTAGCTGAAGCCGGGGGCCAGCCAGATCCGGTCCAGCTGGGCGCGCAGCGCGGAGTCCCCGGTGCGCCGCTCGAGGACCACACCCTCGTCGTCGCACAGGATGACGCTGACCGGCTCGGTGGCGAACTGGTCCGCGAGGTCCTCGATGACGGGCCGGGCCGCGCGCATCAGTGGGCTGTCGGCCTCCGAGTCGCTCTCGTAGGGCAGCTCGAGATGGTCCGTGGGCACGGAGAACTGCCGGGAACGGGTCCAGGACGCGAGGATCGGCGCCCGGACCAGACCGGGCGCGGGGTCCTCGTCGTGCAGGAAGGACTCCCGGGCGAGAGCGACGCGCGCCGCAGCCGCGCCCACCGCGACGGGTGCGGCGGGCGCAGGGACGAACCGGTCGGCTGCCTCACGGGCATCCGACCTCTCGTGGTGGACGGCGCGTTCGTTCTGTTCGACCAACCGGTTGCCCTTCTCGGAGCAGCTGTGGTCCGCGTTCACGCGGCAGCCGGGATCGATCCGGACGCTACCGCCCGGACGAGAGGAACGATAGGCCCAGGTCAGCCCCCCACCGTCTCATATTGAGACCGCAGGTCAGCGGGGTGGGCGGTGTGATCTGCGTACCGAAGGCTGTGACGTGAGTCGCATCCTCCGGCACAGGGTCCGGCGACGCCGCGGGCTCCCGCGCCGCCCACCGGCAGCCGGCTCTGTGACTTTCCCACCACCGTGAGGAGACGATGTGAGTCGGCAGAGTCTGGCTAAGGCTCACCAGAAGATCCAGGAACTCGCCTGGGAGCCGCAGTACCACGAGCCGTACATGAAGTACGGAACCGACTACACCTTCCGGAAGGCGGCGAAGAAGGACCCGCTCAAGCAGGTCCTCCGGAGCTACTTCCCGATGCAGGAGGAGAAGGACCACCGTGTCTACGGTGCGTCCGACGGTGCGATCCGCGGGAACATGTTCCGCCAGGTCCAGGAGCGTTGGCTGGAGTGGCAGAAGCTGTTCCTGAGCATCATCCCGTTGCCGGAGGTCTCGGCGGCGCGTTCGATGCCCATGCTCTTCCACGTGGTTCCGAACCCGGAGCTGCACAACGGCCAGGCCATTCAGATGATCGACGAGGTACGCCACTCGACGATCCAGCAGAACCTGAAGCGCCTGTACATGAACAACTACATCGACCCGGCCGGCTTCAACAACAGCCTGCGGAACTTCCACAGCGACTACTGCGGCACCATCGGCCGTCAGTTCGCCGAGGGGTTCATCACCGGTGACGCGATCACCGCGGCGTCGATCTACCTGACCATCGTCGCGGAGACGGCGTTCACGAACACCCTGTTCGTGGCCATGCCGGCGGAAGCGGCCGCCAACGGCGACTACCTGCTGCCGACGGTGTTCCACTCGGTCCAGTCCGACGAGTCGCGACACATCTCCAACGGTTACGCCACGCTGCTGATGGCCCTGTCCGACGAGGACAACCGCCAGCTGCTCGAGCGCGACCTGCGTTACGCGTGGTGGAACAACCACCGCGTCGTCGACGCCGCCATCGGTACCTTCATCGAGTACGGCACGAAGGACCGCCGCAAGGACCGCGAGTCCTACGCGGAGATGTGGCGCCGCTGGATCTACGACGACTACTACCGCGCCTACCTGGTGCCGCTCGAGAAGTACGGCCTGGTCATCCCGCACGACCTGATCGAAGAGTCGTGGAAGCAGATCTGGGAGAAGGGCTACGTCCACGAGGTCGCGCAGTTCTTCGCCACCGGTTGGCTCGCCAACTACTGGCGCATCGACGCGATGAACGACGAGGACTTCGAGTGGTTCGAGTACAAGTACCCAGGGTGGTACGACAAGTACGGCAAGTGGTGGGAGAACTACTCCCGCTTGGCGAAGCCGAACGGGCACAACCCGATCGTCTTCGAGGACGTCGACTACGTGTACCCGGCCCGCTGCTGGACGTGCATGGTGCCGTGCCTGGTCCGTGAGGACATGGTCACGGCCGAGGTCGACGGCGTGCACCGCACGTACTGCCACGAGGTCTGCCGGTGGACGGACGTCGAGGCCTTCCGACCCACGTACCAGGGTCGCGAGACCCCGAACATGGGCCGGCTGGTCGGCAAGCGCGAGTGGGAGACGCTGTACCACGGCTGGAACTGGGCCGACGTCGTCTCCGACATGGGCTTCGTGCGCGACGACGGGAAGACGATGACGGCGCAGCCGCATCTCGACCTCGACCCGAAGAAGATGTGGACGCTCGACCACATGCGGCGTTGTCCGCCGCTGGCGAGCCCCAACGTCCTCTTCAACGAGATGAACGACGAGGAACGGGCCGCCTACGTCGCCGACTACAACCGGCAGGGCCCCGCCGGTCGCCCGGCGCCGAAGAGCTGACGCTCTGAAGGCATGACGGGCCACTCGGTCGCCTGAGCGCGGGTCAGGCGAGGGGGGAGGGCCGGGGCCTCCGGCCCTCCCCCCGCTCGACCCTGCCCTTTTCAGGGCTGCTCGACCCGGCCCTCTCGGGCCCTGTCCACGACGATCGAAGGAATTCATCAGTGGGTGAGAAGCACGTCGTCCGGTTCGAGCCGGTCGGCATCGAGATCGAGGTCGACGAGGACCAGACCATCCTCCGCGCGGCTGCCGAGCAGGGCGTCCAGCTCATGCACGGGTGCAAGGAGGGTCAGTGCGCGGCCTGCAAGTCCTTCGTCCTCGAGGGCGAGGACATCGAGCTCGACAGTTACTCCACGTTCGCGCTGCCGGACTACGAGAAGGAGGAGGGGTCCACCCTCCTCTGCCGGGCCCACGCCTACGAGGACCTCGTGATCGAGCTCCTCAACTACGACGAGGAGATCATCCGTTCGGGCCTGCCGCTGCGGAAGGGCACGGTCGAGGTGGTGGCCAACGACGAGGTCACCCACGACATGCGCCGCCTGGTGGTCAAGCTCCTCGAGCCCGACGAGATCAAGTTCTTCCCCGGCCAGTACATGGACTTCGTGGTCCCCGGCACGGAGGAGACCCGCTCCTTCTCCATGGCGAACACCCCGAACCGCGACGGCGAGTTCGAGTTCGTCATCAAGATCTACCCCGGCGGCCTGTTCTCCGAGCACCTCGCCGAGAAGATCCAGGTCGGTGACCATCTCGAGGTCGAGGCGCCCTTCGGGACGTTCACGCTCCGGGAGAACCGCACCTCGGACATCATCTTCGTGGGTGGTGGCGCCGGCATGGCGCCGGTCCTGGGGCTGCTCCGCTCCATGGCCGAGCGCAACGTGGAACGCAAGGCGCGCTTCTACTACGGCGCCCGCACCGCGAAGGACCTCTGCTTCGCGGACGAGATCGCGGCGCTCGGTGAGCAGCTCCCCTCGGGGCTGACCTACACCCCCGCGCTGTCGGACCCGGACGGCGATCCGTGGGAGGGCGAGACCGGCCTGATCACGGAGGTCGTGCAGGCCAAGGAATCCACTTTGGAGGGATGTGACGCCTATGTCTGCGGTCCGCCGCCCATGGTCGACGCGGCGATCGCGACGCTGACCGCACTGGGTGTGCGCGAGGAGAACATCTTCTACGACAAATTCACCACCACCGGTGAAACAGAAGGCGAGGACGGCTGATGACGACAACGGAACGGCCCGAACGCAGTGTCCCGAAACCCGTCTTCACCGACGCGGAAGCCGGCGCACGCGAATTCCCCGACTCGGGCGCCAGCGCCCGCCGCTACAACTACTACAAGCCGGCGAAGCGCAAGCAGACCCACTACGAGGACGTCACGGTCGACGTCCAGCCGGACCCGCGGCACTACCTGTCGCAGGGCTGGATCTACGGCTTCGCGGACGGCAGCGCGGGATACCCGCTGACCTGGACCAAGCTGAAGGCATGGGGCGTCGACCGGCCCGAGCCCGAGCGCTTCCCCGGATCCGGTGGCAAGGGCTACGAGTGGCCGGCCCACGGCTGGCACGAGTTCCGCGACCCCAACGAGGAGTGGGAACTCACCTTCTACCGGTACAACGCCAACGTCGTCCGGCAGACGAACCAGAACATCGAGAACGCCCGCAACGCCAAGGCGTTCGAGCAGTGGACCTCGAACTGGCAGCAGTTCGTGGAGCGCAACGTCGGCGCCTGGATGCACATCGAGCACATCCTCGGCCTCTACGTCTTCGCCGCCTGCAACCGCTCCGGCCCGACGAACATGCACAACACCGCCATGGCGGTGAACAGCATGCACAAGATCCGGTTCGCGCAGGACCTCGCGCTCTACAACCTCACCCTCACCGAGGAGATCGAGGGCTTCGACGGCGCGGCCCACCTCGACGCCTGGAACAACGACGAGGTCTGGCAGGGCGTCCGCAAGGTCACCGAGGCGCTCACGGCCGTCGACGACGACTGGGGCGAGTCGATCTTCGCCACCAACGTCGTGTTCGAGCCCCTGCTCGGCGAGCTCTTCCGCTCGCAGCTGGTCATGCAGGCGGCCGCGGGCAACGGCGACTTCGTGACCCCGACCGTCATGGGTGCCGCCGAGTTCGACTTCGCCCAGCGCGACCTGCGCTGGACGCAGGCCTGCTTCGGCCCGCTCACGCAGGACAAGGAGTTCGCGCAGCACAACAAGGACCTCATGCAGGGCTGGCTCGCGCACTGGGTGCCGCAGGCGATCGAGGCGGCGCGCACGCTGCAGCCGATCTGGTCGCTTCCCGACGCCAAGCCGCCACGCTTCGAGGACAGCCTCGACCGCGTGAAGAGCCGCTTCGCCGGCATCTTGACGGACCTCGGATTGGACGCCCCGAAGGAGCTGAACCAGTGACGAGCTTCACCACCGCGGAGAGTCCGTTCAAGGCGGACCGGACGGCATCGGGCAAGGCCGGCGTGACGCTGATGAACAACCAGATCGGCGTGGTCGTGGCGGACGTACTCGACCAGTACGACAACGTCACGGTGACGCATCTGCCGTCGATGATCCGCGTCGACTGCGTCGGCCGGATGGACTTCGTCTACGACGACATCTCCGAGGCCCTCGGCGAGGAGCCGGGCTTCTACGACGCCGCCGAGTTCGAGGAGAACATGTCGACGCACTACGGGAAGATGATCCACATGGACGACCGGACGGTGATGTTCGGCAACCTCGAGGAGGCCGCCGAGTTCATCGGGGACATGCTCCCGCCCGCCGTCACCTGACCCTGTGAGTGGCAATGGTCGCCATGGCGACCATTGCCACTCACAAGGCCCCGGCCCGTCGCGAGGCCCGCACGGCCCGGGGTTCTGCACGTCTCTCTCACACCGTTCCCGCCACCGTCCCGGGTCCGCAGCCCGGGACGGAAGGCGGGGAGGTCACCCGCGCCCGACCGACATCGCTGTCGTATCCAGGAGGACTCGTCATGGCCAAGGAACTCAAGTTCGGGGCGGACGCCCGAAAAGCACTGCAGGCCGGTGTCGACCAGCTCGCCGAGGCCGTCAAGTCCACCTTGGGCCCGAAGGGCCGCAACGTCGTCCTCGAGAAGATCACCGGCACGCCCGAGGTCACGAACGACGGTGTGACCATCGCCCGCGAGATCTACCTGCGCGACCCCTTCGAGAACATGGGCGCGCAGATCCTCAAGGAAGCGGCGATCAAGACCAACGACATCGTCGGCGACGGCACCACCACCGCCACGGTGATGGCCCAGGCGATCGTCCGCGAGGGCATGAAGGCCATCCAGTCCGGCGGCAACCCGGTGCTGGTCAAGCGGGGCATCGACGTCGCCGTCGCCAAGATCGTCGAGCACCTGTCCACGGTGGCGCACCCGGTCGACTCGCTCGAGCACCTGTCCCGGGTCGCCGCCATCTCCGCCAACGACGACGAGTCGATCGGCTCGGTCGTCGCGCAGACGCTGCACACCGTCGGCGACGACGGCGTGATCTCCGTCGACGACGGCCCGGTCCTCGGCCTGCAGGTCAGCTTCGTGGAGGACTTCGAGTTCGACAACGGCTACGTCTCGCCCTACCTGGTCACCGACCCGGGCTCGATGATGGCGATCCTCGACGATCCCTACATCCTGCTGTCCGCGGAGAAGATCACCGACGTCCGGCAGCTGATGCCGGTGCTCGAGAAGATCATGCGCGACCCGCGGCCGCTGGTGATCGTGGCCGAGAAGGTAGAGGGCACGGCCCTGCAGATGCTGGTGCACAACCACGTCAACGGGCACCTCAAGGTCACTGCGATCCAGGCGCCGGGCTTCGGCGAGAAGCGCGTCCACATGCTGGAGGACATCGCCGCGCTCACCGGCGCGAAGGTCCACAGCAAGGCCTCGAGCTTCGCGCTCGAGCAGATGACCGCCGAGCACCTCGGCCGCGCCACCCAGGTCCGAGCGACCAACGAGCACACGGCGATCATCGGTGGCTCCGGCGCCCGGGAGGCCGTCGACACGCGGTTGTCCCAGCTCCGCGCCGAGATGCACCGCGCGAGCATCGGCACGGACGAGGACTGGCTCAACGACCGCATCGCCCGGCTGTCCGGCAAGGCGGCGATCATCTCCGTCGGGGCGCCGACGAACGCCGAGCTCAAGGAGATCCGGCACCGCGTCGACGACTCCCTGCAGGCCACCCGGGCCGCCATGGCCGAGGGCATCGTGGCCGGTGGCGGTTCGGCGCTGCTGCACGCCGAGTCCGCCCTCAACTCGCTCGAGGTGAACGACGACTACCGGATCGGCGTCGAGATCGTGCGGGCGGCGCTCACCGAGCCCGTGCACCTCATCGCCTCCAACGCCGGGTACGACGGCGCCGACGTCGTCAAGCAGGTCACGGACCTCGGTGTCGACGAGGGCTTCGACGCTCTCGAGGGCCGCTTCGGCAACATGATCGAGATGGGCGTCATCGACCCGCTGCGCGTCGTGCGCTCCGCCCTGCAGAACGGCGCGAGCGTCGCCGGCCTGATCCTCACGACCAACTCCCTGGTCGCCGAGGAGCAGACCCCCTGGAACAAGGCGCTGATGACGGAGTACGGCCCCCTGGACGACGGCATCCCCCAGCCCAGCCCGGACAGCTCCACCCCGCAGTCCCTGGGCCTCGGCCCGTCCATGGGCTAGCTGTCTTTTTCCGCATTATGGAGCCACAACTGTCGTTTCCGGCCCGGAAAATGACAGTTGTGGCTCCATAATGCGCTCGGGGGAGGGCGAGTGTTCGAGATCGGCGGGGAGAGGTATCTCGTTGTCGACGCGCACGTGCACGCGTGGGACGGGGCTCCGGCCAACCAGGCGGGGCCTGCGGGGGAGCAGTTCGTCGCCGATCTCCATCACCGGCACCGGGTGCTCGACCGGCGGCCGCGGCCGCTGACCGTCGACGAGTTCGAGCGGGTCAGCGAGCACGGGCTGGCGGCCGACCTGCTCGGCACCGGGCACGTCGATCGCGCTGTGCTGCAACCGCTCGGGCTGTCCGAGCTGTTCGTGCTGGGCTTCGACCCGTCGTCCTGGCACGCGGAGCTGGCCGAGGGGCTGGCCGGGCGGTTCGTGGTGACGGGCGAGCTGGACCCGACGGTCGACGGTGCCGGCCGGGGGATGGCGGCCCGGATCCGCGACGAACAGCTCCGCGGGATCTCGCTGGTGTCCGCGCGGCGCCCGGAGTCCCGGACATCGCTGGCCGCGCCGTGGTTGCGCCGCACGCTGTCCCGCGCCGAGCAGGCCGGGGCGGGGGTGGTGCACCTCGGCGTCGGCGTGGTGGCGCACCCGCCGCCCGGGGCACCGGTCTGGGCCCACGCCGGCGTGCCGGACCGGCCCACCGCCACCCGTGCCACCCGCTCGCGCTGGCCCAGCTGGGCCGAGCCCGTCCGGGCGGGGTCGGCGCTGCCGGTGCGGGTGCGCAACCTGCGCCCGCCGCCCGCCGGCGGCTTCGACGCCACCGAGCTGTCCGTGCTGGCCGGGGCCCTGCCGCGGGTGCAGTTCGTGGTGGGCAGCGGCTGCCTGCCCACCGCCGTGCTCGCCCGGCTCGCCCGGCTGCCCAACGTCTCCGTGCTGCTCGCGGACCTGCTCGTGGGCCTGCGGACCCATCCGGAGGAGGCCGGCGACGCCCTGGACGCGCTGCTGGCCGCCTACGGTCCGCAGCGGCTGCTGTTCGGCTCGGGCTATCCGCTCGTGCGGCCCGGCCCGCTGGTGGCCGAGACGGTCGCGGCGCTCCGATCCCGGGGCCTCGGACCTGTTGCGCTGCAAGCGGTCCTGGGCGCCACCGCGGCCCGCCTGTACCGCCTGCCGGTGCCGGAGACCCTGATCCGGCACGACGACGCCGCCCGGGCCTGACACGCCAGCCGCCCGGGCCTGACACGCCACCGGCCCGGTTCCCGTGGTGGGAACCGGGCCGGCGGTGTGGTGGGAGCGGAGATCAGGTGGACGGGTCCGATCCGCGCCCGGACCCGGACAGCGCCGGCGCGCGTTCGGGCACGTACTTGTCCGTGCCGGGGATCCGCGTCGGGTGCGACAGCGACTTCCGCGCCGTCTCCGGCATGATCAGGATCGGGATGATCGCGATCACCGCGGCGCCCATCAGGTAGTAGGCCGGGATGAGGTCGTTGCCGGTGCTCGAGATCAGCGCCGACACGATCAGCGGCGCGGTGCCGCCGAAGGCCGCGGTGGACGTCGAGTAGCCGATGGAGAAGCCGCCGTAGCGGTTGCGCGTCGGGAACATCGCGGGCAGCGCCGAGCCGATCGTGCCGAGCATCAGCAGCAGCAGGATGCCCACGATGGCCAGGCCCACGATCACCGGGAACACGGCCTTCTGCCCCAGCAGCAGGAACGCCGGGATCGACAGCACCAGGAAGCCGATGGCCGAGGTCAGCAGCACGGGCTTGCGGCCGACCCGGTCCGAGAGCGAGCCCACCGGCGCGATGAGCGCCATCATCACGACCATGACGCCGATCAGGACGAGCAGCGACTCGGTGTCGCTGATCTCCAGCACCTGCGTGAGGTAGGTCGGCATGTACGTCAGCAGGATGTAGTCCGCGACGTTGAGCAGCACCACGAAGCCGACGAGCTGCAGGATCTGCGGCCAGACGTTGGCGATGACCTCCTTGAAGGGGCTCGCCGCGGTCTTGCCCTCGGCCTCGGCGTACTGGAACGCGGGCGTGTCCTCCAGCCTGCTCCGCAGCCAGAAGCCGATCAGGCCCAGCGGGCCGGCGACCAGGAACGGGATCCGCCAGCCCCAGCTCTGCAGGGTGGCGTCGTCGAAGCCCAGCTGGACGACGGTCGCGAGCACCGCGCCGAGGATGGTGCCGCCCAGGGTGCCGAACTCCAGGAACGAGCCCCAGAAGCCGCGCTTGCGGTCGGGGGCGTACTCGGCGATGAAGGTCGCGGCGCCGCCGTACTCGCCACCGGTGGAGAAACCCTGCACCAGCCGGAAGAACAACAGCAGGATCGGGGCCCAGACGCCGATCGTCGCGTAGCCGGGGATGAGACCGACGCAGAACGTCGATCCCGACATCAGCAGGATGGTGACGGCCAGGACCTGCCTGCGGCCGAAACGATCGCCGAGCGGGCCGAGGATGATGCCGCCCAGCGGGCGCAGGATGAACGGGATCGCGATCCCGGCGAACACCAGGATCGTCCCCGCGGCCGGACTGACATCCGGGAAGAACACGCTCTTGATGACCGTGGCCAGATAGCCGTAGACGCCGTAGTCGTACCACTCGATCGCGTTGCCCATCGCGGCGCCGGACACGGCCCTGCGGACGGTCCTCGTATCCGCTTCCTCGACCACTGGCGTCGCGCCATCGGTATCGCTGATCAGTTCCCCCGTCCGGTTCGCGGGACAACGCTAGGCGAGGTCGTTCCGGGTCGCAGGATGAGGCGGCTCAGAAATCGGTGCCGTGCACGGGGGACCGGTCGGCCGGGAAGGCGGCGTCGATGTGCCGTACGACCTGCGGGGACGCCTCGATCAGACGGGCCCGGGCCAGCGGTGCGGCACGCTGCCCGCCGAGATACAGGGCACCGAGCGCGCTGCTGCCGAGGGAGGCATCGGGCTGGTCCGTCGTGGGGGCACACGTTGCGCCGTCCGGCCCACCGGTGAGGTGGACGCGGGTGGGGCCGGGCAGCACGGGATCGTGGATGTCCAGCACCAGGTCGACGTCCACCGCGTACCGGCGGGCGGCCAGGGCGGCGGCCGGATCGAGGAGGCGCGCCCACACGCCGTCGCGCAGCCGGGTCGTCCGGACCTGGCGCGGGTCGGTCAGCAGGAACGGCAGCGGATCGCCGAGGGGGCACTCCGCCGTCTCGACGCCCTCGACCAGGTCGTTGCCCAGCAGCACCCGCCAGAGCGCGACGTGCGCCTCGTCCGTCACCGCGAAGAAGTCCCTCACGACCAGCGTGCGCCGGGCATGGTCCATCCGGTAGGACGCGTAGCCGTCCGCGTGCAGCAGCCGGAACAGGATGCTCCCGCCGCCGCGGATCTCCGGCGGGTCGGCGTCGAACAGGTCCCACACGACGTCGTGGCGCAGCACACCCGCCGGGGTCGCGGCGGCCCAGCGACGCTGGACCTCCCGGATCCCGGGCTCGTCGGCCTCGACCATCCGCACGCCGCCGGGATCGGGGACCTCCGGGCGGAAGGTGGCGGCGCGGCACTCGATCCGCACGTCGCGACACTCGGTCGCGGCGCCGTAGCCGAAGCGGCCGTAGATGCCGCTCTGGCTGGCCATCAGTGCCGCCACGGTCACCCCGGACTCGGCGAACCCGCGCAGCTGGGCGTGCATCAGGGCCCGCAGCACGCCCCGGCGGCGGTGCGTCGGCAGCACGGACACCCAGGTCACGCCCTCGACGTCGACCTGTCCACCGGGGACCCCCATCGGGAACGGGACCGAGCCCGCGATGCCCGCGAGCTCGCCGTCGACCTCGCCGAGCAGGAAGCGGTCCATGTCGAACAGCCGGCGCATCCCCTCGACCCAGCCGGGGGTGTGGCTGTTGCCGAAGCCGCGCTCGTCGTGGCGCATCACGGCGTCGAAGTCGGCATCGGTGGCCCTGCGCACGGAGACGGTCACGAGATCGGGAGTGTGCCGCCGTCAGCCCCCGGCGTCGAGCGCTTTCGGGATCGTGGTCGCGTCGAGGCCGTCGGAGGGGGCGGGTGCGCCGCGCAGGCCCCGGGCCCCGGTCTGCGGCACGTCCGCACAGCGGACCATCCGGCCGTCGACCAGCAGCGGCCGGCGGATCCCGGCGTCCCCGAGATAGGTGGCGACGTCGGGGTGGACCGTGCCGTCCTCGGTGCGGACCTCGCCGGTGTGCAGGTGGGCCAGGCGGTAGCGGCCGGAGCGGCGGCCCTCGCAGACGTCGAGCACCTCGACCTGCGCGGGCGTCGCGTACCAGACGGCGTGCTCCTCGACGACGCCCGGTGCGGTGGCGAGCACGGCCGGGCGCTGGTCGTCGACGATCCGCAGCCCGTGCGCCCACACCGCGGCCACGCCGGTCGTCCGGGCCCGGAGCACCACGACCTGCCCGGTCAGCCCCAGCTGGGCGCGCAGCCAGCCGATCTTCGCCGGGTTCCGGTTGGAGCCGTAGGTGAGCAGCGGTGTCCGCTGTCCGAGCGGGACGTCGAGGAACCCGTCGAGATCGCCGCCGCGGACCCGCCACCCGGACGGCATCCCGGGATCGGGCAGCACCGCGATCCCACCCCCGGGCACGTGCACGAACGAGCGGTCCGGCACCACCCCCGGATACGGCGCCGCGGGGTACTCGGCGTCCGGGAAGTCCACGCCCCCACCGTAGGACCCGCGAGTCGGCACTTTTGGTAGGCCGAATGTGACGTTCCGGATGAGAGGGTGGAGGCATGGATCTGCCCCCGACGCTCGAGTGGCGGGACGGGAGGCTCGTCCTCGTCGACCAGACGCGGCTGCCGGAGCTGCACCTCGTCGCGATCGGGACCGTCGACGAGCTGGTCGACGCCATCCGGCGGCTCGTCGTCCGCGGGGCCCCGGCGCTGGGCGTCGCGGGGGCGTACGGGGTGGTGCTCGCGGCCCGGGAGGGCCGCGATCCCGAGGTGGTCGCCGCGGCCCGGCCCACCGCCGTCAACCTGCGGCGCGGGGTGGAGCGGGCGCTCGCCGCCGCGGATCCGCTGGCCGCCGCGCACGCTTTCCGGGCCGAGGACATCGAGGGTTGCCAGGCGATCGGCGCCCGCGGTGCGGCGCTGCTGACCGAGCTGTGCGGGGACAGGCCCCTGCGGCTCCACACGCACTGCAACGCCGGCGCCCTGGCCTGCGTGGAATGGGGGACGGCGCTGGGTGTCGTCCGGTCGCTGCATACGCAGGGGCGGGTGGAGCTGGTGGTCGCGGACGAGACCCGGCCGCTGCTGCAGGGGGCGCGGATCACCGCCGTCGAGCTGGCGGCGATCGGGGTGGAGCACCGCGTGATCGTCGACGGGGCCGCGGCCTCGGTGATCGCGCGCGGGCTGGTCGACGCCGTGGTCGTCGGGGCGGACCGGATCGCGGCGAACGGCGACGTCGCCAACAAGATCGGGACCTATCCGCTCGCGCTCGCCGCGGCGCGGGCGGGGATCCCGTTCGTCGTGGCCGCGCCGGAGACCACTGTGGACGCGGACACCGCGTCCGGGGCGGAGATCGAGATCGAGGAGCGGGACCCGGCCGAGGTGGTCGCGGGCGCGCCGGCGTGGAACCCGGCCTTCGACGTGACGCCCGCCGATCTCGTGACGGCGATCGTCACCGACACCCGCACCTGGCGGCCGTGAGCAGTGCCGCCTCCCGAGCCGCCTCCCGAGCCGTCTTCTGTGCTGCTGCCCTCCCGTTCTCGCAGGTCGAGAGGGGTCGCCTCGGACGAGCTCCGGCTCGGGACCACGAGCGGTCGCCGGCGGGGCTGACGGAGATCGTTTCCGGACGGGTCCGGTGCGTCCGGGTTGCCGCCGTCGTCCTCGGTCCGACGGCCTCGGATGAGGGTCCGGCGCCGGGGCCGCTGTAGCGTGACGTGCTGTCTGGTGTCGACGGGACGGCGGTGCAGTGGGTCAGGACGTCAAGCTCGACGACGTGGCTCGTGAGGCGGGGGTGTCCATCGCGACGGCGTCGCGCGCCCTGTCGGGTGCGTCGCGGGTGTCGCCCGAGACCGTCCGGCACGTCACGGAGGTCGCGCGCCGCCTCGGCTACCGGGTGGACAAGATCGCCCGGGCGATGCGGGCCGGCACCACGCGCACGGCCGGGATGGTCGTGCCGATCATCGCCAACCCCTTCTTCGCCGAGCTCGTCGGCGCGGTCGAGGGAGAGCTGCACAAGCACGACTTCGAGCTGCTGCTCGCCGACTCGCAGGCCGATGTCGAGCAGGAGGCCAAGCGCCTGAACACCCTGGTCGAGCGGCGCGTGGACGGCATCTTCGTCGTCTCGCAGGACTCGCGGTCGGCCACGGCCGTCGAGCTCGTGCAGCGGTCGGTCCCGATCGTCCAGGTCGACCGGAGCATCGCCCGGATCGACGCGGACTTCGTGGGCATCGACAACGAGATGGGCGTGGCGATGGTGCTCCGGCACCTCGCGGAGCTCGGCGCCCGCAGTGTCGTGCTGGTGTCCGCGGACGACGCCAACTCCGTCGGGCGGTCGAGGCGCCGCGCCTTCCAGCGGGTCAGCGCGGAGCTGGGGCTGTCCGTGCGGGAGCCGGTCATCGGGGCGTTCGACGTGGACACCGGGAGCAGGGCGGCCGGCGTCCTGCTCGAGCGCGGCGAGCTGCCGGACGCCGTCGTCACCGGCTCCGATCTCATCGCGTTCGGGGTCATCGCCGCCCTGCGCGAGGCGGGCCGCGAGGTGCCCGGCGACGTCCTGGTGACCGGGTACGACGGCAACGCGATGAGCGGCCTGTACAGCCCTCCCCTCACCACGGTCCACCAGCCGCTCGGCGTGATCGCCCGCGAGGCGGTCATGTTCCTCATGGAGCGGCTCAAGGAGCCGGGCCTGCCGCCACGCAGGATGGAGGTCCGCCCCGAGCTCATCGTGCGGCGTTCCACCGACGGCGCCCCGCCCCGCTCCGCACCCGACGCGGCGGCAGCCGTCGACCCCGCCCGGCCCGGGTGTCACCCGGGTGCGCCCGCGTCCGGCGGCCGCACCCGGGGACGTTAGTCACCGCGATGTCGCCGGCCCCCGAGGTCCGGCACGCGGGCGCGGTACCCGGGTACGACCGAGACGGGCCGGGCTCGAGCAGCGTCGTCCGTCACCGGCCGACGGTCGTGCCCTGCCAGCCGTCGAGCTCCTCGGACGAGGCGTAGGAGGCCTGCGCCCCCGCGCCCCGGGCGGCCCATGCGCCGGCGACGACCCCCAGCCTCGCGGCGTCCACGAGGGACGACCGGCGGGCCAGCCCCGCGGCGACCGCGCCCATGAAGGCGTCGCCGCAGCCCGTGGTGTCGACGACGTCCACCCGCACGGCGGGGATCTCCGTGATCGATCGCGGCTCCAGGACCACGGCACCCCCGGCGCCCAGCGTGACGATGCAGGAGGGCACGCCCCGCCGGGCGAAGGCCGCGCGGAGGCTCGCCCAGCCCTCCTGGTGCTCCACGCCGGTCAGCGCCGTCGCCTCGGCGTGGTTGACCACGACCACGTCGGTGGCCCGCCACAGCCCGTCGGGCAGCTCGGCCGCGGGTGAGGCGTTGAGCAGTACCCGCCCGCCCAGCGCGGCCGCCCGCTCCGCCACCGCCTCGACCACCGGCACGGGGCTCTCCAGGCTCAGGACGACGATCGCGCCCGTGCCGAGCGCGGAGTCCGGCACCATCGCGCTCTCCAGGAGCGCGTTGGCCCCCGGCCAGACGACGATGCAGTTCTCCCCGCTTGTATCCACCGTGACGACGGCCGATCCGCTGCGCCGGCCCGCTGCGCGCACCACGCCCGCGGTGTCCACCCCGCGGGCGGCCACCTGGCCGACGAGGGCCGAGCCCTCGGCGTCGTCGCCCACGACGGCGAACAGGGAGGTGCCGGCACCCAGCAGCGCGGCGGAGACGGCCTGGTTGGCGGACTTGCCGCCCACGCCCCGGTGGCTGGCGACCGCGAGCACGGTCTCCCCGGGGCTCGGCAGCGCCGTCACGGTCAGGCTGTGGTCGGCATTCACCGTTCCGACCACAGTGACGTCGAGATCCACGCTTTAGCTCCCCTCGCTGTGGAATCGATTACGCCCAGCCTAGGGTCCGCCGGCCCCGGAGTCGACAGTGTCACGCGGGCGACGGTGTGGCGTCGACCGCGGGTGGTGGTGCCACCGCTCCCGGGGCACCCCCACCCGCGGGGCCTAGTGCCCCCGGGCGATCCACTCGTCGAGGTGGGGTGCCTCGGAACCGACGGTCGTGCCGTCGCCGTGGCCCGTCCGGACCTCGGTGTCCCCGGGGAGGGGCAGCAGCGTCGACCGGATCGAGTCGATGATCGTGTCGAAGCTCGAGTACGACCGGCCCGTGGCGCCCGGCCCGCCCGCGAACAGCGTGTCCCCGGTGAAGACGGTGCCCAGTTCGGGGACGTGGAGGCAGGTGGAGCCGGGGGAGTGGCCGGGGGTGACCAGCGCCCTGAGCTCGATCCCGCCCGCGGTGAGGGTCTGGCCGTCCGTCAGCTCGCCGTCCGGTTTGCGGTCGGGCCAGGTGAGCTCCCAGAGCGGGGCTTCGGCCGGGTTGAGCAGGATCGGCGCCGAGAACCGGTCGGCCAGAGCCGGGGCCTGGTTGACGTGGTCGTCGTGGGCGTGGGTGCACACGATCGCCACGACCCGGCGATCCCCGACCGCCTCGGCGATGGCCTCGGCGTCGTGCGCCGCATCGATGATCAGCACCTCGTCGGAGGAGCCGACGATCCAGACGTTGTTGTCGACGTCCCAGGTGCCGCCGTCCAGCGAGAACGTGCCGGAGGTGACGAGGTGCTCGATGCCGGCCATCAGAAGACGACGACCGAGCGGAGCACGTCGCCGTGGTGCATCTTCTCGAAGGCGGCTTCGATGTCGTCGAGCCCGATCTCCTCGGACACGAACTTGTCGAGCGGCAGCCGGCCCTGCAGGTGCAGGTCGATGAGCATCGGGAAGTCCCGCGAGGGGAGGCAGTCGCCGTACCAGCTCGACTTGAGGGCGCCGCCGCGGCCGAAGTACTCGATGAGCGGGAGCTCGGGCGCCTTGAGGTCGGGGGTGGGGACGCCGACGAGGACGACGGTGCCGGCGAGGTCGCGGGCGAGGAAGGCCTGCTTCCAGGTCTCCGGGCGCCCGACCGCGTCGACGACGACGTCCGCGCCGTAGCCGCCGGTCGCGGCCTGAATCGCCTCGACCACGTCGGCGCTCTTGGCGTTGACGGTGTGGGTGGCGCCGAAGCCCTTGGCCCACTCCAGCTTCCGGTCGTCGGTGTCGACGGCGATGATCGTGGAGGCGCCGGCGAGGGTGGCGCCGGCGATGGCGGCGTCGCCGACGCCGCCGCAGCCGATGACGGCGATGGAGTCCCCGCGCCCGATGCCGCCGGTGTTGATGGCGGCGCCGATGCCGGCCATGACGCCGCAGCCCAGCAGGCCGGCGACCTGGGGGGTGGCGGCGGGGTTGACCTTGGTGCACTGCCCGGCCGCGACCAGGGTCTTCTCGACGAACGCGCCGATGCCCAGGGCGGGGGAGAGCTCCTGGCCGCTCGTCAACGTCATCTTCTGGGTGGCGTTGTGGGTGTTGAAGCAGTACTGGGGCTTGCCCTTGGCGCAGGCGCGGCACTGCCCGCAGACGGCGCGCCAGTTGAGGATGACGAAGTCGCCGGGGGCGACCTCGGTGACCCCGTCGCCGACGGACTCGACGATGCCGGCGGCTTCGTGCCCGAGCAGGAACGGGAACTCGTCGTTGATGCCGCCGAGCTTGTAGTGCAGGTCGGTGTGGCAGACCCCGCAGGCCT
Organism: Pseudonocardia ailaonensis; assembly: GCF_039531635.1. Classification (NCBI taxonomy): domain Bacteria; kingdom Bacillati; phylum Actinomycetota; class Actinomycetes; order Pseudonocardiales; family Pseudonocardiaceae; genus Pseudonocardia; species Pseudonocardia ailaonensis. The sequence continues at coordinate 31,986 of NZ_BAAAQK010000024.1, read as the reverse complement.
GGATCGTCACGACGGCCTCGCCCGGGCCGGGGTCCGGGATCACGATCGTCTCGACCGAGACCGGCTTGCCCTTCTCGAGGGAGACGACCCCGCGGACCTCTTGCGCCATGCTCACTCACTCCTCGTCGCCCGCGCGCGGATGCACGCATTCATGGCGACCCTTTCATGAGTTGCCACCCGTCCGCCGCTCACCCGGCGAGATCGAGGGGCCGCAGCCAGATGCCGTTCTTCGTCTGCGCCAGGTCGATCTCCCGGGGATCCCGGCAGGTGCCCTGCGGCCGGTGCGCGTCGAACAGCGGCGCGTCGTCGAACACCCGGCCGCAGCCCCGGGACCGCCGGCAGCAGTGCGCCCGGTCCGCCCCCACCCAGGTCAGCTCGCAGCACGACATCCTCACCACGTCCACGTGCGGGGAGGCTACGGGGCCCCACCGACGAAAACGGGTGTCGGGTTTCTCCAAGACCCTCCGCGCGGGCTCCGCCAGGATGGGCGCATGACGCAGACGAGCGGCGGGTTCGAGCTCCCCACCTGGGAGGACAGCATCTACGCCGAGCCCGAGGGCGAGTCCTACGCCCGGGTGAGCAACACCAAGATCTGGTCCGGGGGCATCACCGGTGAGAGCTCCGCCGAGCTGATCACCATGCGGGCGGCGTCGGGGAGCGCGGCCTACGTCGGGATCGAGCGGCTCGACGTGGCGCTCGACGGCCGCAAGGGCACCTTCGTCCTCGCGCACGTCGCCCAGGGCGACGCGAGCGGCGGCTCCATGACCGTCACCGTGGTGCAGGGTTCGGGGACCGGGGAGCTGGTGGGGCTCACCGGGAGCATGCAGATCCGGCGCTCCGACGAGGGCGCCCACACCTGGGAGTTCGAGTACACCCTCGGCTGAGGCGCTAGCGTGCCGGAGCATGAGCACCGCCGCCGTCCTGCCGCCGGATCCGCCCCTGGGCACCGCGCTGGGGGTGGTCGCGGGCTCCGGCAGGCCCGGGCCGTCGCGGATCGTCGCTCCCGTCGGCACCGCGTACGTCGACGTCGGGACCCTCGCCGCGGCGCAGGATGGCCCGCACCCGTCGCTGCTCGGCGAGCCCGACCTGGACGGTCTGCTGGCCGCAGGGCGGTCCGCGTGGCGCGAGGTCTGGGAGTGGCTGACCTCCTGGCTCACGGACCCGGAACGGTTGGCGCCCTACGCGTTGCCGCAGGCCGGTGTGGTCCCGGTGCTGCCCTTCACCGTCGCGGACTACGTGGACTTCTACGCGTGCGAGCAGCACGCCACGAACGCCTCGGAGATCTTCCGGCCCGGCGCCGGACTCGTCCCGAACTGGAAGCACCTGCCCGTCGGCTACCACGGCCGCGCCGGAACGGTGCAGGTCAGCGGCAGCCCCGTGATCCGGCCCACGGGGCAGCGCGGTCCCGGTGACCTCGGCCCGACCCGGCGCCTGGACTTCGAGGCCGAGCTCGGCTTCGTGCTCGGCGGCGCGAGCACCGGCCCGGTCGCGGTGGGCGACGCGCTGGACCATGTCTTCGGCGTCGTGCTGCTCAACGACTGGTCGGCCCGGGACGTGCAGGCCTGGGAGTCCCGGCCGCTGGGACCGTTGCTGGGCAAGTCCTTCGCGACGTCGGTCTCCGCCTGGATCACCCCGCTCGACGAGCTGGCCGGCGCCTGGGTGGACCCGCCCGCCCGCGATCCCGAGCCGCTGCCGTACCTGCTCGGTCCCACGGACCGCGGCCTCGACATCACCATCGAGGTGCGGCTCAACGGGGAACGGATCTCCACCCCGCCCGCCGGGGAGCTCTACTGGACCTCCGCCCAGCTCGTCACCCATCTGACGACCAACGGGGCCCCGATCCGCCCGGGTGACCTGCTCGGCTCGGGCACGGTCTCGGGCGCGCGGCGCGACCAGCGCGGCTGCCTGCTGGAGATGACGTGGGGCGGCCGGGACGACTTCGCGCTCGCCGACGGCACCACCCGGATCTGGCTCAACGACGGGGACGAGGTCTCGATCGTCGCCAGCGCGCCGCGTCCCGACGGGAGCCGCGTGTCGCTGGGCGAGGTGCGCGGGACCGTCACCCCCTGAGGCGAGGAGCCGGCATGGACTACGAGGACATCCTGTTCGAGATCGACGGCGGCACCGCCGTGATCACCATGAACCGGCCGGCGCGCTACAACGCGTTCCGCGCGCGGACCGTCGAGGAGATGATCCACGCGCTCCGCCGTTCCTGGGCGGACCACGACGTGCGGGCGATCATCCTGACGGGCGCGGGGGACAAGGCGTTCTGCACCGGCGGGGACGTCAAGCAGCGGGCCGAGACGGGCGACTACGGGCCGAGCGAGAGCGGCCTGTTCGAGATCGGGTACCTGCACAAGTTGTTGCGGGACATCCCGAAACCGGTGATCGCGGCCGTCAACGGGCTGGCGATCGGCGGCGGTCACGTGCTGCACGTGCTGTGCGACGTCACGATCGCCGCGGACACCGCGCGCTTCGGGCAGACCGGGCCCAAGGTCGGCTCGTTCGACGCCGGCTTCGGCTCCGCGTACCTGGCGCGGGTGGTGGGGGAGAAGAAGGCGCGCGAGATCTGGTTCTGGTGCCGGCAGTACAGCGCGCAGGAGGCCCTCGAGATGGGCCTGGTGAACACGATCGTGCCGGCCGCGGACGTGATGGCGGAGGCCAGGTCCTGGGCCGCGGAGGTCGCGGAACGCAGCCCCACCGCCCTGCGCGTGCTCAAGCACTCGTTCAACGCGGACACCGACCACCAGGCGGGACTGTCCAACATGGCCATGGCGGCGCTGGACCTGTTCGCCGTGTCGGACGAGGGGATGGAGGGCGCCCACGCCTTCGCCGAGAAGCGCCCCCCGGACTTCGCGCGCCACCACCGCCCCCACTGACCCCCACCGCCCGCCCCACCCGACCCCACCGCCCGCGAGTCGGCACTTTCGGTAGCCCGAAACACACGCTCACGACGTGAGGACGTGCCGGGTGACTCCGGGGGCCTCGGTGGGGTGCGACGTGACCGTCCACCGGTCCGCGGCGGCGGCCAGGAACTCCGGCGCGAGCGGACGGCCCGGGTCGGTCAGCCACACCTGCGGGGCGAGGCGGGGCAGGACCTCCAGCAGCTCGACGACGTTGCGGTGCCCGTAGAGGAGGTCGGCGCCGAGGACGAGATCGACGCGCCCCGCGACCTCCGTCCAGCTGTGCGCCACGGCCCGAAGAGTGCCGGAGGCGCTGCGGCGCACCAGGTCCACCGCCGTCGTCGACAGGTCGGTGGCCAGCACGTCGGCGCCGGCCCGGGCGGCCGCGAGGCTCGGGAGTCCCAGCCCGCACCCGATCTCCAGCACCCGGGTGCCGGGCGCGATCCCCTCCGCCGCGCGGGCCAGCTCGATCCCGCTCGGCCACAGCTGCGCCCAGTGCGGGGGCAGGAGCTCGTCGCCCACCTCGTCGAACGGCACGTCGGTGCCGGGTGCGGGCCGCAGGAAGCGCAAGCGCCCGCCGGCGAGCTCGACCACGTCCCACTCCAGGTCCACCGCGCCATGATCGCCGAGAGTGCGCAGGATCGGCCACCAGCGGCCGGGGATCCGCACTCCCGGTGACCATGGTCAGGCGGGCGGCGTGACCAGATGGCAGGGTGGCGGGGTGCCGCTGTTCAGCTTCGAGGGCGTCTCGCCCACGGTCCATCCCTCCGCCTTCGTGGCCCCGACCGCCACCGTGGTCGGCGACGTGACGATCGAGGAAGGGGCGTCGATCTGGTACAACGCCGTGCTCCGCGCCGACTTCGGGCCGATCCGGGTGCGGGCCGGCGCGAACGTGCAGGACGGCTGCGTGGTCCACGGTGGCTCGGACGGCACCGAGATCGGGCCCGGCGCGACGATCGGGCACCTGTGCGTGGTGCACGGCTGCGTGATCGGCGCCGAGGCGGTGATCGGGAACGGCTCGACGATCCAGGACGCCGCCGTGATCGGGCCGCGGTCCATGGTCGGGGCAGGGTCGCTGGTGCCGCCCAACGCCGTCGTCGAGGAGGGGACGCTCACGCTCGGGGCCGCGGCGAGGTCGCGCGGGCCGCTGTCCGAGGGTGCGCAGTGGTGGGTGCGGGAGAACCCGCAGGTCTACCGGAACCTCGCCCAGCGGCACCGGGCCGGCGTGGTGCCCGTCGTGCCCTGACCGCCGCCGCAGGCGGGCCGGTCGTGCCCTGATCGGGGTGGCGCGGCGGCGCGGGCGTGTCGTCCGTTTCGGGTCATGATGGGGCTTCTCGGACGGCGGAGGTCGCATGACCGGAGGCCCGGCTCGGTGCCGGCTGCTCGCGACGGCATGCCTGCTCGTGCTGCTCGGCGGGTGCGCCGGGACCTCCGATGCGGACGACCGCCGCATCCCGCCGCCCCCGGTCCCGACCGCCACGGGCGTGCCCGGCGCGTCGGGGGTGGTGGTCTGGTTCGTCGGCGACACCCCGGCGGGGGAGCGGCTGTTCCGGGAACGCCGGGCGCTCACCGACCGCGAGCCGGCCGATCCGGTCGGGCTCGCCGTCACCACGATGCTCGACGGCCGGGCGCAGGACCCGGACTACCGCTCGGACTGGCCCGCGGGCGTGGCCCTGCGCAGCCCGGTGACCCGGGCGGACGGGATGCTCACCGTCGATCTCGCCGTCGCGGGGCCGCTGCGCGGGCCGGCGGGCCTTGCGCTGCAACAGCTCGTCCACACCGTGCAGGACGCCGCCGGCAGCGACGACCCGGTGCGGGTGCTGGTGGGCGGGGAGCCGGCCGCGACGCTGCTCGGCGAGCCCGTGTCCGCGCCGCTGACCAGGGCGGACCCCTACTCGGTGCGGTCGCTCGTCCAGGTCGACGATCCGGCGGAGGGGGCTCCGGTCCGCTCGCCCCTGGTGGTGACGGGTGAGGCGGCGGTCTTCGAGGCCACCGTGCTCTGGGAGCTGCGGGACCGGAGCGGCCGGGTGGTCGTCGCCGGGGCCGGGACGACCGCCGAGGGGCAGCGGTTCGCGCCCTACCGGTTCGAGGTGCGCGCGGCGCCGGGGGAGTACGACCTCGTGGTGTCCGAGGACGATCCGTCCGGCGGGGCGGGGCGCGGGCCGATGGTGGACACCAAGCGCGTCACCGTCCGCTGATTCCTCTGAGCCCCAAGGCTTTCAGCTCCAGATCGGCGAGCGCCCCGACGACCTCCGGATCACCGGTGCGCCAGGCCGCCGCCGGGTCCGTACCGACCCGGTTGAGCTGCCGGACGGGCCGGTGGGCCAGCGCGCGCAGGGCCAGGACCTCCCCGCTCGCGCCGCGGGCGGCCGTCGCGGCGCGGGCGAACCGGATCCGCAGGGGCAGCCAGACCGCCAGCACGGGGAGCAGCCCGAGCACGACGATCAGGATCCCGGCCCCGGTGGCGACCGTGCCGACCACGGAGATCTGCTGCTGACCGGCCTCGACGAGCGTGCGGCCGGCGTCGGACCCGGGGCCGAACGCACCGGCCAGCCGGTCGCCGATCAGCGGGACGTCGCCGGCCCCGCGGGCGGCGCCGTCGAAGGCGTCCCGGATGGACTCACCGGCCCTGACCAGCGTGAAGCCGGGTCCTTGGAGGCGGAGCAGGAGATCGTGGGCCGCGACGCCGAGCAGGATCCAGACGACGGCCCAGGCGATCGCGAGGACATCGGCGAGGACCTGACCGGTCAGCCGGGCGGGACGCTCCGCATACAGGCGCATGCGCACGGTTCCTACCGGGTGGCGCGGTGCGGCGCGACCCCACGTCGCAGATGTGTGTTTCGGCCTCCCGAATGTGCCGACTCGCGGGGTTGGGTCGGTCAGAGGAGGCCGAGTTTCGTGGCGGCGTAGACGGCCTCGGCGCGGCGGCTGACCATGAGCTTGCGCATCAGGTTGCCGACGTGGAACTTCACCGTGGTCTCGGAGATGAAGAGCTCGGCGCCGATCGCGCGGTTGGAGAGGCCGCGGGCGAGCAGGCGCAGGACGTCGAGCTCGCGTTCGGTGAGGCGTTCGCGGTCCGGGACACCGCCCGACAGCGAACGGACCATGGCGCTTGCGCTGCGGGCGTCGAAGGCGCTCTCGCCGCGCGAGACCGCGCGGATGGCGCGGACCAGCTCGGTGGTGTCGACGTCCTTGACCACGTAGCCCCGGGCCCCCGCCTGCACGGACTCGACGACGAGACGGTCCTCGGCGAACGTCGTCAGCACCAGGACGCCGATGCCGGGATGGGCCTCGCAGAGCGTCCGGCAGACGTCCAGGCCGTCCGTCTGGGGGCCCGCGGTGAGCTTGAGGTCGAGCAGCACCACATGAGGGCGCGTCGCCGCGACGGCGGCGACGGCGTCCGCGGGCGTGCCGGCCTCGCCGACGACGCGGAGGTCCTGCTCGCGTTCGAGCACGGCGCGCAGGCCCTGGCGCATGATCGAGTGGTCGTCGACCAGCACGATCCGCACGGGCATCGGGCGGGCACGGTTCGGCGGCCGCTGCTGCGGCGGTGCGGTCCGGACGTTCACGACGCGACTCCCCTGCTCGGTTGCGCCCCCGGGGAACCCAGTGGGACGTCCACCTGGACCTGCAGCCCACCCATCCGGGCACGGCGGAAGGTCACGGTGCCGCCCATCTCGGCGGCCCTCGTCTGCATGTTCACCAGCCCGCGGTGCTCCCCCGACGGAGACACGGCCGCCGCGCGCATGCTGCGGCGGACCTCCTCGGGCCGGCCCCGGCCGTCGTCGGACACCGTGAGGCGCACGGCGCCGGGCCGGTAGGCGAGCCGGATCGAGGCGCGGGTGGCCTCGGCGTGCATCGCCGTGTTGAACAGCGCCTCCCCGGCGATCCGGAACAGCGACTGCTCGGCCTCGGCCGGCAGCGCGACGGGCTCACCGCCGATCCGGACGTCGATGCGCAGCTCGTCCGGCATGTGGACGGTGGTGAGCTGGCGCAGCATCGCGGGAAGGTCCTGCTCGGCGCTCTCGTGGTGGTTGAGCGCGTAGATCGCCGAACGGAGCTGCTCGACCGCCCGTTTGGTGAGGTCCTTGGCGGTGTCGAGGTGCTCGCGCAGGGCCTTCGACGCACCCAGCCCCGCGATCTCGCCGCGGACCACCTCGATGTGCATGCCGGCCGACAGCGCGTACTGGGTCACGCTGTCGTGCAGCTCGCGGGCGATCCGGTGCCGCTCGCTGTCGAGCACCTCGCGCTGGCGCGCCGCGCCGAGCTGCTCCTGGGTCTGCTGCAGCTCGGCGTTGCGGGCGCGCAGGTCCGCGGCCTGGCGGGCGGTGCGTGCATAGAGCCGCTCGGAGCGTTCCAGCAGCGCGCAGTTCTGCAGCGCGGAGGCGGTCTGACCGGCCAGGATGCGCATGACCGAGCGGTCGGTGTCGTCGATCTCGCGGTCCCGCGGCGTCCAGGCGACGAAGCCGCCGACGGTCCGCGAGTCCAACCGCAGGGGCACGTGGAGGTGGCAGCGGGAGGCGTCGCGGTCGTGCTCGCTCTCGCCGGAGTCGCCCGCCCGCACCTTCTCGATGTGCGCGCGCACACCGGGCGGCACCATCTCCAGGTCGGAGCGCTCGACGCCGTCCGGGCCCAGCACGAGGTGGCGGGGCCGGGCGTCGGCCAGCCGGCCGTCGACCAGGGCGAAGGCCACCCAGTCCGCGGAGAGATGGTCCGCGGCGGCCGCGACCACGGCCCGGACCAGCGCGTCGGAGCCCTCCATGGTGCGGACGAGCGCGGAGGAGATCCCCTCGAGCGCGAGGATCACCCGGCGCAGCCGGACCGCCGACACCCGGTACTCGGGATAGAACGACGGCTTGCCGGTGCGCAGCCCGGTCAGGGCGTCGAGGTCCGGGCCGGGCCACGACCGGCCGTCGTGCGACCGCGGCGGCCAGGGCCCGGAGGACGGGACCGACCCGTTCGCGGCTCCGCTCACAGCGCCGCCCGGAACAGCGTCTCGACCTGGTCCACGGAGGCGGGCCGGGGGTTCGTGGTCAGGCAGGCGTCGCCCAGGGTGAGGACGGCGAGGCGCGGGATGTCCTCCTCGGTGACGCCGAGGGCGCCGAGCCCCGTCGGGACCCCCACCTCGTCGCCCAGCTTGCGCACGGCGGCGGCCACCATGTCGACGGCCTCGTCGCCCGGGACCCCGGGGCCGCACAGGCCCATGGCCTGCGCGATCGGCACGAACCGCTCCGGGGTGACCGCTCCGTTGAACCGCACGACGTGGGGCAGGAGCACCCCGTTGATCACCCCGTGCGGCAGGTCGAGCATGCCGCCGACCTGGTGGCTCATCGCGTGGGTGGCGCCGAGGATGGCGTTGGTGAAGGCCAGCCCGGCCTCCAGCGCGGCGTGCGCCATGGCCTGCCGGGCGGCGGTGTCGCCGGGGGCGGTCATGGTGTGCGCCAGGTTCGAGTTGACGAGCGAGACCGCCTGCAGCGCATGGACATCGGTGAGGGGGCCGTGCGCCAGCGACACGAACGCCTCGATGCCGTGCGTCAGCGCGTCGAGGCCCGTGGCGGCGTTGAGCCACTCCGGCATGGTGACCAGCAGCCGGGGATCGATCACGGAGACGTCCGGGACCAGCGCCCGTCCCATGATCGTGATCTTGGTGTGCCGCTCGGTGTCCGTGACGATGCAGAACTGCGAGACGTCCGCGCCGGTGCCCGACGTCGACGGCATCATGATCAGCGGTGGGATGGGGTTCGCGATCCGGTCGATGCCCTCGTAGTCGAGGATCCGGCCGCCGTTGGAGGCCAGCAGGGCCACGCCCTTGGCCGCGTCGATCACCGAGCCGCCGCCGAGCCCCATCACCACGTCGCAGCCGGAGGCGATGTACTCGTGGTACCCCGCCTCGATCTCGTGGTCCTTGGGGTTCGGGGTGACGTCCGTCCAGAGGCGGGGGTTCAGCCCGGCGTCGCGCAGGTCGCGGAGCAGCTCGTGCGGCCAGCCCGCCTCGAAGACCCCCGGATCGGTGACGACGAACGGCCGCCGGGCGCCGAGCCGGACCGCGGCGAACGCGGCCTCCCTCAGCGAGTCCGGGCCGAAGACGATCTCCGGTGCGTGGAACTTGGACAGGCGTAGGCCTTCGTGCTCGTGCTGGTCGGTGTTCTCGAGAGCCACGTTGCCCTCCCGCCCCTCGCCGTGTGGACCGCGCTCGGGAATGCCGACACGGGAAGTCCGCGCCGCGTCACCCACGGTAGACCGGACGGGCCCGTCCGGCTCGACGGTCGCGAGCGCGGCGACGGCGGAGGACGCGACGGCCGGGCCGATCGTGCGCACGATCGGCATCAGGCGTGACCGGCGGCGATGCGGGACACGGGGCGACCTCCTCGTCCGGTGGTCCGGACGCTAGTCGGATCGCACCGCGCGGGGACCGTCCGACGGAGGGGGCGGTACCTGACCCTGTGGTGAGGATGGGCCCGAGATCAGGCGTGGATCGGGCCCTCGCGCTCCGCCAGCCGGGTGCCGGCGCCGCCCCAGTGCTGGGCGATCATCTCGGCGGCGATGGACACCGCCGTCTCCTCCGGGGTGCGGGCGCCGAGGTCCAGGCCGATCGGGCTGGACATCCGGGCGATCTCGGCCTCGGTGAGGCCGCGCTCGCGCAGCCGCTCGAGCCGGTCCTCGTGGGTGCGCCTGCTCCCCATGGCGCCGATGTAGGCCACCTCCGGAAGCCGGAGGGCGACCTCGAGCAGCGGGACGTCGAACTTGGGGTCGTGGGTGAGCACGGTGAGCACCGTGCGCCCGTCGATGCGGCCCTCCTCGGCCTCGGTGGCCAGGTAGCGGTGCGGCCACTCGACGACGACCTCGTTGGCGCCGGGGAAGCGGCTGGCCGTGGCGAAGACGGGCCGGGCGTCGCAGACGGTGACCCGGAAGCCCAGGAAGTTCCCCATCTTGGCGACGGCGGCGGCGAAGTCGATCGCGCCGAAGACGATCATGCGGGGCGGGGGCGCGAAGGACTCGACGAAGACCATCAGGCCCTCGCCGCGGCGCTGCCCGTCCGTGCCGTAGGTGATGGTGGCGTTGCGGCCCGAGGCGAGCAGGCCGCGGGCGTCGTCCGTGGCGGCGCCGTCGAGGCGAGCGGAGCCGGTCGTGCCCTCGACCCGGTCCTCCCACACGATCAGCCGCTTGCCCAGGCGCTCCCCGGGCCCGGACACGACCGTCACGACGGCGACGGGGGTCTCGTCCCGGATGGCCTCGGCGATCCGGCCGAACTCGGGGTAGGCCTCGGGGGAGACCTCCTCCACGTAGACGTCGAGGATCCCGCCGCAGGTCAGGCCGACGGCGAACGCGTCGTCGTCGGACACGCCGTAGCGCTGCAGGACCGGGCGGTCGTTGCCCAGCACCTCCTGCCCCAGCTCGTACACGGCGCCCTCGACGCAGCCGCCGGACACGCTGCCGACCGCCTCGCCGCCGGGCCCGACGAGCATCGACGCCCCCGGCTGCCGCGGCGCCGAGCGGAAGGTGGCGACCACCGTCGCCAGGGCGGCCCGCTCGCCGTTCTTCCACCAGCCTTCGAGCTGGTCGACCACATCACGCACGTCTGATCACCTCGAGGAGTCTCTCCAGCGTCGCCAGGCTGTGCCCGGCGAGCAGTTCGTCCAAGTACGGGAGGACGGCCACTATTCCGCCCTGGACCGGCGCGTAGCCGTCCTTGCCGGCGTGCGGGTTCACCCAGACCACGCGGTGCGCGAGCCGGGAGAGCCGCTCCAGCTGCCGGCCGAGCAGCTCGGGCTCGCCGCGCTCCCAGCCGTCCGAGAAGATCACGACGACGGCGCGGCGGGCCGCCCCGCGCTGCCCCCACCGGTCCACGAACGCGGCCACGACCTCGCCGAGCCGGGTACCGCCGGACCAGTCCGGGATGGCCTTGCCGGCCGCGCGCAGGGCCCGCTCGGCGTCGCGCTGGCGCAGCTCGCGGGTGACCCGGGTGAGCCGGGTGCCCAGGGTGAAGGCCTCGGTACTGCGCGGGGAGCGGCGGACCACGGCGTGGGCGAAGCGCAGCAGCGAGTCCGCGTAGGGCTCCATCGACCCCGAGACGTCCACCAGCAGCACGACCTTGCGGGGACGGCGGGTGGGCGCGCGCCGGTACAGGGTGCGGATCTCGCCCTGGTTGCGCAGCGCGGCGCGCAGGGTCCGGCCGGGATCGGCGGCACCGTGCCGGGCGGGGCCGCGACGGCGCGAGGGCCGGGTGGGGGGCTCGGGACGCAGCAGGGCCATCAGCCGGTGCAGGTGGTCGCGCTCGGCCGGGGAGAGCTCGCCCAGGTCGCGGCTGCGCAGCACCTCGGTCTCCGACGCGGTGGCCCGGACGACGGGGCCGTCGTCCTCGTCGTCCTCCCCGCTGCCCGAACCCTGGTTCGGCATCAGGGAGGCCAGCTTCGGCGGGGGCGGGCGGCGCTCGTCGGTGACCGTGGTGCCGCCGCTGCCGCGCTGCGGGTCGAACCAGGCCTCGAAGGCGGCGTCGTAGCGGCGGACGTCGTCCGGGTCCGAGCACAGGGTCACCCGGCCGGCCCAGTACGTCTGCATCCGGTCGGTGACGTCGAGGGTGTCGAGCGCCTCGGTGAACGCCGCGACCCGGTCCGTGGTCATCGGCACGCCGGCCGCGCGCAGGACGGCCGTGAACCCGACGAGTGCGGGGAACGGATCGGTCCCGACGGCCCCGCTCATCTAGCTGGCGAGCAGGGCGGCGAGCTGGGGCCGGACGCGGTCCGCGTCCTCGCGGTACTTCAGCACCGCGCCGAGCGTGCGGGCGGCGCTCTCCACGTCGAGGTCCCGGGCACCGACGAGCTGCAGGGCCCGCGCCCAGTCCAGGGACTCGGCCACCCCCGGCGGCTTGATGAGGTCCGTGCGCCGCAGCTGCTGGGCCGCCGCGGCGACCTGCTGGGCGAGGCGCTCGGGGACGCCCGGCAGCCGGCTGCGCAGGATCTCGGTCTCCCGGACGACGTCCGGGTGGTCCAGCCAGAGGTAGAGGCAGCGGCGCTTGAGCGCGTCGTGCACCTCGCGCGTGCGGTTGGAGGTGAGGACGACGACCGGCGGGACCTTCGCCCGCACCTCGCCGACCTCGGGGATCGTGACCGCGTGCTCGGAGAGGACCTCCAGCAGGAAGGCCTCGAACTCGTCGTCCGCGCGGTCGATCTCGTCCACCAGCAGGACGGACGGGGAGGTCCGCAGGGCCTTCAGGATCGGCCGGGCCAGCAGGAACCGGTCGTCGTAGAGGGAGGCCTCCACGCTGTCGGCGTCGAGAGTGCCGCCCTCGACCGTCGCGGCCGCCTCCAGCGCGCGCAGGTGCAGGAGCTGGCGGGGGAAGTCCCAGTCGTAGAGGGCCTGGGAGGCGTCGATGCCGTCGTGGCACTGCAGGCGGATCAGCTCGGCGCCGAGGACCTGGGCGAGCGCCTGGGCCAGTGCCGTCTTGCCGGTCCCGGGCTCGCCCTCGCAGAACAGCGGGCGGTGCATGCGCAGCGCGAGGAAGGCCGCGGTCGCCAGTCCCTCGTCCGCGAGGTAGCCGGTGGCGCGAAGGGCGTCGGCGAGCTCGCCGGGGGAGTCCGGACCGTCGGTTCCGGGGATCGGGGTCCCCGGGTTCACGTCACTCACGCCCCCAGGATGAACCACCGCGCGCCCGTCGGCCACCACGGGCCGGCGCGGTCGAACATCACCGCTCGTTCACGGCCGTTCACAGGCAGTCACGAAATGGTTGTGAGCGAGACGACAACATTTCCGGATTGGTTGAATTCGTCGGACCGTGATCCCACCGTAATCATGACCCTCTGACCAGGGGTTCTAGAGGTATCGCGCGGGTCACGTATTCGTTACGGTGACCGACGTCACTTCTCCATAGTTTGACGCTCGCCGTCGTTCGAAACGTAGCGTCCTCGCTCGGCTGTTCCGCAGGGAACGGTCGAAATGCATCCGGAACCGTCGCGCCACATCCCTGTCCCGCGGTTTCCGGTCCGTCGAGCAACGAGACGGGACAGGGCGAGGAAGTATTTCCGGAACGGAAAGGTCGGCATTCCGAAACGAATGTCGCCCGCGGACGCTCCCCAGGTCCGAAGTTGCGGATTCCCCGGACCGGAGACCCCACTCCGGTGGCGCGGCATGGAGCTTCACGATGAGCATGTCCGGTCGGAACGTCGCGCGCCTCGCCGTCGCAGGTGCGATCGCGGTGGGCGCGCCGCTGGCCCTCGCGGGCACCGCCAACGCCGCCCCCGCCTCGGCGTGGGACGCCCTTGCCAAGTGCGAGAGCGGTGGCAACTGGGCCATCAACACCGGCAACGGTTACTACGGTGGCCTGCAGTTCAACCTGACCACCTGGAGGGCCTACGGCGGCCCCGGGATGCCGAACCAGGCCTCCCGCGAGACCCAGATCGCGATCGCCGAGAAGGTCCTCGCGAAGCAGGGCTGGGGCGCCTGGCCCTCGTGCTCCAAGAAGGCCGGCGTGACCGGCTACGCGGCCTCGCCGGGTGGTGCTGTCGCGCCCGCCCCGGTCGTGCGGGCCTCCGCCCCGGCTCCGGCGCCGGCTCCGGCCCCCGCCGTCGCCGGCCCGAGCTACACCGTCGTCGCGGGCGACACCCTGAGCAAGATCGCCCAGCGCCTGGGCACCAGCTGGCAGCAGCTGGCCCAGATCAACGGCCTGGCGAACCCGAACCTGATCAACGTCGGTCAGGTCCTGCGCACGGCGTGACGCCCGGACCGGGTGGGTCGCTCAGGTCGAGTTGACCCACTCGTCCGTGCCGTCGGCGAAGGCCTGGTGCTTCCACACCGGGAGCAGGCGCTTGACCTCCTCGACGAGCTCCGCGCAGGTGGCGAAGGCCTCCTGCCGGTGATCGGCCGAGACGGCGCAGGCCAGGGCCACCTCGCCGATGGCGAGGGTGCCGACCCGGTGGCTGACCGCGATCGCGCGCACGCCCTGTGCCCGGCCTGCGACGGCCGCGGCCACCTCGGCGACGACGGAGGCGGCGGTCGGATGGGCGCTGTACTCCAGCCCCCGCACCGACCGTCCGCCGTCGTGGTCCCGGACCACGCCGGCGAAGGTCACGACCGCGCCCGCGGCGGCGTGGTCGACGAGCCGGGCGTGCTCGTCCACGTCCAACGGGTCCTCGGTGACGAGGGCGCGAAGCACCTGAGGCGACGGTCCGGTCATGTGTGGTCCCCTCCACGCAGCTGGTCGACGGCATGGTCCAGCACGCCCTCGAGTACGGCCAGCCCGTCCTTCACGCCGCCGGTGGAGCCGGGCAGGTTCACGACCAGGGTGCGGCCGGCGACGCCGGCCACCCCCCGCGACAGCACCGCGGTGGGGACCTTCGGGGCCCCGTACGCGCGGATCGCGTCCGCCAGGCCGGGTACCTCGTAGTCCAGCAGGGCCCGGGTGACCTCGGGGGTCGCGTCCGTGGGGGAGATCCCGGTGCCGCCGGTCGTGATCACCACGTTGACGCCGGCCGCCACGGCGGCCCGCACGGCCTCGCCCACGGGCTCGCCGTCCGGCACCACGGCCGGGTCGGGCGTCTCGAAACCCTTGGTGCGCAACCAGTCCGCGATGACGGGGCCGCTGCGGTCGGGGTAGACGCCGGCCGCGGCGCGGTTCGACGCGGTGACGACCGCGGCCCGGCGCTCAGGCATCTCGCTCCCAGAGGCCGGTCTTGCCGCCCTCCTTGCGCTCCACGCGGACCTCGTCGAGCGTGGCGGCGGGATCGACGGCCTTGATCATGTCGTGGAGCGTCAGCCCGGCCACGGCGACCGCGGTGAGGGCCTCCATCTCCACGCCGGTCCGGTCCGTGGTGCGCACGGTGGCCCGGATCCGCACCTCGGCCTCGCCGGGCTCGAGGTCCAGCGTGACGCCGGACAGTGCGATGGGATGACACAGCGGCACGAGGTCCGGGGTCCGCTTGGCGCCCATGATCCCGGCGATCCGGGCGGTGGCGAGCGCGTCCCCCTTGGGGAGGCCGTCGCGGCGCAGGAGGTCGATCACCTCGGCGGTCGTGCGGACCACCCCGGTGGCCACGGCGGTGCGGGCGCTGGGCTCCTTGGCCGACACGTCGACCATCCGGGCCGCGCCGGCGGCGTCGACATGGGTGAGCTCCACGTGCGCACCCTACGTCCGGGCCGCGGAGGGCGTCAGGCGGGCATCTGTTGTGATGTGAATCACGTCGGGGCAACCGGGTCGCAGCGAATCGTGACCGTGTTGTGTTCGTTATACGACGCGCGTGACCAGCGATGACGGCGGCTACCACAGATCACGGTACGAACAAAGTCGATCTTGTGGATGATTCCGCGGTCGCTTTCCCCGGGGCGGAGCAGCCCGTACGGTCCGCTGCGGCCCGAAGGACTCCCCCACTGCGCCGGAGGGCCACGGAACCGCGACGCGCTCCCTGTCCGGCGGTTCCGGCCCCCGGAGCACGACGCGGGACAGGGACGGAAGAAGCGGCGGCCACCCACCGCCGTCGCACCGGACGAGAGCCCGGCGCGACATTCCGGTCGGCGCCGCGACGGAGACCGTCATGGCACGAAACCGGACCCGATCCACCGGACGCCACCGCGCGCCGACCTCCACCGGCCGCACCCTGGCCCGTACCGCCATCGGGGCCGCGATGGCCGGCGCCCCGATCGTCGCCCTCGCCCCGGCGGCCAACGCCGCCGCGGACTCCACGTGGGACCGCGTGGCGCAGTGCGAGAGCGGCGGCAACTGGGCCATCAACACCGGCAACGGCTTCTCCGGCGGCCTGCAGTTCACCCCGTCGACCTGGAAGGGCTTCGGCGGCGGCGACTACGCCCCCGCGGCCTACCAGGCCAGCCGGGCGCAGCAGATCGTCGTGGCCGAGCGCGTGCTGGCGAAGCAGGGCTGGGGCGCGTGGCCGGTCTGCTCGCGCAAGGCGGGCGCCACCGGCGAGGCCGCGACCCAGCGCTCCGCCCCGGCGGCCCCGGTCGCCCCGCAGATCCGCCTCAGCGCCCCGGCCGCGGCCGGCAGCTACGTGGTGAAGGCGGGCGACACCCTCGGGAAGATCGCCGCGGCCCACGGGCTGGGCAGCTGGCAGTCGCTGCTGGCGAAGAACCCTGCGCTGCAGGGCAACCCGAACCTCATCAAGCCCGGTCAGGTCGTCCTGATCTAGGGCCGGATCCCCGGCCCGGGTCAGGGCCCTGATCTGCTCTGCGCGGCGCGCCCTGTACCTCGGGCGCGCCGCGCAATCACGTCGTGAGTGGCGATGGTCGCCATGGCGACTATCGCCACTCACGGGAGTGCAGTTGTTCGGGGGTGTCCACATCCTCCGGGGTGGCGATGTCGCCGCACTCGACGAGGACCACGGCGGGATTGCCCCTCAGATAGCCCCTGGCGCCCGCATCGCCGACCGCGGCCTCGCGGACGGCCGGCCAGTGAGCGCGGCCCAGCAGGACCGGATGAGCGGGAGCGCCGCCGTACGCCGCGCGGGCGAGGGCCCCGGGAGTGCCCAGGGCGACCAGCCGGGCCACGGCCTCGGCCGTGACGCCCGGGAGGTCCACCAGGTGGACGACGACGGCCTGCGCGGCCGTGGGCTCCAGCGCGGTGAGGCCGGCGCGCAGCGAGGCGCCCATGCCCTCCGCCCAGTCCGCGGCCTCGACGACCTCGGCCGCGCCGCCGACGGCGGCGCGCACCCGGGCGGCCTGCGCGCCGACGACCACGGTCGGCGGGGCGGCACCGCCCGCGGCCAGCACGCGCAGTGCCCGGTGGACGAGCAGCTCGCCGTCGAGCTCGACCAGGGCCTTCGGCCCGCCCATCCGGCGCCCGGCGCCGGCGGCGAGCAGCAGGCCCGCGGCCGGCACTACTTGTTGATCTCCGTGACCGGGTGCTCGTAGGGCACCGAGTCGAGCGGGAACTCGATGTCCCCGAACGGTGACATGTTGCCCTGCACCGGCCCCAGCAGCTCCGTGAGCGGGTGCTCGCCGTCCGCCAGGTCCGGCCAGGTGGGGTCGATGCGTCCCGGCCTGAGGTTCTTCGCCACGGCTGTCCTCCACTGTGTCCTCGTTCGCAGGTCCCGGCCGGCGCATCGCCGGACGTGACCGAACCGGCGTCCAGTATCCCTGATCGCCCCCGGGGGTGGGCGGCTACCGTGGAACCGATGACCACCTCCCTGGTCGACGCGCTGCGCGCGCAGGACGACGCGAGCCTGGCCGCCCTGCTCCGGCTGCGGCCGGACCTCGCCGTGCCGCCGCCCGCGGACCTCACGGTGCTCGCGACGCGGGCCGGCATCCGCGCGTCCGTGCACCGGGCGTGCGACGAGCTCGACACCGTGACCCTCGCCGTCGTCGAGGCCCTGGTGGTGGCGGACGCGGACCACACCGGTGCCGAGCGCGACGGGCTCGCTGCGCTGCTCGGCCCGGACGTCCCCGCGGAGGCCCTGGACCGGGCCCTGGTGGCGCTGCGCGAGCGGGCGCTGGTGTGGGAGGACGAGCAGGGACTGCGGGTCGTCCACGCCGTCCGGGACATCGTGCCCACCCATCCCGGCAACCTCGGCCGGCGCGCGGGCGGGCCCGCGGCGTCGAGCGAGCTGCCCGCGATGCTCGCGGCCCTCGAGCCGGACGAGCGCCGGGTGCTCGACGCGCTCGTGGCCGGCCCGCCGATCGGCCGCAGCCGCTCCGCGGGCGCGCCGGAGACCCCGGTCGGGCGCCTGCTGGCGAAAGGCCTGCTGATCCGGGTCGACTCCGACACCGTGGAGCTTCCCCAGCAGGTCGGGATCGCGCTGCGCGGGGAGCGGCCGATGGGCCGGATCGTCGCGCTGCCGCCGGCGCTCGACACCCGGGAGCGCCCGCCCGGACAGGTCGACGGCACCGCGGGCGGTGCCGCGATGGAGCTGCTGCGCCGCACCGAGCGGCTCGTGGAGCTGTGGGGGACCGCCCCGCCGGCTGTGCTGCGCTCCGGCGGGCTGAGCGTGCGGGACCTGCGGCGCACCGCCCGCGAGCTGGACACCGACGAGACGGCCACCGCCCTGATCGTCGAGATCGCGCTGGCCGCGGACCTGATCGGGGAGAGCGACTCGCCCAACCCGGACTGGCTGCCCACCACGACCGCGGACATCTGGCTGGCCGGGTCCCCCGAGCACCGCTGGACGGCGCTGGCGCGCGCCTGGCTGGACCTGCAGCGGCTGCCCGGGCTGGTCGGCCGCCGGGACGACCAGGACCGTCCGATCAACGCCCTGTCGGAGACCCTGCGCCGCCCGTTGGCCGCCCGGGACCGCCGCCGGGTGCTCGAGGCGCTGGCCGCGCTGCCGCCGGGCACCTCGGTCACCAGCCCGGCGGCACTGGGAGAGCTGCTCGCGTGGCGGGCGCCGCGGCGCGGCGGGCGGCTGCGGGACGAGCTGGTCGAGTGGGCGCTCTCCGAGGGGACCGTCGTCGGCGTCGTGGCCCTGGAGGCCGTCTCGGAGCCCGGACGGGTGGTGCTCGCGACCGCGCCGGGGGACAACGCCCCGGTCGTCGCCGCGTTGCGGGCGGTGCTGCCCGAACCGGGCGAGACCGTGTTCCTGCAGGCGGACCTCACCGCCGTCGCCCCCGGGCCGCTGGTGGCCTGGCTGGCCCGCGAGCTGCGGCTGATGGCGGACGTCGAGTCCGCGGGTGGCGCCACCGTGTACCGCTTCACCGAGACGAGCGTCCGGCGCGCGCTCGACGCCGGCCGCTCGGTCACCGACCTGCGGGACCTGCTGGAGCGGCACTCGTCGACACCCGTCCCGCAGGCCCTGACCTACCTGGTGGACGACGTCGGCCGCCGGCACGGGCGGCTGCGCGGCGGGGTGGCGGCGTCGTTCCTCCGCGCGGACGACGAGGTGCTCCTGTCGGAGGTGCTCGCGCACCCGGACGTCGTGCCCGCGGAGCTGCGCCGGATCGCCCCCACGGTGGCCGTCAGCCCCGTCGCGCTCGCCGAGGTCCTGGACCTGCTGCGGGCGGCCGGGTTCAGCCCCGCCGCCGAGGACGCGGCGGGCTCGGTGCTCGACCTCGGGCCGCGGGGTCGCCGCACGGACCCGCGCCAGCCGCGGGGCCGGATCACGACACCGGAGCCGTCCGCGGAACGGCTCGACGCGATCGTCGCCAAGATGCGGGCGGGGGACGTGCTCGCCGCGGCCCGGACGGGAGCGGGGCCCACGACCACCCGGACGCTGGCGACGCTGCAGGAGGCCGCGCGGGAGCAGCGACGGGTGTGGATCGGCTACGTCGACCGGCACGGCGTGCAGGGCGAGCGCGTGCTCGCCCCGACCCTCGTCGGCGGGGGCGTGGTCGAGGGGCGGGACGCCGTGGACGGGGAGCTGCACCGCCTCCCGCTGCACCGGATCACGCGGATCGCGGTCCTCGAGAGCTGAGTGCCGCAGAGCCGGCTAGCGGGCCCCGCCCGCGGCCATCCGGGCGGCCATGGCGTGCTCGACGAGCGCGATCAGCGCCTGCTTGGTCGACTCCCGGTTGCGGGCGTCGCAGGTGATGATCGGGATCGACGGGTCGATCGACATGGCCTCGCGGACGTCCTCCACGCGGTACTGCTGCAGGCCGTCGAAGGCGTTGAGCCCCACCACGTACGGCAGGCCGCGGTCCTCGAAGAAGTCGATCGCCGCGAAGCAGTCCGCGAGCCGGCGGGTGTCCACGAGGACGACCGCGCCGATGGCGCCGCGCACCAGGTCGTCCCACATGAACCAGAACCGGTGCTGCCCGGGCGTCCCGAACAGGTACAGGATCAGGTCCGAGTCGAGCGAGACGCGGCCGAAGTCCATCGCGACCGTGGTGGTCTGCTTGTTCGGGGTGGCCGACAGGTCGTCGTGACCGGCGCTGGCCTCGGTCATCACGGCCTCGGTGGTCAGCGGGTCGATCTCCGACACCGAGCCGACGAACGTCGTCTTGCCCACGCCGAAGCCACCGGCCACTACGATCTTCGCCGAGATCGTGGTCGGCCCCGGGCGCGGTGCCGGGCTCGGCGGCCGCGTCGCCGCGGCCGGGGCGGCCCCGCTGGCGGGGTAACTAGAGCCGACGGAGTCCACTCAACACCCTTTCCATCAGTGCGAGATCCGGCAGGTTGCCGGTGGTGCTCGCGGTCTGGTGCACCGTCATGACACCGAGCCCCGCCATGTCGCCGAGCAGCACGCGGGCGACGCCGAGGGGGAGTGAGAGCAGCGCGGCGACCTCGGCCACCGAGCGCGGCCGGTCGCAGAGCTCCGCGACCGAGCGGTGCTCCATCTGCAGCATGTGCAGCTGGTCGCGGCCCGACGCGCTGGTCGACACGAGCGTCTCGATCGCCAGGTCGAAGGTGGTCTTGGTGCGACCGCGGGTCCACGCGTAGGGGCGCACGGCCGCGGCGCCGGTGGGCGCCGACAGGGGCAGCGGATCGTCCGGGATGCGGTCGATCGGGCCCGTCTGGTAGTTGCCGTAGCCGGAACCGGCGAACCCGGCGTCACCGGGCGCGGGCGGCAGCTCGTGCCGGCCGGAGTCGCCGGAGGGCGAGGTCAGCTCGTCCTCCGGGCGTCGCCGGCCCCAGCGGCGCCGCTTGCGCGGACGCCCTGAGTCCAGGGTCAACCCGTTCATCACGTCCGCGAACGTCGGCTCCTGCTGCCGGCGCGGGTCGTCGGGACCACTGGTCATCGGACCTCACCTGCCTCGGTCGTTGCGCGGACGGATGGACACGGCTCGTACTCGTCGCTCGCCCCGGTCAGGGACCGAACGAGCCCTGCAGCTCGGCGCGCAGCTCCGGGGTGAGCAGCTGGCCGACCCGGTCGACGAGCAGCGTCATCTCGTAGCCGATGAGGCCGATGTCGCAGCTCGGGGAGGCGAGGACCGCCAGGCAGGAACCGTCGCTGATCGACATCAGCAGCACGATCCCGCGGTCCATCTCCACGACGGTCTGCACGACGCCACCGGCGTCGAAGCAGCGCGCCGCGCCCTGGGTCAGGCTCACCAGCCCGGAGGCCACCGCGGCGAGTTGGTCGGCGCGGTCGCGGGGGAGCCGGTCCGAGGCGGTGAGCAGCAGCCCGTCCGCCGAGACGACGATCGCGTGCGCGACCCCCGGGACCTTCTCCGCGAAGTTGGTCACCAACCATCCGAAGCGGCTGGGCTGGGTCTGTGGTGCGGTCACGCCGCGACCTCCCTGACGTCGGTCGGGCCGGTCGTGCCGGCGAATCCCTGCCCGATCACTGGTTCTCCTCGTGCTGCTCGGTCTCGCTCCGGGTCCGCTCGCTACCCGGTCCACCCGCCGCCTGGCGGCGCAGGCGGCTCTCCCGGCCCTGCCGGACGCCCTGCTGGTAGGACGCCAGCCGGCCCCGGATCGCCTCCGCGTTGCGTGCCGGTCCCGAGGGCGGGGCCAGCACCGCGGATCCTGCCGCGCTGCCCGGGACGAGCTTCGCCCGGGGCCTCCTCTTGGGGAGGCCGGCGTCCGTCGTCTCGCTCTGACGGTTGGACTCCGCCTCGGTCTCGGTCGCGGTGCGGTCCGCGACCAGCCAACCCTCGTCCGCCGCCGTGGCGAACGCGCCGCCCGCCCGGGGGGCGGGTTCCGGCTCGGGAGCCGGGCCGGAACCGTCCGGGCCGTCCGCCCAGCGCACCGGGACGGAGCGGTTGGACCGGAACCAGGCCGACGCGATCTCCTCGAAGATCGGTGTGGTCTGGCCCAGGTCGAAGCCGGCCTGGGGGCTGGGGCCGCCCAGGGCGCCCGCGCCGAGGGGGCGGGGGTCGGGGCGGCCGGGTGCCGGGGTGGCGCCGGGGCCGTAGGCGGGCAGGCCCGGGCCGGCGAAGCCGTTCCCGAAGCCGTTCCCGTTGCCCTGGCCGAGTCCGTTGCCCTGCCCGGTCCCGTTGCCCGGGAAGCCGTTGGGGCCGCGGTTCTCCGGTGCGGGGCCCCGGGGGGTCCCGTTCTCGGGCCGGTACGCCGCGGGAGCGCCGAAGGCGGGCCGCCGGTCGGAGCCGGGCTCCGACGCGGCGCCCGTGGGCTCGGCCCGGCCGCCGTCGGTGTACTCGGGTCCGGTGGGGCCGCCCTGGAACGGGCCGGCGGGGGCCGACGGTGCGTAGGGGGGCCGGCCGGTCTCGATGCCGTCGATGCCGTCCGCGCCTGCCTGTCCTGCCCCGAACTGTCCTGCCCTGAACTGGCCCGGCTCGGACTGTGCCGCCCCGGACTGGCCCAGCCCGTCCCGGCCGGGATCGGTCTGTCCGAACCCGGCCTGCCCGAACCCGGTCTGTGCGGGCCCGGTCTGCTGGAGCCCGGTCGGTTCCGGCTCGGTCTGCCCGAACCCTGTCTGCTCGAACCCGGTCTGGTCGGACTGGGCGGAGCCGCTCGGACCGGTGGCGGTCTGGTCCGGGCGGGCGGTCGCCGGGGTCCGCGGCTCGAAGCCGCCGGGACGGCGCATCTGGCCGCCCCCGCCCTGACCGGCGGCCGGGGTGGTCGAGGAGAACAGCCCCTCGGTCGGCGCCGGTGCCGTCGGCGGGCGCCCGGGACGACGCTGCGGCAGCCCCGCGGGGCCGACGGGCAGGCCGCCCTGACCCGCATCGCTGCCGGTACCGCCCGGGAGCCCCTGGGGGCTGCCGTTCGCTGCCGCCCGCTGGGGGAGGCCCGACGGGGCGCCGGGGGGAGTCGGTGCGCCGCCGGGGATCCGGCGGGGCAGGCCGGCACCCTGGGGTGCGCCCGACGGGCTGCCCTGAGAGGTGCCGGCGGGGTCGTCCTGGGGGGTGTCGGCGGGGCCTGCCGGGGAGGCCGCCGCGGGGCGCTGGGGCAGGTCCGCCCCGGCGGGGCCCTCGGAGCCGGGCCTGTCGGAGCCCGGTCCCTGCGAACCCGGTCCGGTGGAATCCGATCCGTCGGAGCCCGGTCCTCGGGAGTCGGCGTCCTGCCGGATCTCCGGCTCCTCGCCGCGTCGGCGAGCTGCCGCCGCACCGGCCAGGCCCGCCGCGCCGAGCGCGGCGGCACCGAAGACGGTGATGCCGTTCTCGGAGAGGGGGTCCGATCCGGGACGCTCCGCCGGGCCGGCCTCGGCGGCCGCGCCGCCGGAGCGGGTGGCCGCGGGGGTGGTTGTTCCCGAGCCGGTGCCGGTCGCCCCGGAACCGGGCGTGCCGGAGCCGGGCGCCTGGGCCGCAGAGCGCTCGGTGCCGGTGAGCTCGGAGCGGTCGTCGTCCGCGGCGTCGGCCGCCGCCCTGGTGTCGGACTCGCTGTCGGACTCGCTGTCGGCCGCGGCGCGCGTCCCGGCCGGGGCTCCCGGCCGCGGCGTCTCGCCGAGCGGGGTGCGGGCGTCGGTCTCGGGGCTGTCCGGTGTGGACACCCCCGGCGCCGTGCCCGTACCTGTGGCGCCCGCGCGCGTCGTGTCGGAGCCGGCCAGGGACGCCTTGTCCGTGTCCGGGCGGTCCGCGACCGGGCCGGCCGAGGACGCGCCGTCCGCGCCCGAGGTGACCGGCGACCGGCCGGCCGAGGGCGCAGCGGCCCAGGACCGGGTGGACGGTGCGGAGGCCGGGCTGCCGGTCGCGGGAGTGCCACGGTCCGGGCCGGCGTTCTCGTCGGCCGTTCCCGAGCTCGCCGGACCCTCGTCCGCGGCGATCGGGCGGACCGTCTCGCGGGACTCGGCGGTGTCCGCCGCCTCGTCGCGCTCGCCCTCCGGCGAGCCGGGCGAGGTGTCCGGTCCGGTCCGATCCGCCGCCGGGACGCCGCCCGGGCGCTCGGCAGGCCGATCACCGGCGGAGCGATCCGCAGGGGAACGATCAGCGGGCGAACCGTCGGCGACAGCCGGATCAGCGGCGGGCGCGCCGGTGCCGGGCCGCTCCTGCGGGGCGCCGGGGAACCGGCGCGGCAGGGCCCCGGGCGCGTCCGTGCGGTCCGCAGATCCGTCGGACCGGTCGCCAAGGGGACCGCGGGCGAGGGACCGTGGGGCGTCGCCGCCCTCGGAGCCGCTGTCCTGCTGGTCACCGAAAGGCTTGCGGGAGAAGGCGTCCGGTCCGTCCGTCCGGCCGCCGAGCGGTCGACGGGGGAGGGCGCCGGGGCCGTCCGTCCGGCCGCCGAGGGGGCGGCGGGGCAGGTCTGCGGCCGCGCCGTCGGAGCGCTCCGGGCCACCGGGGCGTGCATAGTCGGTACGTGCGGAGTCGGTACGTGCGGAGTCGGTACGCGTGGAGTCCGGGCCGCCCGCGAGGGGCATCCGGGGCAGGGCCGACGGCGGGCGCGGGCTCGCGCCGTTCGCACCCGGCGTCCGCCGGGGCAGGCCCGCCGCGGTCGACGGGGGCACCGGCGGTGCGGCCGGGCCCGAGCTGTCCGGGCCGTCCGCACGGGCGGGCGTCTCGGCGTCCGCGGGAGCTGCCTGGGCCCGATCCGACCGGTCCGGCCAGGACCGATCCGAGCGGGTCGCTTCGACGGACGGACCGGCGGGGCCGCTGCCCTGCGCCGTCCCCGCGGTCCCACGACCAGGCTCGGCGCCGGGCCGGGCCGGGGTGTCACGCCCGTCCCGCTCCGCCGGGGCGTCCGGGGTCGAGAGTCCACCGGCGAGAGCCGACAGGCCCCGCTGAGGGAGGGCGGCCCCGCCCTCGGTGTCCTCGTGCACGTCCCCGGCGAGGGCGGTGGGCCCGTCGACGGTCTCCGAGCCGGTCGGGGCTGCGTCGTCGTCCCGGGCTCCGCGGCCGAACGCGGTGGCACCCGCGGCGGCGGCACCGATCGCACCGGCGGCGCCGAGAGCACCGGCCGCGAGACCGGGACGGTCGGACTGGGGGGCCTCCGGCCCGGCCGGGTCGACGCCGCGCGGCGTGCGCCGCGGCAGCCCACCCGGGTCACCGGGGCGCTCCTCGTGTCCGGCGAAGCCGTTGACCTGGCGGGTCGGGTACGTCTGACCGTTCGGCGGGCGCTGGAGGTTCTCGACCGGCCACGGGCCGCCGTCGGGACCCGCGGGCCGCTGCGGACCGTCCGAGGGGGAGTCCGGCGAGCCGGAGGAGTCGGGCGCCTCGTCGTCCGGCGGGCCGGGGCGACGGACCGGCAGACCCACGCCGTTGACCGGCGGGGTGGGCGGGCGCCCACCGAAGGCAGGCGCCGGGCTCATCGGGCCGTCGTCGCCGGCGACCAGGGCGGACAGCGGGCGCGGCGCGCTGCCGTTGCTGCCGGGCCGCTGGGCGGGCACCGTCGAGGGCAGTGCGGGGGCGGCGGGCGCCCCGGCGAAGGCCTGCGGCCCGCCGAAGGTGTCGGCGCCACCGGTGCGGGCACCGGCGGGGACCGGGCGCCGCTCGGGCTGCTCGGCCGTGGGCACGAGGCTCGCCGGGACCGTCACCGAGGCGGTGAGGCCACCGGTGCCGCCGCCCGTGGCGCCACCGAGGTGGATGCCCAGGCCGTGGCGGTGGGCCAGCCGGCCGACCACGAACAGACCCATCCGGCGCGAGGCCGACACGTCGACCGCGGCCGGCGAGTCGAGGCGCTGGTTGGCCTCGGACAGCTCGTGGTCCGCCATGCCGACGCCGCGGTCCGCGATCTCGACCAGCAGCGATCCGTCGTTCGCCCGCGTGGTGGCCATGACCACCTGCGAGTCCGGCGGGGAGAAGTTGGTGGCGTTGTCGAGCAGCTCGGCCAGCAGGTGCACGAGGTCGGACGCGGCGCGCCCGGCGATCGTCGCCACGGGCGGGGGCTGCACGACGACCCGCTGGTACTGCTCGATCTCGGACACCGCGGCCCGCAGCACGTCGACCACGGGGACCGGGGCGACGTTCCGCTTCGCGAGGTCCGTACCCGCGAGGACCAGGAGGTTCTCGGAGTTGCGCCGCATACGGGTGGCGAGGTGATCCAGCTGGAACAGGTTGGACAGCTGGTCCGGGTCCTGCTCGTTGCTCTCCAGCTGCTCGATCAGCTGTAGCTGGCGCTCGACCAGCGCCTGCGAGCGGCGGGAGAGGTTGACGAACATGTTCGACACGTTGCTCTGCAGCGCGGCTTGGTCCACCGCGAGGCGGACGGCCTGGCCGTGCACGGCGTCGAACGCGCGGGCCACCTGGCCGACCTCGTCCCGGCCGGTGAGCGGAACGGGCTCGACGACGGCGTTGAGCGGGTTGCCGGCGCGCAGGTCCTCGACCGCCTGGGGCAGCCGCCGCTCGGCGACGTCCATGGCGGAGTGGCGCAGCACCCGCAGCGAGCGGATCAGGCTGCGGGCCAGCAGCACGATGATGGCGATGCCGAGCAACAGCCCCAGCATCAGGATGACCGAGTTGATGCCGGCCTGGTTGCTGGCGTCCGCCTGCGCGGCCCGGACGCCGTTCGTCAGCTCGGCCGAGACGGCGGTCGCGGAGCGGTCCACCGCGCCCGCGGCCTGCTGGTACGCGGAGTCCCAGGTGGCGAGGTCCGCGACGACCGGCCGGCTGGACAGCACGGCGTTGCGCAGGTACTCGCGCTGGACGTTCGCCCCGTCCGTCGCGAAGTTGCCGTACTGGGCGAGCTGGGCGGGCGTGAGCACGACCTGGTAGTCGGCGAATGCCGAGGTGAAGGAGGCGTCCGCCGCGGAGGCCGCGCTGCGCCCGCTGTCGGTGAGCACCTTGGAGACGATCGCGCCGGCCAGCACCGAGTGCTGCAGGGCCAGCGCCTCGCTGGCCTGGCTGGTGGCGGTCAGCGCGTCGCCGAGACCGCCCTGGGCGTCCGCGCGTGACTGGCGGATCAGGGCGCGCTCGAGGACGTCCGCGCGCTGCAGGATCGCCGTGTACCGGTTGATGACGTCGTCGAGCACGTCACCGTTGATGTTGCTCACGTCCGTGCGCAGCACGGGGAGCTGGGTGTACCCGCCGTCGGCGAGCGACTCCGCCGCGGTGCTCGACCCGTCCAGCACCGCGCTCGCGCCCGTGAGGGAGGTGCGCAGCGTGTTGATCTTCGCGTCCGTGGCCGCGCCCGCCTGCTCCAGCGCGGTCCGGTCGCCCTTGCGGCCGCCGGCCACGTACAGGGTGGCGGCGTTGCGCTCCTCACGCAGGGTGGTGCTGACGTTCGCGACGTCCTGCCGCACCTGGAGCACCTCGCTGGCGGTGCCGATGCGCGCGGCGTCGCTCGCCTGCTCCGACACCCGGAGCACCCCGAGCACCAGGGCCAGGACGGTGGGCACGAGGCCGACGGCCACGAGCTTGGCGGCCAGGCTCCAGTTGCGGGGGTTCAGTCGCTCGGACCACGAGGGGCCACGCTCGTTGCTGGTCACGTCAACGTCTCCCTGGATCCGGCTCGCGACGACCTGAACGACCTTGACATGCCCGACCGTGCATCTGCGCCCCGCGAGCACCGGCGGGAGCCGAGGTGCGCGCTGGTAGCGACCAGTGGCCGAGCGGCGCACGACCTGGCTGGGGGCGGTGCGACGGGTCCGGCGGGGAGCGCGGTGTCGATCGTTCGGGCCTTCCGGTCTCGCGCCGGCGCGCCGCCGCACCCGGGGTGTTCCCCGGGGCGGACGGCCCACCGCCGCTGCTCGTACTGCCGTTTCCGCGACACGCGACCGCTGGGGAGGTCGCCTGCGCCGAACCGGCGATAGAATCGTCTTGGCACACGTACGTACTGCGACTTGCGCCCGGAAGCATAGCCCGAGGTGGGCCACTTCCCACCCCGATCGGGTGTGGAGTGGACAACCCCGATCGGGTGGCGGCACCACCGACCGCTCACCGTACGTGGACAACCGCCCGACTCACCCTCCGTGGTGACCCGGGCACTGATCGACACCCCCGAAGGGACCGTGCGTGACCGACGGACCGCTCATCGTCCAGTCCGACAAGACGCTCCTGCTCGAGGTGGACCACCCGGCCGCCGCCGAGGCCCGGATGGCCATCGCGCCGTTCGCCGAGCTCGAGCGCGCCCCCGAGCACATCCACACCTACCGGGTCACCCCGCTCGCGCTGTGGAACGCGCGCGCCGCGGGGCACGACGCCGAGCAGGTCGTCGACGCGCTCGTCCGCTTCTCCCGGTACGCGGTGCCCCAGCCGCTGCTGGTCGACGTCGTGGACACCATGGGCCGCTACGGCCGGCTCACGCTCGCCAACCACCCGGCCCACGGCCTGGTCATGGCGACGACGGACCGCGCGGTGCTGGAGGAGGTGCTCCGGCAGAAGAAGATCGCCCCGCTGCTCGGCGCGCGGATCGACCAGGACACCGTGATCGTCCACGCCTCCGAGCGCGGCAACCTCAAACAGCTGTTGCTGAAGATCGGCTGGCCGGCCGAGGACCTCGCCGGGTACGTCGACGGCGAGGCCCACCCGATCGACCTCGTGCAGGACGGCTGGGAGCTGCGCGACTACCAGGCCCAGGCGGTCGACGGGTTCTGGGACGGTGGGTCCGGCGTGGTGGTGCTGCCCTGTGGCGCCGGGAAGACGCTGGTCGGCGCGGCCGCGATGGCCCGTGCCAAGGCGACCACCCTGATCCTCGTCACCAACACGGTGAGCGGCCGGCAGTGGAAGCGCGAGCTGATTGCGCGCACCAACCTCACCGAGGAGGAGATCGGCGAGTACTCGGGGGAGAAGAAGGAGATCCGCCCGGTCACCATCGCCACGTACCAGGTGATCACCCGCCGCACCAAGGGCGAGTACAAGCACCTGGAGCTGTTCGACTCCCGCGACTGGGGCCTGGTCGTCTACGACGAGGTGCACCTGCTGCCCGCCCCCGTATTCCGGATGACGGCGGACCTGCAGTCCCGCCGCCGGCTCGGGCTGACCGCCACCCTCGTCCGCGAGGACGGCCGGGAGGGGGACGTCTTCTCCCTGATCGGCCCCAAGCGGTACGACGCGCCGTGGCGGGACATCGAGGAGCAGGGCTGGATCGCGCCCGCCGAGTGCACCGAGGTCAGGGTCACCCTGACCGAGAACGAGCGGATCATGTACGCCACCGCGGAGGCCGAGGAGCGGTACCGCATGGCGTCCACGGCGAACACGAAGCTGCCCGTCGTCAAGGCGATCCTGGACCGCCATCCGGGGGAGCCCACGCTGGTCATCGGTGCCTATCTCGACCAGCTCGACGAGCTCGGCGAGGTCCTCGACTGCCCCGTCATCCAGGGCTCCACGAAGAACAAGGAGCGCGAGTCGCTCTTCGACGCGTTCCGCAAGGGCGAGATCTCGCGGCTCGTCGTCAGCAAGGTCGCGAACTTCTCCATCGACCTGCCGGAGGCGACGATCGCGGTGCAGGTCTCGGGCACCTTCGGCTCCCGCCAGGAGGAGGCGCAGCGGCTCGGGCGGCTGCTGCGGCCGAAGAAGGACGGCCGGCAGGCGCACTTCTACTCGGTCGTGTCCCGGGACACCCTGGACACCGACTACGCGGCGCACCGTCAGCGGTTCCTCGCCGAACAGGGGTACGCCTACCGGATCGTGGACGCGGACGACCTGCTCGGCCCGGCGCTGCCCGACGTCGGCTGAGGGACGGCCACCCCGCGTCGCCTTTCGTGCCGGCGGGTCACTCCTTCTACCGCGTGCACTCAGGGGGCTGTTCGGGGACACTCGGCGACAGGATCGGTTACAGGGAGCCGAAGTATGTCCGTCGCCGGGTGGATCGTCGTCGGGGTGGTGGCCTGGGTGGCCGTCGCCCTCGTCGTCGCGCTGCTCGTCGGCCGGATGGTGCGCCTGCGGGACCGGCAGGTTCCGGAGCCGCCCGCACCCGCGGTGCCCCGGCGGGTCGAGCAGGACCCCACGTGGCGGGCCCCCGAACCCCGACATCCCCGAGGCTGAGGATCCGGGCCCTCTCGGGGTGGTTCCCGGAGGTCCGGCGGCCCGCGGGGCGGCAGTGTCGTCGTCATGGAACAGACCACGATGACCCCCGCCCCCACGTCCGAGAACGAGAAGAAGCCCTTCCGGCTCCACCGCAGCACCGAGGACCGCATGGTCGCCGGTGTCTGCGGCGGGCTCGCCGAGAGCCTCGGCGTCGACGCCGCGGTGATCCGGATCGGGCTCGTCGCCCTGACCGTGCTGGGCTTCGGCGCCGGCATCGTCCTCTACGCGGCCGCCTGGGTGCTGGCGCCGGAGGGGTGAGCTACCGGGAGTGCCCGGACCAGTTCGCCAGGCGCTCGGTCGGCCCGGCGTCCACCGCGGGCGCGACCGGCGGGGCGAACGGGAAGCCCTCGCGCTCCGCGGGGACGAGCGTCGTCGCGATCGCGAGGGCCAGCTCGCTCCCCTCGGCCGGGCCCTCGGCGTGTTGCCCCGTCGACACCGCGACGTCCCAGGTGTGGACGAGCAGCTCGTTGACGTAGCCCCACAGCGCCAGCCGACCCGGTGTGCGGCCCCACGGGGCGGCCACCTCGCGCTCCAGCACGTCGGCCGCGGCCCAGATCCCCTCCATGTCCTCCCGCGCGGCGGCGAGCTCGGCGAGGGGGTCCTCGTCCGGGCCGATCGTGGCCGGCAGCGCCTGTGGGTCCTGCGTGCCGGCGCCGATCAGCGCGATCTTGTGGACGGTCCCGACGAGATGCCTGGTCAGGCCGTCGACGTCGAACTCGGGGCAGGGAGTCGGAAGGCCTCGCTGGTCCTCGCGTACCCCTCCCACGACGGTGGCGGCCCAGTCGAGGGCGCCGGCGTAGACGGTGCGGGGATCGATCTCGGTGGTGGTCATGGGGCAACCCTGGCGCCGAAACACGACATCCTCTGTCATGATTTTCTGTCACGATTCGCGGATGCGCGCGGATCGGTTGCTCTCGCTCGTCCTCCTGCTGCGCCACCGCGGCCGGATGACGGCGCCGGAGCTCGCCGCGGAGCTGGAGGTCTCCACCCGGACCGTGCTGCGGGACGTCGAGGCGCTCTCGACCGCCGGCATCCCGGTCTACGCCGAGCGCGGCCGGCACGGCGGGTTCGCGCTGCTCCCGGGCTTCTCCACGGATCTCACCGGGCTCACCCCGGACGAGGCGGTCGCGCTGCTGACCTCGCCGGCCCGCGCCACGTCCGACGCGCTGGGTCTCGG
The DNA here is from genome assembly GCF_039531635.1 of Pseudonocardia ailaonensis. Classification (NCBI taxonomy): domain Bacteria; kingdom Bacillati; phylum Actinomycetota; class Actinomycetes; order Pseudonocardiales; family Pseudonocardiaceae; genus Pseudonocardia; species Pseudonocardia ailaonensis. The sequence goes on along the minus strand of NZ_BAAAQK010000024.1, from coordinate 1,239 downwards.
CTCCGCGTTCTCGTCGGCGATCCGGAAGGTGGTCGCGGCGATGCCGGAGGGGGCGCGGGTCGCCGCCACGGACGCGGCCGGACGCGTGCTGGTCCGGCGGAGCGGATGGCTGTACGAGGCGGCTGCCCCGGGCTCGCACCTGGCCGTCGTCCAGCGGGCGGTGCTGGCGGGGCACCGGCTGCGGCTCGGCTACCGGTCTCGGGAGGCCTCCCTGTCGGGGACGGGGCAGCCGCGGGAACGCGTGATCGACCCCATCGGGCTCGTCGAAGCCGCGGGCCAGTGGTACCTGCTCGCGCTGCACGACGGCGCGGACCGCACCTACCGCATCTCGCGGATCACCACCGCCGAGGAGCTCGCCGAACCCGCGCGACGGCCGTCCGGAGTGGATCTCGAGGAACTCTGGGAGCGCCGTCGCGAGCGCTTCCGGGCCACGCTCCCGGGCGTCGTGGTCCGGGTCCGGGTGCGGGAGGAGCGGCTCGCAGAGCTCGCCGGCACCGCGCTGTACCCGATCCCGGACGTCCCGGCCCCGGCGCTCGACGGCTGGGTGGAGGTGGACGCCCGCTTCGCCGACCTCCACCACGCCGCCGCCGTGGTGTGGTCCCTCGCCCCGGACGTCGAGGCCCTCGACCCGCCGGAGGTGATCAGCACCCTCCGCACCCGCGCCCGCCAGGTCCTCGCCGCCCATGATCATTCCGAGGGTGACGGGGGTGGGGGGCGGACAGCGCTGAGGTGACACTCGCGGTGGTGATCGTTCCGAGGGTGACGCGATAGTGGGGTGGACGGCGCTGGAGTCACAGTCGTGGGTGGTGATCGTTCCGAGGGTGACGAGTTGGTGGTGCAGCCAGCGTTGAGGTGGCGCTCGCGGAGTGTTGATCGTTCCGAGTGCGACGTGGGGTGGCGGCAGCAGCGCTGGAGTGACGCTGGGGAACGGGTCAGGTTTGGGGCGGATGCGATGGTGGGGCAGGCAGCGTTGAGGTGGCGCTCGCGGTCGTGATCCTTCCCAGGGTGACGCGATGGTGGGGCGGACGGCGCTGGAGTCACAGTCGTGGGTGGTGATCGTTCCGAGGGTGACGAGTTGGTGGTGCAGCCAGCGTTGAGGTGGCGCTCGCGGAGTGTTGATCGTTCCGAGTGCGATGTGGGGTGGCGGCAGCAGCGCTGGGGTGACGCTGGGGAACGGGACGCTCCTATGTCGCGTCAAGGACTGTCGGCGGCCCGATTTCGAGCTGTCGGAAGAGCTGG